>NZ_BAABLG010000008.1:86055-691976 GCF_039544225.1 Microbacterium jejuense
ATTCGCGCGACCGGGTCGCGTGGGTGCGGGCACGCTCCCGCGGGATCACCGCGACCGACGTCGCGACGCTCACGAGCGAGAACGCCATCGCCCGCGCGGCGGATGCGAAGCTGCTGGGCTCCGGCTTCTCGGGCAACGCCTACACCGCCCACGGGCGGGCGCGCGAGCCCGAGATCGCCGGCTGGGTCGCGGCCACGCACGGCATCCAGCCGTCGTCGGCGCTCTTCCACGCGATCGTCGAGAAGCGCCACCTGGCCACGCCCGACGGCATCGCCGTAGACGCGGCGGGGCGCGTGACGCTCGCCGAGATCAAGACGACGAACAAGGCGTGGCGGAGCATCCCCCGCTCCTACATGCGGCAGGTGTGGTGGCAGCAGCACGTGCTGGGCGCCGAGCGCACGCTCGTCGCGTGGGAGCAGCACGACGCCTTCGTGCCCGTCGGCGACGAGCCGCGCTGCGCCTGGGTCGATCGCGACGAGGTCGAGATCGCCAAGCTGGTGCACCTGGCGACCGCGCTCATCGATGAGCTCTACGTGCGTCACACCCGCGCGCGGCAGCGTTCCGAGGAGATGCCGCAGCCGCCCGCTCCCCCGCAGGAGCCCTTCCGCGCACTGGCGCTGGCCGACTGACCTTCGCCTCTCACCCCGGGAGGAATGGTTGACGTTCGTCAACCATGGGAGTATCGTTGACTTTCCTCAACTGTTGATGTTCATCAACCACTTCATGCGTCACCGTCGCCGCAGATCCCTTCCCTCCTGAAACGAAGGACCCCTATGGCCACGTCCACTTCGGCGACCGGAACCGTCGCCGCCACCGCCGCTGGCAGCAGTACCAGCACCGACGAGAAGCGCCGGCACCGTCAGGTGCTGCAGGCTCTCACCGGTCTGCTGCTCGGCATGTTCGTGTCGATGCTCGCCTCGACCGTCGTGTCGACCTCGCTGCCCGTCATCGTCCACGACCTCGGCGGCGACCAGGCCGCCTTCACGTGGGTCGTCACCGCCACCCTGCTGACCACGGCGATCTCGACGCCGATCTGGGGCAAGCTCGCCGACCTGTTCAACCGCAAGCTGCTCATCCAGATCGCCATCGTGATCTTCGTGCTCGCCACCGCGGCCGCGGGCTTCTCGCAGGAGCCGGGCACGCTCATCGCGTTCCGCGCCGTGCAGGGCATCGGCGCCGGCGGTCTGGCAGCGCTCAGCCAGGTCATCATGGCCGACATCATCAGCCCCCGCGAGCGCGGCCGGTACATGGGTCTGTTCGGCGCCGTCATGGCCGTCGCCACGGTCGGCGGCCCGCTCCTCGGCGGATTCATCACCGACACGATCGACTGGCGCTGGAACTTCTTCATCGCCCTGCCGTTCGCCGTGGCCGCGCTCATCATGATGCAGCGCACGCTGCACCTGCCGCCGCGCCCCAAGAAGAAGGCGCGCATCGACTACTTCGGCATCGTGCTGCTGTCGACGGCCGTCTCGCTGCTGCTCATCTGGGTGACCAACGCGGGCAAGGACTACGACTGGTGGAGCACCGAGACGATCCTGATGGTCGGCGGCGCCCTCGTCGCGGCGATCCTGTTCGTCGTCGTCGAGTTGCGCTCGAAGGAGCCGCTCGTCCCGCTCACGATGTTCCGCAACCGCACCTTCACCCTCGCGGTGGTCGCATCGATCTCGATCGGCATCGCGATGTTCGGCACGTCGGTGTTCCTCAGCCAGTACATGCAGCTCGCGCGCGGGGCCACGCCGACCGAGGCCGGCCTCATGACGATCCCGATGATCGCCGGCCTGCTGCTGGCCTCGATCGTCATCGGCGGTCTCGTGACCCGCACCGGGCACTGGAAGCCGTACCTGATCGTGGGCGGCGTGCTGCTGATCGCGGGCTCGTACCTGCTGTCGACGATCCACTACGACACGAACTTCGTGCTCGTCTCGGTGTACATGTTCCTGCTGGGTGCGGGCGTCGGCATGACGATGCAGAACCTCGTGCTCATCGTGCAGAACACCTCCAAGCCGTCGGAGATCGGCGTCGCGAGCTCGGGAGTCACGTTCTTCCGCAGCCTCGGCGGCACCATCGGCGTCTCGGTGATGGGCGCGGCTCTTGCGACCTCGGCGACGAACCTGTTCACCGAGCGCAAGGACGACATCGTCGCGGCCATCATGACGCTCGGCGCGAAGGGCGCCGCCATCGGCGAGCAGCTCCAGTCCGGCACCATCCCCCAGGTGTCGTCGCTGCCCGAGGCGATCCGCGTGATCGTCGAGGACATCTACGCCCAGGCCATCGCCCACTCGTTCCTGATCGCCGTGCCGCTGGCCGTCATCAGCCTCATCGCGATCATCTTCCTGCCGAACAAGCCGCTCACCCGCATGACGACGAGCGAGCGCGTGCAGGCGAGCGAGGCCGACCTCGCGACGGTCACCACGGCCGAGGCCATGGAGACGCTGGCGCCGAACGACGCCGACGAGACGGCCGAGGATGCCGCGCCCGGCGCCGAGCCGGCGGACGAGGCATCCAGCTCCCGGCGCTAATGTCGATCACGATGATCTCCGACGACACCCGAGCGGCGCGCACCGAAGCGGTGCGCGCCCTCGAGGCGGAGTTCGGCGAGCTGATCAACCGCTTCCGCCGGATCATCACCGAGAACGCGAACCGGGTGAGCCCGGGCCTGCTCCCCGGCGCCTACAAGGTCTTCACGACCATCGTGCGTCGCGAGAGCATCACGCTGTCGGGGCTCGCGGAGTCCCTGATGGCCGACAAGGGCCAGATCAGCCGCACGGTGCGCGAGCTGGAGGGCCTGGGGCTGATCCGGCGCACCCCCGATCCCGCCGACGGGCGCTCGAGTCTGCTCTCGCCCACGCCGTTCGGACTGGAGCGGCTCGAAGCGGCCCGCACACCGCAGGAGAACCTGCTGGTCGACGCGCTGGAGGAGTGGCCGATCGACGACATCCTCAACCTGACGCGGCTGCTGCACGCCCTCACCGCCGACGAGCTGCCGCGCACGGCCGACTGACGGCCGTCACTGGTTGCGGAAGGCGGCGTCGAAGGACGCCGCCGGCGCGTCGAACAGCAGCGACCGCACGAAGGCGAGCGCTTCGGGGGCGCCGTGGAGCCGGTCCATGCCGGCGTCCTCCCACTCGATCGAGATCGGCCCCGTGTAGCCTGTCGCATCCAGCGCGCGGAACGCGTCCTCCCACGGCACATCCCCGTGCCCGGTCGACACGAAGTCCCAGCCGCGCCGCGGGTCGCCCCACGGAAGGTGCGATCCGAGCACCCCGGCCCGGCCGTTGCGGGGGCGCAGCCGCGTGTCCTTGCAGTCGACGTGGTATATCCGGTCCTGGAAGTCCCAGATGAACCCGACGGGGTCGATGTTCTGCCACATCATGTGCGACGGGTCCCAGTTGAACCCGAACGCCTCGCGGTGCCCGATCGCCTCCAACGCCCGCACCGAGCTCCAGTAGTCGTACGCGATCTCGCTCGGGTGCACCTCGTGCGCGAACCGCACCCCCTCGCCGTCGAACACGTCGATGATCGGGTTCCACCGGGCCGCGAAGTCCTCGAACCCGGCCTCGATCACCGTCGCCGGGACGGGCGGGAACATCGCGAGATACGGCCAGATCGACGAACCCGTGAACCCCACCACGACGTCGATGCCGAGCTTGCGCGCCACCCGCGCAGACCGCTTCATGTCTTCGGCGGCGCGCTGCCGCACCCCTTCGGCATCCCCGTCGCCCCACACGTAGTCGCGCAGGATCGCCTGGTGCCGGAAGTCGATCGGCGCATCGCACACCGCTTGACCTGCGAGGTGGTTCGAGATAGCGAACGCCTTCAGCCCGTGGCGGTCGAGGATCTCGCGCCGGGAGGCCACGTAGTCGTCGTCCTCGTCCGCGCGCTTCAGATCGAGATGATCGCCGGATGCCGCGATCTCCAGCCCGTCGTAGCCCCACGAGGCGGCCAGCCGCGCGACCTCCTCGAACGGCAGGTCTGCCCACTGCCCGGTGAACAGGGTGACGGGATGCACGGCCATGACTCCTCCTCGAGTCGGACAGCGTTACGTCGACAGTAGTGGTCAGCGCGACGCCCCCAGCGCAGTGAGATATCGCAGTGAGCGCTCGGCGAGATCGTCCTGGCTGGACGCGAGCGGACGCCACACCGAAGCGGCGACGGCGATGGTCGCGTTCTCGCCGGTGAAGCTCTCCAGTCCCAGGATGCCGTCATAGCCGGCGTCGTCCAGCGCCGCGAGCATCGCGGGCCAGTCGGTGTGGTCGTCGCCGACAGCTCCGCGGTCGCTTCCGCACACCTGCACGTGAGCGATGTGCCCCGCGGCGGCTCGCACCGCGGATTCCGGTCGCTTCTCCTCGATGTTGAGGTGGTAGGTGTCCAGCGCCAGGCCGAGGCCGGGGCCGAACAGCGGTCCGAGTGCGTCGAGGCCCTGCTCGACGGTGTTGATGACGCTCGTCTCGTAGCGGTTGAGCGGTTCCACGGCGAGCGCGATACCGGCCGCGGCCGCCTCGTCGGCGAGCGGTCCGAGGTTGCGGCGCAGCTGCGCGACGACCTCGGTGCGCTCGTCGGGCGTCATGCGCCACGTCACACCGGTCGGCGCGTAGAAGGGGCCCGCGACGACCGCTGCTCCGAGCTCGTGCGCCGCGGCGAGGCAGGTGCGCAGATACGCCTGGGTGGCCGGGACGTTTCCGGCCCGGTCCACGAGAGAGCGCCCCGGACCCATCGCGCCGATCACGACCGGCACGAGGTCCAGCTCGTCGAGCAGGTCACGCGTGCGGGCGGCATCCCAGTCCCTCGCGTTCTCGAGCGGCAGTTCGATCGCCCCGAAGCCCATGCGTGCGATCTTGGGGGCGAGCGCTGCCAGCGACTCGTCGGTCAGTGGCGAGGTCCACACCCAGGTGTTGACGCCGATCGTGTGCGGCATGCGGGTCCTTTCGAGAGCGACGGGTCCCGCCCCAGGAGGGGGCGGGACCCGCTGCGGATCACGGGATCTGGCGCTGCTGCCACACCTCGGGGTAGCCCGGCAGGTTCTCGCCGCCGAACTTCGCGTAGTGGCCGTCGGGCATGCCGTCATTGGCCTCGAGGTATACATCGACCTCTTCGGCCGTGATGGGGTTCTGCGGCAGCACCCACTCCTTCGGGATCTGCTCGCCGGCGAAGATCATCTTCGCGGCCAGCAGCGGCGTGCGCCACTGGAAGTTGGAGTACACCGGAGCAAGGCCGGTGAGACCCGTCTCCTTCCACTTCCGCAGGAAGCTCATCTCGTCCTCGCCCGTCATGACGGGGTAGTCGACGCCGGCGTCCTCGAACGCCTCGATGGCGGCGACGGCGCCGTCACCGGCATCCATCCAGATGCCGTCGACGTCTCCCTTGGCGAGCTCGTCCGAGATGAAGCTCTTGATCTCGGCCGGGTCGGCGCCGGTGAAGTGGTCCACCGCTTCGATGCCGGCATCCGCGAACATCTTCTCGGCAGCCGCCCAGCGCTGTTCGAGCACGTCCACGCCCGGAAGGATGCGCAGGCCGACCACCTTGTCGCCCTCGTCGAGGTTGTCGATGAGGAACTGCGCGGTGTCGATGCCCCACGCGAAGCCGCCGATCGGGTGGATGAACGTCACCGGGCAGTCCGTCTGCACGCCACGGTCGAACACGATGACGGGCTTGCCGGTGTCGCACGCGCGTTCGACCGCCGGAGTCATCGCCGCCGTGCTGTTGGGCGAGATGATGAAGACGTCGCAGTTGCCCTCCGAGATGAAGTAGTCGATGTCGGCGATCTGCGTGTCGTCGTTGTCCTGTGCGTCGCGGGTCTCCATCTCGCTGATGACGCCCTCGTCCTGCAGCACCTTCAGCTGCTGGTTCATCGTGATCCAGCCGGTCTGGCGCCACGGGTTCGAGATCGACGCGTTCGCGAAGCACGCCTTCTTGGCGCCCGTGCTCGCGTACTGCGAGGTGTCGATCATCTCGGCGTCGATGTGCTGCAGGTAGGGCTCGTCCTCAGGCCCCTCGGGAACGACCTCCCGCTGCGCCATCTGGGTGTCGAACAGCTCCTGGTCGAACCACTCGTTGGCGTCGCTGCCGCCGTCGTCGGTCGGCGCGGCCGACGAGTCGGGCGGAGCCACGTTGGGATCGGTCGTACACCCTGCGAGGGCGAAGAGGCCGACGAGCGCCACCGCTGTGGTGGCGATCTTCACTGATCGTCGCATTGCTAGTCTCCTCTGTTCTGTGTGGCGCCCTCGCCTGCGAGGGCCGGTGATGCGGACGACTCCTCGGCGCCCTCGGGCGCGTCGGGTTCCTTCCCCGGAGAGGGAGAGGTCTGTGGCGCGCCGCCGCGCCTGCGGGACCGGAACACCAGGCCCGAGTACGCGACGGCGGCGATGATGATGACGCCCTGCACCGCGTCGCGCAGCGACGACGGCACACCGGCGATGTTGAGCAGCACGAACAGCGCTTCGAGCACGAACGCCCCCGCGACGGCCGCCACGATCCAGCCGCGTCCGCCGCCGAGCACGACGCCGCCCAGCACCACGGCGGTGATCGCGACGAACTCGTAGCCGCGGCCGACCGAGGGGTGCACGCCCGCGTAGCCGACGAGCAGCACCGCCGACGCTGTCGCCGACAGCGACGAGATCATGAACGCGCGCGTCGTGATCCACCAGTCGCGGGCACCCGAGTAGCGGGTCGCGCGCGCATTGTCGCCGATCGCGATGAGCAGCTTGCCGAGCGGGCGCTTGGTGATCCAGATGCCCAGCGCGAGCCAGACCGCCAGCACCAGCACCGACCACGGCAGGAAGTCGATGACCGGGAGGTCGCGCAGGCCGCCGCGGCCGATCTGGCGGAAGCTGTCGGCGGGGTTGCCCGTGGCCGCGCCGCCGGTCCACCACAGCACCAGGCCGAGCAGCGCGAGCATCATGCCGAGGGTCACGATGAACGACGGCACCTTCAGCAGCGTCGTGAGCAGACCGTTGACCAGCCCCACGAACAGGCCCAGCACGACCATCAGGCACAGCACCGGCACGGTGCGCGAGTCGTCCTGACCGACGAGGTTGCCCGCGACGATCACCTGCGCGGTGATGAGCGAGCCCTGCGACAGGTCGAACTCCCCCGCGACGATCACGAAGTACTGTCCGATCGCGACGATCGCGACGGGGGCCACGCGCTGGATGTAGCGCATGATCTGGCCGGGCTCGGCGAAGGCGGGGTTGAGCAGCATCACGGCGACGAGCAGGATCACCAGCAGCAGGAACACCGCGCCGCGCGGGCTGACGAGCGCCTTCAGGAACCTCATCGCGCACCTCCTTGCGCTGCGGGGGCGTCCGGGGTGGCATCGGCCTCGG
Organism: Microbacterium jejuense; assembly: GCF_039544225.1. Classification (NCBI taxonomy): domain Bacteria; kingdom Bacillati; phylum Actinomycetota; class Actinomycetes; order Micrococcales; family Microbacteriaceae; genus Microbacterium; species Microbacterium jejuense. Next base: position 93,378 of record NZ_BAABLG010000008.1, read on the forward strand.
CCTCGAGGGCTCGGGATGCCGCCACCATGGCCGGCGCGGCGGCCGCTGCCGTGGCATCTCCTCCGGTCCTCGTCCCGCCCGGGCCGAACCGGCTGCGACGACGCACGATTGCACGACGGCTGTAGACGGCGACGGCCGCGACGATCACCACACCGCGGACGACGTCCTTGAGGAACGGGTTGACCTGCATCACGCTCATGACGTTGTCTACGACGGCGAAGATCGCGACGCCGCCGATCGTGCCCCACACCGAGCCGCGGCCGCCGAGCAGCAGGGTTCCGCCGAGCACCACCGCCGCGATCGACAGCAGCGCGTAGCCGCCCTGCTGGCCGACGGTCGGGCTCCCGACGCCGAGCCGGCTCGCCAGCAGCAGTCCCGCGAGCCCCGCGAACACCGAGCACAGCACGTGCGCCGCGATGAGCGGCGGACGCGTGCGGACGCCCGACAGACGCGCCACCTCGGGGTCGCCGCCGACCGCGAACAGGTGGGCGCCGGTCCGCGTGCGATCCAGGAGCAGCCACACCACGACCGCGAGCGCGATCATGATGAGGGTCGACACCGGGATCGGGCCGACGCCCGTCGCCCCGATGAGCTGGAACGCCCACGGCACCGCGCCTGCGCTCCCCTGGAAGTTCGTGTTCAGCACCCCCTGGAGGATCAGCCCGACGCCCAGGGTCGCGATGAAGCCGTTGACCCTGAGCACCGTCACGATGAGGCCGTTGACGAGGCCGATCGCCGCGCAGACGAGCAGCGTGAGGGTGACCGCCCAGGGGATGTTCGCGGCGTTCCCGTTCATCGTCGTCGCCGCGATGAGGCTCGCGAGGCTGATGACATAGGTCACCGACAGGTCGAGCGACGCGCCCAGGATCACGAGGGTCTGCCCGATCGCGACCAGACCGAGCACGCTCATGCCGGTGAGGATGTCGCGGATGTTGCCCGGGCTGAAGAAGCTGCGCCCCACGGTGGCCACGAGGACCGCCCCGACCACGATGACGAGGATCAGGATGCCGAGCACGATGACCGTCGAGTCGACACGGATGCGCTTCATGCCCAGCCCCCCTCGTCCTCGGGCCGCGTATCGGCGGGCGCCTCCGGGGCCGATCCTGTCGCCGCCGCAAGCACCTCGTGCTCGGCCGCGCCGGCGGGCAGCTCGGCGACGAGTTCGCCGTCGCGCATCACCAGGATGCGGTCGCTCATGCCGATCACCTCGGGCAGTTCGCTCGAGACCATGAGCACGGCCTTGCCCTCGGCGGCGAGCTGCCGCATCAGCTGGTACACGGCGACCTTGGCTCCCACGTCGATGCCGCGCGTCGGCTCGTCGAACAGGACGATCTGCGGGTCGGTGACCAGCCACTTCGCGAGGACGACCTTCTGCTGATTGCCGCCGGAGAGGAACCTGACCTCCTGGTCGACGCCGCGCGAGGACACCTCGAGGGAGCTCAGGATGCCGGGCACGCGCCTGCGGGAGGAACCGGTGCGACCCGCGAACACGCTGCGGACGACCAGCAGCGAGTTGTCGAGCACCGACTGGCCGAGGGCGAGACCGTGCGCCTTGCGATCCTCCGTGACGAGCGCGAGCCCTGCCCGGACCGCCGCCCGGGGGCTGGTGAAGCGCGCCGGTCGTCCGTCGACGCTCATCCGGCCACGGGTGAAGCCGTTGACGCCGAAGACGCCTTCGACCAGTTCGGTCCGCCCGGAGCCCTGCAGGCCCGCCACGCTGACGATCTCGCCGGCGCGGAGCGTCAGCGACACGTCGTCGACGAACTGGTTGCCGCAGCCCGAGAGCTCGAGCCTCGGCTCTGCGACGACAGTGCCGGGCACCGCCGGCGGGAAGTAGGACTGCAGCGGACGGCCGACCATGCGGCGCACCAGCTCGGCGTCGGTCAGGTCGGCGGCGGCATCCGTCGACACCAGCGATCCGTCCTTCAGGATCGTGATCCTGTCGCACAGGTCGAAGATCTCTTTCAGCCGGTGCGAGACGTAGATGACGGCGACCCCGCGCGCCGTGAGCTTGCGGATGATGGCGTAGAGCAGCTCGACCTCGTGGTCGCTGAGCGCCGCCGTCGGCTCGTCCATCGAGATCACGCGCGCCTCGAACGACAGCGCCTTGACGATCTCGACGATCTGCTGCTCGGCGACCGTGAGCGAGCCGACGCGCGAGCCCGGTTCGATGAAGGCCACGCCGAGGCTCTCGAGCAGGTCACGGGTGCGCCGCTCCATGCCCTTCTTGTCGACGAAGCCGGCGCGGCGCGGCTCGCGGCCGAGGTACACGTTCTGGGCGACAGTGCGCTCCGGCAGCAGGTTGAACTCCTGGAACACCGTGACCAGTCCGGCATCCATCGCCTGACGCGGGTGCGCGAACGACACCGCCCGCCCCTCGAACTCCACCGTGCCGGCATCGGCATGGTGGACGCCGGCGAGCACCTTCATCAGCGTGGACTTGCCGGCACCGTTCTCGCCGACCAGCCCGTGCACCTCGCCGCGGCGGACGTCGAAGTCGATCTCCGAGAGCACGCGGACCCCGAAGAACGACTTCGAGATGCCGAGGGCCCGCAGCACGACGTCGGGGCCGTCGGCGGGCACGGGAGTGTCGGCGAGCATCGTGTCGGTCATGCGGGAACCTCGATCCAGGTCCGGGATGCGGATGCTTCCAGCACGGCTTCGGTGAGCACCGCCGCGCGCAGCCCGTCGGCGAAGGTCGGCATCCCCTCGGGCGATGCACCGGCGATCGCCGCGTACACGTCGGCGACGAAGCCGTCGAACGCGTCCTGGTAGCCCATCGGATGCCCCGCCGGAAGCCGTTGCAGGCGGGCGGAGTCGGGCGCAGCGGTGGCGGGGTCGCGCAGCAGCAGCCGCGACGCCTTGCGCGCGCCGATCCACAGCTCCTCGGGCCGCTCCTGCTCGAAGCGGATGCTGCGCCGCGTGCCGTGCAGCTCGATCACGAGCGCGTTCTTGCGACCGGGCGCCATCTGCGAGACGAGCAGGGTGCCGAGAGCCCCCGACCCGGTCTCGACGAGGAGCGCGGCGAGGTCTTCGTTCGACACCGGGCGTCCCGCGCGCTCGTCGTACACCCGGCGGGTCCGTGCGGCCAGGCGCACGATCCGCTCGCCGGTGACGAACTCGACCAGATCGCACAGGTGGGAGCCGATGTCGGCGAAGGCGCGCGACGGGCCCCCGGCTGCGGCATCCGCCCGCCAGTCGTCGTCGTCGCGGCGCAGCATCCAGTCCTGCAGATACGACGCCTCCAGCGTGAGGAGCGCGCCGACCCCGCCGGACGCCGCTCGCGCGCGGGCCTCGCGCACCAGCGGGTGATACCGGTACACGAAGGGCACGGCGGCGACGACGCCGGCGTCGTCGGCGGCGCGCACGAGTGCCCGCGCATCAGCGGCCGAGATCGCGAGGGGCTTCTCGCACACGACGTGCTTTCCTGCGGCGAGCGCGGCGGCCGCCAGCGGGGCATGAGTCGCATTGGGGGTGCAGATGTGGACCACGTCGACATCTGGCGCCCCGATCACGCGTGCGGCATCGTCCTCGACGCGCGCCACCCCGAGCTCCTGCGCCACGAGCTGAGCGCGCGAAGGGCTCGAAGACGCCACGGCGGTCAGAGCGGCTCCCGCGCGCCGGGCCGCGGCGGCGTGGACTCGCGTCATGAACCCGCCACCCACGAACCCCGTGCGGACGGTATCGACGACGATGTCGATGACTTCCGTAGTCATGCGGTGATCATGGCATGGAGCGAACGACTTTTGCTAGTGCGCCGTCAAAAGTGATCTTGTCGTGATGTTAAGTCGGCACCCGAGCAGCCAGAAGGCTTGTGCTTTACTGTCGCCATGGTCGATGCAGTGCGCAGCGCCGGGACCGCCGTCGGCACCGGCGCGGGTGAGATCTTCCAGATCCTCCGCGACGGTCGCGCGCGCACGAAGGCCGAGCTCGCCACGCTCACCGGGCTCGCCCGCTCCACCGTGTCGGGCCGCGTCGACGCCCTGCTGGCCGCCGGTCTGGTGCGTCCCGCCGGCGAAGCCGCGTCGACCGGCGGGCGCCCTCCCGCGCGCGTGGCCTTCAACCCCCTGGCAGGGGTGATCATCGCCGTGGATCTGGGCGCCACCCACGCCACGGTGGCGATCGCCGACCTCGCGGCCGACATCCTCTCGGCCGACACGCACCCGCTCGACATCTCGGACGGCCCCGAAGCCGTGCTCGACGGCGTGATCGCTGAGGCGAACGCGCTCCTGCAGCACAAGGGAATCGACCCGGCGCGCGTCGTCGGGGTGGGCATCGGCGTACCGGGCCCGGTCGAGCACTCCACCGGCCGACCGACGAATCCGCCGATCATGCCGGGCTGGGACCGCTTCGACGTGCCGCACTACGTGCAGCGCACGTTCGATGTGCCGGTCCTCGTCGACAACGATGTGAACATCCTCGCGCTCGGCGAGCAGGCGCTCAGCTGGCCCGGCGTCTCAGACCTCATCTTCGTCAAGGTGTCGACGGGCATCGGCGCGGGGATCATCTCCGGCGGGACGCTGCAGCGCGGCGCCCAGGGATCGGCCGGCGACATGGGTCACGTGCAGGTGCCCTTCAGCCACGACTCGCCGCGGCCTCCCGGCGATCAACGCGACCTCGAGGCGATCGCGAGCGGCACCGCGATCGCCGCCGACCTGCGCGCGCAGGGCATCGACGCCGCCGGCAGCTCAGACGTCGTCACGCTCGTGCGGACGGGGCACCCCGCCGCGATCACGGCCACTCGCCAGGCCGGACGCGAGGTCGGCGAAGTGCTGGCGACAGTCGTGAACATGCTCAACCCCTCGGTCATCGTCATCGGCGGGAGCGTCGCGCGGGCCGGGGAGCATCTGCTCGCAGGGGTGCGCGAGGTCGTGTACCGCCGCTCGATCCCGCTCGCGACGCAGCACCTCGGCATCGTCCAGTCGCAGGCCGGCGAGACGGCCGGTGTGCTCGGGGCGGCGATCATGGTCACGCACCAGGTGCTGTCACCGGCGGCTGTGGAGGTGCGCGCAGCACGGGCCTGATGCACTCACACCGCAGCCTGACGGGCTCCGCACACCTCGCCGGGCGGCCGTGGCGTCAGCCGCGGACCGCGACGAAGTCGTACTCCTGGAACGCGGCGACCTCGGGCACCCAGCGCTCCGCGACGAACGCGACGTGGGCCGGATGCCCGTTGTACGCGTCGTAGGCGGCCTGGTCGGCGAACACCATGGCGAACTGGAACGCCAGCTCGCTCTTCGCACTCACCTGCCGGCTGATCCGGAAGTCCTCGACACCGGGGATCGACGTCAGCGCCTGCCACGCGTCGTCGAGGAACGCGCCCTCCTCCGGCGAGCCGGGTGCGTGGACGAGGCGGAAGACGACGGTGTGGGCGATCGGCATCCCTCCAGTGTTCCCCATCTTCCGGGCCCGGCGTCGCGCAGCGGTAGCGCCCGCGTAACACGGGCGAGACGAACGCGCTGTTGACTGGGGTCACCGGGTTTTGTCCGTGCCGACGGCGGCACGCCCGCGGAGGGAGTTCGCGATGAGGATCAGGTCGCTGCGATCGACGTCGGCACCGCCGCTCGAGCCGGTCTCCGCGCCGCCCGCCGAGATGCGGGCGATGGTCGTCGAGGCCCCGGGCGGTCCGGACGCACTGGGTGCGGCATCCGTCCCCGTCCCGGCGCCTGTGCTGAGCGAACTGCTCGTGCGTGTCGTGGCCGCAGGGATCAACCCGATCGACGCGAAGACACGAGCCGGGGCCGGCGTCTCGGCGTCGACCCCGTTCCCCGCGACTCTCGGGTACGACTTCAGCGGCGTCGTGGTGAAGAGCCCGTACGAGGCGCATCCGCTCCCGCCCGGGACGCCGGTGTTCGGCATGGCGTCGTTCCCGCGCACCGGCGGCACCTATGCCGAGTACGTCGTCGTGCCGACGCTGTCGGTCGCGCGCAAGCCGGCGGCGCTGTCGCACGTCGAGGCGGCGGGCGTGCCGCTGGCCGCACTGACCGCGTGGGGGCTCGTGGTCGAGACCGCCCACGCGCACGAGGGCCAGCGCATCCTGATCCATGCGGCCAGCGGCGGTGTCGGTCACTTCGCTGTGCAGTTCGCGGCGTACTTCGGCGCTCATGTGACCGCCACCGCGTCGGGGCGCAACGCGTCGTGGGTGCGTGAGCTCGGCGCCGCGGTGGTGATCGACCACACCACGACGCGGTTCGAAGACGTGGTCGCCGACGTCGACGTGGTGATCGATCTGGTCGGCAACGTGCACGGCGACACCGGCACGCGTTCGCTGAAGGTGCTCCGGCCCGGCGGGCTGTACGCCGTCGTCCCGACCGGCTCGTGGCAGGGGTACGCCGAGGCGGCGGACGAGGCGGGCGTCCGCGCGACCTCGTACAAGGTCGTGCCCGACGGCGGCGCGCTCGCGACGATCGCCCGGCTGCTCGACTCGGGCGCCGTGCAGGTCTACATCGACCGGGTGTTCGACCTGGGCGACGCGGCATCCGCCCATCGCGAGCTCGAGCTCGGCCACACACGCGGCAAGATCGTGCTGCAGGTCGCGACCGGCTGAGGCTGCCCGTCAGTCGACGGGCGCGAGGACACGCCGCCCCTCGGCGACGATCTCGTCGGCGATCGCGTCGAGCAGCGGCGAGCGCAGGTTCCACTGCTGCCAGTGCAGCACCACGTCGACCGGATCGCCGCCGAGCAGCACCAGCTCGCCGGCATCGAGGGCGTCCTGCGACTGCAGCCGCGGCAGCATCGCCCACCCGAGACCGAGGATCGTCGCGGTCGCGAAGTCGTTCGACGCCGGCACGTAGTGCCGCGGCGGTCGCGCCGGATCCACGCCCTGCGCGAGGAGCCACGCGTTCTGCAGGTCGTCGCGGCGGTCGAAGTCCACGAGGGGCGCCGCAGCCAGATCGACGGCCCGTTCGCCGCCGAGCCAGTGCGCCGCGAACGCGGGCGTCGCGACCGCCTCATAGCGCATCGCCCCGAGCACCGAGACGAGGCATCCGCTCAGCGCGCCGGCGCGCGACGTGACCGCGCCCATCACCGTCCCCGATTCCAGCAGCCCCGCAGTGAAGTCCTGATCGTCGCGGTGCAGGTCGAAGACGACGGGATGCCGCCGCCCCAGCCGTGCGAGCGGTTCCAGGAACCACGTGCCGAGGGAGTCCGCGTTCACGGCGAGCGGCACGCGCATGAGGGAGCCGTCGGCCGGGCCGTCCCCGAGCGCGGCGAGCGTGTCGTGCTCGAGCAGCGCGGCCTGCCGCGCCAGCCGCACGATCGCGGCACCGGCCTCGGTCGCGCGGACCGGCTTGGAGCGCACCAGCACGAGCCTGCCGAGCTGATCCTCGAGGGTCTTGATGCGCTGGCTCACCGCCGACGGCGTCACATGCAGCCGTCGCGCGGCGGCGTCGAGCGTGCCCTCGTCGACGACGGCGGCGAGGGTCTCGGCGAGCTCGAACGGGATCCGCGACATAAGCAGAGCTAATGCTACTGAAGAATCATGAGCTGGACTGCGGATGCCGCCCGCCCTACCGTCGAGGAGTGCTCACGCCCCTCGCCGCCGGTCTCGGTCTCGGCCTCTCGCTCATCGTCGCCATCGGCGCGCAGAACCTCTTCGTGCTGCGCCAGGGGCTGCGCCGCGAGCACGTGTTCGTCGTCGCCGCGATCTGTGCCGCGTCGGATGCCGTGCTGATCGTCCTGGGCGTCTCGGGCATCGGACTCGTCCTGCAGGCGGTGCCGTGGCTCGTGGGCGTCGTGCGCTGGGCGGGCGCACTGTTCCTGGTCGCCTACGGCCTGCTCGCCGCGCGGCGCGCGTGGCGCCCGTCCGGCGAAGGGCTGGGGGGCTCCGCGGGACCGGGGGCGGCAGCATCCGGCAGAGCATCGACGGGCGTCGCGACACGGACGCGGCCGGCTCCTGTCGTGCTGACGTGCCTGGCGCTCACCTGGCTCAACCCGCACGTGTATCTCGACACCGTGTTCCTGCTCGGCACTGTGGCGAACACGCACGGCGCGGACCGGTGGATCTTCGCCGCCGGGGCGATGGCGGCCAGCGCGGTCTGGTTCTTCGCTCTCGCGTTCGGGGCGCGGCTGCTCGGGCGCTGGCTGTCGACGCCACGGGCCTGGCGCATCCTCGACGCGGTGATCGCGGTCGTGATGATCGCGCTCGGCGTCTCGCTCGTGCTGCCGAACGCGGGGTGAGGGCTCACGCCTTGCGGAGCGATGGGTCCTCGATCTCGGCGACCCGCGCGGCCACGATCGCGCGGATCGTGGCATCGGGCAGCGGCGCGTCGGGCTGGAAGCGGATGGTGCCCTTGTCGTGCTCGAAGCCCGCGCGCTCGGCATCGGGCAGCCCGGCGGCCACCACGTCGGGCACGCGCCCGCTGAACGGGTACACGCCGATGTGCTTCTTCGTGCGCATGACCGCGATGAGCGCCTTGCCTCGGTACAGCAGCGCCGGCATCCCGTAGCTCTTGCCCTGTTCGACATCGGGCAGCTCGGCACGCACGACGTCGAACACGTGCGCGACGACGGCGCGGTCATCGGGGTCGAGGCTCTCGAGGTACTCGTCGACGGTTCCCATACCGGCATCCTGGTCTGCACCGCCGTGCCGCGGCAAGATGGCGGCATGAGACGCGTGCACGTGATCGTCGGCGGCGAGGTGCAGGGCGTCGGCTACCGGTACACGATGCAGCTGGTGGCGCGTGAGGCCGGCGCCGCGGGCTGGGTGCGCAACCGCCGCGACGGCACCGTCGAGGCCGAGGTCGAGGGCACACCCGGTCAGGTCGACGAGGTGCTCGCGTGGATGGCTGCGGGCCCGCCCGGCGCACAGGTCGCGTCCGCGGCGGTGACGGATGCCTCGCCCACGGGCGCACGCGGCTTCGAGGTGCGCCCGACGGCGTGACGGCCCGGGCTCTCAGGCCGGAAGCCCCGCCGCGAGCTCGGCGAACACCTCGGTGGCGTCGTCGCTGGGCGCGAGACCGGCTGCCTGGCCCGCCCACAGTGACACCAGCTCACCCTCGCCGCGACGCCCCGCCTCGGCCCGGAACTGCCCGGTGAGCCAGTTCTGCGCCGGGAAGGGCGAGATGACCCCGGCGGTCTCGATCGCGCGCATCGCGCGATTCGGGATGCCGCGGGCCAGCCGCCCGCTCATCGCCCTGGTGAGCACCGTCGAGGTGTCGGTCGCTGCGGCGATCGCCTGCCGGTGGGCCTCGGTCGCGGCGGACTGCCGGGTGCGCAAGAACGCCGTGCCGACCTGCACGCCTGACGCGCCCAGCGCGAAGGCCGCGGCGACGCCCCGGCGGTCCGCGATGCCGCCGGCGGCGATCACCGGCACGCCCACGGCATCGACGACCTGCGGCACGAGGGCGAAGGTGCCGACGAGCGACGCCTCGGCCGGCTGCAGGAACGACACCCGGTGGCCCGCCGCCTCAGCCCCGGTGGCGACGATCGCGTCCACACCGGCGGCATCCAGTTCGACAGCCTCGGCGACCGTCGTCGCCGTCCCGAGGATCCGGATACCACGGCTGTGCGCCGCTTCGACCAGGCGATGATCGGGCACACCGTAGACGAGGCTCAGCACGGCGGGGGCGGCATCCATCACCGCCGTCAGCTGCGAGGCGACATCGGGAAGGAACTCGACCGGAGGCTGCGGCACCGGGATCCCGAGCGCCTCGTACAGGGGCGCGACGGCCGCGAGCGCCGGTGCCAGGTCGACGTCGCCCGGCGAGACCTCGTCGCCCGTCGGCAGCCAGAGATTCACGGCGAACGGGCGCGACGTGGTCGTCCGCAGCGCGGCGACGGTGTCGCTGATGCGGTCGGCGTCATAGCCGTACAGGCCGTACGAGCCGAGGCCGCCCTGGTCGCTCACCGTCGCGGTGAGCTCGATCGACGACAGCCCCCCGAACGGGCCGAGAACGATCGGCGCGTCGATTCCGAGGAGCTGCTGCAGTGTATCGGCCATGCCTCCGACGCTACTCCGGGCCCGGCGGACGACGAAGCCCCCGACCGGCGGACCGGTCGGGGGCTTCGTGCGGAATGCTTCGCGTCAGACGAGCGTGTTGACGTCCAGCGGGATGCCGGGGCCGAACGTGGTCGACACGGCGCCCTTCTGGATGTAACGGCCCTTCGAGCTCGAGGGCTTCAGACGCACGATCTCTTCGAGCGCGGCCTTGAGGTTCTCGTCGAGCTGGTCGGCCGAGAACGACGCCTTGCCCACGACGAAGTGCACGTTGGCGTGCTTGTCGACGCGGAACTCGATCTTGCCGCCCTTGATCTCCTCCACGGCCTTGGCCGGGTTGGGGGTCACGGTGCCGGTCTTGGGGTTGGGCATGAGGCCGCGGGGGCCGAGCACCTTACCCAGACGACCGACCTGGCCCATGAGCTCGGGCGTCGAGACGGCCGCGTCGAACGCGGTCCAGCCGCCGGCGACCTTCTCGATGAGCTCGGCGCCGCCGACCTCGTCCGCACCCGCGGCGATCGCGGCCTCAGCGGCCGGACCCGTCGCGAACACGATGACACGGGCGGTCTTGCCGGTGCCGTGCGGGAGGATGACGGTGCCGCGCACCATCTGGTCCGCCTTGCGGGGGTCGACCGAGAGCTTGAGCGCGACCTCGACGGTCGAGTCGAACTTCGCCGAACCGGTCTCCTTCGCGAGGGCGACAGCCTCGGTCGGGGTGTAGAACTTGTCCGCCTCGATCTTGGCGGCAGCAGCCTGGAAGGCCTTGGACTTGGTAGCCATAGTCGTTATTCCCCTCAGTCCTCGACCGTGATGCCCATGGAACGGGCGGTGCCGGCGATGATCAGCGAGGCGGCCTCGATGTCGTTCGCGTTCAGGTCGGGCATCTTCGTCTCGGCGATCTGGCGCACCTGCTCCTTGGTGAGCTTGGCGACCTTGACCGTGTGAGGCGTCTTCGAGCCCTTCTGGACGCCCGCAGCCTTCTTGATGAGCTCAGCGGCCGGCGGGGTCTTCAGGATGAACGTGAAGCTGCGGTCCTCGTAGACGGTGATCTCCACGGGGATGACGTTGCCGCGCTGCGACTCGGTCGCGGCGTTGTACGCCTTGCAGAACTCCATGATGTTGACGCCATGCTGACCGAGCGCGGGGCCGATCGGCGGCGCCGGGTTGGCTGCACCGGCGTTGATCTGAAGCTTGATCAGGCCGGTCACCTTCTTCTTCGGTGCCATTCTTCTTTCCTTTCATCGAGCGGATGCCTGACGGCATCCGTTCTCCCGCACACCCGGCATCTCCGGGCAGCGGTTCCCCCGGGACGATACCCGGGAAGTCTGTGTCAGAGCTTGGTGACCTGGTCGAACGACAGCTCGACCGGGGTCTCGCGCTCGAAGAGCGAGACGAGGACCGTGAGCTTGCCGCTCTCGGGCTTGATCTCGCTGATCGTGCCGGGCAGGCCCGCGAACGAGCCTTCCTTGATCGTGATGGTCTCGCCGACCTCGAAGTCGACTTCGGCGATGACGCGCGCGGCCGCGGGCTGGCCCTTCTTGGCGGCACCCTTCGCGGTGGCGACCTCCTTGACCTCGACCAGGCTCTTCAGCATGTTGAAGGCCTCTTCGAAGCGCAGCGGGGTCGGGTTGTGCGCGTTGCCCACGAAGCCGGTCACGCCCGGCGTGTGACGCACGACCGACCAGGTGTCCTCGTTGAGCTCCATGCGCACGAGCACGTAGCCGGGGATCCGGACGCGCGTGACCATCTTGCGCTGCCCGTTCTTGATCTCGACGACGTCCTCCATGGGGACCTCGATCTGGTAGATGTCTTCCTCGACCTCGAGCGTCGACTTGCGCTGCTCGATGTTGGCCTTCACCTTGCGCTCGAAACCGGCGTACGAGTGGATGACGTACCACTTGCCCGGCAGGGTGCGCAGCTCGAGGCGGAACGCCTCGTAGGGGTCCTCGTCCTCGTCGGCCTCTTCGACGGCGTCCTCGTCGGCCTCTTCGTCGGCCTCGACCTCGTCGACCACGGCGGCGGCGGCATCCACCTCGGCGACGAACTCGTCGTCGAGGACGGGCTCGTCCTCGTCGCCGTTCACGTCGGGGCCGTCGTAGGGGGTGACCTCGTCGGCGGCCTCGGCCTCGAGCTCGGCCACCTCTTCGGCGATGGAGTCGTTGATCACTTCGGCTGCAGCCTCGGTCTCAGCCGCTTCGTCCAGGTTCAGTGCGTCGTTCACGATCGCGTCGGCCTCCGGGTCGTCGATGTCGATGTCGTCCAGGTCGGAGTCGTCCTCGGCCTCGTCGTCCACCACGTGGATCGCGAGGTGCTCTGCGGCCTCGACCGAGTGCTCCTCCGCCGCCAGGACGTTGCCCTCCTGGGCCTCGTCGTCCTCGGACGACTGCTCTGCAGCCGTCGCCCAATCCGCGTCGTCCGAATATCTTTCCGTCACGTGAGTTCTCTTCCGTTCCGTCCGCTGCCGGACCTGCGGTCCGCCCGTGTCATGCCCTGGCGTGAGCCGGGCGCTCGGGATCAGGAGCCGGGCACTCCGAAGACGTTCGCCGTGATCCACACGAACAGCACGTCGAGGCCATAGACCACGAGCATCATCACCACGACGAAGCCGAGCACCACCAGCGTGTACTTCAGCAGCTCCTGGCGCGTCGGCGTGACGACCTTGCGGAGCTCCGCGAAGACCTGACGGATGAACAGGGCGATGCGAGCGAAGACGTTGGGCTTCTTCTCGCGAGGCGTGGTCGTTCCCGCAGCGGGGACGACTTCGCCCTTCGGCTCGTCCTGAACCATCGATGCCACCTGATTACCTTCCGTGAGCCGACACGGATCGGCACACTGTGTTTGTCAACCACCGGACGCTGCCGGTGTTGCGCTGAGCGCAGGGCGGACAGGAATCGAACCTGCAACCTGCGGTTTTGGAGACCGCTGCTCTGCCAATTGAGCTACCGCCCTAGAGACCCGGAGGTCTCGTCGAACCCGCACTCCTCCCCCGTCGTGAGACCGGGGAGCACCGTTCCTGACCAGCAGGCACAGCGAAAGAATGCAGACTTCAACTGCACGATCAAGTGTACGGCATGCCCGAGGGCCTCGCGAACCGAGCCGACCGTCAGAGCCGTCGCAGCGCCCGGGCCACGAGATCGCGGATGCCGAGTCCGACCGCTCCGGCGGGCACGAGGAATGCCGCACCCAGCGCGGCGCCGCTCTGCGCCCGCTCGACGACGGGCCGGTGACGGGCCTCGTACGCGGCGAGCGCGGCCGGCACATCCGGCGCTTCGCGCAGCGCGCGATCGAGTGCACGCGCCCCGAGGATCGCCATGCTGGATCCTTCTCCGAGGATCGTGAGGCTCGACGCCGCGTCGCCGAGCAGCGTCACCCTGCCGTGCGCCCACGAGCGCGCGGCCACACGACGCACGCGGTCGAAGTACAGGTCAGGGACGTCGTCCAGCACAGCCAGGAACTCGGCGGCGCGCCACCCGGTGGACGCGTAGCGGCGCCGCAGCAGCGCGATCTGGGCCGCGCGGTCCACGGGCGCATCGGCCGTCCGGAAGATGAAGGCGACGCCCGGCCGACCGCCGGCCGGATGGATCGTCAGTGAGACACCCGGCTCGTTGTACATCGCCACCACGCGTGGATCCTCGATCTCCAGCGACAGCGGCGCGGTGGCGATGGCCAGGCGCGGCGCACGCCGGTAGGCGGCATCCACACCCCACAGCATGCGGCGGGTCGCGGAGTTCTGCCCGTCGGCCCCGATGACGAGGTCGAAGCGCGCGTGCCGGCCTGAGGTGAACCGTACGCCGACGCCGCCGGCATCCGCAGCCAGGTCCGCGAAGGTGTCGTCGAACCGCACTTCGGCGACCTCCGCCGCCGCACCGGCCAGCACGGATGCCAGGTCGACGCGGGCGATCTCGATGTCGGCGGGGTCGCCGCGCATCCCGACGGTGGTGAACGGGCGGCCGTCGCGCCCCACCAGCGCGAGCGTGCGGGCTCCGGTGTCGCGTTCGCGAGCGACGGCCTCGAGACCGAGGTCCCGAACGACCCCGAGCGCCTCCCCTCGGATGTCGACGGGACTGCCGCTGGAGCGGACGCCCGCACTGCGTTCGACGAGGGTCACGTCGTGCCCGCTGCGTCCGAGCAGTGCTCCAGCGGCCGCTCCCGCGATCCCCGCGCCGACGATGAGGATCCGATATTTCTGCATGCACTGCAGATTAGCATTCAGTGCATTTCTGCACCACATGCAATTCGTGCGCTAGTCTGCGGGGATGACGGGACTGCGCGAACAGAAGCGCGAACGCACGCGCCGACAGCTCGTCGACGCCGCCGACCGCCTGTTCCGCGAGCGCGGGTATGCCGAGACGACCGTGGCCGACATCGCCGCCGCTGCCGGCGTCTCGACGCGGACCGCGTTCACGTACTTCGCGACGAAGGACGACCTGCTCTTCCCGGACGCCGACGAGCGCGTCCGTCTGGCCGTCGACGCGCTCGAGCAGCGTGCCGGGGACGACGAGCCCATCCCGGCCCTCCTCCGGGCGCTGCAAGGAGCCGACATCGCGGTCACCGACCTGATCGGAGACCGCGCCGCGCTGCGGGTCGCCCTCGTCGAGCGCGAGCCGTCGGTCCGCGGCCACGCGCTGCGCCGGCTCGCCGACGCGCAGACGGCCATCGGCGACGCCCTGCACCGCGCCTACCCCGACCGCTACTCCCCCGTGCAGGCGGCGGCGCTGGTGGGCGCGTTCGTCGGTGCGGCCTCGGCGGCCGCGGCCGCCGTCGCGCGCGAGGCGGAGGGCATGACGGAGGCCCAGCGGCACGCTGCGCTGACCGCTGCCGTCGGCGACGCGTTGGCGCCCTGGACGACCGAGCGCACCTGACGCCTGCCGGCGCCGCTCAGTACTCCTGGACCCCGTAGCGGTCGGGCTCGGGCGCACGGTCGAACGCGCGCCCCGAGACGACGGTGGGCTCGACCCTGACGTACGTGTACTTGAGCGTCGGGATCCAGGGACGCAGCCCCAGCCCGTCCGCGCGCTCGACGTCGGCGGAGCGGTCGAGCGGGTGCGCGCGGCCGCGCAGGATCACGCTCCAGGCATCGGTGTCGGTGTGGTCGTCGACCTCGAACAGCACCTCGTCGTTGACGGTGAGCTCGAACAGCTTGCTCCCCTGCGCGGTGCGGAACAGCACGCTCTCGCCGTCGACCACGTAGTTGACCGGAAAGATGTCGAGCACGTCGCCCACGTGCGTCACGAGGCGGCCGAGCTCCTGCATGCGCAGACGCTCCCAGCACTGCTCGTCCGACAGGGCGATCACGGGGTCGGATGTGTCAGCCATGGCTCCATCCTCGCTCTCGGCGCCCCGGCGCGACACCCCCGGATGTCGGGTCTAGCATTCCGGCATGGCTCTCCTGCAGGCGCGGCTCGACAAGCTGTGGGACTTCTCGGACCCCGTCACGTCGGAGGCCAGGCTCCGGCGCGCGGCCGACGACGAGCCGGATGCCGGCGTCCGCGCCGAACTGCAGACGCAGGTGGCCCGGTCGCTGGGGCTGCAGGAGCGCTTCGCCGAGGCCGACGAGACGCTCGACGCGGTGGCGATCGCCGACGACGCCGTCGCGGCACGGGCCGCACTGGAGCGCGGGCGTGTGCGCAACTCCGCCGGCGACCCCGACGCGGCGATCCCCTACTTCACCGCAGCGGTGGATGCGGCATCCCGTCCCGATCTCGTCTTCCTGCGGGTCGACGCGTTCCACATGCTCGCGATCGCCGACGCGGGGCAGGCCGACGAATGGACCGAGGCCGCGCTCGGGGCGCTCGAGGCCGTCGAGGACCCGCGGACGCTCCGCTGGCGCGTCGCGCTGCACAACAACACCGGCTGGCGCCGCCTCGACGAGGGGCGCGTCGAGGACGCCATCGCGTCGTTCGAGACGGCGAGGGATGCCGCCACCCGGTGGGGCACGCCGCAGCAGGTGCAGTGGGCCGACGAGGCCCTCGCCGAGGCGCGCTTCCTGCTCTGACGGACTCCGGTCGTCGAGCGAGCCGAGCGGGACGAAACGCGCCCGATTCTGCGCGAGGTCAGGCGCGTTCCGTCTCGCTCGCTCAACGACCGGTGCGGTCAGGCGCCGACGCGGATGAGCTTCTTGTTGACGAACTCGTCGGCGGCGAGGAAGCCCATCTCGCGGGCCGTGCCCGAGCGCTTCACGCCGCCGAAGGGCAGCGCGGGCTCATCGGCGAGGACCACGTTGACATAGACCATGCCGGCGTCGATCCTGTCCGCGACACGGGCTGCCTGCTCCTCGTCGGTCGTGAACACGTACGACCCGAGGCCGAAGCTCGTGTCGTTCGCGAGGGTGACCGCGGCGTCCTCGTCGGCGACCTTGTAGACGACGCCGACCGGGCCGAAGAACTCCTCGCGGTACGCGTCCATGTCGCTCGTGACGTCGGCGAGCACCGTGCCCGGGTAGTAGGCGCCGTCGCGGACGCCACCGGCGACGAGAGTCGCGCCCTGTGCCACGGCGTTGTCGACCTGCGCGGCCAGCCGCTCGGCGGCCGTGAGCGACGACAGCGGGCCGAGCACGGTGTCGTCGGCGAACGGATCGCCGACCTTCGCGCCGGCCATGGCGGCCGTGAACTTCTCGAGGAACGCGTCGTACAGGCCCTCGACCACGATGAAGCGCTTGGCGGCGTTGCAGGACTGCCCGTTGTTGTCGAGGCGCGCGGCGACCGCGGCGTCGACCGCGGCGTCCAGGTCGTCGGTCGACAGCAGGATGAACGGGTCGGATCCGCCGAGCTCCAGTGCGACCTTCTTCAGGTTGCGTCCGGCGATCTCGGCGACCGCGGCGCCCGCGCGCTCGGACCCCGTGACCGACACGCCCTGCACGCGACGGTCGGCGATCACGGCGGCCGCCTGGTCGTTGGTGGCGTAGATGTTCGTGTACTCGGCGCCGAGCCCGGCATCCGCGTACA
This sequence comes from Microbacterium jejuense, assembly GCF_039544225.1. Classification (NCBI taxonomy): domain Bacteria; kingdom Bacillati; phylum Actinomycetota; class Actinomycetes; order Micrococcales; family Microbacteriaceae; genus Microbacterium; species Microbacterium jejuense. Next base: position 110,259 of record NZ_BAABLG010000008.1, read on the forward strand.
GCTGCGCGATCGCGGCGGCCGACTCGGGGCACTGCGGCGCGTGCTTGAGCAGGATCGTGTTGCCCACCACGAGGTTCGGCGCCGCGAAGCGGGCCACCTGGTAGTACGGGAAGTTCCACGGCATGATGCCCAGCAGCACGCCCAGCGGCGAGCGGCGGATCACCGCGGTGCCCTCGCCGTCGATCTCCAGCGGCTGGTCGCCCGTGATGCGGTCGGCGTGGTCGGCGTAGTACTGCGTGATGTCGGCGGCGAAGTCGACCTCGCCCAGGGCCGCTTCCAGCGGCTTGCCCATCTCGCGCACGATGATCGCGGCCAGCTCCTCGCGACGCTCGCGATGCAGATCGGCGACCTTTCGGATGCGGGCCGCGCGTTCGGCGACCGGGGTGGTCCGCCACGTGCGGTACGCGGCATCCGCTTCCGCGATCGCGGCGTCGAGGGCCTCGTCGGTGATGGTCGGATACGTGGCCAGGGTCTCGCCCGTGGCCGGGTTGACGACGGCGTAGTCGCTCATGGATGCTTCTCCGATCGAAGGGATGGGGCCAGTCTGCCGGTCAGCGCCGGGCGCGTCGAAGGCTTTCGGGTGCGTCGATACTGAGTGTCTCACCGCGGAAGAACGCCGGACGCTTGATCGCCTGCCAGATCATGATGACGATGCCGACGACGATGATGCCGACGCCGAGCACGAACACGAGGCCGACGCCGCCGATGTTCGACCCGCTGCCGTAGGCGGGGTCCATCGAGTCGATGAGGGTCGTGACGAACAGCACCGCGAGGATCGCGCCGCCGACCAGCGGGAACAGGAACGTGAAGAAGAAGCTCCGCGCCGAGTCGAACCACTGCTTGCGGAAGTACCAGACGCACGCGAACGCGGTGAGGCCGTAGTAGAAGCAGATCATCATGCCCAGCGACAGGATCGTGTCGGTGAGGACATTCTCGCTGACGACGCGCATGACGGCGTAGAACACCGACGCGACGACGGCCGAGACGATGGTGGCGTAGCCGGGCGTGAAGAACCGGGGGCTCACCTTCGCGAACTTCGCGGGGATGGCGCCGTAGTGCCCCATCGCGAGCAGCGTGCGCGCCGGGCCGACGGCCGTCGACTGCAGTGAGGCCGCCGAGCTCGACAGCACCGCGAGCGACACCAGGAACGCGAGGGGGCCGAGGATCGGGTCCGACAGCGCGAAGAACACGTTCGCCGAGATCTCGTCGTTGGCCAGGCCCAGCGGGCCGTCGCCGACGCCCGCGAACATGATGAGGCCGATCGACAGCAGCAGGTACAGGCTCACCACGATGACGACAGTCAGCATCGCGGCGCGCCCGGGGGTCTTCGCCGGGTTCTTGGTCTCCTCGTTCATGGTGAGGACGACGTCCCAGCCCCAGAAGATGAAGATCGACAGCGACAGGCCTGCGGCGAAGGCGCTGAACGACGACACCTCGAACGGGTTGAACCACGACCACGAGAACGCGGTCGGGTCGGGCGCATCGCCCTGCACGGCCTTCACGATCGCGACGACCGCGAACACGACGAGCACCACGACCTGGAAGCCCACCAGGATGTACTGGAACTTCTGGGTGGTCTGCATGTCGCGGTACGAGATGAGCGTCGCGCCCAGCATGAACAGCAGGCACACCACGACGTTGATGATCGGGTTGAACGCCAGATCGGCGATGTCGGGGTTGCCTGTCAGCTGCGAGATCAGCAGGAACAGGAACTCCACCGCGATACCGGCCAGGTTCGACAGCACGATGACGGTGGCGGCGATGAGGCCCCAGCCGGTCATCCAGCCGATCCACGGGCCGAACGCGCGCACGCCCCACGTGAAGGACGTGCCCGAGTCGGGCATGGCGCGGTTGAGCTCGCGGTAGCCGAACGCGGTCAGCAGCATCGGGATGAAGCCGACCAGGATGATCGCCGGCACCTGCGTGCCGACGACGGCGACGGTCGGGCCGAGCGACGCCGTGAGGGTGTATGCAGGGGCGATCGTCGAGACGCCGATGACGACGGCGCCGAGGACGCCGACAGCGCCGGCGCTCAGGCCCTTCTTCGACAGCTCGCCGGCGTGGGCGCCGGAAGCGGGGGCGAGCGGCGCCGCGGCGCCGGAGCTCTGTGGAGCGCTCATCGTGACGCGCCTTCCTGGCGCGTGCGCGGCACGACGACCATCGGTACGGGAAGCTCGTGCAGCATCTTCGCCGCCGTCGAGCCGAGGAACAGGCGCCGGGGCTGGGCCAGCCGGCTGGAGCCGACGACGGCGATCTCGCCCGGCTCCCACCCGAGGTGGGCGACAGCGTCTTCGATGCTGTCGCCGCGGGCGACGACGACATCGGCCTCGACGCCGTCGGGGAGGGCGTCCAGCGCCTTGCCGAGGACGTCGTCGGCGTGCGCGGCGCCCGCGATGCGGATCACGCCGGTGTCGACGCTCGCCGGAAGGTCCACCGACACCAGCGACAGCAGGCGCAGCTCGGCGCCGGTGGCGGAGGCCAGTGCGATGCTCGCATCGAGCAGCGCGTCGGCACCCGGGCGGGTGCCGATCGCCGCCGTCACGCGGGTGATGCCGGTCGCCTCCATGCGGCGCGATCCCTCGGGGGCGAGCACCACCGGGACGTCCGACGAGTGCAGCAGCTCGCTCGCGACCGTGCCCAGGCGGTGGCGTCCGCGCAGACTGCCGCCCGCGGCGCCCACCACGATGAGGGATGCCGCGAACTCGTGCGCCGCGGCGACCAGGCCCTCGGCGAACGAGTCGGCGAAGCGGACGTGCGACCGCGAGGTGACGGCATCCGGGATCGTCGCCGTCGCTTCGGCGAGCCACGTCTCGGCCTGCCCCTGCAGGTACCGGTCGTAGCTCGCGTCGGGCGGGGTGATGACGCTGCGGTCCTCACCCGGCAGCACGAGGACGAGGTCGAGCTCGGCGCCTGCGGCCACTGCGAGACGCGCGCCGAGCGCGACGGCATCGGCGCCGGCGTCGGTCGCGGTGTACCCGACGACGATCCGGACGGTCACCGTCGTGCCGCTTCGAGGACGTTGGCCGCGGCGAAGCGGCCCATGCGGATCGCGCCGTCGACGTGCTGGTAGCCGGCGCCGGCCATGTCGCTGCACGCGAAGTGGATCGGACCGACGGCGGTGCGCAGGTCGGCGCCGTAGCGGTGCAGGCCGCCCATGTCGAAGCTCGCGGCGTAGGCGCCGCGCGTCCACTCCTCCGAGCCCCAGTCGCTCTCGTAGTACACGACGGGGTTCTTGGCCTCGGGGCCGTAGTAGTGCGACAGCGACTCGAGGATGCGCTCCTTGCGCTCCTCGGCCGACAGGGTGAACAGGTCGTCGGCGTTCTGGTCGCTGACGAAGCCGACCAGGGTGCCGCGCTCGTCGCCGTGGTTGGTGTTGTCGTACGCCTCGTGCGACAGCTCATACGGACTGAACGCGGTGCCCGACAGGCCCTGCTCGCGCCAGAACGGGCGATCGTAGACAGCGTGCACCTTGATGACGAAGCCCATCGAGAGGTGCTGGTGCAGCTGGTGCTGGCGACGCGGCAGCGCCGGGACGAACGAGATGCGGTCGTACAGCACGGGAGCGTGGGCGAGGATCGCGTAGCGCGCGTTGACGTGCAGGTCGCCGTCGGCGTGGACGGTGACACCGTCCTCCGACCACTCCAGCGTGCGGACCGCGTGCCCGAGCAGGACGTCGTCGCCGAGGCGCTCGGCGAGCAGGATCGGGACCTGCTGCAGGCCGCCGACGACGCGCTTGTCGAGGATGAAGTCCGCGTCGACGAGGTTGGAGTAGGAGCCTGCCGAGGCCGCCATCAGCAGCGACTGCAGCAGCGAGAACGTGTGCGTGGGCTTGGTGAGCATGGCCGAGCCGGTCGCGAACGCGAGGTTGCGCACGGCCTCGTCGTCGTCGGTCTGCGCGCGCAGCCAGGCATCCCACGTGACGGCGTCCCACTCGGCCGCGTTCGGGTGCTCCCACGGGCGGTCGGGGTCGATCTCGGCGACCATCGCGTCGAGGCGCTCGGTGATGTCCGCGATGACCTTCTCGGTCTCGGGCGAGACGGGGAACATCTCACCGGTGAAGCGGTGCAGCGTGCCGTCGGGTCCGACGTAGACGCTGTCGCCGTCGCGGTAGCGGCTGTAGGTCTCGAGGCCGAGCTCGGCGATGGTCTCTTTCAGCGCTTCCTGATCGGGCGAGACCCACTGGCCGCCGATCTCGAGCATGGCGCCGTCGATCACGTCGGTCCACAGGCGTCCGCCGACGCGGTCGCGGGCTTCGAGCACGACGACCGACAGGCCGGCCTTCTTCAGCTCGTTGGCGGCGGTGGTGCCGGCGGCGCCGGCGCCGATGATGACGACGTCACGGGTCAGCTCGGTCATTCGGACTCCTTTGTCAGGGGCGCGCCGGCCGGCGCGCGTCGTGCGGGTTCTTGCGTGGGGAATGGATGCCGCGACCGCCGTGCTGCAGCGGTCGCGGCATCCCGGATCAGATGGCCGACAGCGCGGCTGCGACGACGTCGAGGCCCTCGTGGAGCAGGTCGTCGGTGATCGACAGCGGCGGCAGGAAACGGATCACGTTCCCGTAGGTGCCGCACGTGAGCACGATGACGCCCTGTGCGATGGACGCCTTCGCGACCGCGGCGGTGAGCGCGGCATCCGGCTCTCCCGTCGCGGGGTCGACGAACTCGGCCGCGATCATCGCGCCGTGGCCGCGGACGTCTCCGACTCGGGGGTCGGCGGCCTGCAGCGCGCCGAGGCGGTCCTTGAGGATCACCTCGATCTCGCGGGCGCGCTCGATCATGCCGTCGTTCTCGAACACGTCCATCGCGGCCACCGCGGCGGCGCAGGCGATCGGGTTGCCGCCGTACGTGCCGCCCAGGCCGCCCGAGTGAGAGGCGTCCATGATCTCGGCCCGGCCCGTCACGGCCGCCAGGGGCAGGCCCCCCGCGATGCCCTTGGCGGTCGTGATGAGGTCCGGCACGATGCCGAACACCTCGCTCGCGAACATGCGTCCGGTGCGGGCGAAGCCGGTCTGGATCTCGTCGGCGATGAACACCACGTCGTTCGCGCGGCACCACTCGACGATGGCGGGGAGGAACCCGTCGGCGGGGACGATGAAGCCGCCCTCGCCCTGGATGGGCTCGATGATGACCGCGGCGAGGTTGTCGGCGCCGACCTGCTTCTCGATCATCGAGATGGCCTTCTTGGCGGCGAGACCGCCGTCGAGACCGTCGCGGTAGGGGTACGACAGCGGCGCGCGGTAGATCTCCGACGCGAACGGGCCGAAGCCGCTCTTGTAGGGCATCGCCTTGGCGGTGAGCGCCATCGTGAGGTTGGTCCGGCCGTGGTAGCCGTGGTCGAACGCGACGACCGCCTGCTTGCCGGTGTACTTGCGGGCGATCTTGACGGCGTTCTCGACCGCCTCGGCGCCCGAGTTGAACAGCGCGCTCTTCTTGGCGTGGTCGCCGGGCGTGATGCGGTTGAGCGCCTCGGCGACCGTCACGTACGAGTCGTACGGCGAGATCATGAAGCACGTGTGGGTGAACTGCGCGACTTGCTCCTGCACGGCCTTGACGACCTTGGGGTGCGCGTTGCCGATCGTGGTGACGGCGATGCCCGAGCCGAGGTCGATGAGCGAGTTGCCGTCGGCGTCGACGACGACGCCGCCGCCCGCGGCCACCGCGTGCACCGGGACGGTGTGCCCGACGCCGGCGGGCACGGCTTCGGCCTTGCGGTCCAGCAGCTCCTGGGAACGGGGACCGGGGATGCTGGTGACGAGGCGCCGCTCCTGCGGAAGGGACGGACCGCCGAGCGGGGTTTCGATGATGATGTCGGCTGCGCTGCTCATGGTGGGGAGCGTATGTCGCCCCTTCCCGCGCGCGCACCCGCCGTAGCGTACATTCTGTGCGGGCGAGTGTACGGGTCGTACATCGTGACACGTACACTCGCACCATGGACGCCGACGACGCCCCCACGCTGCGCGCACTGCTCGCGCGCCGCGATCTGAACCTGTCACCCGCGGTCGACGACATCGACCCGGCGGCGCTGGATCGCACGATCCGCTGGGTGCACAGCTCCGATCTGGCCGACCCTACGCCGTTCCTGTCGGAAGGTCTCGTGCTGCTGACGACGGGCACGCAGTTCCCGGGCGGCGACGGCGCGGACGCATCGGAGCTGTACCGGGCGTACGTGCACCGGCTCGCCGCGCGGGGCGTCGTCGGCCTCGGCTTCGGCACCGAGGTCGTGCGTGACGGCATCCCTCCCGCCCTCGTCGACGCGTGCCGCGACGAGCGGATGCCGCTGTTCGAGGTGCCGTACCGCACGCCGTTCATCGCCGTCGCGCGCGCCAACGCCGAGGCGATCGCGGCCGAGGCGTACGCGCGGCGCAGCTGGGCGCTCGCGGCGCAGCGGGCGATCGCGCTCGCGGCGCTCCGGCCCGACGGCCTGGGCGCGACCGTCGCCGAACTCGCCAAGCAGCTCGACACGTGGGTGGGCATGTTCGACGCGGCGGGCGAGCCAGCGCGCGAGCATCCGCTGGGCGGGCTCGACCCCGAGACCGCGGCGGCGCTGCAGCGCGAGGTCACGGCCGTGCTGCACCGCGGCGCACGCGCCGGGTCGTCGCTGCGCATCGGCGACACCCCGTTCACGCTGCAGACGCTGGGCCGCGGCGGGCACCTGCGCGGCGTCATCGCGATCGCCGCGGGCGACCTCGATCAGGAGGGCCGCGTCGTCGTGACAGCCGTCATCGCGATGGCGGGGCTCGCTCTGGAGCAGCAGCAGGGCTTGGTGCGGGCGCGCAGTGCGCTGCGCGCGGGGCTCGTGCAGTCCCTCCTCGCCGGCGACCCGGCGCTCGCGCGGCGCACATCGCGGGAGCTGTGGGGACCCCTTCCGCCTGCGCCGGTGTCGGTGGGGCTGACCGATGCCGCCTCCGCGCGCATCGACGGCATCGCCGAGCTGCTCGAGCTGTGGGCCGACGAGCGGCGCGGCGCGCTGTTCTTCGGGCGCACCGACGACGGGCTCGTGCTGGTCGTCCCCGCGGGCGATCTCTCGGGGATCCGCGACCTCGCCGACAGGTTCGATCTGCGCATCGGGCTGTCGGATCCCACCGGCTACGACGGCTTCGCGGCCGCGGTGGGCCAGGCCCGCGTCGCCCGCGACCGGGGCATCGGCCCGATCACCGCGTTCGCCGACGTGTCGCGCGCCGGCGTGCTGTCGGCGTTCACCGACGAGGCGCGCTCCCTGGCGCGTGCCGAACTGGCCCCGCTGTACGAGCACGACGCGTCGCAGGGCACCCACCTCGTCGAGACGCTGCAGGTGTGGCTCGACGAGGACTGCTCGCACGAGGCGACCGCTCAGGCTCTCGGCGTGCACCGCCACACCGTGCGCACCCGGCTGGCGCTCGTCGAGCGCGTGCTCGGGCGCGACCTGTCGTCGTTCGCGACCCGCGCCGAGCTGTGGGCGGCGCTGCGCGCCCTCGACGTCTGATGCCCCGCCGGCCGCGGGTCGCGGCATCCCCCTCCGTTCGTTCGTCGTATGCGTACGCCGAACCGGCGAGATCGCGTACACATACGACGAACGAACCGGGAGGGGTGTCGGGCTCGGGCGCGAGTTCGGACAGATCGGCCGGGACGCCGCGGGCTCGCACTCGGCAGGATGAGCCCATGAACGGATCCGTCGTCCCCAACGGACAGGTCTCGTGGTGGTGGCGGAGCCTCGGCGGCACGCCCGCGCCTCGCGCGCCGCTGCCCGCAGACCTCGACGCCGACGTCGCGATCGTCGGCGCCGGCTACACGGGCCTGTGGACGGCGTACCACCTGAAGCGCGCACAGCCCGACCTGCGGATCGTCGTGCTCGAGCAGCGCTTCGCCGGGTTCGGCGCCTCGGGCCGCAACGGCGGCTGGCTCACCAACTCGGTCACCGGCGGCCGTGAGGGCTATGCCACGACCCACGGCCGCGACGCGGCGATCGCGCAGCAGCGGGCGCTCAACGACAGCGTCGACGAGGTGATCGCGACCGCCGCACGCGAGGGCATCGACGCCGACATCGTGAAGGGCGGCGAGCTCGAGGTCGCGCGCACGCCCGCACAGCTGGCACGGATGCACGCGTTCGCCGCGGCGGAGCAGGCCCGGCCGCACACCGATGTGGAGCTGATGGATGCCGGGGCCACGGCATCCCGGATCCGCATCGACGGCGCACTCGGCGCGGTCTGGCACCCGCATTGCGCGCGGGTGCACCCCGCCAAGCTGGTACGCGGCCTCGCCGAGGCCGTCGAGCGGCTGGGCGTCACGATCCACGAGCAGACCCGCGTGATCGAGATCGCGTCGGGCCGTGCGGTGACCGACCACGGCACCGTGCGCGCAGCGCACGTGCTGCGGGCGACCGAGGGGTTCACGGCCGACCTGCGCGGCGAGCACCGCACGTGGCTGCCGATGAACTCGTCGATGATCGTGACCGAGCCGCTGCCGCCGGCATTCTGGGATGCCGTCGGCTGGGGTGCGCGCGACACCCTGGGCGACTTCGCGCACGTGTACATGTACGCGCAGCGCACCGCCGATGACCGCATCGCCTTCGGCGGACGCGGCGTGCCGTACCGGTACGGCTCGCGGGTCGACACCGACGGCACCACGCAGGAGCGCACGATCGCCTCGCTCGCGCGGCTGCTCCATGCCTTCTTCCCGGATGCCGCGGGCACCCCGATCGCCCACGGCTGGGCCGGCGTGCTCGGGGTGCCGCGCGACTGGTCGGCGGCCGTCGTCCACGACCGTGCCACCGGACTCGGCTGGGCGGGCGGCTACGTCGGCACCGGCGTCACGGCGACGAACCTCGCCGGGCGCACGCTCGCCGACCTCGTGCTGGAACGCGACACCGAGCTCACCCGCCTGCCGTGGGTCGGGCACCGGACGAAGCGATGGGAGGTCGAGCCGCTGCGGTGGACGGCCGTGAACGCGATCTACACCGCGTACCGGATGGCCGACCGGTCAGAGGCGTCCGCTCGCTCGTCGCGCACCGCGTGGCCCGCGCACGTCGCCGACCGGGTCGCCGGGCGCCACTGACCTCACTCGCGGACGAGCGCCTCGATGAGGCCGGGGAACCGCTCGTCGAGCTCGGCGCGGCGCAGCTGGATGGCGTGCGTGCGACCGCTCACGATCGTCCGCGTGAGGCCTGCTTCGCGCAGGGTCTTGAAGTGGTGCGAGAGGGTCGACTTCTGGATGTCGAGGCCCCACACGTCATAGCCCTTCGAGTGCGGCTCGCCGTCGGCCAGCACGCGCACGATCGCCAGGCGCGCGGGGTCCGCGACCGCGCGCAGCACCCCGACGAGGTCGACGTCGGCGATGTCGGGCGCCGGGTACGGGTCGACGGCGTCGGCGGGCACGGTGTCCTCCAGAAATTGTTTGACGGTCATCGAACAATGATTTACCGTGACCGTATGACAACGATCGAACAATCGTACCGCGGAACCCTCGGCAGGCTCATCGTGCTCGCCGGCGCGACCTTCCTGGTGGGCACCAACGCCTTCGTCATCGCAGGCCTCCTCCCCCGCATCGCCGGTGCGCTGCACGCCGGTCAGAGCGCGGTGAGCTACACCGTCACCGCCTACGCGCTCGTCGTGGCGCTCGCCGCGCCCGCCATCGCCGTGCTGCTGCCCCGCGCCCCGCAGCGGGTGCTGATGGCGAGCGGCGCACTGCTCTTCGCCGCCGGCGCCGCCATCACCGCCCTGGCCACCGGCATCGAGTGGTTCACCGTCGGCCGCATCGTCGCGGCGCTCGGCGGCGCCGCCCTCGTCCCCACCGCCACGGCGGTGGGCGCACAACTCGGACCCTCCGAACGCCGCGGCCGCGCGCTCGCGATCGTCGGCGCGGGCTTCACCCTCGCGACCGCACTGGGCGCGCCGCTGGGCACCGTGCTGGGCAGCGCGGTCGGCTGGCGGGTTCCCCTCGGCATCCTCGCGGTGGCCGGCCTGGTCTGGGCACTGCCGCTGCTCACGGCATTCCGCCTGCCCTCCCGCGGCGGATCGGGGACCCTGCGCGACCGCTTCGCACCGCTCGCCGACACCCGGGTCGTGCTCACCCTCGGCGCCGTGGTGCTCACGGTCGCCGCCTTCAACATCGTGTACATCTTCAGCGCCGCCGTCTCGGCGCCGGCGACCGGCGGATCGGGCACGCAGCTGGCGACCCTCCTGCTCGTGTACGGCGCGGCGGGCGTGGTCGGCAACGCGATCGCCGGCGGGCTCACCGACCGGCTGGGCAGCCGCGCGGCCGCGATCGCGGCGCTGGCGGTGCAGTTCGTGTGCCTCATTGCGATCGCCCTGCTCGAAGGCTCGTACATCGGGCTTCTCATCGCGTTCGCGGTGTGGGGCGCGGCCGCCTTCGCCATCACCATCCCGATCCAGCACCGCCTCGTGGCGCTCGCCCCCGAGTCGGCTGGATTCACGATGTCGTGGTTCTCGACGGCGATGTACCTCGGCATCGCGATCGCGCCGCCGCTGGGCAACGCCGCGGACGCCGTCGGCGGCGCCGTCCTGATCCCCGTCGCGGGCGCGCTCGCGACGGTCGCCGCGATCGCCCTGTTCCTCGCCGCCTACCGTCGCCGCGCTGTGCGACCCGCGCTCCCCGACGTGACCCGCTCGGCGGCCTGACGCGCCGCCGCGCGGCCCCGGAATTCGGAGAATCGCGTGTTCTCCGGACGCTGCGGCCGCGGGCATCCGGAAAACCGACGAAACTCCGATATTCGGAGCCGCGAGAGGGGGTGAGGATCTCGAGTCAGCGCGGGGCGTGCGACTCCAGGAACTCGTAAAGATCGGTCGTGTCGACACCGGGGAACGCCCCGGTCGGCAGGGTCGCCAGAAGCGTCCGCGGCGTGCGGACGTTGGGCCAGGACTGATCGCGCCACGAGGATTCCAGGTCGGCGGGAGCGCGCCGGCAGCAGACCTCGACGGAGTGCTTCGACACGCCGCGGTTCTGCGTGTCGCGGCCGAGGAACCACTTGGTGTCGTCGAAGCGCACGCCGACCGACACCGAGTGCGCGCCCTCGCGCGACAGCTCGACGCGGGCCGTGCACCAGTACGTGCCGTTGCCCGTGTCGGTGTACTGGTAGTACGGGTTGAAGTGGTCGTCGACGTCGAACACGACGCGCGAGGTCCACTTGCGGCAGCACATCTGCCCCTCGATCGAGCCCAGGCGGTCGGTCGGGAAGTTCACGTCGTCGTTCTCGTACACCTTCGTGATGACGCCCGACTCGTGCACCTTCAAGAAGTGCACGGGCAGGCCGAGATGGACTGTCGCGAGGTTGGTGAACCGGTGCGCCGCGGTCTCGTACGACACCGAGTACGCGTCGCGCAGGTCCTCGATAGAGATGGCGCGGTCGTTCTTGGCGTCCTGCAGGAACGGCACCGCGTGCGCCTCGGGGATGAGCAGCGCACCCGTGAGGTAGTTCGTCTCGACCCGCTGGCGCAGGAACTCGGCGTACGACGTCGGCTCGCGATGCCCGAGGATGCGGCTCGACAGCGCCTGCAGCACGGCCGTGCGGGGGTCGCCCTTCTCGGTAAGCCGGCTCGACAGGTACAGCCGCCCGTTCTTGATGTCCGCCACCGACCGCGTCGTCTGCGGCAGGTCGGGGACATAGTGCAGCGTGAACCCGAGATGGGCGGCGATGTCGGATGCCGTGCGCTGGGTGAGCGGACCGCCGGGGTGGTCCACCGCATCGAGGATGCGACGCGCCTGCTCCTCGAGCTCGGGGAAGTAGTTGTTCTGCGTGCGCATGAGCCTGCGCAGCGCCACGTTCGCCCGCCGGGCCTCTTCCGGCGTGGCCGCGCGCTCGTCGCGCAACCGTTCGATCTCGCCCTGCAGCGCGATCATCGCCTTCAGCGCCTCGGTGGGGACGGTCTTGCCGATGCGGAACGGCGGGATGCCGAGCGCCTGGAACGTCTGCCCGCGCATCGCGCGCTCCAGCGAGATCTCCAGCGTGGCGCGCTCGTCGAGGGGCTCGGACTCCAGGATCGCCTCGATCGAGGAGCCCAGGGCGCGGGCGATCGCCTGCAGGAGCGTGAGCTTCGGCTCGCGGCGGCCGTTCTCGATCATCGACAGCTGACTCGGCGCGCGGTCGACGGCCGCGGCGAGCTCTTCGAGCGTCATGCCGCGGTCGGTGCGCAGCTGCCGGATGCGGCGGCCGATGGTGAGCGGGTCCACCTCTCCATCGTCGGGTTCTTCTGCGCGGCGATCGGTGCTCGTGAGCGTCGTCATCGCTCGATTCTGTCACGAAAACAGAAATCTCCCGAAACTTCACACCTGATTTGGTCGGTTTCGACCCCGAACTTCACCGGATAGTGGACACACGCACCTCCGATCGATCCAGAACGCGGATCAGGGGACGCCCCGACCCGGCACACACGCCGGGAGGTGGCATCCCTCTCCCCTCTCAGAAGCAATCGCTCACAGGAAGGCAGGGACATGACACCTGCAACCGCCACCCCGATGCGCATCCGCACGGGACCGATCCCCACCCAGACCCACCAGCCGATGCTCGAGATCGCCGGCCGACTCGGTCCGCGCTACGACGAGATCCTCACTCCCGAGGCCATCGTCTTCCTCACCGAGCTGCACCAGCGCTTCGGCGCCCGCCGTCACGACCGTCTCGCCGACCGCATGCGTCGCCGGTTCGAGATCGGCAACGGCCACGACCCGCAGTTCCGCGACGACACGCGTCACATCCGCGACGATGCGAGCTGGCAGGTCGCCGGCGCCGGCCCCGGCCTGGAGGACCGCCGCGTCGAGATCACCGGCCCGACCGACCCCAAGATGACGATCAACGCGCTGAACTCGGGCGCGAAGGTGTGGCTCGCCGACCAGGAGGACGCCACCAGCCCCACCTGGAAGAACGTCATCGAGGGTCAGCTGTCGCTGCGGGACGCGATCCGCGGGGAGCTGGAGTACACGAGCCCGGAGGGCAAGCGCTACGAGGTCACCGCCGCCGAGACGCCCACGATCGTGATGCGCCCGCGCGGCTGGCACCTGCCCGAGCAGCACCTGCGCTTCACCGACCGCACCGGCCGCACGCTGGCCGCGTCGGGGTCGCTCGTGGACTTCGGGCTGTACTTCTTCCACAACGCGCAGCAGCTCATCACGAACGGCCGCGGCCCCTACTTCTACCTCGCCAAGCTCGAGTCCAGCGAAGAGGCGAAGCTGTGGGACGACGTCTTCACGTTCAGCGAGCAGTACGTCGGCATCCCGCACGGCACGATCCGCGCGACCGTGCTGATCGAGACGCTGCCCGCGGCGTTCGAGATGGAGGAGATCCTCTTCGAGCTGCGCGACCACGTCGCGGGCCTGAACGCCGGCCGATGGGACTACATCTTCTCGATCATCAAGAACTACCGCGGCCGCGGCGCCCGCTTCGTGCTGCCGGACCGCAGCGAGGTGACGATGACGGTCCCGTTCATGCGGGCCTACACCGAGCTGCTCGTGCAGACGTGCCACAAGCGGGGTGCCTTCGCGATCGGCGGCATGAGCGCGTTCATCCCGAACCGCCGCGACCCCGAGGTGACGGCGCGGGCGTTCGAGAAGGTCGCCGCCGACAAGAAGCGCGAGGCCGGCGACGGCTTCGACGGCACGTGGGTGGCCCACCCCGACCTGATCCCCACTGCGCGTGCGGAGTTCGACGCGGTGCTGGGCGATCGTCCCAACCAGCTCGAGCGTCAGCGCCCCGAGGTGCACGTGACCGCGGCCGACCTGATCGACGTGCACATCGGGCGACCGATCACGGCGGCCGGCGTCCACGCGAACGTGTCGGTGGCGATCCGCTACCTCGAAGCGTGGCTGCGAGGCCTGGGAGCCGTCGCGATCGACAACCTCATGGAGGATGCCGCGACCGCCGAGATCAGCCGCAGTCAGGTGTGGCAGTGGATCCACCAGGACCGCACGACCGACGACGGCACCCCGATCACCCGCGACTACGTCGAGGGTCTGATCGGCCAGGTGCTCGGCGAGGTCGACCGCACCGACGAGGACCGGTTCGACGACGCGGCCGAGATCTTCCGCGAAGTCGCGCTGGGCCAGGAGTTCCCGGCGTTCCTGACCCTCCCGGCCTACACCCGCTACCTGGCCGACTCCGAGTGACCGACTCCCCGAAGAAGGAAGAGACATGACCTCCTACCACGACGACATCGACGCCATCCGCGCGCTCAAGGAGCAGAACGGCTCGGGCTGGGACGCCATCGACCCCGAGCCGGTCGCCCGCATGCGGGCGCAGAACCGGTTCCGCACGGGCCTTTCGATCGCGCAGTACACCGCCGACATCATGCGCCGCGACATGGCCGAGTACGACGCCGACTCGTCGGTGTACACCCAGTCGCTCGGCGTCTGGCACGGCTTCATCGGCCAGCAGAAGCTCATCTCGATCAAGAAGCACCTGAAGTCCACGAACAAGCGCTACCTCTACCTGTCGGGGTGGATGGTCGCCGCGCTCCGCTCGGAGTTCGGCCCGCTGCCCGACCAGTCGATGCACGAGAAGACGGCGGTGCCGGCACTGATCGAGGAGCTGTACACGTTCCTGCGCCAGGCCGACGCCCGCGAGCTCGACCTGCTCTTCACGCAGCTCGACGACGCCCGCTCGGCAGGCGACGACACCGCGGTCGACTTCATCCGGTCGCAGATCGACAACCACGAGACCCACGTGGTGCCGATCATCGCCGACATCGACGCGGGCTTCGGCAACCCCGAAGCCACGTACCTCCTCGCCAAGAAGATGATCGAGGCCGGCGCCTGCGCCATCCAGATCGAGAACCAGGTGTCGGACGAGAAGCAGTGCGGCCACCAGGACGGCAAGGTCACCGTTCCGCACGAGGACTTCATCGCGAAGCTCAACGCCGTCCGCTACGCCTTCCTGGAGCTCGGCATCGACAACGGCGTGATCGTCGCCCGCACCGACTCGCTCGGCGCCGGACTCACGCAGAAGCTGGCCGTCACCCACGAGCCCGGCGACCTCGGCGACCAGTACAACGCGTTCCTCGACGTCGACGAGATCTCGCAGGACGAGCTGGGCAACGGCGATGTCGTCATCAAGCGCGACGGCAGACTGCTGCGCCCGAAGCGCCTGGCGAGCAACCTGTACCAGTTCCGTTCGGGCACCGGTGAGGAGCGCTGCGTGCTCGACTGCATCACGTCGCTGCGCAACGGCGCCGATCTGCTGTGGATCGAGACCGAGAAGCCGCACGTCGAGCAGATCGCCGGAATGGTGGATGCCATCCGCGCCGAGATCCCCCACGCCAAGCTCGTCTACAACAACAGCCCGTCGTTCAACTGGACGCTCAACTTCCGCCAGCAGGCGTACGACCTGCTCGCCGAGCAGGGCGCGGACGTGTCGGCATACGACCGGGCCGACCTGATGAGCGTCGCCTACGACGGCACCGAGCTGGCGCAGCTGGCCGACGAGAAGATCCGCACGTTCCAGCGCGACGGCTCGGCGCGCGCGGGCATCTTCCACCACCTCATCACGCTGCCGACCTACCACACCGCGGCGCTGTCGACCGATGACCTCGCCAAGGGCTACTTCGGCGACGAGGGGATGCTGGCGTACGTCAAGGGGGTGCAGCGTCGCGAGATCCGCGAGGGCATCGCCACGGTCAAGCACCAGAACATGGCCGGCAGCGACATCGGCGACAACCACAAGGAGTACTTCGCCGGCGACGCCGCCCTCAAGGCCGGCGGGCAGCACAACACGATGAACCAGTTCGGCTGAGCCCGCGGCACCACGAGTGCGGGACGAAGGGATGCCGTCACCCGGCCGGGTGGCGGCATCCCTTCGTCTCGGGGACCGTGTCGACGGCCCCTGTCGGCGGACCGCGTCACCTGCCGCCGACGGCGCTGCGGTACCGGCGCGGCTTGCCCTCGCCGAGATCGGAGACCCGCTCCACGCGCTCGACGTCGAGGGGCTGATCCAGCAGCGCCGCGAGCGCCAGGCGCACGGCATCCGCGTCTCCACCCGCGATGCGCGCGCGCACCGCTCCCGCGGCGTCCTGCTCGACGCTCCAGCCGCGCGCCCCGTAGGTCTGGAGCTGCTGCGTGAGGTCCACGCACGGCACGCGGGAGCCGTCGCCGCGCACGAACACCGTGTGCTCGCGCCCCTCCAGGTCGGCGATGCCGATCCCGCCGTCTGGCAGCGCCACGAGCCGCCCGTAGTCGCCGGTGCGGTAGCGCACGAGGGGCAGCAGCGGGTTCTCGCCCGCCGTCACGGTGAGCTCGCCCACCTCGCCGTCGGCGACCGGACGCCCGTCGGCGCCGAGCGTCTCGACAAGCACGCGCCGGTCGAGCACGCGGAACGGCCCGTCGTCGGTGCGGACCGCGATAGGCCGTGTCTCGTGCAGTCCGTACACGTCGAACACCGGGCATGCGAACGCGTCCTCCAGGTCGGCGCGCAGCGGCGCCGACAGCGCCATCGCCCCCGAGAACAGCACGAGCGGCCGCAGGACCGCACGCAGATCCGGCTCGAGCAGCTCGGCGAGGCTGGTCGGGTTGCCGGCGACGGCCTGCGGCGCGGCATCCCGCAAGAAGTCGGAGCGATCGGATGCCGTCGCCCACGCGCTCCCGTCCAGATTGAGCCGAGCCATCGCGCGCCGGGCGAACGAGCTCACGAGCGACACATAGGTGAACGCCTGGCGCTGGTGCACGAGGTTCACCAGCGCGAGCCGCTCGCCGTCGGGGCGCCAGTCGACGCCGGCCCCGCGGGCGAGCGCGACGAGCAGGTGGAATCCGCGGGCGACCTCTTCGACGTCGTCGGGGATGACCAGCGCCGCGCCGGTGGACCCCGAGCTGGAGCCGTGCAGCATCCGGTCGAGGTCGGCATCGAGCGGCACGAACGCCGCGAGGTCGTCGACGAGGTCCGCGCGGGTGATCGGCGGGAAGTCCGGCAGCCCGTCGAGGCCCGGCATACGGCGGTAGTGCAGCAGCCGGCGAGCGGTGTCGAGGTGCTCCGGCAGCCAGTCCTCTGTCGGCAGCGGCACGCGCACGCGTTCGACGGCGGCGGCGGTGAGCCGGTCGCCCGTCTCGTGGACCCAGCGGGGGGCGGAGGGATGCCGCCGCCACCGCTGCAGACGAGCCGCGCCGTCGGCGTCCATCGTCGGCCAGCGCTCGGCGTCGGTCAGCACCGCGGCATCGCCCGGTACGTACTCGGCGAGCGCGAGCGGGTCGTCGGCGTGATCACTCACTCGAATACCTCGCGGCGGCTTCGCGGGCGCGGGCTTCGGCGAGCCGGCGCGCGATCTCGGCCCGGTGGGCGTGCTCGGCGTACGCCTCGGCGAGGGCGGCGTTGCGGCGCAGGGAGTCGCGGGCGTCGAGGAGGGACCGCGCGGTGCTGGCGTCCTCGCCGGCGGGCAGCAGAGCGCACCACAGCAGGAACGTGCGCGCGGCCTCTTCGCGGCGCTCGTCGTCCGACAGCCACTCCAGCGGGGCGGCGACCGGTGCGAGCCGCAGGGCCAGTGCGTCGACGGCGAGCGCACAGCCGGCGGGCGTCAGCGGCGGGTCGAACGGCTCGACCACGTCCTCGCTCGCGATGAGCCACAGGGCGATGGCCGCGCCCTGCCGCACGCGCTCGTCGTCGGCGTGTGCCGCGGCGGTCACCGGGCGGCCGAGGATGTCGCCGGCCAGCGCCGCGATCGACACGTCCTCGTCGAGGAAGGGCCTCGGCACGCTCGACAGCCGCGCCGCGACGGCGGCGAGCGACGGACCGGGCTGCGCGTCCTCCCACTGCGCGTCCACGGCGGGTGCGGCGGCCGCCCACGCCGCGAGGATCTTCTCCGCCTCAGCCATGCAGCACCTCCGCGAGTCGCGCGCACGCCGCGGGCGCGTCGTCCATCTTCGTGACGTAGAGCATCCCGTACCCGGCGGCGGCGGCGAGCGCCTCGACCCGTCGCGCCGAGTCGAGCACGACCAGCGACCCGGTCGTGAGCTTGGTCCGCACCCGGGCGGCGACGTCGGCGAACGGCTCGTTGCCCACGCCGAACATCGAGGCGAGACCGTCGTCCGACAGCACGACGAGATGACGACGGATGCCGGCGTCCGTGGCGGCGGCGGCGCCCGGCAGTGCGGGGAGCGGATCGTAGCGCCGCGCGAGCAGATCGAGCGGGAAGGACGTCCCGCCGCCGAAGTAGAGTGCGAGGTCGCCCACGATGCGGACGTGGTCACGGGTGAAGCCGCCGGAGCCCGCCGCCTCCCCCGGCCCCGAGAAGCTCGTGACGCGCACGCGTCCACCGCCGCGCAGCACCGACAGGGCGAGGATCGTGCCGGCGAGCACGGCGGCCGAGCCCCGCGACGGGTGAGGCATCGAGCCGGACGAGTCGATGTACAGGTCGAGCTCGATACCGGTCTCGGTCGGCGCCTGATCGTCGTCGAGGTACGACCGCCGCCGCGTCGTGACGCCGGGCACGACGACCGGCGCCGCCTGCAGGGTGGCGGGCCAGTCGAGGTCGGCGAGGTCGTCCCCCGCCTCCCAGGTCTCCAGCGGTCCGGGAAGCTCCGCGGCGGGACGCGCCGGGCCGCGCTGGGTGAAGGGGCGCACCCATCGCGCCGCCTCGGCGCGGTACCAGGCTGCGAGCACCGCGGCGGCATCGGACCCCTCGTACAGCGCAAGGGTCTGGGCGACGCCGAAGCCCTGGCCGGCTCCTTGCGCACCCGGCGCGGTCGGGTCGGCGATGCCGGCGCCGGCCCTGCCGGGATCGCTCGCGCGCACACGGAGCGGAACGTTGCCGTGCAGCCTGGGGTCTGCGAAGACACGGCCGAGTTCGTCGGAGCTGGCCGGCGTCGCATCGGCCGCGCACGCGCCGCCGGGGCCTCCGGCTCCAGGCCCGCCTCGCCCTCCGGGAGCGGAGCCGCCGGAGCCGGTGGCCTCGCGCTCGCGCGCCCGCTCCTCGGCGACGATGTACGGCCCCATCACGATGCCGAAACGCAGCGCGCCCGAGACCGCATCGCTCGCGAACGTGCGCACGATGCGCGCGACGTCGTCGGCGTCGAGGGCAGGGTGCGCGGTGACGGCCGCCTCCAGCTCGGCCGCGACGCGCGCCGCCGCCGAGCGCGCCTCGCGCAGGGCCTGCTCCTTCTCGCGGAAGCGCTCCGGCACGCGATCGAGCGGACGCTCGGCGGGGTCCGCCGCGACGGGCGCGGGAGCGGGCAGGGGCGGCGGGTTCAGCGCGCACAGCTCGCCGGCCGGCAGGTTCCACAGCAGCTCGTAGGCGCGCAGGTACACCCACCACAGCGCACGCGTCGTCTCGTGGCCGCCGCGGTACATGATCCGCGACGTGCGGACGATCCCCGGTGCGCCGACGGCTCCGGTGCGATGCGCGGCATCCCGCCGGCGCTGGAGCAGGGCGACGCGGGTGTTGACCAGCAGGTCCGTCCACAGGTTCGCCAGCAGTGAGACGTCGTCCTCACGGAGGGTCTTCGCGCCCGCAGCGACGAGCGCCCGTGCGAGCTGGTGCCGGATCTTGAGTTGGTCGATGCGGGTGCTGGGGGCGAGGGCGTGGTGTCCGAGCTCATGCGCGAACACGCTCTCGAGCTCGCCGTCGGCGCCGAGCTGACGGAGCATCGCCGGATCGACGACGATCGCCGGCGGGAACGTGAACCAGGCCGCCGCGCCGTGCTCGGCACCGGCGCCGGGCAGCAGCTGCGCATCGCCCATCTGCACACCCCACAGCTCCTGCGCGCGCTCCCACGCCGCGCGTGCCGGCCCGTCCAGCACGGCGTGCTCGGGTGCCGGATGCGCGGACGCCGCATGCGTCGGCGCCGGCCACGGCCATCTCACGCGGCGTCCTTCACGTGGACCCACGCCAGGTACGAGTCCTCGAGGCACACGATCGACGCGCGGGGATCGGGTGCCGCCGCCCGCGGCTGCCCGTCGAGCACGGCGAGCCGGGACCCCCACACGTCGGCGTCCAGCCGCCACCAGTCGGCGCCGGAGCGGATCGCGAAGACGCCGTCGTCGCCGAGCGCCCGGCCCGCGTCGGGCGGGGCGGTCCACGCGCCGCCGAGTCCGCGGAACCCGCCGACCGCGCAGACGTACCCGCGCGCCGCACCGCGCCCCGGCCACCAGAACCGGTCGGTCCGCTGGCGCTGCGCGAACTCGTCGAGGGCGTCCTCGGCGAGGAACAGCGCGGCCGCGACCGCGCGTCGCCCCGCCGCGTCCGCGCGCAGCACCTCGAGCCGCGCGAGGGCGTCGTCGCGGAAGGCCAGCGCGCCCGCACGCCAGGCCGCGATGCCCGCGAGCGCCACCGTGTGCTCGGGTGCGGCATCCCTCCGCTGTGCAGCCGCGAGCGACGCGCCGAACCGCCCCGCGCTGCCGCCGGCAGCCCGCACGTTGCGTGCGGCGAGCGCGAGATCCAGGCCCGGCACCTGGTCGGGAGCGCCCGAGGCCGGCACGTCACGATCGGCGAGATGCCCGGGCCGGCGGATCATGCCCCGTGCTCCGCCCAGCGCAGGTAGGCCGTGTAGCGCTGATGCAGGTACTTGAGCGTCGTCAGGTCGTCGAAGTCGCGGCCGTAGAGCTTGCCGGCGGCCGAGATCGCGCGCACGCGCGCCTCGATCTCGGTGAGCCGGCGGGATGCCTCGACCGCCGACACGCCGTCCAGGCCCTGGTCCAGCTGCGAGAGCAGCTCGCGCACCGGGTCGCCCTGATCGCGGCCGAGGGCCTCGTACTGCCGGCACGACTCGGCGAACAGGTCGCCGAGCCAGCTGACGACGTCGGTCGCGAGCTCGTGCTCGGCGCCGATGTCGAACCGGGGATGCGTGGTGTTCGGCAGCAGCTTGCCGCGCAGCACGAAGGGCAGCACGGCCGCCACGTCATCGATGCCCACGGCGGGGCGGCCGCGGAACCACGCCACGGCCTTCGCGTAGACGATCAGGGTCTGCAGCGCCCGCACCGACAGCCCGTTGAGGGTCTGCGCACCGAGGTCGGCAGTGAGGTCGGCGCCGGAGTTGCCGTCGATCACCTCGGCGACGCGGCCGCCCGCCGTCGTCACGGTGTCCTTCGTGCGGTACTCGAAGCGGCGGCCGCCGCCCTGCACGAACTCGAAGTGGCTGAGGAAGAACTCCAGCCGTCGGCGCACCTTCGGCGGCAGGGGCACCGCGCGGATCTCGTCGCGCATGCGGCGGTGCTCACCGGGCGCGAACACCAGTTCGCCGGGCACGTGCTCCTCGGGCTTCTCGCCGGCCTCGACGCGGGTGACCAGCTCGTCGAGGAACCGGCTGTTGAAGCTCGCCGCCTGCACCGTGACGTCCATGCGGTCGCGCAGCGCCTGGATCACCGGGAACGTGCCGCCCCCGGCGTCGTCGTTGGCCGTGAAGAACCAGCTCTCGACGCCCCGATCGGGGTTGGTGGGGTGCATCTGGTCGTGGCTCTCGACGTAGCCCTCGGCCACCATCGTCAGCAGGGCGGACTGCGTCTTGGTGGGGATGCGGTTGTACTCGTCGACGATCTTCACCGGGCGCGTCAGCCAGCCACGCCACGCGATGCCGATGTCGGTCAGGCTCGACGCGTTGATGAGGTCGCGCGGCAGCGGGATGCCCACGAGGTCGCTGATCGTCAGCTGGGGCTGCCCCTGCTGCACGCCGCGACGCACCTCTTCGGCCGACGAGCCCGACAGCACGCCCATGATCACGGCGACTGTCGTCTTGCCGCGACCGGGACCGCCGACCAGCAGGCACTTGCCGCCGACCGCGAACGACAGCAGCGGCAGCAGCACGTTCGACGAGAACGAGGCATCGCTCGGCAGCGTCAGCACGGCGCCGGCGTCGCCGAGCGGAAAGCTCAGCGGCGCCCCGTTCGAGAACTCGATGTCGTAGTACGGCGAGATGACGGCGCGGTTGACGATCCAGTAGTACGTGCGGCGCAGCTTCTCATCGAGCGGGACGTGCGCGTCGCCCGGCGCCTCGACGCGGAACAGGTCATCGGCGGTGAGCGGTTCGATGCCGTCCGAGGCCGTCAGCGTGGTGGGTGACTCCGAGACCTTGTGCCAGCGATCCGCCATCGCGCCAGCCTAACCGTGACCGATCACGGTGCCCGCCGCCGCGGCCTGCAGCGCCAGCTGCTCGTCGTGCGGCCGGCCCTCCAGCGGCGCGGTGAACGACAGACGGCGCGCGATCGCGGCGTCGATGAGTGGGAGGGATGCCGCCACCCGCGCCGCGATGTCACCTCTCACCTCGGCCCACGGCACGTCCTGCGCCGCCAGCACGTCGCGGAAGCGGTCCTGCATGGCGTGGCGGATGTGCTCGCCGTCGCGCGTGCCGTCCTGCACGAACGGGATCTCGTCGCCGGTGAGCAGGTACAGGTCGGGGCGGTGCGCCCGCGCGCGTGCCAGGAGCCGCTCGGTCGCCGCGGGGGCATCGGCAGTGCCGACGTACCGTTCGTGCCACAGCGCGGTCGCCAGCACGTCGGTGTCGCACACCAGCAGCGGCACGGGGACGCGGCGCAGGGCGGCATCCTCCCACGCGATCTGGCGGTCGACGATCAGGTCGAACTCGTCGCTGCGCCACGGCGCGTCGAGGCCGCCCTCGCGCGTGAGCGACAGCTCCCGGCCGTACTCGGGCACCCACGCGGTGTGGCAGGCGTCGGCGAGCGCCTCGGCGAGCGTCGTCGAGCCGGTGGACTCGGCGCCGAGCACCACGACACGGGCGGTGAGGGACGCCCGCACCGCCGGCGAGAGCTCGTGCCAGTGCGCGGCGGGATCGGCGCGGATCGCGGTCCCCGACACCGGGTTGCGCTCCCGGCCGGCGTCGACCTGCACCCATTGCGCGCCCAGGCGGCGTGCCAGTTCGGCACCGTACTCGTCTGACGTGAACACCGCGTCGACCGGTCCGTCCAGCAGCCCGGCGATGATCGCCGTGTGGGCGTCCCACGCCGCCTCGGACGCGAAGTCGACGGGCGCGTCGTCGATCGCGGCGACCACGCGCGCGGTCGGGTGCTCGTCGCGGATCCAGTCCACCCGCGTCTGCAGCGGAACGGATTCGACGGATGCCGCCAGCACCTGCACCGTCACCTTGTCGCTGGCGCGCAGCGCCTCCCGGATGAGGTGCGAATGACCGGCGTGCAGCGGGTAGAACTTGCCGATCACCAGTCCGTGGTCGAAGCGGCGCTCACGCACGGGCGGCCTCCGGCGCGGCATCCATCCCGCTCTTCTCCCGCCCGGAGCCCGCGCGCTCGACGATGCGCCACGAACGCCAGCCGTAGACGCACAGCGCGATGAACAACGCGTACAAGGCGGCGATGATCCACAGGCCGGTGACGATCGACAGCGCCACGAACGCGATGTCGACGCCGATCCAGACGAACCAGTTCTCGATCCACTTGCGGTTGAGCATGTACTGCGCGACCAGGCTCGCGGCCGTCGTCGCGGCGTCCGCGAGGGCGACCTGCGAGTCGGTGAAGGTCGCGAGCACCCACGTCAGCACCGCGGCGCCGACGGCTCCGGCGGCGATCAGCCAGCCGATCGCCCGGCGCGGCGTCCTGGCGATGTAGCCCTTGTCGTGCTCTGCGCCGCGGGTCCACCGGACCCAGCCGTGCACGCCCAGTGCGAGGTACACCAGCTGCAGCCCCGCGGCCGCATACAGCCCCGCCGGCACGAAGACCACGAGGAACACGAGGTTGTTCGCGATGCCGAGCGGGTAGGTCCAGACGTTCCGCCGGCCGGCGAGCAGCACGCAGGCGGCACCGGTCGCGAAGCCGAGGATCTGCGTCCACTCGGCGAGAAACCAGTCGATCACCCTGCGAGCCTACGCAGGGTCCGGGCGGCGCGGAGCGCCGATCACCCCGCCAGGGGATGCGGCATCCACCCGCCGGAGCGTTCCTACACTCGTCGGTCCACAGAACCCGGATCGGCGGCTGACCCGCGCCCGCGCGCGGACTACGCTCGAGGCGTGACCGAACGCGCACCGCTCTCCCGCAAGCTCTCCGCCATCGCCGAGTCCGCGACCCTCAAGGTCGATGCCAAGGCGAAGGCGCTGCAGGCCGCCGGCCGCCCCGTCATCTCGTATGCCGCCGGCGAGCCCGACTTCGCGACGCCCCAGTTCATCGTGGATGCCGCGGCCGAGGCGCTGCAGAACCCCGCGAACTTCCGCTACACGCCCGCCGCGGGCCTCCCGGCGCTGCGCGAGGCGATCGCGGCCAAGACGCTGCGCGACTCGGGGCTCGAGGTCGACCCGTCGCAGATCATCGTCACCAACGGCGGCAAGCAGGCCGTCTACCAGGCTTTCCAGACCGTCGTGAATCCGGGCGACGAGGTGCTGCTGCCGGCGCCGTACTGGACGACCTATCCCGAGGCGATCGCCCTGGCCGACGGCATCCCCGTCGAGGTCTTCGCCGGCGCCGACCAGCACTACAAGGTCACCGTCGAGCAGCTGGAGGCCGCGCGCACCGACCGCACCGTCGCGCTCGTCTTCGTGTCGCCGTCGAACCCGACCGGCTCGGTCTACACGCTCGAAGAGACGCGGGCCATCGGCGAGTGGGCCGTCGAGCACGGCATCTGGATCATCTCGGACGAGATCTACCAGAACCTCGTGTACGAAGGCACCCGCGCGGTGTCGATCGTCGAGGCCGTGCCGGCCGCCGCCGAGCAGACGATCCTGGTCAACGGCGTCGCCAAGACGTACGCGATGACCGGGTGGCGCCTGGGCTGGATGCTCGGACCCAAGGACGCCATCAAGATCGCCGGCAACCTGCAGTCCCACCTGTGCTCGAACGTCAACAACATCGCGCAGCGCGCGGCCGTCGCGGCCCTCACCGGCCCGCAGGACGAGGTCGAGCAGATGCGTCAGGCCTTCGACCGTCGCCGCCGCACGATCGTCGCCGAGCTGTCGAAGATCGACGGCGTCGAGGTCCCCACGCCGCTCGGCGCGTTCTACGCCTACCCCGACGTGCGCGGCCTCCTCGGCCGCGAGTGGGCGGGCACCACGCCGACGACCTCGCTCGAGCTCGCGGACCTCATCCTCGACAAGGCCGAGGTCGCCGTGGTCCCCGGTGAGGCCTTCGGCCCGTCCGGCTACCTGCGCCTGTCGTACGCCCTCGGCGACGACGCACTGCTGGAGGGCGTGCAGCGCCTGCAGCGCCTGTTCGCCTCCTGACGCCGCACATCATCACGGAACGTGGATGCCTCACCCGAGGCATCCACGTTCCGTTTTTCGGCGCCCGTCCCCTGTCGCTCCGGTCGTTCTTGGCGAGTCGCCACGAACGCCGTATCGGACGCGCAGAGTGTGGCGATCCACCCCAGTGGCCGCGCCGGCCCCGTTCGGGCAGATCCCGGCGAGTCGCCACGAACGCCGTATCCGACGCGCAGAATGTGGCGACACGAGGCGTGGCGATGGCGGGGTGGGGCGGACCTTCCTCCACACCCGACGTGCTCACGAGGCTTCCCACAGATCGCACGGGGCGAGCGGTCCTGATGCGCAGGTGACCGGAACCATCGAGGCATGAGCATTCCGGCCCTGCCACAGCGCCTGCTCCCGGCGTTCACCCTCGCCGAAGGAAGGGATGCCGGACTTGACGAACGGCAGCTGCGCAGTCGCAGGCTGCGCAAGCCGTTCCAAGGTGCCCGCGCCGTTCGCGAGCTCGACGACGTCGCCCGGCTCGCGCTGCTGATGCGAACCGTACCTGCGCACGCCTTCATGTGCGGTCCGACGGCCGGCACGGTATGGGGACTCCCGCTGCCGGCCGCGGTTCATCGGGATGCGTTGCGCCGACCGACCATCGCGGTGAGTCACCCGCGCAATCGCCTGCGCGGCCGCGGAGTCCGCGGACGGGCGCTCCGCATCGATCCCGCTGACCTCGTGACACGACGCGGCATGCGATCAACGAGCGCGGCGCGCACGTGGATGGACCTGTCCGCAGAACTCGATCTGCCGGCGCTCGTCGCAGTCACCGACCACCTCATCGCGCGACGACGACGTCACTGCACGAAGGACGAGCTGGCGGCAGCCCATGCCGCGTCGCCGCGCGCGCCGGGTGCAGACGGTCGCCGTCGCGCGCTGGAGCTGTGTTCGGATGCATCCGAGTCGCCCCGCGAGTCGGAGCTGCGCTGCGCACTCGAGCTGGCTGGGCTTCCGCGGCCGGAATGCAACATCGAGATCTACGACGGGACGCGGTTCATCGCACGGGTCGACATCATCTACCGCAAGCAGAGACTCGTGGTGGAGTACTACGGCGACTATCACCGCGATCCGGACCAGTGGAGTCGCGACGAGATGCGGCGTGCCGAGTTGGAATCCCTCGGCTACCGGGTGACGGTCGTGACGCGCCGCGACTTCGACGACCTCGACGCCCTGGCAGCACGGATCCAGCGCCTCCTCGATCCATGACGATCCGTGCGCATGTCGACGCGTCGCCAAGAAGCGCACGGACGGCGCGACGATCCTGGCGACTCGTCGGCCGGGTTGTGCTGCGCACGTGGCGACAGAGGGCGTGGAAGGCATCCACGTTCTCCTTTGTCGAGAACACGCGCGCCCGTTCGTCGCCCTTCGTGAAGACCACGAAAGGACACTCCCATGAGAAGACGACTGACGATCGATGCCGTGGTGGCCGCGGCCCTGGCGAACCTCGCCCCGACGCAGCGCGACCTTCTGCTCGCGCAGCTCGATCACGACCGGTGCGAAGACTAGAGCTCGACGTTCACCAGCACGGGCTCGGGCTGCAGCACCAGGCCGAACTCGGACTGCACGCGGCCCTGGATGAACCGTGCGAGCTCGGCGAGTTCGGCAGCGGTGGCGTGGCCCCGATTGGTGAGGGCCAGGGCGTGCTTGGTCGACAGGCCGGCGCGCGAGCGCGGCAGCTTGAACCCCTTGCGGACGCCCGCGTGCTCGATGAGCCAGCCGGCGCTGACCTTGACCTCGGACTCGACGGGCTTGGAGGCGGGGACGTAGCCGTCGAAGCTCTCGAGCGGGATCACGAGCACCGGGTCGAGATCGGGGTGCACCGGCCAGCGGGGGCATTCCTCGGGGAGAGTGCGGGCGAAGGATGCCGACACGACGGCGTTCTGGAAGAACGAGCCGGCGCTGTAGGTGTCGGGATCGTCGGCGTCGAGCACCATGCCCTTGCTGCGGCGGGTCTCCAGGATGCGCTCACGCACCCATGAGAGCGTCACCACGTCATCGGGCGCGAGGCGCAGCGCCGTGCGCAGCTGGTCGCCCGCGATGCGGCGGGCGCCGGAGCCCACCTCGGGGAGGTCGAGCGTGACAGACAGGATCACCGCACGCCGCGCGGGGACGGAGCCGTAATGGTGCTTGAGCACCGAGGTGCGGAAGCCGAGGCCGAGCTCGGGTGCGGGGACCAGTGAGACTTCGCCGGTCGACTCGTCCAGCAGCTCCACCTCGCTGAGCGTCTGCACGATCTCCTGACCGTACGCGCCGATGTTCTGCACGGGCGCGGCGCCGACGGTTCCCGGGATGCCCGACATCGCCTCGATGCCGCCGAGTCCCTCTGCGACCGCGTAGGCGACGACCGCGTCCCAATCGTGGCCTGCCTGCACGCGGATCCGCGCGCGACCGGGGATGGGCGACGGCATCCGCTCGATGCCGTTCGTGAGCACGCGCACGACTGTCCCCTCGAAGGGGTCGTCGCCGACGAACAGGTTCGAGCCGCCGCCGAGCACGAGCCACTCGTCACCCGAGGCCCACACGTCGCGCAGCGCGGCGACGAGCTCGTCGGTCGTGTGCGCGTCGATCATGCGCTCGGGGGCACCGCCGGTGCGCAGCGTGGTGAGCCGCGACAGCGGGATGGGGTCTACGTCGGGCATGCGTCAGCTGGTCCGCACGCGCACCTGCGCCTTGACGAGCACCGTCGTGCCGTCGTGCGACACGGTGAGGTCGATGCGCGCGGACTCCTCGTCGACCGCACCGACCTTGGCGATGACTGTCACATCGGCGCCGGTCTCGGGGCCGACCACGACGGGCTTGGTGAACCGCACCCCGTAGTCGAGGATGCGTCCGGTGTCACCGTCTCCCCAGGAGCGCAGCCACGGCTCGATCGTGCCGACGGCCAGGCCCATCGTGAGCATGCCGTGCGCGAGCACCCCGGGGAGCCCGACGGCGGCGGCCACGTCGTCCCGGTAGTGGATCGCGTTGAAGTCCCCGGAGGCCCCGGCGTAGCGCACCAGGGACTCGCGGGTCAGGTGCACGGTGCGCTCGGCGACGACGTCGCCCACTGTCAGGTTCATGCCTCGCCCTCCCCCACCAGCAGGACCGACGTCGTCGTGACGACGTGCGTGCCCGCGGCATCCGTGATCTCGGACTCGCTCGTCACCATCGCGGCGGCGCCCATGGCGCGGATGCCGGTGACCGAGAGCGTCGCGGTGAGCTCGTCTCCCGCCACGATCGGCCGGGTGTACCGGAACTTCTGCTCGGCGTGCAGCACGTTCTGCAGCACGATGCCGGAGTCCGGCTGCGACAGCAGCTGCTGCAGCGTGGCCTCGGTCACGACGATCGCGAAGGTCGGCGGCGCGACGACGTCGGCATAGCCGAGCGCCTGTGCGGCGACGGGGTCGGTGTGCTGCGGGTCATCGGCGAAGACGGCGCGTGCGAACTCGCGCACCTTCTCACGACCCACGAGGTACGGGGGCGTCGGCGCGAAGTCGCGGCCGACGAGCTCGGGGTTCACTGGCACCCTGCCATCCTACCGAGCGGGTCCGGGGCCCCCGGCGGTGGCGGCCCGGCGCCGGCTCAGGCCGGGCGGCGGCGTCCGCGCCAGGCGCGCAGCCCCATCTGCACCGCGATGAACACGAGGTACAGCGCGAAGAGCACGTTGCCGACGAACGGGTCGACGAGGGTCGCGATCCAGGCACCGAGCGCTGTCGTGGTGCAGGCGGCGAGACCGACGACAGCCGCCGCGACGAGGTCGACGTTGTGCCGGCGGATGTTGCCCACGGTGCCCGACACCGCGGTGGGGATCATCATGAGCAGCGAGGTGCCCTTGGCGACGAGGTCGCTCGTGCCGAACAGCACCATGAGCACCGGGACCACGATGATCCCGCCGCCGACGCCGATGAGGCCTGACAGGATGCCGGTGCCCACGCCCACCGCGACCAGTGCCGCTCCGCTCCACCAGGTGAGGATCAGCTCGGCCTCGCGCGAGGGGATCACGAGGAAGAGGCTCACGATCACCGCGACGAGGAAGCCGACGAACGCCCACCGCAGCACGGTGAGCGACAGGCGCGGCAGCAGCCATGTGCCGATCTGGGCGCCGAAGACCGCGCCGAGCGCCAGGAGCAGGGCGGCGATCCACGCGACCGAGCCGGTCACGGCGTACGAGATGACCCCGACGGTCGCGGTCGGCACGATCGCGGCCAGCGACGTGCCGGCGGCCAGGCGCTGATCGAAGCGCAGGAACAGCACGAGGAAAGGCACGATCACGGTGCCGCCGCCGACACCGAAGAGGCCCGACAGCACGCCCGCGACCAGGCCGATCCCGATGCAGGTCAGGTAGAAGCGGGTGTCATGGGGGCGCCGCTGCGTGTCAGGCGCGCTCATTCGTCGTACGAGAGGTAGTCGATCGCCCAGCCGCCGTCGGATTCCACCACCGTGTAGTGGACGACCGAGGCCCCCGGCGCGGGGGCGGCGGGATCGCCGTTCTCATCGACCAGGAGCGTGTAGGTCTCGTTCGTCGTGACCTCGACACCCTCGTCGGTGGTCTCGACCCCGGTGACGGCCAGCTCGTAGTCGTCGAACGTGTCGTCGAACGCAGCGGCGTCGCTGTGGAACCCCTCGCAGTCC
Source organism: Microbacterium jejuense (assembly GCF_039544225.1). Lineage (NCBI taxonomy): Bacteria > Bacillati > Actinomycetota > Actinomycetes > Micrococcales > Microbacteriaceae > Microbacterium > Microbacterium jejuense. The sequence goes on from NZ_BAABLG010000008.1 coordinate 139,964, forward strand.
GTGTAGTCGCTCAGCTCGCGGAACTGCTCGGTCGTGGCCGACACCAGTTCGTCGCAGTCGCCGGTCTGCCAGGCGTGGTCGTACGTCTGGACCGCCGTGACGGCGGCCTTCTCGTCGTCGGACTGCGCGCCGCCCGGCGCGGCCAGGTTGAGGATCAGCAGCGGCACGAGCACCGCGACGGCGATGACGATGCCCAGCAGCACGACGCCGAGCACGACCCATACGATCCAGAGCTTCGACGTGCGAGGCTCGGTCGCGGCGGTGAACGCACCGCCCGCCGGTGCACCCGGGTAGGCGGCCCCGGCGTGCGCCGGATCGGCGGCCGGCTGCGCGGCGCCGGCGTAGGGCTGGCCGGCGTACTGTTGCGCCGCGGGCGCAACGGTCTGTGCCGGCTGCGCCGCGGGCGCAACGGTCTGGGCCGGCTGCGGCTCGAAGCCGAGCTGGGCGGCGACGATCTCGGCCTCGGTCGGGGCGGGCGACGGCTCGGGGTCGGGCTGTGCGACGTGCTCGGTCCACTGGGCGCCGTCCCACCAGCGCAGGGCGCCGTGACCGTCGTCGTACCAGCCGGGAGGAGTCGTCGTCATCCTCAAACCCTATCCCCGCACGACGCGGGGGACGGATGCCGCAAGCCGCGGCCCGGGCCGCGCCCGGGCCGCGGCATCCACTCCCCCGCTCAGCGGCCGAGGACCGCCCGGACGCTCGCCTCGGGCGTGAGGTCGAGGCGGCGCAGCAGCTGCGCGTTGAGTGCGACCACGACCGTCGACAGCGACATCAGGATGGCGCCGACCGACATCGGCAGCACGAACCCGATCGGCGCGAGTACGCCGGCCGCGAGCGGCACCGAGATGAGGTTGTAGCCGGCCGCCCACCACAGGTTCTGGGTCATCTTGCGGTAGCTCGCGCGCGACAGCTCGATGACCGACAGCACCGACCGCGGATCGCTCGAGGCGAGGATCACGCCGGCCGAGCCGATGGCGACGTCGGTGCCGGCGCCGATCGCGATGCCGACATCGGCGCGGGCGAGCGCCGGAGCGTCGTTCACGCCGTCGCCGACCATCGCGACCTTGAGCCCCTCGCTCTGCAGCTCGGCGACCTTGGCAGATTTGTCTTCGGGACGCACCCCCGCGAAGACGCGCTGGATGCCGAGAGCCTGGGCGACGGCGCGGGCGACGGGCTCGGCATCCCCCGTGATCATGACGACTTCGACGCCGAGCCTGCCCAGCGCCTCGACGGCCTCGTGGGACTCGGGGCGGATCTCGTCGGCCAGCGCCAGCCCGCCGACCACCGCACCGTCGCGCACGACGTGCAGGACGATCGAGCCCTGTTCGCGCCATGCCTCCGCCGCCGCCACGTCAGCGGCGCCGACCTCGTCGAGCAGGCGCGGCCCGCCCACGCGGACCACAGCGCCCGCGACCGCCGCGGTCACGCCTACGGCGGGCGAGGACTGGAAGCCCGCCGCGGGGGCGAGCGCGAGACCGCGGGCCTCGGCCGCCCGCACGATGGCGCGGGCAAGCGGGTGCTCGCTGTCGGCCTCGGCCGATGCCGCGAGCGCGAGCACGCCGTCGGCGTCGAGGTCGCCCGTCGCGGCGATGTCGACGACGGTCGGCTCGCCCTTGGTGAGCGTGCCGGTCTTGTCGAACAGCACGGCACCGATGGTGCGCATGCTCTCCAGCGCCAGTCGGTCCTTGATCAGCACGCCGCCGCGGGCCGCGCGCTCGGTCGCGATCGAGACGACCAGCGGGATGGCGAGCCCGAGCGCGTGGGGGCACGCGATCACGAGGACGGTGATGGTGCGGACGACAGCTTCGTCGGGCATCCCGACCGCACTCCACACCACCGCGGTGATCGCGGCGGCACCCAGTGCGAACCAGAACAGCCAGCCGGCCGCGCGATCGGCCAGCCGCTGCGCGCGCGAGGTCGAGTTCTGCGCTTCAGAGACCAGGCGACGGATGCCGGCGAGCGTGGTGTCGTCGCCGGTCGCGGTGACCTGCACGCGCAGTCCGGAATCGGTCGCCACAGTCCCCGCGGTCACCTGGTCGCCCACCGTGCGGGCCACGGGACGCGACTCGCCGGTGATCATCGACTCGTCCATGTCGGCGCCGCCGTCGACGATGCGGCCGTCGGCCGGCACCCTGCCACCGGGGCGCACCACGACGACGTCGCCGACCCGGAGGGCGGACGGCGCGACCGTCACGACGCGGTCGCCCTCGACGCGCTCGGCCTCGTCGGGCAGCAGCGCGGCCAGCGAGTCGAGGGCCGAGGTGGTCTGCGCGAGCGAGCGCATCTCGATCCAGTGGCCGAGCAGCATGATCACGATGAGGAGCGCGAGCTCCCACCAGAACTCCAGCTCGTGGTGCAGCAGGCCGAGGCTCGCTCCCCACGAGGCGAAGAACGCGACGGTGATCGCGAGCCCGATGAGCAGCATCATGCCGGGCTTGCGCGCACGCAGTTCCGACACGGCGCCGGTGAGGAAGGGCCAGCCGCCCCAGAAGTACATGACCGTGCCGATCACGGGGGCGACCCACGCCACCCAGGGCGCATCGGGGAGCGTGTAGCCGAGCACCATCGCGAACATGCCCGAGAACGCGACGACCGGCACGGCGAGGACGAGGTTGATCCAGAACAGCCGGCGGAAACGCGCGACGTGGTCGGCGCCGTGGCCCGCGTGCGCACCGTGGCCGGCGTGCGCGTCGTGGCCTTCGTGGTCCGTCATCGACATCGCGGTGCGGTCGTGCGACGCGTGGTCGTGCGCGGTGTGGTCGTGGGCCACGTGGTCGTGGGCCGCGTGCACGGAAGGGCCGTGCTCGGCGCCGGTGGGCGCCGGCGCGTGCGCGACTCCGCCGTGGTCGTGATGGTCGTGGTGCGGGTCGGTCACGTTTGCTCCTCGTCGAAGGGACAGTTCCGTTATACCCCCTAGGGGTATCAGGGTCAATGCTCGCGACGCGTGTCGTATTCCCGTTCGCCGGGACGTCTTCCCGATGTCGGAGGAGCGCGCGACACTGGCGTCATCCCGGAATCGTCGAAGGAGCCGAAATGGACATCATCCTGGTCGCCGGCCTGTGGATGGGCGGGTGGGCGTGGTACGAGGTCGCACCCGCCCTCGAGGCGGCGGGTCATCGGCCCGTCCCCGTGACGCTCCCCGGCATGGCGTCGGTGGATGACGACCGCTCGGTCGTGTCGCTGGCCGATCATGTCGCGGCCGTCGTCGAGGCGATCGATGCCGCGCCGGGCGATCAGGTCGTGCTCGTCGGACATTCGGCCGCCGCGGGCATCGTCTACGCGGCCGCGGATGCGCGCCCCGATCGGGTCGCGCGCCTGATCCTCATCGGCGGCTTTCCGACCTCCGACGGCGAGCCGCTGCTGCGCGGCTTCGAGCCTGTGGGCGCCGAGCTTCCGCTCCCCGACTGGAGCGAGTTCGACGAGGCGGATCTGCGCGATCTCGGCGAGGGCGGCATGGCGGCCTTCGGCGCGTACGCGGTGCCGTCGCCGGCGGGCGTGGTGACCGGCATCCAGCAGCTCCACGACGACCGCAGGTTCGGCATCCCGGTCACGGCGGTGTCGACGGAGTACACGACGGCCGATCTGCGCGACTGGATCGCCGCCGGCGAGGCGCCGGTGCAGGAGTTCACGCGCCTGCGCGACGTCACGTACGTCGACCTGCCGACGGGGCATTGGCCCATGCTCACGCGGCCGCAGCAGCTCGCCCGGATCATCGTCGCGCAGCCGCCGATCGGCGACGGCACGATCGAGCCCGAGATCGAGACCATCAGCGCGAAGGCGTTCCACGCCGCCGAGGGCGTCGAGGACTGGCGCGTGCTCTACGGCGGAGCGCACGCCTTCTTCCGCACCGAGTCGCTGGGCGACGGCGCACGTCTGGTGGCCGAGGTCGTCGCGATCGCCGAAGAGCAGGGGCACTTCCCCGACGTGGATCTGCGCCCCGAGGGCGTCTTCGTCAAGACCTTCAGCCGTCGCGACGGGGCGCTGAGCGCGGCGGACGCCGAGCTCGCCGCGGCGGTCTCCGCCTCCGCCCGGCGCCTGGACCTGGAACCGGACCCGTCGGTGCTGCGCGTGCTCGGCATCGCGGTGGCACAGGATCCCGACGCACGGGTGCGGCCGTTCTGGACCGCCGCACTCGGGTACGAGCCGATGGGCGCCGACGACGCCGTCGATCCGCTGCGCCGCAGTCCCCATCTGTGGTTCCAGACGATGGACCCACCCAGATCGGGCCGTGGGCGCACCCACATCGACGTGTCGGTGCCGCGCGACCAGGTCGACGCCTATCTCGCCGCGGCGCTGGAGGCGGGCGGCCGCCTGGCCGACGACTCGCACGCGCCGGAGTGGTGGACGCTCGCGTCGCCCGACAACCACGGCATCGACCTCGCCGCGTGGAGCGACGACACCGACGAGACGTACTGACCGGGCGACTCAGCGGGTGGGGATCCACACCCGCATGGCGCCCGGCGTGCGATTCGCCCACCGGTAGTACGGGATCGCGGTCACCGGCCCGTAGTCGACGACCGTGGGTTCGCCGGCCGCGGGGGCGTAGAGCGCGTCGTCGGCATGCCGCACCCGGGCACCGAGGATCTCGAGCACCGGCGCGCGCAGCTCCGGGTCCCAGCCGCGGTCCCACGCCGTGGGGACTGCCGGGATCACCACGTCTTCCAGCCGCAGCTCGGCGAAGTACGGATGGGCGATCTCGGGCATGGCGAGGGCGATGGTGCCGGTGCGGCCCGAGCTCAGATTGCGCGCCGACACGTTGAGCGTGTAGTTCAGCTCCGCGACCGCGGCCTGGATGCGCGCCCGCGTCTCGGGACGGATGTACGGGTAGCCGTTGAAGTAGTTCGAGATGGTCTTCTTCGACACCCCGGCCACGCGCGCGACGTCGGCCATGGTGGCTGCGCCCATCGGATCCTCCTCGTGACCTATCGCACCATGCGGGCGTCGGTGATCGACGGCGCACCCTCGTCGACCACTTCGACGCCGTCGAACTCGAACCCGTTGCGACGGTAGAAGGCGATGGCGCGCGGGTTCTGCGTGGCCACCCACAGCATGGCGGGCCCGTCGCCGAGCACCCCGTCGATGAGCGCCTGCCCGGCTCCCCCGCCGTGCGCCTCGGCCGCGAGGTACAGCATGTACAGGTGACGGTCGCGCGGCGCCTCGTCCGCGAGCGGGCCGATGGGTCGCCCCGACACCGCGAAGCCGATGATGCGCCCGTCCTGCTCGGCGACGCGGATGATCAGGTCGTCGCGCGGCTCTTCGATCATCCGGGTCCACATCCGGCGGCGCCCCTCGAGGAACGCGTCGTCGAAGTAGCCGTCGGGCAGCAGCTCGGTGTACGTCTCCTGCCACGTCGACACGTGCAGGGCCGCCAGCGCCTCTGTGTCGGCGGGCTCGGGTCCGCGCAGGGTGAAGGTCATCCCGTCATCCTGCCAGCCTCGGCGCTCCGTCACCGCGGCATGTCGAAAGCCTCGAGGAACCGGTCGCGGAAGGCGTCCATCCGCCACACCGGCGCGGCCTCACCGGGGCGCAGGCCGCCCTGCCAGCGCCACTCGCCGATCGCCGCGAGAACGGCCGGGTCGCGGGCGATGAGGGTGACGGGCACGTCGTGTGAGGCATCCGGTCCGCTCACGATCGGCGCCGGCTGGTGGTCGCCGAGCACGAGCATCACGAGATCCGGGTCGTCGATGTTCTGCAGGAACGACACCAGCGCGCCGAGCGAGTACTCGACCGACCTGCCGTAGAAGCGCTGCACCGTGCGTGGGTCCTGCCACACCGCGTCGGCCGAGGCGCTGAGCGCGGGCTGGCCGTCGAAGACCGAGCCGTCGCCGAGCTCGTGCCACGGCACGAGCCGGGGCAGCGGCGCCCACGGTGTGTGCGACGAGACCAGGTCGATCTCGGCCATCACCGGTTCGTGCGCGCCGGCGAGCTCGGTGTCGGCGAAGTGCTTGAGCGTGTACTGATCGGGCACACGGGCGTAGCCGAACCTGGGCCCCTGGTAGCCGACGTCGCTCGCACCGAGCAGAGTGTCGTAGCCGTAGAACGACGTGCCGACCTCCCACGGCCGGATGTTCGACGGCACATCGCCCACGGTGCGCCACCCGGCCTGCGAGAACGCCCGGGTGAGCGTGAGGCGGTCGCTCGCGACGACCTGCTCGTACGCGGTCTGCGCGTCGATCCACACGCCGGTCTGCAGCGTCGAATGCGCGAGCCAGCTGCGCCCGCCGTAGGTCGGCGAGGTGAGCCACGCGCTCTGCGCCAGATAGCCGCCGGCGGCGAGCGCCGACTCGGCGTCGCCCAGCACCGTCCCCACACCCGGCGAGATGCCGGGGTCCTCCAGCGCGACGCGTCCGTAGCTCTCGACGAACACGACGAGCACGTCCTTGCCCCGCAGGGCCGTGAGCAGCCGGTCGCCCGGCACCTCGGCGAAGGGATCGTCGGCGATGTCGCGCGCGAGGGCGGCCTGCTCCTGGAGCGCCGAGACCGTGCGGTCCACGGCCGTGCCGACGGATCCGACGGATGCTGCCGCCGCGACCGGGTCCGTCGTCCGCAGCGGCGGCGCCACAACGGCGGCGACGATCCACACCCCGGCGACGGCGGCGACCGCCGCACGTCCGTCCGCGCGGCGACGCACGATCCGCGCCACCCGCAGCGCGGCCCACGCCAGACCGCCGACACACGCGGCGATCACGACGACGATGCCCGCGACCAGCAGGTTGGCGAATGTGGCGCCGACGGCATCCGTCACCACGCCGTAGGCGTCGCCCAGCTGCGGCCAGTCCAGCGGGACGAAATGGATGCCGAGCACGGCCTCGTAGCCGCGGTCGATGCCCGCGAGCACCAGCGCCAGCGTGACGAACGCCCCGAACGCCCCGGCGAGCGCGACGCGGGCCGCACGCCACGGCACCACGGTCAGCAGCAGCACGATCGCGAGCGATTCGACCGGGATGCGCACGAGTCCCGTCCCGCCGGCGCCCGCGAGCAGCCCCGGACCCAGCGGCAGCGCGACCAGCAGCGCGATCGCCGTGCCGGTCGCCAGCGCCGCCGGCCACCGGCGGCCGCTGCCCTCCCGCGGGTTCATGCCGGTCGCCCCGTCACAGGGTGGCGGCGAGCGCGGCGCGATGGCGGTCGAGGGCGTCGCAGCGCTCCGACAGCGAGTACCGCAGCAGCACGACGTCGCCGATCTGACGGGTGTCGGCCAGGCGAGCGCGCCGCGACGCGGTCCACGGGAAGCATCCGGGTCCGACGACACGCGGCGCACCGGCCTCGCCCACGAAGAACGGCGCCACGACGAGCTGCAGCTCATCGACGAGGTCCGCCTCCAGGAACTGCGTCAGCACCCGCCCGCCGCCTTCGACCATCAGCCGCCGGACGCCGCGGTGGGCGCCGAGGTCGTCGAGCAGCGCTGCCATCGTGACGCATTCGCCCAGCCCCACGACGGTGGCGAGGTCACCGAGCCGCGCGCGCAGCGCCGGTGCCGCAGCCGAAGGGCTGTATACGAGCCGGGAGGCCTCGCCCGTCGTGAAGAACGCGGCCTCGGGCGACAGCTCGCCCGAGGCTGTGACAGTGACCTTGATGGGCGACTCGGGCCGGCCGTACGACAGCCGGCGGGCGCGGCGCACGGTGTCGCGCACCAGCAGCCGGGGATCGTCGCGCCGCACCGTCGAGGCGCCGACCATGATCGCGTCGCTGCGGGCGCGCACCTCGTCGACGCGGTCGAGGTCCGCCGCATTCGACATCGCCAGGCGCTGCGGCTCGGCGCTGTCGAGATAGCCGTCGATCGACATCGCACAACTGAGGGTCACGTACGGCCGCTCATTCATCGTGTCCGCCTCTCCCCCGCGGGCCCCCGCCCGCGCCGGCGTGCGGCGCTCCCGTCCGAACGCCGCCCCCACCTCCCGTCTTACTCCGTTCGCTCGTCGCCTGTGCACGCAAGATCGCGGATTCGGCGTGCACAGGTGACGAACGAACGAGGGAGGTGGCGGTGGCCGGAGCGTCCGACGGCGCGACGGCCGCGTGCGCGCGGCGGCGACGGCGCCCCGCCAGCAGCACCACTGCGCCCGGTGCGACAGCGATCAGGGCCAGCACGCCGAAGGCTGTCGAGGTCGCCACGCCGTCGGCGGCCCCCGCTCCGGCCAGCGCGAACGCGGCGCCGGCCGCCGCCTCGCGCGGTCCCCACCCGCCCACATTGATCGGAAGGGCGGATGCCGCCAGCACGACCATCGCGGCCGGCACCAGGCCGACCGGCGCGGCATCGAGCCCGACGGCCAGTCCGGCCACCACGAACAGCGTGACGTGGGCCGCGACGACCGCGATCGACGCCAGCAGGATCGCGACGACGGCGAGCGGGCGGGCGAGCACGGGGCGCAGCATCCGGTACTCCCGCCGCAGCACGCGACGCGCGCGCGGCACGCTCATCGCGACCGCCACGGCCAGCACGACCGCCACGGCGACGACACCGGCGCCCCACACCACCGGCGCGAGCGAGGAGCCGAATCCGAGCGGCAGGACGACCGCGAGCGTCAGGACGAACTGCACGACCTGCCCGAAGACGCGTTCGGCCGCGACGGCGCGGGCGGCGAGCCCGATGCTGTCGCGGGCACTGCCGTGGACGTACGCCCGGTGCACGTCTCCGACGACCCCGCCGGGCAGCACGGCGTTGAGGAACTGCGAACGGTAGTACGCGCCGAACGCCTCACGCCACGGCAGATCGAGGCCGAACCCCGTCGCGACCACGCGCCACCGCCAGGCGGCCGCGGCCGTCGCGACGGCGATCAGCCCGAACGCGGCCAGGATCGACAGCGGCGACACGGCGGCGATACCCTGCAGGAAGGGCCCCACCCCCACCACGATCGCCGTTCCGGCGACGACGGTCACGCCGGCGGCGATCCGCACCGCGGTGCGCGTGCCCCCACGATCCCGCGCGGCGGCAGACTCCACCGCCCCGACCCGCCCCGACCCGGCCGACGCGACGCTCCGTGCGGCGCCTGCCGCATCACCCGCGGCAGTCGTCAGCGCGGCCATGCCAGCACATCCTCGTGTCCGACCTCGACGTGCAGCGTGCCCTCCGCGGCCTGGGACCGACGCCACCTGACATACGTGTCGGCGATGCCGTCGAGCTCGGGGCGCTGCTCGACGGCGGCACCCACCCAGCCCTCGAGCCACGACACGAGGAGCTCCGCGTCCGCCGCGCCGAGTCGCCATGGCGTCGCCTCACGGTGCACGTGCCAGCCGGCCTCGGCGAACCTCAGCCCGAGCACCGGCACGGCCTCGGGCCCCAGCATCCGTCGTCCGTCCGCCTCACGACGCTGATGGTCGTTGAACGCCGCGCCGAACGCGGCGTCATCGGGGTGCGGCGGGTCGAGGGTGACCTGCCCGGTCACCGACAGGCTGAACAGGGCGGGCGCGCGAGCCTCGACGCAGGCGTCGACGATGCGAGCGGCTTCGTCGCGGGTCAGCACGTCCAGCAGAGCGGATGCCGTCACGCCGGCCGCCCCGCGGAACGCTCCGACCGGCAGCAGACCGAGGTGCTCGACCGTCGTGTCGACGAGGACCGGTCGGCCGGCATCGTCGACGACCGACCGGAGATCGAGGTGCTCGAAGATGGCGGCGTCGCCGTCGTGCAGTACCCAGCGCTGCGGGCCGGGCAGCTGCGGCGCGAGCCAGCGGGTCATGGCGCCCGTCCCCGCACCGAGATCGTGCAGCTCGACGGGCGCCGCGGGCAGCAGCTCGGCCAGCGCCGCGGCGAGCACCTGTGAGCGCGACGCGCCGTCCGCGGCCGCGCGCAGAGCGAGCCACGAGGAGGATGCCGTCGAGATCGCGCTCACGTCGGCCCGCTTCGCCCGCTCGGTCCACCGCACGCCGCCTCGAGTGCCCGCGCGACCGCGGCCGTCGCGTCGGCCCAGGTCGGCATCGTCGTGCGCGCGGCCCGGGCCTCGCGGCGCAGCCGTCGTCGCAGCGCGGGGTCGGTCATCCAGGCCTGCAGCGCCGCGGCGAGAGCGCCAGGGTCGTCGGGACGCACCAGGACGGCGCCTCCGCCCGCGACGGTGTCGGGGATGCCGCCGACCGCTGCCGCGACGACAGGGATGCCGCGGGCGCGCGCCTCGGCGATCGCCATGCCCGCGCTCTCGACCCTCGAGGGTGCGACGAGCAGCCCGCCGCGCCGGTACTCCGCGGCGAGCGCCGCGGGTCCGAGCACCCCGGTGAACCGCACGCGACCGCCGAAGCCGGCAGCATCGCTGCGCACCGTCGCGGCGAACTCCGGCGCAGCGTCGGGCGAGCCGACGATCGCGCACGTCCAGTCCAGCCGCGGCAGACGCGCCAGGGCAGCGAGCAGCACGTCCTGCCCCTTGTGCGGTGCGACGACGCCGACGCACAGCCACCTGCCGTCGCGTCCCTCCCCCGCTCCTGCCACCACCGGTTCGTTCGTCGCATATGCACGCGTCTCGGCGGGATCCGCGTGCGTAGACGACGAACGAGCAGAAGACGACGGATCGACGGGAGAGGATGCCGCCACCCCGGGGGCGGCGACCGTCACGCGTGCGGCATCCACGAGCCCCCGGCGCGTGAGCTCGCGCGCCGTCCACTCGCTCGTGACCACGACTCCGTGTGCTGCGGCGAGCACGCGCCTCTCGGCCTCGACGAGCGCCGGCGTCGCGTCGGAGAACGCCGAGGCGACCATGTGCGCGAGCACCACGACGCCGGTGCGCGCGGAAGCCGCCGCGACCTCGGCCGGCGCCCAGCCCGCGACGAGGCCGTCGAGCAGCACCGTGGCGCCCGACGGCAGCTGTCGCAGGGCGAGCGCGGCGGATGCGGCATCCCCCGCCTCCACCGTCGACACCGACCATCCCGCAGCCCCGAGACCCTCGCGCAGGCGGCGGTCGTACACGTTGCCGCCGCTCACGCGCGCGGGATCGTCGAGGCCCTCGGGCACGACGAAGACGACCGGCCGCCCGGTCACAGCGACACCTCGTAGCTCGCCCAGGCGATGTGGGACTCGTGCAGGGTCACGGCGATGCCGGTGAGACGTGAGCCGCCGAAGCCCGAGACGCGCGCGGCCAGCCGGTCGCCGATGATCTGGCACAGCCGCTCGGTGGTGGTGTTGACGCCCTCCAGGTCGGGTTCGTCGTCGAGGTTGCGGTACGACAGCGCGCCGACGATCTCGCGCAGCTCGTCGGCCGCCCATCCGATGTCGACCACGACGCCATGCTCGTCGAGCTCGTCGGCGCGGAACGTGGCGTCGACGACGTAGGTGGCGCCGTGCAGCCGCTGCGCCGGCCCGAAGACGTCGCCGCGCAGGCTGTGGGCGATCATGAGGTGATCGCGGACCGTGACGCCGAAGCCCATCAGGCGCTCCAGTCGATCGTCTCGCACAGCTCTCCGGCCGTGCCGTCGGCAAGGGCGGCAGTGATCTCGGGCAGCCGTCGCCACGAAGACGTCGCGCCGAGCAGCAGGTCGTACGCCGGGTCCTGCAGCAGCCGCAGCGCGAGCGTCAGCCGCTCCCGCGTCGTGTGGCGCGATCGTCGGTTCGACGCCACGGCGCCGACCTGGCTGGACCGGATCGAGAGCCGCCGGGAGTGGAAGTCCCCGCCGAGCTCCAGCGGCACCGCCTTGCCGCCGTACCAGCTGGCGACGACGATCTCGCCGTCGGTGGGCGCGACGCGCAGTGCGTGCTGCAGCCCGGCTCCGCTGCCGCTCGCCTCGATCACGACGTCCGCCTCATCGACAGTGTCGGCGGCGAGCGCGAACCGCGCCCCCAGGCCTTCGACCACCGTCCGCTTCGTCGGATCGACATCGACGACGATCACGTCGGATCCGGGGATGCCGGCGGCCAGGCGTGCGACGGCACAGCCGATCATGCCGGCGCCGATGATCACGACGCGGTCTCCGATCGCCGGAGCCGCATCCCACAGCACGTTGACCGCGGTCTCGACCGCCCCCGCGAGCACCGCCCGCCGCGCGGGAACGCCCTCGGGCACCGCGACCAGCGCGTCGGCGGGCGCGACGAAGCGCGACTGGTGCGGGAACAGCGCGAACACCGTCCGCCCTCGCAGGGCGGGCGGGCCGTGCTCGACGACCCCGACGTTGAGATAGCCGTACTTGACGGGGAACGGGAAGTCGCCGTCCTGGAACGGCGCCCGCATGCGCTCGCGCTCCGAGAGGGGCACCGATCCCTTCGCGATGAGCGACTCGGTGCCGCGGCTGATGCCGGTCCACAGTGTCCGCACCGACGCCTCCCCCGCGTGCACCGCGGGCAGCGGCTCGGTGCGGAACTCGCCCCAGCCCGGGCCGACGGTCCACCACGAGGTGGCGGAAGCCGCTCCCTCGATCTGAACCGAGTCGGGCACCTGCGTCGTGTCACTCGTGAGGACCATGAAGGGAACACGGAGCCCGCATGCGAAAAGTTCACCTGACACCGTGGTGGTGGGCGGCGGCCGGAGTCGCCGCCCTGATCGTCGTGGCGACGGCGGTTCCACTGTCGCCGCTCGCGTGGGCGGCCGGGCTCGCATACCTCGTCGTCTCGTCGCTGCTCGTCTCGCTCGGGCTCCGCAGGCGGCGGGCCACGCGGTTCGGCTCCGCCAACGGCGTGACCGCCACACGCTCGGTGCTGGTCGGCGTGGCGACGGCGCTGGTCGTGGAGTCCTTCTCGGGCGAGGCGGCCACGGTCCTGCTGGTGGCGATCGTCGCGGTGGCCCTCGCCCTCGACGGCGTCGACGGCTACGTCGCGCGACGCACCGGCAGCGTGAGCGAGCTCGGCGCACGCTTCGACATGGAGGTCGACGCCTACCTGCTGCTCGTGCTGAGCGTGTACGACGCGCGGTTCGTCGGGTGGTGGGTGCTCTCGATCGGGCTCATGCGGTACGCGTTCGTGGCGGCGGCGTGGCTGCTGCCCTTCCTCGGCCGCACGCTCCCGTACCGCTACTGGCGCAAGGTCGTGACCGCGGTGTGCGGTGTCGCCCTCACGCTGGTCGCGGCACAGCTGCTGCCTCCCGTGGCGAACCTGCTCGTCGCCGCGGCCGCGCTCGCACTGCTGGTCGAATCGTTCGGCCGCGACGTGATCTGGCTCGTGCGGATGAACCGCGCGGGGACGGATCTCGTGTCCTCTGAGAAGGCCTCGACTCGAGACGAAAGCAGGTAGGACGATGGCACCTCCCACCCCCGCGCTCCGGGTGATGCGGATCCTCAGCGCGCTCGCACTGCTCGCGGCAGGCGGCATCCATCTGTTCCTCGTCTTCGACGGCGTGGGCGGGATCCTCGGCGTGATGTTCGTGCTGAACGCCGTCGGCGCACTCGTCCTCGCGATCGGGATGCTGTTCCTGCAGGGCCGATGGCTGCAGCTGGCGACAGTGCTCAGCCTGCTGTTCCTCATCGCGACGCTGCTGGCGCTGATCCTCGCGCTGACCGTCGGGCTGTTCGGGATCACCGAGACGTGGGACTTCACGCTCGTGCCCGAGACGATCATCGTCGAGTCGATCGGCATCGTGATCTTGGGCGTCACGACGGTGCTCGTCCTGCGCCCGAAGCCGGTGGCGGCCGCCTAGCACCGCTCCCCAGACACTTCAACCCCCGCCGCCGCGGCGGGGTCCGACGCTTAGCGTCAAGAAAGAGACGACCGCACCGGTCGAACGCCCGAAGGGGGCGAACCCATGATCGACATGAAGGATGCCGCCCACAGCGGCCGCTACATCCCCACGACCACGCACGGCGAATGGGGCACGGGTCACCCGCGGCTCATCGTCTCGGGCGGGGATCACTTCGAGTTCCCGCTCAACGCCGATCGGGTCACGATCGGCTCCGGAGCGGACGCGGACCTCCGCGTCGACGGCACCGAGACCCGGCACGCCGAGATCCGCCACGACGACGGCGACGAGTATCTCCTGCTGACGTACGCGAAGACCGAGACCAACGCCAGACCCGAGCCGAGGGACTCGCTCGACGGGGCCGAAGCCATCGTCCTGCGCTCGGGCGCGCAGTTCCGGATGGGCCAGTGGCGCTTCACGTTCGCCCGCGACGAGTATGCCGATCACGGCCGTCCGTACGGCGGCCGTCAGGGTGGCGAGATGTCTGACCAGCCCGTGCAGCCGGCGCGCCCCGACTACGCCGAGAACAGCGCGCACGCGCACGATGCCGAGCACCGGCGTGAATCCACGCGGAGCCCCGGCGACACCGGGGACGCGCGCGACATCAAGCCCGACCGGGCCTGAGTCCGCGACCTGACGCGGTCAGTCCTCGTCGCCGCCGTCGCCGTCGGCGTCCGCGTCCGGATCGACGAGCACCTCATCGACCAGAAGGATGCCGCCCGATGTGTTCGCCGAGTGGGCGAGCTTGTCGATCCAGGCGCGACTGAGCTCCGGAGGCTCAGCGTCGTCGAAGACGAACATGAGCGGGATCGACGGATGCAGCCAGATCGTCGAGCGCCCGCCAGGACCTTCGTCGGGGTGCTGCCACGACAGCGTGAAACTCTCGTTGCGGCGCAGCTTGGTGGCGATCACCACCTTCAGATGCGCGAGCGCCCGGTCCTCGATGTGGATGGGCACATCCTGCGCGCCGTAGTAGAGAGTTCCCATACGAGGGACGCTACCCTCTGCGGGTTCTTTCGACGTCATCGGGTTTCCTCCTCGGTGGGATCGTTCTGCGCGCCGGTCGACGGCTCGAACGGCGCACGCGCGGCGGACGCGTTCTCGTGGGCACTCTCCGGCTCGCCGTCGTCCGTGAGCTCCCCGTCCTCCGGTCCCGGCGATGGCGTGTCTTTCGCGCGCGCGGAGCGGCCGCTGCCGTGCTCCACATGTGAGGGCAGCGAGCCCTGGTTGTCGACGTCGCTCATGACCACCCCCGGGTGCCGCGTTGTCTCCAGTTCGCACGCTAGGCGTCGGAGCCGCGCGTCAGCGAGGGCCTTGACAGCGCCGTCCCGCCTGTCTACCGGGCTGCCGATCATGGGCCGCTGACGCTGCGGCGGTCCGGCGCGCGATGCCGCGCGCGCCGAGGCTAGGCTGACGGTGGGCGTCCGCAGTCCCCGCTCGGCGGACGCCGGGGAGGATGTCATGGGTCGTTTGACGTATGAGGGGTCGGTCCGCCTCGATGTGGACGACCGCACGCTCACCCATCTCGCCGTGGTGATCAGCGACAAGTTGCGCAGGGCGGAGTCGTTCCCGCTCACGTGGCGGAACGATCCGTCCACCGGCGATGGCCGCACGATGATCTGGGTGCATCCCGGATCGTCGCTGGTCTTCGAGTATTCGGGCAGCCGCCGCCCCGCGCTGAACCGCACCTGGCTCGAGGCGCTCGCGATCGTCGCGAATTCCCCCGAGGGCCTGCACATCATCCCCGAGCCCGCCGACGAGGGCATCCCCGACGTGATGGTCGAGCCCGCGGGCACCGCCTGACGCCGCGGGCGCTCAGACGGCGGTGAGGATCGCCTCGCGCTGCGCCAGCAGCGTGCCGATTCGCGTCGAGGTCTCTGCAGCGACGGTGGCGAGGTGCTCGGCGAGCTGAGTGAGGCGGTCGTCCAGTCTCTCGGCGCTCGCTCGGGCTTCGGAGATGCGGTCCATCACCATCCAGTCGCTGAGGATGTTGTCGAACAGCACGTCGAACACCGCCAGGGTGTCAGAGATCTCGACGCCGTCGACGGTCGAGCCGCCGAGGTCCGCGAGCTCGGTGGAAAGCCGTTCGAGTGCCCGATTCACCTCGGTGAAGCCATCGGTGGCCTCGCTGAGGTTCGAGTGCTTGATCATGTCCGCGACGAAACCGCCGCCGAAGAAGGTGTCGTATGTCGACCAGCCTCCCGCGCTGTCCAGCCGCTGGAGCGCTTCGTCCAAGGCCGCCTTCGCGGCGCGCAGCGCGTCGACAGCCTCCGCGATCTCACGTCGACGCGCCGCCGCCACGCCCAGCTGGTCGGCGATCGTGGTCAGTTCTGCCGCGTCACGACCACCGGTCGCGCGCAGGGCGACCTCATAGGCGGCCAGTGCCGCGCCGTATTCGCCGTCTGCTCCGTGGAGGCCGTCGCGTTCGCCGCGGAGTCGGGTGGTGTCGGCGAGCGAACTGTCGAGCCGCGCCTGTGCACCGGCGACCGCGAGCCCGGCGGCATCCGCCTCGGCGCGTTCGATGACGAGGCGATCGGCGGCGTCTCCGCGCAGCGTCGCCCAGATCTTCGTCGGCGACAGCTTCTCCAGCCGGCGGACATCGGACTGCTCGATCCGCAGTCTCTGCTGCAACTCGGCCAGCTCGCCGCGCCGCGACTCCACGAGCGCCCCCGCGGCATCGAGCTGGACACCGAGTCGACGATGACGGGCACGGGCCTCGGCGGCAGCGCGGACGCCCTCGGCGAGCGCAGCCAGATCAGGTTCGGTCACCAAGCCACTGTGTCACGTCTGCGTCGCCGCCGACTCCCGAAGGAAGGGCCGCCCTCGGTGCGCCTGTCACCGCGACGACGCAGAACGCTCCACGACGACGTCGCGCTGCGGGCCGTAGTGCAGCGGAGACGCGACGAAGGCGACCACGGCGACCAGCGCGAGCGCCGAGACGATCACGCAGACGCGGGTCATGACCGCGGACGTGCGCGCGCCCGACCTCCGACGGACGAGTGCGAAGATCCCCCAGCCGGCGAGCGCCCCGGCCGTGTTGACGATGAGGTCCGTGGTGTCGAAGCTCCCGGTCGAGATGAGATGCTGCACCGTCTCCAGCACAAGACTGGCGACCAGCGCGGCTGCTCCGGCCCTGACCCACGACCAGGCCGGCACGAGCGCCCCGACGAACAGGCCGAACGGCACGAAGAGCACGAGGTTGATCAGCAGCTCGGTGGGCGCGCTCGCTCCCGCGTCTCCGCTCGATACGAAGGGCACCAGCTTGATCGGCCGGGCCAGGCCCGCAGCGTCACCGCCCCAGGGAACCTCGAGCTTCCACAGCACGACCCATGCCAGCAGCGCGAGGTAGACGACGAACGCGACGATGAGGATGCCGCGGCTGCGACGCGAAGGATGCCTGGCCGGAGTGGTCACAGGGCATTCTCTCGCGAGACCCTCTGAAGGCACCGAACCCCGGTCGAGCAGTGGTCCCGCGGCGTCCCACCAACGACAAAACCCCCGGAATCCCGGGGGTTTCATTCTGTAGCAGGAGCGGGGCTTGAACCCGCGACCTCACGATTATGAGTCGTGCGCTCTCACCAACTGAGCTACCCTGCCGCACGCATCCGCGGTCGTGATGACGGATGTTGCGAGCCCCGAGTCAGGATTGAACTGACGACCCCTTCCTTACCATGGAAGTGCTCTGCCACTGAGCTATCGGGGCGTGCTGCCTGCAAGCAGGCAACTAGAAGAGGATACCAGAGCCGCGGCCCCCTTCCGAACCGAGTCACCCCACGGTGTGGGTCCCGTCGGTGTACGTCTGCAGCCACGGCCACGGGTCGATCGGCGTGGTGCCGTTCTTCCAGATCTCGAAGTGCGTGTGGGCGCCGAACGAGCGCCCGGTGTTGCCGGTGCGGCCGATGATGGTGCCCACGGTGACGTGCTGGCCGGCGACGACCTGGAGCGAGCCGTACTGCATGTGCGCGTAGTGGCTCGACACGAGCTCGCCGTCGACGATGTGGTCGATCACGACGTGCACGCCGTAGGCTCCGCCCGACTCCGACGCGATGCGCACGGTGCCGTCGGCGATCGCCTGGACGGGCGAGCCGGCGCCGGGAGTGAAGTCGATGCCCTCGTGCATGCGACCCGACCGCATCCCGAACCCGTACGACATCGTCACGCCGACCGAGAACGGCCATTGGATGTTCGAGTTGGGGTCGTTGTGGAACAGGTTCGAGA
Organism: Microbacterium jejuense; assembly: GCF_039544225.1. Lineage (NCBI taxonomy): Bacteria > Bacillati > Actinomycetota > Actinomycetes > Micrococcales > Microbacteriaceae > Microbacterium > Microbacterium jejuense. Next base: position 157,759 of record NZ_BAABLG010000008.1, read on the forward strand.
AGTTGCGGATGCCGGCTTCGGACGCCAGCTGGGCGGTCGTGGTCGTCCCGTAGTTCTCGGTGCGGTTGAGCTGGTCGCTCTGCACGTCGCCCGGCGCGACATACGCCTGGATCTCGGACGCGTCCAGCGCGCCGCCGACATCGCCCGGCGCCATGACCGACAGCGTGGACTCGGTGCCGTTGACCGCGGCCACGGCCTCGACGGGAGTCGTCATGCCGACGGCGATCAGTCCCACGACGCCGAACACGCCGATCGAGAAGGATGCGGTCGCCACACGCCGGAAGGCGGAGCCGCGACGGGTCTGCGCGACGCGAGGCGCGGTGTGCTGCGGGGCCTGCTCGGGTGCGGGTTCGGCGGCGGACGGAGCGGCAGCCGACTGCGTCGGCGTCTCGCCCGTGAACGAGAACAGGCGTGCGGCTGCGGCGAACTCGTCGACACCGGGGGCCGCAGGTGCGGGGATCGGCCCGGTCAGCGGCTCGATGCGCTCCGTGCGCGGACGCTCGGCCCGCACGCGCTCCCCCGCGGACTTCGGCTGCGGAGACGCGACAGGCTCTGCCGCCGGCTCGGGCGTGCGCGTCGGCTCTGCCACTGGAGCCGCCGCACGGACCGGCTCAGCCGCCGGCGTCGCCTTCGGCTCGGCAGCCGGCGTCGCCTTCGGCTCGGCAGCCGGGGTCGTCTTCGGCTCGGGCGCGCGCACCGGCTCGGGTGCGGGAGCCGCAACCACGGGCTCGGGCCGCGCTGCCTGCTCCGGGACGACGGGGGCAACGGGCTCGATCACGACGGGAGCCGGCGCGGGAACCGCGGCGGCGTCGACGGCCATGAGCCTCGCAAGCGTCTCGGCCATCCAGTCCGACGGCGCCGCGGGCTCCGCCGGAGCGGCGACCGGCGCAGCCTCGACCGGCGCCGGAGCGGCCTCGACGGTGGGAGCGAGGAGTTCGAAGGGCTCAGCGGGAGCGAGCACGGTCTCGCGCAGCGGCGTCGGCTCGTTGCGCGACATCACCTCGGCCTCGAACGCGGCAGCAGGCCGGACGGGCTCGGCGGGAGCGACCGCCGCGATCGGCGGCACAGCGACGACCGGCTGCTCGCCCGGCTGACCGCGACGTGCGCGACGGCTCAGCTGCTCAGTGGTGCCGGCGGAGGAAGAAGCGGATGCCGCAGCCACCGGCTTCACCGGCGCCACAGGTGCGACGGCCTCGACGACGGGGGTCGATGCGACGGGCAGTGAGAAGGGTGCGGGCGCCGGAACCTCGGGGACGGAGGCGACCGGAGCGGCAGGGTCCACCGGCTCTGCCGGGACGGCGGGCGTCACCGGCGCGGCAGTGGACGGAGCGGCCGCGGGCTGCCCAACGGGCGGGGTGGCGGCATCCACGCGCTTGAGCTCTGCAGCGCGACCCCAGACGACCGCGGGACGCTCGGGAGTGCTGCCGGCCGCCTGGCGCCGCGCAGTGGCGCGGCCGCTCGGGGTCTCCGGCGTCGCCTGGGCAGGCGTGGCGGCGGAGCGGCTGGAACGGCGCGTGGGCGCAGAGTCAGCCTGGGGAGCGTCAAAAGGCAAAGCGGCGGGGGGCTCTCGGGTCGTGCCGCGAGGGGGGTGTACGCGGCAAGGCGGTCGTTCGGGCTATGACCACCTTCGCCGTTCGGGCGGCGAAGGTAACGATCGGGTAAACGCTACACCGGAGGCCCTGGGAATGCCATGTGCGGCTCGGATTTTATGCGTGTCGCTTCGTGAGGATTCGATGAGACCCACGCTCACACGAGTCCCGCGGCCGCGGCGAGACTGTCGAAGATCGCCGGGGTCGCGGCGACGATGAGCGGCGAGCGCGCCGATCCGTCGGGCTGATTGCGGCCGTATCGTCCGCCGGCCTCGGTCACGAGCAGCGAGCCGGCGGCGAGGTCCCACGGCGCGAGCCCGCGCTCGAAGTAGCCGTCCAGGCGCCCGGCCGCGACGTACGCGTGATCGAGCGCCGCCGAGCCGCTGCGACGAAGGTCGCGGGCGACCAGCGGCATGACGTGGGCGATGAGCTCCAGGTCGCCGGGCCGCGTGGCGGGGTCGTAGCCGAAGCCGGTGGCCAGCAGGGCCCCCGCGGGTCCGACCTCAGGGTTGACCGCCAGCCGCCGACCGTCGAGCCACGCGCCCTCGCCGCGTGCGGCGCGGAACATCTCCCCCGCGACCGGCGCGTACACGGCTCCCGCGACCGCCTCCCAGGCTTCGGGCGTCGGCTGGCCGGTCACGGCCGCGATGCTCACCGAATACTGTGGGATGCCGTACGCATAGTTGACGGTGCCGTCGATCGGGTCGACCACCCACGTGATGTCGGACGTGCCGCGCTCGGCCCCGGTCTCCTCCCCCAGGAACCCGTCCTCGGGGCGCTCGGCCGCGAGCCGCGCACGGATCAATGCCTCGACCTCGCGGTCGGCCTCCGTGACGATGTCGGCCAGCGCGGACTTGGTCGCCGCGATGGCGACGCCGGCGTCCCGCCGGGTGCGGGCCAGTTCGCCCGCCTCTCGGGCGATGTCGACGGCGAGGGCTTCGAGCTCAGAGACGAGGGTCATGCCTCCACGCTATGCCTCCGGCGTGAACGCCGGGTCACGGCTGCTGCGTCGGGAGCGGGGGTGGCGGCGGGTATCCCTCGTATCCGGATGCCGCACCGGGCGCCTGAGGCGCGACGGGAGCCTGCGGCGCAATGGGAGCCTGCGGCGCAATGGGAGCCTGCGGCGCGACGGGCGCCTGAGCCGGTGCCGCGGCCGCCGGGGCGGGAGCCGGCGCCGGCCACTGCGGAGCAGCCTGCGGCGCCTCGACCTGCGGCGCGAGCGGAGCGAACACGTGGGCGCCCGGGGTCGGGTGGCCCGTGTAGTACGCGTTCCAGTCGGGCGAGCCGTCGGGCAGCATCGGCAGGGGCGTCACGGCGTCGATGTAGGTCGGCCAGGGCAGCAGCTCGGCGTGACCGGCCGGCTGTGCGCCATAGGCAGCCGCATGCACCCGGGGCTTCTTCGGCGCGAACAGCACGTTGACCAGCGGCACCAGGGCCGTGCCCACGGCGGCGAGGATCGCGACGGCCACGGTGATGCGCCAGTACAGCTCGGCCAGGTTCAGCCACTCCGCGAAGGCGAGCGGGATGATCAGCAGCGCGGCCAGGGCGACGACGAGAGAGATCGTGGCGATCGTCACGACCCGTGTGAAGGTCGTCTCGTACCGGTGGAACGCCTTGAGGAACAGTCGCACGTGCAGCAGCACGAGCTGCAGGATCAGGACGATCAGCAGGAACTGGATGAACCGGGTGACGCCGAGCCACGGGAACCGGCTCGGCATCCAGATCATGATCGCGCCGAGCAGCAGCGCGATGATCCAGCTGCCGAGGCTCGCCAGCGCGTACCAGGCAGGACGTGACGGAGCGAGGTGCGCGTCGAGGATCGCGACGCCTGCGAACGCCACGAGCAGCAGGATCGTGAGGAACGCGCGCCCGACGATGCCGTTCTGCGAGCCGACGAGCACCCAGACCACGCACACCAGAGCGGCGGCGATGAGGGCGCCGATCGCGACCCAGATCGCGGCACGCAGCAGCGGCGAGATCGCGTTCTCCGAGCGGGCGGGCTGAGCCGGCGCATAAGGAGACGTCGCATACGGATCGGGCACGGTCATGGCGTTCCTCTCGTGTCACGGACCGACGGCCCGCTTCCCCAATCCTGACACGCTGACGCAGCGCGTGCAGAGGAGGACCGTCAGCCCTGCGCCCTCCCGAGCCCCTCGACGAGCTCGGCGCCCGGGAGGGCCAGCAGCGCGCTGCCGGGGAGGAAGAGCTTGCTGCCGCGGATTCCGCCGCCGAGCACCACCTCAGGCGCAACCGCGACCGCGGCGTCGACGAGGATCGGCCAGCCTGCGGGCAGACCGATCGGGGTGATACCGCCGAACTCCATGCCGGTGAGGTCGACAGCCTCGTCCATCGGCGCGAAGGAGGCCGTGCGCACGTCCAGCCGGCGGCGGACCACGCCGTTGATGTCGGCGCGGGTCGTCGCGAGCACCATGCACGCCGCGAACCTCGTGTCACCGCCGCGCTTCCCCTTCACGACGACGCAGTTCGCCGAGGCCTCGGGCGCCACGCCGTAGCGCTCGCAGAACACGGCGGTGTCGGCGAGGTCCGCGTCGATCGGCGCGACCCCGATTGTCGCGGCGACCTCGGGGGCGAGCCGCGCGAGCGCGTCGGCGACGGGCGCGGCCACGAGGTCGGGGCGGGTGAGCGCGGGTACGGCGGCAAGGATTCCGGTGGCCGTCCAGTTCATGGGTTCACGGTAGCGGGCGCGGCTAGCATGAGCCGATGCAGAGCGCACCGTCGCGCGACGTCGATGTCGCGATCGTCGGCGGCGGGCACAACGCCCTCGTCGCCGCCGCCTACCTCGCCCGCTCCGGCCACCGCGTGGTGGTGCTGGAGCGACGGGACCACGTGGGCGGGGCGGCCGTCTCGGAGCGGCCCTGGCCCGGCGTCGACGCGCGCGTGTCGCGATACTCGTACCTGGTCAGCCTGCTGCCTCGCCGCATCATCGACGACCTGGGGCTCGACATCCGGCTGCGCCGGCGGCGGATCTCGTCATACACGCCCGATCCCGCCGCACCCGAGCGCGGGCTGCTGGTCGACACGGCCGATCCGGGCGCCACCGCGGCGTCCTTCGCCCGGACGACCGGCGACGACCGCGAGGCGGCGCGGTTCGCCGCCTTCTACGAACGGCTCGCTCCCCTCGCACGGGCGGTGTTCCCCACGATGACCGCGCCGCTGCCGCGCGGGGCAGACGTGCGCTCGGCGGTCGGCGACGACGCCCTGTGGGACGCCGTCGTGGCGCGGCCGCTCGGCGCGCACCTGCGCGCCTCGCTGCGCACCGACCTCGCCCGTGGAGTCGCGCTGACCGATGCGCTCATCGGCACCTTCGCCACCGCCGACGATCCGTCGCTGCGGCAGAACCGCTGCTTCCTGTACCACGTGATCGGCGGCGGCACCGGCGACTGGGACGTGCCTGTCGGTGGCATGGGCCAGGTCTCGGGTGCCCTACGCGATGCGGCGCTGCGCGCGGGCGCCGAGCTCGTCACCGGCGCGGAGGTCACCGCGATCAGCCCCGACGGCGAGGTGTCGATCGGCGACGGCGAGGCGATCGTCCGCGCCCGGCTCGTCCTGAGCGGCGTCGGCGAGGCGGTGCTGAAGAGACTGGTGGATGCCGCCGCCCCCGGCTCTTCCACGGCCGAGTCCGCCGCTCCCGAGGGCGCCCAGCTCAAGGTCAACATGCTGCTCTCGCGACTGCCACGTCTGCGTGACACCTCGGTGGACGCGGCTGTCGCCTTCGCGGGCACGTTCCACATCAACGAGACGATGACCCAGCTCGACCGGGCCCACGCCGACGCCACCGCAGGTCGTGTGCCCTCGCCGCTGCCGGCCGAGGTGTACTGCCACTCGCTCACCGACCCATCGATCCTCGGCGGCGCGCTGCGCGCGTCGGGCGCCCAGACGCTCACGCTGTTCGGGCTCCAGGTGCCGCATCGGCTGCTCGCGGACGCCGACCCGGACGCCCGCCGGGCCGAGCTGCTGGCCGCGGCCGAGGCGAGCCTGGACGCGATGCTCGCCGAACCGCTGCGCGACGTGCTGTTCCGCACACCCGAGGGCGAGCCGTGCGTCGAGGCGCGCACGACTCTCGACCTGGAGCAGTCGCTCGGCATGGCCGGCGGCGACATCTTCCACGGCGGCCTCGACTGGCCATGGGCCGGCGACGACGATCCGCTGGACTCCCCCGCCCGCGCGTGGGGCGTCGACACCGAGCACGACCGCATCCTGCTGTGCGGGTCGAGCGCCCGCCGCGGCGGCGCCGTCAGCGGCATCGGCGGCCACAACGCCGCGATGGCCGCGCGGGAGCTACTGGCCCGCTGATCGCGCACTGCCCAGAAACCACGAAACGCCCCACGAGGGGGCGTTCACGCTGGTGGCGAGTGAGGGATTCGAACCCCCGAAGTCTAAGACGGCTGATTTACAGTCAGATCCCTTTGGCCGCTTGGGTAACTCGCCAAGTGCGCACCCGCCCGGCTTTTCCAGTCGATCGGAGGCGCGATCCACCATCTTACGCGTAGATGCGCGAGGTCAGAAATCGAGCCGGTTCAGGTGCCGATACGGTCCAGATCCATGCCGCTCAGCGCGCTCGGCGTGCGCAGCAGAGCGCCCTCGAACCGGCACGTCGCGGCGGCGGCATCCATCGCGGTCTGCAGCACCGCCTCCCACCCCTCGTCGCCCTCGGGAGCGCCCGCGACCAGCGCGGCGACGGTCGCGGCGAACGCCGCGTCGCCCGCACCCATGGTGTCGACCACGCGACCGGGCAGGTTCGAGATCGGGCGGGTGACCACGACCTCGCCGGCCTCGAGGGTGGCGCCGGCGGCCCCTTCGGTCGCGAGCACGGCCCGCGCGCCGAGATCGATCAGCCGCGCCCGCAGCGCGTCGACGCGTTCGCCGTAGAGCAGCGCGGCGTCGTCCTCGCCGACCTTGACGAGCGCTGCACCGGCGGCGAGCGCCTCGAAGCCGCGCACGAACTCCGCCGTGTCGTGCATCATGCCCGCCCGCGGGTTGGGATCCAGGGCGAGCGACGCCCCGGCCGACGAGATCGCGTCGGCCAGCTCCGCCGCCTGCTCGGCGTCGTCGAGCGCGACGCAGCTGACGACCACGAGGTCGGCGGCCGCCAAGGCCTCGCGCTCAGGCTCGCCGAACCGGATGCGACGGCGCTGGGCCGCCTCGTTGAACACGTACGTCGGCTCGCCGCCGCCGGTGCGGGTCGACACGGCTCGCGCGGTGCCGAACAGCGACGGCGTCGCGATGAGCCCGACGCCGTAGTCGTCGAGGTAGCGGCGAACGCGCGACGCCGGCTCGTCGTCGCCGAGCATGGCGATCAGGGTCGCCGGCACGCCGAGCCGGGACAGGCCGACCGCGACGTTGAGCGCGGCTCCCCCGACGAACTCGCGCACGCCGTGGTCGTCGCGCAGTTCGTCGATGAGCGCATCGCCGACGACCACGACGGTCATCGGCGCACGCCCGCGGTCTCGAGCACGCGGCCGACGAACGCCTCGGTGCGGCGCCTCGTGCCGTCGATCTTGAGGTCGACGCTCGCCCGCACCTCGTTCGGCGCCAGCGGAGCGGCCAGCCGCACGTTCTCGTGGCATGACAGGTCGGCGCAGATGTACGTGCCGACGCTGTCGCCGTGCACACCCGCCTCGCCCGCCCGGCGGGCCGTGTACATCACGACCTGGTCGGCCGGCTGCATCGTGTGGCACAGGTTGCACATCGCGGCACGCGCGTGCGACGACCCGTCGGCCGCGCGCATCACGATCCCCGCGGGACTGCCGTCGATCTCGGCCACGACGTAGCCCCGACCGCGCGTGCGCGGGTCGCGCCACGCCAGGAAGTCGAGGTGATCCCAGTCGGTCAGCACGAAATCAGCCGGCAGGGCGACGAGTCTCAGCTCGTCGGATGAGGCGTTCACGAATGACGAACGCACGTCTTCTTCGGTCAGCGGGCGCATGGCACCTCCTCGCCGCCCCAGTCTACGAAGAGTGGATGCCGCCGCCACCCTTTGCGGTCGGTCCGCGTACCGGCGCCGAGACCGGGGCCTGCGCGGGCGAGCCAGGGGAATCTCTGCGAGACCGGGGACGAGGCCCTCGGTCTCGACGCGAATCCCCCGGCTCGGCGAGACCGGGAATCTGAGCGCCGAGACCGGGGATCCGCGAGGCGAGACCGGGGAGCTGAGCGCCGAGACGGGAGCCGCGCCTCAGGCGCCGGGCACCACGACGCCGGGCAGCATCCACACCGCGAAGGCCGGGCCGTCAGCCGACAGCAGGACCGAGCCGTCGTCGCCGACACCGAGCGTCGCGTCGCCGTACACGGCCTCGGCCGCCGCGGCGCCGGGCAGTGCGCCGGCGGGGATGACGGCATCCGCATCGCCCTTCGCGGCGAGCACCAGCAGCGTCTCGCCAGCCGACTCGCGAACGAACACGACAGTGTCGTCGTCGACGTGCACCCAGCGCAGACCGCCGGTCGCCAGGGCGGGGTGTGAGCGGCGGAGCGCGATGAGGTCGCGGTACAGCGCCAGGCGCCCGGCCACCGCGGGCTCGTCCTCGGTGCCCCACGGCATCGGGGTGCGACTGGCCTCGCCGTCGATGCCGACCAGGCCGAACTCGTCGCCCGCGAACACGACAGGCAGACCCGGCAGAGTCATCATGAGTCCCGCCGCGACGGGAACCGTTCCAGGTGCGGCGTTCGTCGCGAAGCGGCCAGTGTCGTGCGTGTCGAGCGGCTGCATGTTGCACAGGCGCACGCGCCACGGGATGCCGGCGGTGAACCGCACGACGGCATCGACGAACTGCCGCGCGGTGTAGCGCGGGATGCCGCCGATCGGCTGGGTGAAGAACCACGGCTCGGTCTGCATCGAGCCGTCCCACGCGACGTACGGCGCGTGCGTGGGCTCCGACAGCCAGCCCCACACCGGACGCGTGAACGACGGGTACGTCATCGCGCCGTGCCAGCCGTCGCCCTGCAGATCGCTCGCGGCGTCGTTCGTCGACTCGCCGAGCAGGATCGCGTCGGGGTTGATCTCGTGCACGCGTCCGCGCAGCAGCTCACGCACTTGTGCGTTGAGGTCGACGGCGCCCAGGCGCCCGGTCATGTTGGCGACGTCGATGCGCCAGCCGTCGATCGAGAACGGCGGCTGCAGCCACTTCGCGACCACCGAGTCGTGCGCTTCGACGAAGCGGCGGCGCAGCTCGGGCGACGACCAGTCGAACTTCGGCAGGGTCTCGTGACCGAGCCACGACTCGTACGCCGTGTTGTCGTCGTTCGTGAAGTAGTAGAACTCCTGCTCGGGTGCTCCGGGGTGCCCGTACGCGGCGCGGAACCACTCGTGGCGGTCGCCCGAGTGGTTGCTGGTGAGGTCGCCGATGACGCGGATGCCGCGCGCATGCGCCGCCTCGATCAGCCGCAGGTACGCCTCGTCGCCGCCGAGCAGCTCGTCGACGCGGTCGAAGCTCGACGCGTCGTAGCGGTGGTTGGAGGCCGCCGGGAAGATGGGCGTGAGGTACAGCAGATCGACGCCCAGCGCGACGAGGTGGTCGAGCTTCTCGAGGATGCCGTCGAGGTCGCCGCCGTAGAACTGGCTGGAGCGAGCGGGCACCACCGGATCCACCGGCTCGTCCCACGCCGCCGGGATCGCCCAGTCCGGTGCGGGGCGGTCGTCGGCGTGCGCCGACCGCGCGAACCGGTCGGGGAACACCTGGTACATGACCGATGAGGCCAGCCACGCGGGCGGGGCGGGCATGGCCACCAGCGCGAAGTCCTCGGCGTCGAGCGTCTCGATGGCGTGCAGCCCCGTCTGGTTCAGCCACTCGACACGGCCGTCCGCATGGACCAGCACCCAGCGGTACCCGTGCCGTGGGTTGCGCACCGTGACCGGCGCCTGCCACCAGTCCCAGCCGTCCTCCGAGCCGAGCAGGACGGCATCCGTCCACTCCGGCTCGTGGTCGGGGTTCGAGCGGGTGCGGACGGCCGCGAGCGGGCCGTAGCCGGACGGCACGCGCAGACGCACCTGCACCGCATCGCCGAGGGCCGGCGCCGCGTTCGACACGTACAGCGGGGATCCGTCGTGGTGGGGCTGCAGACTCGTCATGCTCCGGCCTTTCGTGAGGGTGTCATGATCGCACGCGCCTGCGACCAGCGGATGAACGAAGGATGCCGCACCCGTGCACGCCGCAGCGCGCCGGGTGCGGCATCCACTCGATCAGCCCTTGGTCGCGCCCGCCGTGAGGCCGCCGACGATGTACTTCTGCAGCAGCAGGAACAGCACCACGACCGGGATCGCGGCCATCACGGCACCCGCCGAGAACGCCGACCAGTCCGCGTAGCGGGGGTTCGAGACGAGCTGGGTGAGCCCGACGACGAGCGTCTTCTTCTCGGGATCGATGAGCATGACGCTCGCGATCACGTACTCGTTCACGATGCCGATGAAGGCCAGCAGTCCCACGACCGCCAGGATGGGTGCGACAAGTCGCAGGATGATCGTGAAGAAGATGCGGGCGTGGCCGGCGCCGTCGATCTTGGCGGCCTCGTCGAGCTCCTTGGGGATCGTGTTGAAGAAGCCGTACATGAGGTACGTGTTCACGCCGAGCGCGCCGCCGAGGTACACGAGGATCAGACCGCTGAGGGTGTTGAGACCGATCGCCGGGAACCAGTCGCCGATCGCGGTCATCATGAGGAAGATCGCGACCACCGCGAGCAGCTGCGGGAACATCTGCACGACGACGATCGTGATGAGACCCACACGGCGCCCCGCGAACCGCATGCGCGAGAAGGCATACGCGGCGAGAGCCCCGATGAACACCATCGAGAACCCGGTGACGAGGGCCACGATCATGGTGTTCAGGAACCACATCGGGTACGGCACGTCAGGATTGGTCAGCATCCGCACATAGCTGTCGAAGCTGATCTCGCCGAACAGGCGGTTGCTGCCGATGAGTGTGCCGTTCGAGTTCAGCGACGCCGACAGCACGTACACCAGCGGGAAGATCGCGAAGATCGAGACGACGATCGCGACGAGGTGACGCCAGCCGGTGTCGGCGAACCAGCGGCCGAACGTGCGACGGCGGGGCGCCGGGAGCGCGTAGGGGGCACCGGCGGCGGTGCGGTCTTCGGTCAGAGCGGCGGTCTGTGCCATGTCAGTTCAGCTCCTCGAGCGCCTTGGTCTTGCGGAAACTGATGATCGAGATCACCGCGACGACGATGAAGATCAGGATCGAGAACGCCGCGGCCAGACCGTAGTCGCGGTTCTGGCCGGTGAAGGCCACCTTGTAGACCATCGAGATCAGGATGTCGGTGTGCCCGACCGGTAACGACACGTCCGTGAAGCGTGGTCCGCCGCCGGTGAGCATGTAGATCAGGTTGAAGTTGTTGAAGTTGAACGCGAACGACGCGATCAGCAGCGGCGAGACCGTCACCAGCAGCAGCGGGAGCTTGATGCGGCGGAAGATCTGCCACGGGCTCGCGCCGTCCATGACGCCGGCCTCGTTGACCTCTTCGGGGATGCCCTGCAGCGCCCCCATGCAGACGAGGAACATGTAGGGGAAGCCGAGCCACAGGTTGACGATCAGGACCGAGACCTTCGCCAGCCACGGATCGGTCAGCCACGGGATCTCGGCGCCGCCGAGCAGCACCTGGTTGATGAAGCCGAAACTCTTGTTCATCATGCCTGCCCAGATGAGGGCAGACAGGAACGCGGGGAAGGCGTACGGCAGGATCAGCATGCTGCGGTAGCCGTTCTTGAACCGCATGCGCTTGTTCTGGAACAGCAGCGCCAGGAGCAGCCCGAGGAAGAACGTCGACGCGACAGAGATGATCGCGAACGCGAAGGTCCATGCGGTGACGGCCAGGAGCGGTCCGCGGATGGACGTGTCGGTGATCGCCCGCACGAAGTTGTCGAACCCGACGAAGACCTGCCAGCCCGGCAGCAGCTGCTCGCCGCTCTCGGAGGTGAAGGCGCCCTCGCCGTCGTCGGTGTACACCGTGCCTGTCGTGGTGTCGGTCATGGTGTCGGCGACCGGGTCGTAGTCGAGGGTCGAGACGTACAGGTAGCCCTTCTGCCCGTCCTGCGTGCGGATCGCCCCGTCGTTGGGGTCGTCGCTGTACGGGACGGCGAGCGCCTCGACCTCGTCGCTGCGCTGCAGCACGTCGGCGAAGGTGAGCGTGGTCCAGCCGTCGACGGTGCCGTCGGAGGCGACATCGACCGGCTCGAGCGGCTGCGTGTTGGTGCCGATCGACACCTCGTCGTCGGTCGGATCGGTGACCAGGAGACCGAGCTCGTTGAAGCGCTCGACGACGGCCACTTCATAGGTGGGCGAGTCCTCGACGCGCTCCAGCGACGAGCGCATGAGCGACGCGATCGCCTGGTCCTTCGTGCCGTTGTGCCCGGTGCCGTAGTTGGTGAAGCCGATGTAGGCGGTGTAGCTGAGGGTGAAGATCTGGAAGACGACGAGCAGGATGATGCCCGGCGTGAGGTACTTCGCGGGGATGGTCCGGCGCGAGAAGTAGATCCAGTTGACGAGGACCGTGACGGCGGCCACGAGCCCGAGCACGAGCCACTCGCTGTGTGCGAGCAGGACGAACACGGCGTAGACCGCGATGGCATCGACGATCGCGAGCAGCACGATCTTCAGCACCAGCCAGCGGAGCTTGCCTCCGGCGGCATCCGCGATGCGGGCCGCGCTGCGCTGCTTCGGCGTCTGCGGCGGCGCCTTCTCGGCGGTCTCGGGGGTGACGGTGTCGGTCATGGGGCGTCCTCAATCATCGGGACCGGGACGGATGCCGGCGGCATCCGTCCCGGTCGCCTTCGCGGTCATGCGACCGCGGTGACTTACTTGGTGATCGCGGCGCTCACGTCGTCGGTGAGCTTCTGCCACGTCGCCGTGGGGTCGGCGCCGTTGATGATGGCGGCCTCGGCGATGCCCCAGTACTGCCACACCGCGCCCATGGCCGGGATCGCGGGCATCGGGACGGCGTCGGCGCCGACCTTCTGGAAGCCGGCGATGATCGGGTCGGCGGCGGCCGTGTCGGCGGCGACCTTCAGCGCGGGGAGCACGTTGCCGGCCTTGAACAGGTCGAGCTGCACGTCCTCGGTGCCGATGTAGTTGACGAGGAAGTCGTTCGCGGCGACCTTGTTCTTCGACTCGGAGCTCACGAAGAAGCCCTTGACGCCGGCGAAGGGCGAGGCGACCTCACCGGTCGGGGACGGCACGGAGTCGATCGCGACGTTGATGCCGGCATCGGTCGCGGCGCCGACGTTCCACGGGCCGGTCAGCCAGAAGGCGGCCTCGCCGGTCGTGAACTTGGTCTTGGCGATGTCACCGGTGATGTCGGTGTTGAAGTTGCCGGCGGCACCCTGCGCTCCGAGCCACGTGGCGAACTGGAAGCCGCCCTCGTTGCCGATCTGCAGGTCGGTCGGGTCGTAGTTGCCCTCGGCATCGGTGCCGAACACGGGGGCGCCGAACGCCGTCTGGAACGGGTACAGGTGGTAGGGGTTGCCCTCGACGCCCTGTTCGACGACGAACGGGGTCTCGAGGCCGGCGGCCTTGCCCTTGGCGATCATGTCGTCGAAGCTCGTGGCGGCCTCGGGGATGAGGTCCGCGTTGCGGAGGATCGCGATGTTCTCGACCGCATACGGAAGCATGTAGGTGGTGCCCTCGTAGGTCGACGCCTGCAGCGCGACGGGGAGGTAGCCGTCGGCGCTGTCACCGAGCTCGATCGGCGCGACGACGCCGTTGGTCGACAGCTCGCCGAGCCAGTCGTGCGCACCCATGACGACGTCCGGCCCCTTGCCCGTCGGCACCTGCTGGATGAAGTCGTCCTTGATCTTGCCGTTGTCCTTGCCGACGAGGTCGACCTTGACGCCGGTCTTGTCCTCGTAGGCCTCGACGGCGCCCTTCATGGCATCGACGCGCTCCGTGTCGACCCAGACGGTCAGCGTGGTCGTGCTGGAGTCGTCCTTGCTGCTGTCGTCCGACGCGTTGCTGCTCGAGCAGCCCGCCAGGATGATCGACGCGACGGCGATGCCGCCGATCGCGAGCCAGCTCTTCTTGTTCACCTTCATCGGTGCAGTGCCTCTCTGGAGTACTGAGTGAGTCCGGCCGCTCTGCCGGGGCGCGACAGTGCGGGTTCGACTCGTTTCGCTGCGATTGCAAGCGCTTACATTCTGCATCGCCATGCGTTATATGGCAACACCGGCTCCCGATCGATATCTCGCCGTGACTTTGCTCGTGCTCGTGGAACCGCTTGCACGCTGGTTCTCACCTGCAACCGCTTGCAGCGGCATCCACTTCTTGCCGTCCACGCCACGCGGCCCGACGCCCGCGGATAGAATCCCGGCATGGCTGACAGCTCCTTTGACATCGTCTCGAAAGTCGACCACCAGGAGGCCGACAACGCCCTCAACCAGGCGCGCAAGGAGGTCGAGCAGCGATACGACTTCAAGGGCACGAACGCCTCGATCGAGTGGAGCGGCGAGGCGGTGCTCATCAAGGCGAGCACCGAGGAGCGCGCGAAGGCCGTGCTGGACGTGTTCCAGTCCAAGCTCATCAAGCGCGGCATCTCGCTCAAGAGCCTGGAGACCGGCGATCCCGTCGCCGGCAGCAAGGAGTACCGCATCACCTCGACGATCAAGGACGGCATCTCGTCCGAGAACGCGAAGAAGATCTCGAAGATCATCCGCGACGAGGGTCCCAAGTCCGTGAAGTCGCAGATCCAGGGCGACGAGCTGCGCGTGCAGTCCAAGTCCCGCGACGACCTGCAGGAGGTCCAGCGCCTGCTCAAGGCCTCCGACCTCGACGTCGATCTGCAGTTCGTCAACTACCGCTGATCTACACCTGGAGGGGTGGATGCCGCGCGCCGCGGCATCCACCCCTCCGTCGTCTGCGGCGGCGGCGGGCGGGATCAGCGCGGCGCCACGGGCTTCGTGCGCACCGGACCCATCCACGTCGCGACGAGCACCGACGTGAGGGCGCCGGCGGCCATGATCGCGGCGAGCACCACGATCTGGAAGCGCCCCGCCTCGATCGGCGAGATGCCGCCGAAGATGGCCCCGACGAAGGCTCCCGGCAGCACGACGAGCCCCGTGGTCTTGGTCTGATCGATCGCGGGCACGAGGGCGTCCCGGACGGCGCGACGGGCCAGGTGCAGCGTCGATGCCCGCGGGGTCGCGCCGAGCGCGAGCCAGCCCTCCACCTCGTCCCAGTGGTCCACGATCGACGTCGTGAACATCCGCCCGGTCAGCGTGGCGATGCTCATCGCGTTGCCGATGACGATCGCCCCGATCGCGAGGGCGTACCGCGTCGTCAGTTCGAGGGCACCCGTCGCGAACACGACGGTAGCGGCGACCAGGACGCCCGCCGCGATGGACGACGCCATCATCGCGAACGAACGGCTCGACCGGCCGACGCGGCCCGTTGCGACCGATGCCGCGATCGCGAACATCACGACCAGCGCGACGGCGATCCACAGGGCGCTGGTGATGACGCCGGTGAGGATCACGCTGATCACCGCGAGCTGCACCGCTCCGCGCAGGATCGCCACGACCGGCGCCCACAGCCCCGGGATCCGGAAGAGCGCGAGCACGCCCGTCGTGATGACGGCGAGGACGAGCACGCCGACGAGCGTCGGACCGAGATCGGCGGGCAGGGTCACGCTCGGAGCCTACCGAGCGCGTGTGCGCTCCGGGCTCCCCCTAAGCTCGGGCCATGCGCTTTCTCCGGGCCGTGCTGTCGGCCGTCGCGGCGACCCTGCCGGTCCTCGTCCTGCTG
The DNA here is from genome assembly GCF_039544225.1 of Microbacterium jejuense. Lineage (NCBI taxonomy): Bacteria > Bacillati > Actinomycetota > Actinomycetes > Micrococcales > Microbacteriaceae > Microbacterium > Microbacterium jejuense. The sequence continues at coordinate 173,105 of NZ_BAABLG010000008.1, forward strand.
CTCATCCCGCAGTTCGTGCACGGCGGGGCCGGCAACCCGGGGCTCACCGCCCTCGGCGGCCCCTGGCTCAACGCCCTGTTCCTCGCCGCGATCATCCTGATCCCCCGGGTCAACGGCGCCCTCGACCCGCAGGTGCCGGACTGGACGTCGTCCACCGCCATGGCCTCGACCACGCGGGTGTGGCGCACCCGCATCTGGTTCGCGATCCTCGCGGCTCTCGCGCTGCTGGCCGTGTTCGCCGCCGGGCAGACGGCCGCGTACCTCCTGGGCGTCGCGTCTCCGGCGATCGTCGACGGAGAGCTGCACTACGGCCGCTTCCTCGCGCAGGAGGTCGTGGTCTACCTGCTGGGCTACGTGCTCTCGCTCACGGTGTACACGCTGATCATCCGCGCCCTGGTGCGTCCCGAGCCCAAGCCCGGCAAGCGCTGAGCGACGGGATGCCGCGGGCCGCGGCATCCCTGAGTCCCCCAGGTCACCGCACCCGACGTAGAAGGCCCCGGGTGCTGGGGACACCCGGGGCCTGACGTCGCGGGCAATCACGCTCGTCCACCCCCCGGCGAACGGCACCACGCGACGGTGGGAAGGTTTCTTGGGGAGGTCCCTTCCCTGAGGCGCTGGGGACGCCTCGCGATAAGCCTAACCCGATTGGTACAACCAAGTCTGTCCCCTCTTCGGGGGACAAGACTGCAGGCTTCAGTGGTGGACGATATAGCCGTCCGACCAGCGGCGGAGCGCCGCGAAGGCGTCGGCGCGGGGCGTCGGCCGCGACAGGAACACGTCGTGGATGGCGCCCTCGATACGCGCGATCGTCACATCCCGGCCGATGCGGGTGGCCGCACGGGCGATCTCGTCGACGACGAGCACCGCGTCGGTGGAGGTCATCGACTCCTTCCACGACAGCGGCGGCGTGGACCGCGCCGACAGCAGCACGAACGCGGGGCCGCCGACGTCGAGGCCCGCGGCGACCGCCCGGTGTCCGTCCATCACGGCCGCCAGCCATCCGGGGGCGGTCGGGAAGCCGCGGTCGGGACGCCAGGTCTCGCGCTGCGGATCGGTCGGCAGCGACCCGATCTCGTGCTGCGCGCGCGTGTAGAACCCGAAGTCGACCTCGGGCTGCGAGCCGCGCGGGTCCCACTTGGCCCGCATCTCGACCAGCGGCGCCAGCGCGTGCCGGCCGATCGCCCCCACCTGCAGCTCCAGCCACGGGCTGTTGAGCACGACGGCGCCGGCGCGGCCGGCGTGACGCGAGGCCCACAGCGTCAGGATCAGCCCGCCGGTCGAGTGCCCCATGAGCACGAGGCGACGTGCGGAGGCAGCATCCGGCGTCCCCTGTCCCATCGCGTCGAGGGCGGCGGCGATGTCGACGTCGTAGTCCTCGAGACGGTCCACGTAGCCCGGCGTCATGCCGGCGCGCAGGCTCCGCCCGTAACGCCGCAGGTCGAGGGCGTAGAAGCGCGCGCCGCGGCTGGTCCAGAACTGCGCCACATCCCGCTGGAAGAAGTAGTCCGACCAGCCGTGGACGTACAGCACGTCCACGTCGCGCAGCGGCGCCCACAACGTCAGCAGCGGATTCGGGATGCTGCGCACCAGTGTCGCCACCAGCTCGCCCTGGGCGCCCTCGACGCCGAGCGGCATGGTCAGCTGCTCGAACGGCTTCCCCAGGATGTCGGGGACCCACGCGAGGGACGTCCCGGCCATGCCCCTCAGCCTAGGGGGCGGGCGTCACTCGCCGCGGGAGATCGAGACCATCTCGTCGCGCGGGACCACCTTGACGCGCGCACGCTCGTGTGGGGCGCCGAGGGCGATCTCATGCTCGTCGAGACGGTGCCAGCCGTCGAGGTCGGTCCACCGCACACCGCGCTCGGCGAGGAGCGCCGGGATGGCGGCCTCGGACGGATCGGCCGGCTGCCACCACGTGCCCTGGTCGTTGATGAGGTGGCGGACGGTCTCCATCGCGTCGGACTTGGTGTGCCCGATGAGCCCGACCGGGCCGCGCTTGATCCAGCCCGTCGCATACACGCCGTTGACGCGCTGGTTGGAGTCCTTGCTGAGCACCTGACCCTCACGGTTGGGGATCACGCCGTGCTTCTTGTCGAACGGGACGCCCGGCAGCGGCGAGCCGAAGTATCCGACGGCTCGGTACAGCGACTGGATCGGCACCTCGCGCAGCTCGCCGGTGCCGACCACGCCGCCCTCGCCGTCCGGGCGGGTGCGCTCGTACACGAAGCCCGACACGCGGCCGTCGGCGTCGGTCCTGATCTCGACCGGCTTGGCGTAGAAGTGCAGATGCAGGCGACGGGATGCCGTCCCCCCGGCGTTGTTCACCGAATCCCGCTTGCGCCACGACTGCAGCACGCGATCGATCACCATGACCTGCTTGTTGCTCGCGATGGCCGCCTGCGAGGCCTCGTCGTAGTCGAAGTCCTCGTCGTACACGACCATGTCGACGTCACGCAGCTCGCCGAGCTCGCGCAGCTCGAGGGGCGTGAACTTGACGTTCGCCGGGCCGCGGCGGCCGAACACGTGCACGTCGGTGACCTGCGAGGCCACGAGGCCGGCGTGCACGTTCTCGGGGATCTCGGTGGGCAGCAGGTCCTCGGCGTGCTTGGCGAGCATGCGCGCCACGTCGAGGGCCACGTTGCCGTTGCCGATGACGCCGACCGAGGCCGCCTCGAGCGGCCACTCGCGCGGCACGTCGGGGTGACCGTCGAACCAGCTGACGAAGTCGGCCGCGCCGTACGAGCCGATGGCGTCGATGCCGGGGATGTCGAGGTCGGTGTCGTGGATCGCGCCGGTCGCGAAGATGACGGCGTTGTAGTGGTGCTTGAGGTCGTCGAGCGTGATGTCCTCACCGAAGCGCACGTTGCCGAAGATGCGGATGTCGCCGCGGTCGAGCACCTCGCGCAGCGCCGTGATGATGCCCTTGATGCGGGGGTGGTCGGGAGCCACTCCGTACCGGACCAGCCCGTAGGGGGCGGGCAGCTGCTCGAACAGATCGATCGACACGTCGAACTTGCGCTCGGCCTTCAGCAGGATGTCGGCGGCGTAGATGCCTGCCGGGCCTGCGCCGACGATCGCCAGTCGGAGCTTGGTCATGCGTGGTCCTTTCGGGGATCGGGCTCGTCCCGGCCCGGTTCGTTGAGCGAGCGAAGCGAGACGAAGCGCCGACGTGGCTAGCTGGAGCGGTCGGCGACGGCCTGCGCGAACCGCGTGAGCGCCTCGCGCACCGCACCGTCTGGCAGCGGTGCCAGTGCGTCGATCGCCTCGTGCGACCACGCGTTCGCGAGGTCGAGGGTGGCCTGCGTGGCCTCGTGGTCGCGCAGCTGCGCGAGCGGCTCGTCGAGCAGTGCCGGGTCGGCGCCGTCCGCGATCTGCGCGACGCCGTCGTCGATGCGGGTGCGCAGCGCCACCGCGTCGGCGTCGGTGCGCTGCCCCAGGACGAGGTACGGCATCGTCGGCACGCCGGCGCGCAGGTCGGTGCCGGGCACCTTGCCGGTCTCCCCCGGGTCGGCCGACAGGTCGATCACGTCGTCGAGCAGCTGGAAGGCGACGCCGGCCTTCTCGCCGAACACGACCATCGGCTGTTGGAACTCCTCTGGCCCGTTCGAGAAGATCACGCCCGCCTGGGCCGCGGCCGCGATGAGCGAACCGGTCTTGTCGGACAGCACCTGCAGGTAGAACTCGACGGGGTCGTCGTCATCCGACGGCCCCACGGTCTCGTGCATCTGACCGAGCACGAGCCGCTCGAACGTGTCGGCCTGCAGCCGGATGGCCCGGTCGCCGTGGCGCGCCATGATCTGGCTCGCGCGCGAGAACAGCAGGTCGCCGGTGAGGATCGCGACGTTGTTGCCCCAGACGGCATGCGCACTGGGCACGCCGCGACGTTTGTCGGCGGCATCCATCACGTCGTCGTGGTACAGCGACCCGAGGTGGGTGATCTCCAGCGCGGTGGCCGCCTCGATGACCTCGTCGGTCGCGCCGTCGCCGAGCTGGGCCGTCAGCAGCGCCAGCATGGGACGCACGCGCTTGCCGCCGGCGTCGTACAGGTAGCGGCTGGTCGCATCTGCCAAGGCGTCGGTGGCGTGCAGTTCGCTCTCGAGGGCGAGGTCGACGCGCTTGAGGCCCGCCTCGACGGTCTTGCGCAGGCCGCGCGAACGCGCCCCCGCGAAGACGCGGTCGGTCAAGCCCAGCTTGCCCGCGATGCGCGAGCCCGGCACGGTCGGTGTCACCCTGCCAGCCTACCGGGGCTGCGTTTCGTCTCGCTTCGCCCGCTCGACGACCGGGGGCCGTCGCTTCGCTCCCTCGACGACCGGTGGCTTCACGGCGCGATGGAGGGCCACGATCCCGAGGGTCAGATTGCGGTGTGCGACCTCGGTCCAGCCGCTCTCGCGGATCCAGGCCGACAGGCGGCGCTGGTCGGGCCAGTCGCGGATCGACTCGTTCAGGTAGTCGTACGCCTCGGCGTTGGAGCTGACCGCGCGTGCAGCGACCGGCAGCACGCGGTCGTTGTAGAAGCGGTAGAGACCGTTGAAGACCTTCGACGGCGGCTGCGAGAACTCGCACACCACCAGGCGCCCGCCGGGCTTGGTCACCCGCAGCATCTCGCGCAGCGCCTTCTTGGGGTCGTCGACGTTGCGCAGTCCGTACGAGATCGTCACGGCGTCGAACTCGTCGTCGCCGAACGGCAGCGCTGTCGCGTTCGCCTCGACGAACGACAGATTCGGGATGCCGCCCCCCGGCGCCTGCGGACCGTAACGGCGCTCGCCCTCGGCCAGCATGCCGGGCGAGAAGTCGGCGGCGACCACCTGGGCGCCCCGGCCGGCCAGCGCGGCGCTGGACATCGCGGTGCCGGCCGCCAGGTCGAGGATGCGCTCCCCACGTCGCGGGTCGACCGCCCGCACCATGGCGGCACGCCAGAACCGGTCGTTGCCGAGGCTCAGGACGGTGTTGGTGCGGTCGTATCCGGCGGCGACCTGGTCGAACATGCCGCTGACGCGCGACGGGTCCTTGTGCAGGTCGGCGCGGTTCGCGTCGTGATCGGAGGGGTGCGCTGCCACGGTTCGAGTCTAGGCGGCGGGTCCGGGAGCGCCGCTGTCGGCGGCGGGATCCGGGAACGTCACCGTCGGGAGGGGTTCGACGGGCGGCAGCGCGGCGAGCTTCGCCAGCCAGTGCGCGGCTGTCGCGTCGTCGAACGGCGGCTCGGCCGCGCGCACACGCCGCTCGAGGTCGACCGCGACGGCTTCGAGCTTCTCGACGAGGTCGAGCGGATAGCCGTAGGCGATGCGGTGCTCGTCCCACTCGTCGCGGTCCTCGATGTACACGTCGCCGGGGCTGCGCAGCACACCCTCCCGGTCGACGTACGGTTCTGCGGGCTCGCGCCGGACGACGTCGAGGTCCATGTCGATGCCGGTGGGGACGCCGGCATCCCACCGTACGTCCCAGGCGACGTCGATGTACACGCGGGTCGGGTGCGGAGCCGCATTGTGCGTGTAGGCGTAGTCACCGCTCGGCGGCATGAGCGTGACGCTGTCGTATTCGGCGGGGAACTCGCGGCCGGGACGGACGTTGCGCCACCCGGCGGGCTGACCGAGCCAGTCGCCCCAGCGGTCGCTGCCGAGGTAGATCTCGTCGCCGACCCAGTGCGGACCGCCGTCCCATTTGCGCCACCGGAACTGGAGCGCGGTGCCGATCTCGGGCCGGTCGGGGCGGTTCGGTCTGGGCTGTGCGGCGGCGGCGTCGGTCACCCGGCGAGTCTAGGCTGGAGGGGTGACATCTTCGCGCCGCCCGCCTCAGCTGGTGGTCGAGACCCGCGAGATCGAACTCGTCGACGACCTGCTCGCGTACGCCTCCCCCGACGAGCCGCTCGCGTGGCTGCGCCGTGGCGACGGCATCGTCGGCATCGGCCGCGTCGGCGGGTACGAGCGCGGTCCGCACTCGCCCGCCGTCGGCGTCCACGGCGACCTCGGGCTGTCGCCCGCCGACACCTGGCGCGAGATCGCGTTGACCGCCGAGGTCGACGACCCCGTCGGGCTCCCCGGCACCGGCCTCGTCGCGTTCGGCACCCTCGTCTTCGATGAGCGCTCGGCGGCCACGAGCAGGCTCGTCGTGCCGCAGGCGATCGTGGGGCGCCATCGCGGGCGCTCGTGGATCACGCGCGTCCGCTCGAGGTTCGATCTGCCGGAGCCCTCGCTCCAGCCCGCCCCGTACGGCCCGCACTGGTCGGCGACGCTCGGTCCGGGCACGCTCGACCCCGCGGGCTACCAGGCCGCGGTGCGCGCCGCGGTCGAGGCGATCCGCGCCGGCGAGCTCGAGAAGGTCGTGCTCGCGCGCGACCTGGTGGGCACGATCCCCGCCGGTGCCGACCTGCGTCGCCTGGTGCGCGCTCTCGCGCACGACTACCCCGACACCTGGACGTTCGCCGTCGACGGGATGATCGGCGCGAGCCCCGAGACCCTGGTGACCGCCTCCCGCGGCGTCGTGACCGCCCGGGTGCTCGCCGGGACCATCCCGCGCGGGACCGACGCGCACGACGATGCGGCGGCATCCACCTCCCTCGCGCACAGCGACAAGGACCTCGGCGAGCATCGCTTCGCCGTGCAGAGCGTGCTCGACGCGCTCGGCCCGCACGTCAGCCACCTCCGCGCCGATCCTGAGCCCTTCACCCTCAAGCTGCCGAACCTGTGGCACCTCGCGACCGATGTCGCCGGCGACCTCGCCGACCACGCGTCCTCGCTCGACCTCGTCGCGGCGCTGCACCCGACGGCCGCCGTCGCGGGCACGCCGACCGCTGCCGCCCTCGACGCGATCCGTCGCCTCGAACCCTTCGACCGCGGACGCTACGCCGGCCCGGTGGGCTGGGTCGACGGCGACGGCAACGGCGAGTGGGCCATCGCGCTGCGGTGCGCGCAGATCGGCTCGGACCCCGCACACGGGCACGCCGAGTACAGCGCCACGATCCCCGTCGTCGCGCATGCCGGTGCGGGCATCGTCGCGGCGAGCGACCCCGAGTCCGAGCTGCTCGAGACGCGCGTGAAGTTCCGCCCGATCGTCGACGCCCTGGCCTGACGCGCGCGACGCATATTCGGATCAGCAGCGGGCGGCGAGTGGATGCGGGGCGCCCGGCATCCCTCCCGCCCCGTCAGCGGGCGAGCAGCGCCCGCAGCGGGTCGAGGCCCATCGGGCCGAGGGCGAGGGCGTCGCGGTGGAAGTCCCGCAGTGAGAACGCGTCGCCGAGCCGCTCGCGATGCGCCGCGCGGGCGTCGCTCCACAGCCGCGCGCCGACCTTGAACGCGAGCGCCTGACCGGGCCAGCCGAGGTAGCGATCGACCTCGAAGCCGGCGAGCGCGGGCTCGACGAGGGCGAGATCGACGAGCAGGTCGCGGGCGAGCTCGGGCGTCCACTCCCCCTCGGGTACGAGCGCGTTCGGCGGGACCGGGCGACCGGTGTGCAGCCCGATGTCGGCGACGATCCGCACCGAGCGCCAGATCTGGCCGAGCACCAGGCCCAGGCGCTCGGCCGGGTCGCGAATGAGCCCGAGCTCGTCGGCCAGCTGCTCGGCGTAGTGCGCCCAGCCCTCGGCATAGCCGTGGATGTGGCACAGGTGGCGCTGCCACGGGTGAAGCTCGGGGTACGACGCGGTCAGCACGAACTGCAGATGGTGGCCGGGCACGCCCTCGTGGTGCACGCTCGTGACCTCCTGCCACGTCGCCGCCACGGGCACGCCGCTCGGGATGGTCCACACCACGCGTCCGGGAGTGGACCCGTCGGGCGCTCCCGGCGTGTAGTACACGACGCCGGTCGCGGCCTCCGAGACGAGGCATTCGACGTCGCGCACCGACGCCGGCAGGTCGAACGCGGGTGCGACGGCGTCGATCGTCTCGCCCACCCGCCGGGTGAGCCATGCCTCGATCGCCGCGACGCCGTCGAGCCGGTAGCGCGGATCGGAATCGAGAAGGGATGCCGCCGACCGCACGGGTTCGTCCCCCGAGCCGCCGAGCCTCCGGGCGAGGGCGCGCGCCTCGCCCACGAGACGTTCCAGCTCGGACCACCCGTAGGCGTACGTGTCGTCGAGGTCGATGCGGGCGCCGAGCATGCCGGTCGCGAGGTCGGCGTACACCGCCTCGCCGACGGCGTCCACTGTCGGCGCGACCGGTCGCAGCTCGTCGCGCAGCACCGCGACCAGCTCGGCGAGCGCCGCGCGGGTCTCATCGGCGGCGGCCCGCGCGCGGGTGCGGGTGGAGGCATCCAGGTCTGCGGCGATCGGGACGGAGCCGAACCAGTCCGACTCGGCCCACATCGCGACCTGCGCGGCGAGGGTGTCGAGCTGACGGACCGGTGCGACGCCGCCGCCGGTGAAGCGGTCGCCATGATCACGGGCCCACCGCAGGGCGGCGATGTACTCGCGCACCGCGGCCGGCGCGGCTTCGAGCGCCGCCAGCACCGACTGCCCGTGGGCGTCTGCGGTCACCGAACGGCCTTCCAGCGCGTACCGCACCCGGTGCACCGGAGTGGCCAGACCCGCGACGAGGCGGGGCGTGAACCCGGTGTCGAACAGCAGCCGCTCCCGCTCGAGGCGCTCGCGAAGCGCGGCGCGCAGCACCTCGTCGCCCTGGCCGGCCGCGTCGAGCGCGGCGAGCGTCGCGCCCTGCAGCTCGTGCTTGGCGACGAGCCACCCGGGCGACAGATCGGGCAGCGGACGCGCGACGAGCCCGAACGCCCGTGCGGCGTCGGGCTCGTGGCCGGCGAGGCCGCGGACGTAGTCGTCCGCGACGTCGCGGACCGGGTCAGAGCTCACCGGTCCACCCTAGGACGCGGACGGGAGCGACGTTTCGTCTCCGCTCCTTGGTCGCTCCGCGGGGCGACCCGGGGGAGAGAGGCCTGTCGCTCGGCGGGGCGACCGTGGCAAGACTCACACAGAGCGCTGGTACGCGCGGATCGAGCGCACGGCCCACACGAACGCGAGCGCGGCGAGCGCCGTGAGGCCCCCGATCTGCCACCACCCGTTGTCGGGGAAGGTGCCGTTGAGGCCCCCACGACCGAGCTCGACGGCCCAGGTCATGGGGTTCCAGCGGGCGACGTCCTGCACCCACTGCGGCATGAGGTCGGCGGGCATCATCGTGGTCGACAGGAACGTCGCCGGCAGCACGATGAGCTGCGACAGGCTGATGAGCGCGATCTGGCTGCGTGCGGTGAGCGCGACGGCCGTCGACGCGCAGCAGAAGATCGCGGCCAGCAGTGTCGCGACGCCCAGCGCCATGAGCATGCCGCCGAGGCCGCCCGGGTAGCGGGCGCCGGCGAGCCAGCCGATGCCCAGCACGACGAGCGACTGCGCGAGGCTGATGATCAGCTGCTGCACGAGCGGGCCCGTGATGATGGCCGAGCGCGACACCGGCGAGGTCAGGTACTGGTCCATGACGCCCGAGTTGATGTCGTCGATGTAGCCGGTGCCGGCCCAGGCGCCCGAGTACAGCACCGTCATCATGAGGATGCCGGGCACCAGGTAGTCGATGTACCCGTCGCCGCCGAACTGCGGCAGCGCGCCCAGCGAGTGGAAGACCTGTCCGAACAGCACGATCCAGATGACCGGCTGGATGAGTGACATCACGGGCCCCCACACCTGGCGGAGCGTCGCGATGAGCCAGCGGCGCAGCACCTGGCCGGCCTGGGTGAACCAGCCGGCGCGCGACGGCGCGGCGGTGGCGGCGGTGAGGGCGATGACGGTCATGCTGCGACTCCTTCCGGAGCGGTGACGGCGTCACCGAAGGTGTGGCCGACGAAGTGCAGGTACACGTCGTCGAGGGTGGGGTGGGATGCCGCGACCTGGCCGAAGCGGATGCCGGCGGCATCCAGCGCCGCGATCACGGCGCCGACGGCGGCCGAGGCGTCGTCGGTGCGGGCGGCGAGGACGCCGTCGACGCCGGACGCCTCGACCACCACGTCGCGCAGGCCCGGCACGCGGGCGATCGCGGTGCGGACCGCCGCCGCGTCGGGCTCGACGAGCGAGACCCGCAGCGAGTCGCCGTGCAGCGCCGCCTTGAGCTCGTCGGGCGTGCCCTGCACGACCGCTCGGCCCTTGTTGACGAGCAGCAGCTCGTCGGCCAGGCGATCTGCCTCTTCCATGTAGTGCGTCGTCAGCACGACGGTGAGGGCCTCCTCGCCCGACAGGCGCCGGATCTCGGCCCACATCGCCGCGCGCGCCTCGGGGTCGAGCCCGGTCGTGGGCTCGTCGAGGAACAGCACGCGGGGGCGGTGCACGAGCGCCGCCGCGACGTCGAGCCGGCGGCGCATGCCGCCCGAGAACGACCCGACGGGACGGGTGGATGCCTCGGCCAGCCCGAACTCGTCGAGCAGCCGCGCGGCGCGGCCGCGGGCATCCCCCGCGCTCACCCCGCGCAGGCGTGCGGCGATCTCGAGGTTCTCGCGGGCGGTGAGCAGCGGATCCGTGCTCGCCCCCTGCGACACGTAGCCGATCGCGGCGCGGACGGCCGCCGGGTCGGCGGCGACGTCGTGGCCCGCGACGATCGCCGTGCCGCTCGTGGGGCGCGACAGGGTCGTGAGGATCTTGGTGGTCGTGGACTTTCCGGCGCCGTTCGGGCCGAGCAGGCCGAACACGCGGCCCGCGGGGACCGAGAATCCGAGGCCGTCCAGCGCCCGCACGACGGGCCGGCGGCCGCGGCCCGGGTAGACCTTCACGAGGTCGCGGGCGACGATGGCGTGGTTTTCGGGCATGGCGAAGCATCCCTTCCTTCGAATGGGTCGATGAATGGCCGAGGGGGCGACGGTGCGGCCCCCTCGGGTCAGGACTTGTCGGCCTTCTCGGGCGCGAACAGCATGCGGGCGAGGAGCAGCATCATCAGCGCGAAGCCGCCCACGAAGGCGATCGGCGCCCACCACCAGCCGACCGTGAACACCAGCACGGCGATGACGGCGAAGGTGATGAGCCAGATGGCGGCGGTGTACACGCCGAAGCGTGCGGCGGTCTCGGGCTCGCGCTCGAACCGGTTGGGCGGCGTCGCCGCGGCGAGCTGCCGCGTCCAGGCCTTGTGCCGGTTGGTCTGCGTGGCGCCGAGGAACGAGAACAGGATGATCGAGGCGATGATCCCGAGCGCGGCGAACACGATGCCCCACATCGGCATCGAGCCGAAGGCGACGAGCGCGACGAAGCCGAGGCCGAACGAGCCGAGGAGCGTCGCGAGGAAGTAGCCCGCGGCACGGTTCTGCGGCATCGGGTGGTTGGTGGTCGTCTCTTGCGAGAGCGAGTCGCCCACGATCAGGGCGAGCGCCGTCGACGCCATGCCGAACAGCCCGATCTGCGGGCCGATCGGCAGGGGCAGCACTCCGCTCGCGCCGAGGATCGCCAGAGTGATCCCGACGACGGCCGCGATCGAGTACGCCACGGTCCGCACGACGTAGCCGGGCTTCGGGCGCACGTGGTGGCGCTGGATGAGCGCGGTGTACTCGTCAGTCGTGCGCCGGGGGGCGGCATCCGACGTCTCTTCGAGCAGTTCGCGCACGTCGCCGAGCTCGGCGACAGCCTGGTGCGCCGCGTCGGAGGGCGCCGCGCCCGCGGCCTCGAGCTCGTCGGCGCGGGCCATCAGGTTGGCGCGGACCTCTTCTTTCAGGTCCTGGGCGTCGGGGGTCATCTCGATACCCTGGAAGGCCTCGTCGAGCAGGCGGTGGATGTCGGTGTTCATTGCTGGCTCTCCTTCACGTCGAGCAGTTCGTCGATGATGCGCCGGGTCGCGGTCCACGCCGCGACGTTGCCGCGGAAGACCGCCCGGCCGGCGTCGGTGATGCGGTAGTACTTGCGGCGGCCGCCCTGGGACTCGTCTCCCCAGTAGGACTCGACCAGCCCGTCCTTCTCGAGTCGGCGGTACGTCGCGTACAGCGTCGCCTCTTTGATCTCGTAGTCGCCGCCTGTCGCATCGCGGATCGCCTTGTAGATCTCGAAGCCGTAGGCGTCGCCGCGCCGGAGCACGCCGAGCACGATCGTGTCGGTGTGCCCGCGCAGCAGGTCGGCTGCGAACGCGTCGTCTTGTGTCATGTCCAGTACTGTATCACGTCAAGTACTCGTGGGCATCAAGTACTTTGCCAGACCGATATCATCCGATCGGCTATCGAGGTCGATCCTGGCGGGCGATGCGCCACCCGAACGGCGAGCGCAGAATCGAAGCGGTCTCGACCTCGACCGCGTCAACCTCAACGGCTGGACGGAGCTCCTGGAGGCTGTCGTCTTCGGGACGGCGGAGCCGGTCAGCAGGAGATCGCACGCCTGCTGCTCGCCGCGGGTGCAGACCCCGGCATCCGCGACGCGGCCGGTCTCACCGCGCGCGAGGAGGCCGAGCGCCGCAGCTTCACCGAGCTCGCGGGCATCCTTGCCGCCGCCCGTTGAGCGACACCCGCCCCCGCCAACGGATCGAGACTCTCCACCCGGTCGTTGAGCGAGCGGAGCGAGACGAAACGCCGCGAGCCGCGCTCAGGACTCGCCCGCCTCGCCGCCTCTGCGTCGGGTCGTGTTCTCGAGGCCTGCTCACGACGTTTCGTCTTCGCTCGTTCCTCGCTCCGCGGGGCGACCGGGGGGGGGTGACACTCAGCTCGCGGCGAGGCGCGCCTTCTCGGCAGCGACGTCGAACGTCGCGGCGGGCCAGTGCGGGTCGATGGCCTCCAGCGCCTCGAGCAGGAGGTGCTGCACTGCCAGGCGCGCGTACCACTTGCGGTCGGCGGGCACGACATGCCAGGGCGCATGCTCGGTGGAGGTGCGCTCGAACACCGTCTGGTAGGCAGCCATGTACGACGGCCACAGCTCACGCTCGTCGACGTCGCCCGGGTTGTACTTCCAGTGCTTGTCGGAGCGGTCGAGCCGCTCCATGAGCCGCTCCTTCTGCTCGTCGGGCGAGATGTGCAGCATGACCTTGACGATGCGGGTGCCGGCGTCGCTCACGCGCTTCTCGAACTCGTTGATCGCCCCGTAGCGGCGCTCGATCTCGTCGGCGGGTGCGAGGGAGCGCACGCGGCCGATCAGCACGTCCTCGTAGTGCGAGCGATCGAAGACGCCGATGAGCCCGGGCTCGGGCAGCCGCTTCTCGATGCGCCACAGGAAGTCGTGCTCGAGCTCTTCGGGCGTCGGCTTCTTGAACGCGGCGAGCGCGATGCCCTGCGGGTCGGTCGACCCGACGACGTGGCGGATGATGCCGCCTTTGCCTGCCGAGTCCATGGCCTGCAGCACGAGCAGCACCGACGCGTTCGTCGCGTCGACGCGGCTCTGCGCGAACAGGCGCTCCTGATACTCGTCGAGCTGCTGCGCGCCCGACTTCAGATCTTCGGCGGCGGCGTGCTTGTCACGCTCGTACCCGGGCGTGGCGCGGGGGTCGACGTCCGCGAGGACGAAGCCCTCGTCGACCCGCAGGAGCTCGGCGACGTCGCCGCTCCAGTGCTTCTGACTCAAGGCGATCATTCGCCCATCATGTCGGAGATTCGGGATGCCGGGGCTCAGCGCTCCAGCGGGACCTCGATGAGCTGGCGGCCCCCGATGGGCGAGGTGAGCGCCTGGTCGAGCGCAGAGCGCGTGGTCACGCGGCGGTACTCCCACCCGTAGGCGAGCGCGAGCTGCTCCAGCCGCACCGTGTGCGGGGTGTAGAGCACGCGGTCCATCGCCTCGGCGCCGGCGACACCGGCCACCTCGAGCCCGTCGAAGATCGTGCCGCCGCCGTCGTTGCCGACGATCAGCTGCAGACGCGGCTCGTCCTCGTGGGGCGGCAGCAGCAGCCCGCCCACGTCGTGCAGCACCGCGAGGTCGCCGAGCAGCACGCGCGTGACACCGGCCCCCGAACCCGACTGGCTGGCCAGCGCGATGCCGGTCGCCGTGGCGATCGTGCCGTCGATTCCGGCGAGCCCGCGATTGGAGTGCACCGGCACCTTCTTGCCCGGCAGCACCTCGTCAGCCACGCGGACCAGGCGCGACGAGCCGAACACGAGCCGGTCGTGCGGCCAGGTCGCCCGCCACACGGCGTCGACGAGCGCGGCACGGTCCAGCGGCGCCCGGATCACCTGCAGCTCGGCGGCGATGGCCCCGAGCCGTTCGGCGGGCTCGGCCGACGACAGACCGTCGGCATCGGGCGCCGGGGGCGTGAGATCGACGGCCGCAGCGCGGGATGCCCGCATCCACTCCCCGAGCCAGGCGCGATCCGGGTCGCCGGTCGCGACCGCGATGCGGTCGGCGGCGACAGTGGCACCGTTGAGGTTGAGCGGCTCGCCCGGTCCCCTGACCGCGATCACCTCGACGTCGGGGTCGGCCAGCAGACGCGCAGCCTCGCGACTGAGCGTCGGATGACCGAGCACGACGACGCGTTCGATGCGCCCGCCGAGCGCCGGGTCGCGCAGCAGTGCGCGGTAGCCGTGCACGAGCTGCCGGCCGAAGCGCGCGCCGCTGACGATCTCGGCGATGAGAGGCCAGCTGCCGACGTGCGCGAGCTCCTCGGCATCGGTGCCGGCGTCGGCGCCCGCGAGCACCACGGTGCGCGGGCCGCGTTCGAGCACATACGGGGCGTCCTCGGGCTCGGTCGGGACGTCGGACTCGCCGATGCCGCCCCCGCCCTGGTAGAGCGCTCCGGATGCCTCCTCTTCGGGCTGCTCGTCGACCGGGGGCCCGTCGGGGTCGAGGTCACTGGTCGCCGCGAGCTCGGTCGCCGGCACGCCGAACCACGGCGGCAGGGCGCCGGCGAGCGGCTCACGGTAGGGAAGGTTGAGGTGGACCGGACCGGGCGACCACGTGCCCTCGCCGAGCGCGGCGGCGATCGCCGCCTCGGCGACGGCGCGCAGCATGACGCTCTGCTCGTGCGTGCCGTCGAGGTCGACAGCCTCGGGGACCGGCAGGTCTGCCTCGAACCGCACTGTCGGGGCGAACATTCCAGGCTGGCGGGTGGTCTGGTTGGCGCCGACGCCCCGCAGCTCGGGCGGCCGGTCCGCGGTCAGCAGCAGCAGCGGGACCCCGGCGTGATGGGCCTCGAGCGCGGCAGGGAGCAGGTTCGCGACGGCGGTGCCCGAGGTGCACACCACGGCCGCCGGCATCCCGGACTCCCGCCCGATGCCGAGGGCTGTGAAGCCGGCGACGCGCTCGTCGAGACGCACGTGGAGGCTGATCGCCCCTCGGCTCTCGAACTCGGCCGCGACGAGGGCCAGGGCCTGCGAGCGCGAGCCGGGGCTCACCACCACATGCCGGACGCCGAGCTCGACGAGCCGGTTGAGCAGCGCGGCCGCCGCGTCGGTCGCGGGCGCGGCGTCGGTCGCGCGCTCGGCGCTGTGCGGGTCGGTCACGTCAGCCGATGGCTCCGCGCTGACCACGGGCGTCGTCGTCGCCTTCGGCGGGGCGGGCGGGCGGCGTCGCGGGCGGGGTTCCGCCGGTCGCGGCGGTGCCGGGCGTCGCGGTCCCCGTGGCGGGGTCGTCGGATGCCGCAGTCCCTCCCGGAGGGTTCCACTTGGGATCGTCGTCCTCGGAGTCCAGCGCCGCGAGCTCTTCTTCGAGACGGCGGATGCGCTCGTCCTGGTCGCTGATCGAGCCGAGCGTGCCGAGGAACTCGGGGTCGTCGTCGGGAGCGCGGCGCAGCACCGCGACCGAGCCGCGGGCACGACCCACGGCGAGCCACAGGATGCCGCCCAGCACCGGGAACACGACCACGATCAGCACCCAGACGGGCTTGCTCACACCGCGGTGGCGGATCGGAGGCTGGATGGCACAGTCGACGATGGTGAAGACCCAGAACACTGTCGCCACCAGGGCCAGAATGAGCAGCCCACGAGCCATGCCTCCATCCTAGGCGGGCGCGGCCCCTCGCGGGCGGCGGAGGGTCGCTCCGTGACGCAAACGTAGGATGGACGGGTGAAAGCACGCTCCGCCATCGTCTACTCGGTTCTGCGACTGCTGGCGTTCCTCGTGCCCTTCGGCATCATGATGCTGTTCCCGATCATGCGCGAGTACTACTGGCTCGCCGCGATCTTCGCCGCCCTCATCGGGCTGAGCCTGTCGCTGCTGTTCCTGCGCAAGCCGCTCGACGACGTCACCACCGGGCTCGCCGACCGCCGCGCCCAGACGCGCGCGTCGGTCTCGGACGAGGATGCCGAAGATGCCGCCGCCGACGCCGCATCCGGCACGGACTCCCCCGACGCCCCCACGTCCTGACCGCCGCCCCGGCGGGATGCCGCGAGCCGCGGCATCCCGATCACACGGGTCTCAGCCGATGAAGGCCCACATGAGGAAGGCGCCGTAGGCGACCGACGTCAGCGACGTGAGGCCGAGGGCGACGACCAGCTCGCGCGGGTCGCGGTACATCCACACGATGAGCATCGCGGGGATGCCGGCGAGCAGCGCGAGGAGCGTGAGCCACGCGATCGGGTAGCCGATCCAGGCGAGGAACACCGCGATGAGGAACGCCACCACCAGGAACACGGTGAACAGCCACTGCGTCGCGCGGCGGCCGATCAGCACCGTGAGGGTCTTCTTGCCGGCGGCGCGGTCCTGGTCGATGTCGCGCAGGTTGTTCGCCAGCAGCACGGCGCATGCGATGAGGCCCGCTGCGACGGCGCCGAACCAGGCCTCCTGCGGCAGGGCGAGCGCCTGCACCCACGTCGTGCCGAGGGTGGCGACCAGGCCGAAGAAGACGAACACGAACAGCTCGCCCAGGCCGTAGTAGCCGTACGGGCGCTTGCCGCCCGTGTAGAACCAGGCGGCGACGATGCACACGGCGCCGACGGCGATGAGCCACCACTGCTGCGTGCGGATCGTGATGGTCAGGCCCGCGAGCGCGGCGATCGCGAAGAACGCCAGCGCCACGAGGAGCACGGTGCGCGGCTTCGCGCGGCGACTGGCCGTCAGACGCGACGGGCCGACGCGGAAGTCGTCGGTGCCGCGGATGCCGTCGCTGTAGTCGTTCGCGTAGTTCACGCCGATCTGCAGCGCCACCGACACGATGAGGCAGAACAGCGCGATCACCCAGTGGAAGACGTCCACCACGATGATCGCGGCGCCCGTGCCGATGAGGATCGGCGTGATCGCGAGCGGCAGCGTGCGCAGGCGCGCGGCGCCGATCCAGTCGCGGGCTGTCGCCTTCTCGACGTGCGCGGGATCGCGCGAGATGTGCGCCTTCTGCGGGTTGCCGCGAGAGTGCTGCTTCTTCGGGCCCGCGGTCTTGCGCTTCTTGCTGGGGGTTCCTGCCACGAGAGCACATCCTAGAGGGCGCGCCGATGCATCGCGGATGACCGGCTCCCCCGGCATCCCTTCCTCGTGAGCCGTGTCCCTGTTTCGCGCGGTCCGTGTCTCGATGGCGGCGCTTTCCGCAGCGCCGTGTGCGCGAGATCGGGACATGGGCGACCCCATGGCGCGTGCGGGCGCGAGCGCGCAGGATGGCAGCATGCTGAGCATCGGATCCACCGTCCTCACCGTCGAAGACATCGGGCGAGCCGGCGACTTCTGGCGGGCCGCCCTCGGGTACGTGAACCGGCGCGATCCGAGCGAGGACTGGGTGATCCTCGATCCGCCGGGCAAGCGGGACTGGGCGGCGGCGGGCGCGAGCCTCGCGCTGTCGGTCACCGGGTACCCGCAGCACTATCCGCCGCGCATCCACCTCGACCTGTACGCGGAGGATCAGTCCGCCGAGGTCGAGCGGCTGCTCGCGCTGGGCGCCCACCGCGTGGACTGGGACCACTACCCCGAGGGCGCCGACTGGGTGGTGCTCGAAGACACCGAGGGCAACCGCTTCTGCGTCGTCGAGACCGGTCCGTACCCTGCGCCATAGCCCGCGGCATCCCGGTGCCGAACCGTCGCAGAAGGCCGCTCGCCCTCCCGGGAACCGCCACGTCGCGACGGTTCGCGGGCGGAATCAGTGCAGGGCGGCGACCGCGCGGCGGATGGCCTCGCGGTCGGGCTTGCCCGAGGGCAGCGTGGCGAGCTCGTCGACGAGCACCAGCCGTGACGGACGGGCGTGCGAGCCGATCTCGGCCTGCACCGCGGCGCGCGCCTCCTCGAGCTGCACCGCTTCACTCCGGCGCAGGGCCTCGCCGCGCGAGGCGACGATGACGGATGCCTCGCCCCACCGCTCGTCCGCAATCCCCACCACGACGGCGGTGTCGAGTCCGGGCACCGATCGCACGATGCGCTCGACGCGGTCCAGCGAGATGTTGACGCCGCCCGAGACGATGACGTTGTCGATGCGGCCGTGGATGCGCAGCACGCCGTCCTCGAACAGGCCCGCGTCACCCGTGCGGTACCAGCGGCCGCCGTCGGACTCGCGCACGAACACGGCGTCGGTCCGCTGCTGATCGCCCAGGTAGCCGTCGGCGAGGGTCGGACCCGACACCTGGACCTCTCCGCGCTCGATGCGCACCTGCACGCCGCGCAGCGGCACCCCGTCGTACACGCAGCCGCCGCTCGTCTCGGTCGAGCCGTACGTGCGGGCGATGCGCGCGCCGGCGGCCTCGGCGCGCTCCCGCGTCGCGGCGGGCAGTGCCTGACCGCCGACGAGGATGCACTCGAACGATCGCAGCGCCGCCAGGACGTGCGGGTCGTGGTCGGCGGCGTCGAGCAGCTTCGACAACTGCGCCGGCACCAGTGAGGTGTACGTCGGGACGCGTTCGCCGCCGACGGACGACGCCATCGTGAGCGCTGCAGCGGTGAATGCCTGCGGGGTGAACGCCCCGGACAGGATCGCGGGCTCGCGGTCGGCGACGATCGAGCGCACGAGCACCTGCAGCCCCGCCACGTAGCTCGCCGGCAGCGCCAGCAGCCACGCGCCGTCGCCGATGCGGTCGGCCGTGGACAGCGCGCTCGCGGTGAGGGCGTCACGACCGAGCACCACGCTCTTGGGGACGCCGGTCGAGCCCGACGTCGTGACCACCACCGCGGTGCCCGGTCGCACCTCGGTCGGGAACCCGTCGACCATCCCGAGCCCGAGTGCGGGGCCGGCGCCGTGCAGCGCTCCCCGCAGCGCCCGCAGGATCTCTCGCGGGTCGTGACCGACGACGGGTTCGAGCTTCATCGTGTCAGTAGTGCCAGGGGTAGGGCGACCAGTCGGGGTCGCGTTTCTCGAGGAACGAATCGCGGCCCTCGACGGCCTCGTCGGTGCCGTAGGCCAGGCGCGTCGCCTCGCCCGCGAACACCTGCTGCCCGACCATGCCGTCGTCCACCGCGTTGAACGCGAACTTCAGCATGCGGATCGCCGTCGGCGACTTGGTGAGGATCGTGCGCGCCATCGCCACGGCCTCCTGCTCCAGAGCGGCGTGGGGCACGACCCGGTTCACGGCGCCCATCTCGTAGGCACGCTCTGCCGAATACTCCTCGGCGAGGAAGAACACCTCGCGCGCGAACTTCTGCCCGATCTGCCGGGCGAAGTAGGCCGACCCGTAGCCCGCGTCGAACGAGCCCACGTCGGCGTCCGTCTGCTTGAAGCGGCCGTGCTCGGCCGAGGCGATCGACAGGTCGCAGACGACGTGCAGCGAGTGGCCGCCGCCGGCCGCCCACCCCGGGATGACGGCGATCACGACCTTCGGCATGAACCGGATGAGCCGCTGCACCTCGAGGATGTGCAGTCGCCCGGAGCGGGCCTGGGCCTGCGGACCCACCGACTCCTCGGAGTCGGAGTACTTGTAGCCGTCGCGGCCGCGGATGCGCTGGTCGCCGCCCGAGCAGAACGCCCAGCCGCCGTCCTTGGGGCTCGGGCCGTTGCCGGTGAGCAGCACGACGCCGATGCGCGGGTCCTGACGCGCGATGTCGAGCGCGCGGTAGAGCTCGTCGACGGTGTGGGGCCGGAACGCGTTGCGCACCTCGGGCCGGTCGAACGCGATCCGCGCGATGCGGCCGTCCGTCGAGACGTGTGAGGTGATGTCGGTGTAACCGCCCTCGGGAGCCCCGGCCGCCGGCATCCACAGATCTTCGTCGAACAGTTCCGAAACGCTCACCCGCCCAGCCTACGGCGGCGCGGCGGGGCACGTCATGCGGGCGTCATGGGGAACCGGACAGCCGACGCCGCCGACTACCCTTGATCGGTGACCTCGACTCTTCGCACCCTGGCCATGGCCGCGGCGTCCGCCGCGCTGCTGCTCACCCTCGCCGCCTGTTCGACCCCCTCGCCCGACCCGACGCCGACCGACGCCGCATCCGGCGACCAGACGGCCGTCGTCGCCGTGAAGACTCCGTGCGAAGGTGATGAGGGCGTCACGGTGACCGTCGACGCGAGCGCGCTCGGCGACGCGGACGACGTGTCGGCCACGTGGTGCGTCAGCACGGACGAGGCGATCGTCGCCGCGGACGCCTTCCTCGCCGCGAACGTCTCGACCGAGGGCACCGACCAGTACGGCGACCAGGTCGTGTGCCGCGTCAACGGCGTGCCCGCCGAGGACGTGGCGATCCCCGCCGAGGACGGCTCGGACTACTTCGAGAAGTGCGAGTCGATGCCCGCCGCGTTCGCGTACTGGGCGCTGTGGGTCAAGCCGGAGGGCGCCGAATGGGCCTACGCGCAGGAGGGCCTGGCGACCCAGCAGCTCGAGCCCGGCGAATCCGTCGAGCTGCTGTTCACCCTCAACGGCGAACCGGCCGCACCGGCCTCATGATCGTCCGGCCCGGGCCCCTGCGGGCGGCGGCGATGCTCGCCGCCGGCTTCGTGGCGGCCCGGGTCGTCTACCGCATCCTGTTCCACGGGGCCGATGGCGCAGGGACCGTGCTGCTGCCGCTGCCCGAGGTGCGCCTCGCGCCGCCTTTCGCTCATGTCGTGCTGCTCGGTCCCGTCACGACGGACGGACTCGTGGATGCCGCAGCCAGTGCACTCCCGATCGCCCTCGCGATCCTCGCGTTCGGGGTGCTGAACTCCCTCGTCGATCTGCACCGCGTGTTCGCGCGCGCCTCGCGGCGCGGTCCCCTGCGGGGCGTGGCACGCGCCCTCGCGATCGCGTGGGCGACCCTCCCCTCGCTCGCCGACGGCGCCCGCGCCGTGCGGTTCGCGCAGCGGCTGCGCGGCGAGCGCGGCGGCGTCCGCCTGCTGCTCCCCCTGCTGCAGCGCACGCTGGAGCGTGCCGGTCACGTCGCCGCCGCCCTCGAGCTGCGCGGCTTCGCCGGACGCGGCCTCGACGGCGACTGCCTCGCGCCCGTCGAGGCCCGCGACGTGGCGGCGGGCTTCGGCGGAGGGGATGCCGCGGCCGCCGGCATCCGTCTCCCCTCCGCTCTGACGCTCGAAGCCGGCACCCTCACCCTCGTGTCGGGGGCGACCGGTTCGGGCAAATCGACCCTGCTGCGGGCGATCGCGGGGCTGCACACGCACACCGACGGCGGGTGGCTCGCCGGGACGCTGCGGGTCGTCGGGCACGACCGCGCGGCGGTGCCCCCGCGGGACCTGGCGCAGCGGGTCGGCGTGGTGCTGCAGCACCCGCGCGAGGCGTTCGCCACCGAGCGCGTGCGCGACGAGATCGGGCTCGCGCTGGAGCTGCGAGGCGTCGCCCGCGTGATCGTCGATGCCCGCGTGGCCGAGGTCGCCGACCGGATCGGGATCAGGCGCCTGCTGGATCGCCCGACGCGCGGGCTGTCGGCCGGCGAGGCGACGCTCGTGGCGATCGCCGCGGCGATCGTCGAACACCCCATCCTGCTGCTCGTGGACGAGCCGCTCGCCGACCTCGACGCCGACGCCCGGGTGCGCGTCGCCAGGCTGCTGGGCTCGCTCGCGCACGAGGCCAGCATGTGCGTCGTCGTCGCCGAGCATCGCGTCGCCGCCCTGGCCGCGGTCGCGGACGACGTGCTGCGGATCGAGGACGGCACCGTGCACCCGGTGCCTGCGGCGGAGGTCGCCCCGCAGGTCGCGGACCGCTCGACGGAGGTCGCCCCGCGGGTCGCGGGCCGCGCCACCGAGGCTGCACCGCGTGTCTCCCGCGACGCGCGCGCGGAGCCCGTGCTCTGCGCCCGCGGCATCACCGTGACGCACCGCGGCACCGTCGCGGTGGCCGGTGCCGATGTCGACCTGCGCCCCGGCGAGATCGTCGCGCTCACCGGGCCGAACGGCGCCGGCAAGTCGAGCCTGCTCGCGGCGCTCGCCCTGCCGGCGCGGGGTTCGGACGTCGTCGCCGAGGGCCGGGTGGCGCTGGTGCCCGACGCCTCGGACGACCTCTTCGTGTACGACACGGTCGCCGCCGAGTGCGCCCGGGCCGACCGGCACAGGTCGACGCGCCATGCTTCGTCTCGCCGGCGCTCGCTCAGCGATTCGGGGACTGGGTTGCGGAGGCCGGCAGCGGCGGCTGAGTCTCACGGAGCATCCGAGGTCCGGACGCTGAGCGAGCGAGGCACGAGCGAGACGAAGCGCAACCGTGGCACGCGGGAGCACCTCGGCACCGCCGCGCGCTTCGCCGGGTTCCTCGGCCTGGATCCGGACGGCCCCGAGGTCGCGGAACGACTGGCGCGGCATCCCCTCGATCTCTCGGCCGGGGAGCGGCGCTGCCTGGCGCTCGCCGTCCAGCTCGCGACCCATCCGCGCGTGATGCTGGTGGACGAGCCGACGCGCGGCCTCGACCCCGCCGCCCGCGCCGTCGTGTGGGCGGCGCTCATGTCGCTCGCCGACGACGGCACGGCGGTGCTCGTCGCCTCGCACGAGCCGGAGGTCGCCGCACACGCCGACAGTGTCCTCGTGATGCGCGACGGGGTGCTGACAGCTGCCGCTCCCGCTTCTGCGCACCCGCGCGTGCAGGGAAATCAGGAGAATCGCACGCCGCCGTCGCGCGAGGCGCGGAATCCCGCGGGAGCCCTGGCCCCGACCAGCGGATCTCCTGAATTCCGCACGCGACCGGCCCGGCCACCGGCATCCCGTCCCCCGCTGCTTCCGGTGGCGGCGCTCGTCGCGGCGAATCTCGTGGCGCTCGGCGCGTTCTGCTGGCCCCTCGTGGCGACGGCGGTGCCGTCGCAGGCCTACGCCGCCGTGCCGATCGCCGCCCTGGCGCTCGCGCCGCTGGCGGTGCTCGTGGTGATCGCGACGCTCGACGGCACCGTCCGGTCGGCGCACATGCTCGCGCTGCTCGGGACCCTCGCCGCGATCGGCGCGGCGGTGCGCATCGCGAGCACGGGCGTCGGAGGCGTCGAGGCCGTGTTCGTGCTGCTGATCCTCGCGGGGCGGGCGTTCGGCGCACGGTTCGGCATGCTGCTCGGGATGGCCTCGATCGCCCTGTCGACGCTCGTCACCGGCACGTTCGGGCCGTGGACGCCGTTCCAGATGTTCGCCTGCGCCTGGGTGGGCGCGGGCGCCGGCCTGCTCCCCCGGCTGCGCTCGCGCGCGGGCGAGATCGCGATGCTCGCCGTCTATGGCATCGTCGCGTCGTACGTCTTCGGGCTGCTCATGAACCTCTGGTACTGGCCGTTCGCCGTCGGCTACGGCACCGGCATCTCGTACGACGGATCGGCGCCGCTGGCGGTGAACCTGTCGAGCTTCCTGCTGTACTCGCTGGTCACGTCGACCCTCAGCTGGGACACCCTCCGCGCCGTCACCACCGTCATCGGCCTGGTCGTCGTCGGGCGTCCGGTGCTCGCCGCCCTGCGGCGCACGAAGCCGCTGCAGCCCGTTCGGGTGCTCGGATCAGCTCCGCAGTCGTTTTCTGCGGCCGCGGCCGCCGCTGACCGCAGGACGTGACTGCGGAGCGATCCACGGCGCCCGGACCCTCGTGAGGGAGATGCCGGGCGCCCGGCATCCACGCCCCACAGGCTCCGCGTCAGACCGAGAAGTACTTCGCCTCGGGGTGGTGGAAGACGAACGCGTCGGTGGACTGCTCGGGGTGCAGCTGCAGCTCGTCGCTGAGCTCGACGCCCATGCGCTCGGGGCGCAGCAGCTCGACGACCTTGCGGCGGTCCTCCATGTCGGGGCACGCCGGGTACCCGAGCGAGAAGCGGGCGCCGCGGTACTCGAGCTTGAACAGGCCCGCGGTGTCGGTCGGGTCCTCGTCCGAGAAGCCGAGCTCGGAGCGGATGCGGGCGTGCCAGAACTCGGCGAGCGCCTCGGTCAGCTGCATGACCAGGCCGTTGAGCTCGTAGTAGTCGCGGTACCTGTTCTCGGCGAACAGCGTCGACGTGACCTTGTCGATCGCCGCTCCGGCGGTGACGAGCTGCACGGGCAGCACGTCCACCTGGCCCGACTCGCGCGAGCGCACGAAGTCCGCGAGGTTCAGGTGGCGGTCGCGACGCTGGCGCGGGAAGTGGAAGCGCAGCCGGTCGGTGCCGATCGGGCCGCCCGAGCCGCCGTCGGGCGCGAGAAGACCGGGCACGCCCAGCACGCCGGTCGGATCGTCGGCGTGGTGCAGCACCACGACGTCGTCGCCCTCCGACACCACCGGGAAGTACCCGTAGGCCACCGACGCGTCGAGCATGCCCTCGCCGAGGATGCGGTCGAGCCAGTAGCGCAGCCGCGGCCGGCCCTCGGTCTCGACCAGCTGCTCGTAGCTGAGGCCATCCTCGCCGCGGCCGGGCTTCAGGCCCCACTGGCCCATGAACGTCGCACGCTCGTCGAGGAACGCGGCGTAGTCCTGCAGCGCGATGCCGCGGACGATGCGCGTGCCCCAGAACGGCGGGGCGGGCACGGGGTTGTCGGCGGCGACGTCGGACCGGACGGGCATCGCCTCGGGCTCGGTCAGCGTGAGCTTCGAGCCGGCCGCGTGCCGGCGCTTCTTGAGCTCGGGGAGACCGACGGAGTCCGGCGCAGCGCCACGGGCGATCTTGACGAGCGGCTCCATGAGCGCGAGCCCCTCGAACGCGTCGCGGGCGTAGCGCACCTCGCCGTCGAACAGGCTCGCGAGGTCGTCCTCGACGTAGGCGCGGGTCAGCGCCGCGCCGCCGAGGATCACCGGCCACCTCTTGCCGAGGCCGCGGGCCGTGAGCTCCTCGAGGTTCTCCTTCATCACGACCGTCGACTTCACGAGCAGGCCCGACATGCCGATCACGTCGGCGTCGTGCTCCTCGGCGGCGGCGATGATGTCGGCGATCGGCTGCTTGATGCCGAGGTTGATCACGTCGTAGCCGTTATTGGTGAGGATGATGTCGACGAGGTTCTTGCCGATGTCGTGCACGTCGCCGCGGACCGTCGCCAGCACGATGCGGCCCTTGCCCGAGGCATCCGACTTCTCCATGTGGGGCTCCAGCAGCGCCACGGCGTTCTTCATGACCTCGGCCGACTGCAGCACGAACGGCAGCTGCATCTCGCCAGCGCCGAACCGCTCGCCCACGACCTTCATGCCCTCCAGCAGGTGGTCGTTGATGATCGCGAGCGGCGCCATCCCCTCGGCCCGCGCGAGGTCGAGGTCGGCCTCGAGCCCCTTGCCCTCGCCGTCGATGATGCGGCGCTGCAGACGCTCGCCCGTCGGAAGTGCGGCGAGCTCGGCGGCGCGCTGGTTGCGCAGCGCCGCGGTGTCGACGCCCGCGAACAGGTCGAGCATGCGCGCCAGCGGGTCGTAGGTGACGTTGCCGTCGGCGTCGTACTCGCGGCGGTCCCACACCAGGTCGAGCGCGACCTGGCGCTGCTCGTCCGAGATCGACGCGAGCGGCACGATCTTGGCGGCGTCGATGATGCCGCTCGTGAGCCCGGCCTGCACGGCCTCGTGCAGGAACGCCGAGTTCAGCACGCTGCGCGCGGCCGGGTTGAGGCCGAACGACACGTTCGAGACGCCGAGGGTCGTGTTGATGCCGGGGTACTTGGCCGAGATGCGGCGGATCGCCTCGATCGTCTCGATGGCGTCGCGGCGGGTCTCCTCCTGCCCGGTCGCGATCGGGAACGTGAGGCAGTCGACGATGATGTCGCTGACCCGCATGCCCCAGTCGCCGACGAGCTCGTCGACGAGTCGCGACGCGATGCGCTCCTTGTCGTCGGCGGTGCGCGCCTGCCCCTGCTCGTCGATCGTCAGTGCGATGACCGCGGTGCCGTGCTCCTTGACGAGGGGCATGATGCGTCCGAACCGGGATGCCGCACCGTCGCCGTCCTCGTAGTTCACGGAGTTGACGACGGGGCGACCGCCGATCAGCTCCAGGCCTGCCTGGATGACGCGCGGCTCGGTCGAGTCGACGACGAGCGGCAGCGTCGAGGCGCTCGCGAGGCGCGACACGACCTCGCGCATGTCGGCGGCGCCGTCGCGGCCGACGTAGTCGGTGCAGACGTCGAGCAGGTGCGCGCCCACGCGGATCTGGTCGCGGGCGATGTCGACGCAGTCGTCCCAGCGGCCCTCGAGCATCGCCTCGCGGAACGCCTTCGACCCGTTCGCGTTGGTGCGCTCGCCGATCGCGAGGTAGGACGCGTCCTGCTGGAACGACACGTGCTGGTACAGCGATGCCACGCCGGGGTCGAGCTCGGGGCGGCGCGCGTCGGTGCCCGCGAGCGGACGCAGGCGCTCGACGACGGCGGCGAGGTGCTCGGGCGTCGTGCCGCAGCATCCGCCGATCAGTCCGAGGCCGAACTCGCGCACGAACTGCTCGTGCGCGGTGGCGAGCTCCGCGGGCGTCAGCGGGTAGCTCGCGCCGTCGGCGCCCAGCACCGGGAGACCGGCGTTGGGCATGCACGCGATCGGCACCGTGGCGTGCTTCGACAGGTGCCGCAGGTGCTCGCTCATCTCGGTCGGGCCGGTGGCGCAGTTCAAGCCGATGGCGTCGACGCCGAGCGGCTCGATCGCGGTGAGGGCCGCGCCGATCTCGGAGCCCATGAGCATGGTGCCGGTCGTCTCGACCGTCACCTCGACGAAGATCGGAAGCCGGATGCCGCGGCTCACGATCGCCTGACGACAGCCGTTGATGGCGGCCTTGGTCTGCAGCAGGTCCTGGCTCGTCTCGACGAGGAACGCGTCGGCGCCGCCGTCGATCAGCCCCTCGGCCTGCAGCGCGAACGTCTGCTTCAGGTTGTCGTACGTGGTGTGGCCGAGACTCGGGAGCTTCGTGCCCGGTCCCATCGAGCCGAGCACCCAGCGCTCGCGGCCGTCGGCGGCCTCGGCCGCCTCGACCCGCTCGCGCGCGATCCGCGCACCCTTCTCGGCGAGTTCGGAGATGCGCTCGACGATGCCGTAGTCGTCGAGGTTCGACCAGTTCGCGCCGAACGTGTTCGTCTCGACGGCATCCACCCCCACCTCGAGGTACGCATCGTGGATCTCGCCGACGACATCCGGGCGCGACACGTTGAGGATCTCGTTGCAGCCCTCGAGCCCCTGGAAGTCGCCGTCGATCGACAGGTCATAGCGCTGCAGCATCGTGCCCATGGCGCCGTCGGCGATCACGACACGATGGCGCACAGCGTCGAGCAGACGCTCGGCGCGCGCAGGTCGCGGCACGCCGTCGATGTCGAGGGCGAAGCGGGGCGCGGCAGGAGCAAAGGTCACCCCGCGATTTTAGTCGCGCCGCCCTGCGGGTGGCCGGTTCGTGTCGAAGCCTCTGCCGCCGGCATCCCTCCGTAACGCGGTTTCTCGCCGAGCAACCATGACGTCGCCGGTGACGACGGGGTGTCTCGGCGAGAAACCGCGTTGTCGACTCAGGAGAGGAGGATGCCGGGCGTCCGGGCTTGCGGGAACGCGGGGCGTCGGGAACGCCGGGCTTGCGGGAACGCGGGCTTGCGGGAACGCCGGGCGTCGGGAACGCCGGGCGCCCGGGTCAGGCGTTCTTCGCGTCGCGCCAGCGCAGCCACGACTCGACGAGGTCGAAGTCGAAGTCGGGACCCTTGAAGCCGAAGGTGATGAGGCGCGCACCGGCGTCGTACAGCGCGTCGGCGTGCTCGACGCCGTGGCCGTACACCTCGTTCGAGATGACGAGGTTCGAGGTGTCGCGCTCCTCGCGCTCGGCCCAGCGCTCGATCACCTCGAGCTTGTGCGCGATCTCGTCGGGCCGCACGAAGCTGTGCCAGATGTCGGCGTGACGCGCGACCAGGCGCAGCGTCTTCTGCTCGCCCTTGCCGCCGATCATCACCGGGATCTTGCGGGTGGGCCGCGGGTTGAGCTTCGCCCAGCGGGCCTCGACGCGCTCCAGACCGGCGGCGAGGTCGTTCAGGCGCGAGCCCGGGGTGCCGAACTCGTACCCGTACTCCTCGTAGTCGCGCTCGAACCAGCCGGCGCCCGTCCCGAAGATGAAGCGGCCGGTGTCGCCGCCCTTGGCCGAGATGTGGTCGATCGTCCGCGCCATGTCGGCCTGCAGGTCGGCGTTGCGGTAGCTGTTGCAGTTGACCAGGGCGCCGAACTCGACGCGCTCGGTCTGCTCGGCCCAGGCGCCGAGCATGGTCCACGACTCGAAGTGCAGGCCGTCGGGGTCTCCCGACAGCGGGAAGAAGTGGTCCCAGTTGAAGAGGATGTCGACGCCGAGATCCTCGAGCCGGCGGACGGCGTCGCGGATCCCGTCGTACGGGGTGTGCTGGGGCTGGATCTGCACGCCGAAGCGCACGGGGGTGTCAAGGAGGGGCATGGGGAAAGACTAAGGCCGGCCCGGAGGGCGCTTCCCCGTTTTACGACACTGCCGGGGTGCGGATCCGATCGGGTGATCGGGTCCGCACCCGGCAGTGCTCCTCAGCTGATGGTGCGGGTCACGGCCGGCGCGCCCTCGCCGCCTTCAGTGCGGCATCCGTCGTGTCCCAGATCGCGACCGCGACGATCACGAAGCCGATGATCGTGGCGATGATGTTCTGCACAGTGGCCCCGTCGGCTCCCTCGATGATCGTCGGGAAGAAGTCGGGGTTGAGCAGCTGCCCCGTGCCGAGCAGCCACAGCGCCGGCACGGCGATGAGGAGGTTCAGGATGCCGTTCGCCACGGCCAGCGGCACGGTCCAGCGCCCGACGCCGTACACGGCGATCGCCAGCACCGCCTCCAGCGCCATGACGGCGAACAGCCCGGTGATCCACCACGGCCACAGGCCGTCGTCGAGGAACGACAGTCCGGGCTGTGTCGGGGCCAGGCCGATGAAGTGGTCCCACAGCACCACACCGGCCATGATCAGCAGGAAGGCGATCGAGGCGATCATGTCGCCGAGCCCGGCGCCGCGCTGCCGCGGTTCGGGGAGCCGGTCGGGCGTCCAGGGACCGGCATCCATCGTCTCGTGGCCTGTGCGCTCGAGGACGACGAACACGAGCGTCGTCCAGAACGCGACATGGAGGGCCGCGGTGAGCACGGCCACGACGGCCGAGCCGATCGTCTCACCCACCGTCGCGCCGCTGAGGACCTGCCCCAGCCCGACGCCGAACGCGGCGCAGGGCAGCACGATCCACAGCAGCAGCTTGAGCAGGCGCCACCAGTCGAGGTAGTAGCGCGGGCCGATCAGGTGAAGCTGGCGACCGGTGTACCCGGCGGCGAGCACGTCGGGGTCGCCGAGGTCGGTCAGCACGGCTCGCTCGGCGGACTCGGCGTCGGCGCCGTCGGCGATCCGCCCCTCGATCTGGTCGTCGATCGATCCGCGCAGCTCGGCGGCGAGGTCGGACCGCTGATCGTCCGGGACGGTCCGCATCGCGGCGTCGATGTAGCGGTCGGTGAGGCTTTCTGTGGTGTTCATGGCGTTCTCCGTGTGTCAGAGGTCGATGTCGAGGCCGTCGATCGCGGTGGCGATCGCGCGGAAGTCGTCGGTGAGTGCGCCGGCCAGCCGCCGGCCGGCATCGCTGGTGCGGTAGAACTTGCGGGGCCGCGCCTCGTCGGTGTTCCACTCGCTCGTGAGGTACCCCTGCTTCTCGAGCCGGCGCAGCAGCGGGTAGAGGGTGTTGGCATCGGTCGGGAACCCGTGGCCGCCGAGCTCTTCGAGCAGCCCGTACCCGTACCCCGGCGTCTCGAGCAGCCGCAGGCAGGCCAGCACGACGGTGCCGCGCCGCAGCTCTTGCAGGTGCGTGTCGAGGTTCTCGGTTTCGCTCATGTCTCACACTGTACTGTGCGTCACACACTATCGTCAAGTACACATTGTTCTGAAGCTCACTTGCGCTGTACGTACGCCGAAACGCGGGTTCCGCGTACAAACAGCGCAAGTGAACGGGGTGGGAGGCAGGATGGATGCGTGAGCACCGACGCACCGCTGCCCCCGCTCAGCGACATCCTCGACACCGCGCGCGTGGTCGCGCTGCCGCTCGCGACGCGGTTCCGCGGCATCGACGTGCGCGAGGCCCTGCTGTTCGAGGGACCCGAGGGCTGGTCCGAGTTCTCGCCCTTCGCCGAGTACGACGACGTCGAGTCGGCGACGTGGCTCGCCGCGGCGATCGAAGACGCGTGGATGCCGCGCCCCGCCGTCGTCCGTGACGCCGTCGGCGTCAACGCCACGGTGCCCGCCGTGGCGGCGGCCGCGGTGCCGGACGTGCTCGCGCGCTACGACGGATGCCGGACCGCCAAGGTCAAGGTCGCCGAGCCCGGTCAGCGGCCGGCCGACGACATCGCACGCGTGCGCGCCGTGCGCGAGAGCCTGGGGCCGGAGGGCCGTGTGCGCATCGACGCGAACGGCGGCTGGAACGTCGACGAGGCCGAGCGGGCACTGCACGCGCTGGCCGAGTTCGACCTCGAGTACGCCGAGCAGCCGTGCGCGGGCGTCGACGAGCTCGCGGAGCTGCGGCGCCGCGTGAAGTACATGGGCATCCCGATCGCGGCCGACGAGAGCGTGCGCAAGGCCGCCGACCCGCTCGCCGTGGCGCGCGCCGGCGCCGCGGATCTGCTCGTCGTCAAGGTGCAGCCCCTCGGCGGCGTGCGGCGCGCACTCGAGATCGTCGCCGAAGCAGGGCTCCCCGCCGTCGTGTCGAGCGCCCTCGACACGTCCGTCGGCCTGTCGATGGGCGTGGCGCTGGCAGCTGCGCTCCCCCGCCTCGACTACGACTGCGGGCTGGGCACGGCGTCGCTGTTCATCGCGGATGTCGCGGACCCGCCGCTCGCGCCGCGGGACGGGATGCTGCCGGTCGGGCGCGTGACGCCGTCACCCGCGCTGCTGGCCGATCACGCCGCGCCCGCCGGAAGGCGGCAGTGGTGGCTCGACCGCGTGACCCGCTGTCACGAGGTACTGGCCGCCGGACGCTGACTCAGACTGGGTCGACGAGAGCCGTCGCGAGCCGGGCGGTCCGCTCGTTGACGAGCGTGTGGGTCTCTTCGGGGCCGAGCCCGCTCATGACGGCGTAGGCGGCGGTGTCTTCCCAGGTCTGGATGATGAGGCCGGCGAACTCGGTGGCGGGCACCCTCAGCCGGAAGCCGTACGTCTGCGCGAGCTCTTCGATGAACGCTCCGACGCGCTCCACCAACCCGGACTGCCAGGCCACGAACGTCTGCGCCAGCCGTGGGTCGCGCATCGCACGCGTGCGGATCTCGCTCGTGAGCAGGATGCCCTGCTTCTTGTCGAACGCCGCGTCGAGCAGACGCCGGACCAGGTCGCCCGGCTCGAGCTCCTCGCCGCGGGCCTGCAGCGCCGCGACGCGCTCGGCGACCTCGTCGATCTTCTCGCCGGCGACGCGCTCGGTGAGCGCGAGCATCAGCTCGTCCTTCGTCTCGAAGTTCGAGTAGAACGCTCCGCGCGTGAATCCGGCGCGCTCGCAGATCTCCTCGACAGAGGCCGCGTCGACGCCGACCTCGGCGTAGACGAGGGCCGCGGCATCCAGCAGCTTCTGCCGTGTCGCCTCACGACGGGGGGACGTGACGGCACTGTCTGCCGTCTGGGTGTCGGTCATCGGTTCTCCTCTCCGCCAGTCTCACACGGACTACTCAGGTTCGGGCGGCGAACCCGCCTTACGATACACTCATGTATCCGATACAGCGCTGTATCGACGGTTCCCGTACCTCTCACCCTTGATCCCGGAGGAAGCGCTGTGTCGACTGTCCTGTATGCGCTCGGCCGCTGGTCGTACCGCCACCCGTGGCGCGTGCTCGTCGCCTGGCTGCTGCTGCTCGCCCTCGCCGGCGGCGGCGCCGCGCTGTTCATGAAGGGCACCGACAACTCGTTCTCGATCCCCGGCACCGAGGCCCAGGAGGGCATCGAGCTGCTGGACCGCAGCTTCCCCCAGGCCAGCGGCACGAGTGCGCAGATGGTCGTCGTCGTCGCCGACGGCGACAGCGTCACGGCCGACCCGTACAAGACCGACATCGGCGACGCCGTGTCGCAGTTCGAAGACATCGACGGCGTCATCGCCGTGACCGATCCGTACAACGAGATGGTCAGCGGCATGGTGGCCGACGACGAGTCGGCCGCGATCGTACGGCTGCAGTTCGACGGGCAGTCCACCGACGTCTCGGACGAGACCAAGTCGCAGCTGGAGGATGTCGCCGCCGACCTGCGGGACACGCTGCCCGCCGGATCGCAGGTCGCCATGGGCGGCGACCTCTTCTCGATGTCGGTGCCCGCACTCTCGCTCATCGAGGCCGTCGGCGTGCTCATCGCCCTGTTCGTGCTGATCGTCACGTTCCGCTCCTTCGCGGTGGCGTGGTTCCCGCTGGTGTCGGCGCTCATCGGCGTGGGCCTCGCGATCGCCCTCATCTACGTCTCGACCGCGTTCGCCTCGATCTCGTCGACCACGCCGATGCTCGCGATCATGCTGGGGCTCGCGGTCGGCATCGACTACGCCCTGTTCATCGTCGCCCGACATCAGGACCAGGTGCGTGCCGGCGAGGAGCCCGAGGAATCGGCAGCGCGCGCCACCGGCACCGCCGGATCCGCTGTCGTGTTCGCCGGTGTGACGGTGCTCATCGCCCTCATCGGCCTCGGCTTCGCAGGCATCCCCTTCCTCACCACGATGGGCATCGCCGCAGCCGTCGCCGTCGCGATCGCCGTGGTCGTCGCGATCACCCTCACCCCCGCGCTGCTCGGGTTCGCGAAGGAGCGCGTCGCCGGGTGGGGCCACGGCAGGAAGCGTCGGGGGATGCCGCTCCCCGGCCGTCGCACGGCCACCGCGGCCGCCGCGGCCGACGGCGCCCACGATGACGACGCGGCGCAGGACGCACCCCACGAGGCACTGCCGGCGCCGGTGGCGAAGAAGCCCAACCGCTGGGTCATGCTCGTGACGAAGCATCCCCTCATCACCACGATCGCTGTCGTCATCACGCTCGGCGTCGTGGCGATCCCGGCGGCGAGCCTGACGCTCGCACTGCCGAACGCCGGCCAGCAGCCCGCATCGAGCCAGGCCCGCCAGGCGTACGACCTGACCGCCGAGCACTTCGGCCCGGGCGCCAACGGCCCGCTCATCATGACCGGAACGATCGTCACCTCGACCGACCCGCTCGGCCTCATGGCCGACCTCAAGGCCGAGGTCGAGAAGGTGCCGGGCGTCAAGGAGGTCGCCCTGGCGACCCCGAACGAGACGGCCGACACCGGGCTCATCCAGATCGTTCCCGAGACCGCCCCCGACGACCCGGCGACCGCCGATCTCGTACGGGCGCTGCGCGACCTCGCCCCCGAGCTCAAAGACGAGTACGGCGTCGACCTGCTGGTCACCGGCTTCACCGCCGTCGGCATCGACATCTCGGACCTGCTGGGCGCCGCGCTGCTGCCCTTCGGCATCTTCGTGGTCGGCCTGTCGCTGATCCTCCTCATGATCGTGTTCCGCTCGATCTGGGTGCCCCTGACCGCCGCCCTCGGCTACCTGCTGTCGGTGCTCGCCGCGTTCGGCGTCGTCGCCGCGGTGTTCGAGTGGGGCTGGGGCGCCGACCTGCTGCACGTCGACAAGACGGGCCCGGTCATCAGCTTCATGCCGATCATCCTGATGGGCGTGCTCTTCGGGCTCGCGATGGACTACCAGGTGTTCCTGGTCAGCCGCATGCGCGAGGACTACGTGCACGCCCGCCGCGGCGCCGCGGGGCATGCCACCCGCAGCGCCCGCGACATCGCGATCGGCGCCGTCCGCTCGGGCTTCACGGCCTCGGCCCGCGTGGTCACCGCCGCCGCCGTCATCATGTTCGCGGTCTTCGCCGCGTTCGTGCCCGAGGGCGACTCCTCCATCAAGCCCATCGCCCTCGGCCTCGCGGCCGGCATCGCGATCGACGCCTTCCTCGTGCGCATGACGCTCGTGCCGGCCGTGATGGCCCTGCTCGGCGACAAGGCATGGTGGATGCCGCGATGGCTGGACCGCATCCTCCCCCACTTCGACATCGAGGGCGAGGCTGTCGAACGCGAACTGTCGCTCGCGGAGTGGCCTGAGCCGGACACGACCGCCGTGGTCGTCGGCGAGCAGGTCGGCGTGCAGGCCGACGGCGGACGCTCGCTCGGCGAGGTGGCGCTGTTCGACGGCGCGACCTTCCGGGTGGAGCCCGGCGGCACGCTGATCGCCACGGGCGACCCGCGCGCGACCCGGGCGTTCGCGCTCGTCACCGCCGGACGGCTGTCGCCCACCGACGGACGCCTGCGCGTCGCGGGGCACCTGCTGCCCGAGCGCGCGGCCTGGGTCCGCGCCCACGTCGGCCTCGCGCTGCTCGGCGACACCGACGACCGGGTCGACGGGCTGCGCCGCGCGCTGGCGGGGCGCGCCGAGCTGGTCGTGATCGACGGAGTCGACGCTCTCGACGCCGCCGAGCGCGACCAGGCCGCCGCGCTGCTGCGCGATGCGACCGCCGCCCTGGCGTCGCGCACCACCGCGGACCGGACGCCGGCCCTCACGCTGGTCCTGACCTCGCGCACCGACAGCGCCGCCCTGGCG
Source organism: Microbacterium jejuense (assembly GCF_039544225.1). NCBI lineage: Bacteria > Bacillati > Actinomycetota > Actinomycetes > Micrococcales > Microbacteriaceae > Microbacterium > Microbacterium jejuense. Next base: position 207,692 of record NZ_BAABLG010000008.1, read on the forward strand.
CTGCTCGCCGACGCGCACCGCTCCGATCTGTCGACGCTGCCGCTGCAGGCCGGCGCCGCCCACACCCCCACCACCGCAGAGGTGAACGCATGACCCCGAACTGGATCACCACGGCCACCGAGCGCGCGCGCTCCCGGCGGCCCGTCACATGGTTGACGCTCGTCGGCGTGCTGCTGCTGCCGGTCGTCATCGGCGGCATCCTCGTCGCCGCGCTCTACAACCCGACCGAGCGGCTCGACAGCCTGACCGCCGCGGTCGTGAACGAGGACGAGCCCGTCACGATCGACGGTCAGATGGTGCCCCTCGGCCGCCAGCTCACCGCCGGCCTCGTCGAGGGCTCCGATGACGTCGACAGCAACCTCACGTGGACGATCTCGAACGAGGACGACGCCGCGGCGGGCCTGGCCGACGGCACGTATGCCGCCGTCATCACGATCCCCGAGAACTTCTCGGCCGCAGCGACCTCGACCCAGCCCGGCGAGACCCCCGAGAAGGCGACGATCACCGTCACGACCCCGCCAGACAGCCTCATCGTCGACGACGCCATCACCTCGCAGGTCGCCGCGGTGGCGGCATCCAGCATGGGGACGCAGCTCTCGCAGGTCTACCTCGAGAACGTCTTCCTCGGATTCACGACGCTGGGCGACCAGCTGGGCACCGCGGCCGACGGCGCGACGCAGCTCGCCGACGGCGCCACCCAGGCCGCCGACGGCGCCGCACAGCTCCCGGCCGGCATCACGCAGCTCGCCGACGGCAACGCGCAGCTCTCCAGCGGCGCGACCCAGCTCGCCGACGGCGCCGCGCAGCTCTCGGGCGGCGCCACGTCGCTGGCCGACGGCGCAGGCCAGGTCGCCGGCGGCGCGACCTCGCTCCAGTCCGGGCTGACGACCATCGCGGGCAAGACGCGCGATGCGGCCGACGGCGCGCAGCAGCTCGCAGACGGAGTGAACGCCGGCGCGACGCAGCTCGAGCAGAGCGGTCTCGTGCCCGACGAGCTGTCGGGCGCGGCCGGTGCGAGCGCCCAGGCGGCCGCAGGGGTCCTGGCGATCGCTCAGAACTGCGCCGCCAGCGGCGCGGCGCAGGCGTACTGCGACACGCTCCTGACAGCGGCGCAGGGTGTCGATGCCGCAGCCTCCGGCACCTCGGCCGGCCTCTCGCAGTTCGACACCGAGGCGACCGCCCAGTTCGTCGGGCAGTTCCGCGAGATCGGGACGAACGTGTCGACGCTCAGCGGCGGTCTCACCCAGCTCGCCGGCGGCATCGACCAGTCCGCCACAGGTGCGGGCCAGCTCGCGACCGGCGCCACGGGCATCCAGGACGGCGCGGGCCAGCTCGCGACCGGCGCGACGGGCATCCAGGACGGCGCGAACGGCCTCGCCAGCGGCGCCACCCAGCTCGCCGACGGCGCGACGCAGGCCGCGAGCGGCGCCACGACGCTCGCCGACGGCGTCGCGCAGCTGGCCGACGGCACTTCGACGCTCGCGACCGGACTGCACACCGCGGCAGACTCGCTGCCCTCGTACACGGATCAGCAGGCCACCGACCTCGCGACCGTGGTCGCCGACCCGGTCAGCGCCGACGGCGCCGACTCGTCGCTGTTCGGCGCGTCGTCGATCCCGCTCCTCGCGACGCTCGCCCTGTGGTTCGGCGGTCTCGGCACCTTCATCGCGCTGCAGGCCGTGTCGCGCCGCGCGCTGACCTCGCGCAAGTCCTCGGCCGTGCTCGCACTGCGCTCCTACGCACCGGCGGCAGGGATCGGCGCCCTGCAGGGCCTGCTCGTGGCCGGCGTCGTGCAGATCGCCGCGTCGTACTCGTGGAGCCAGTGGTGGGTGTTCGCCGGTGTGAGCGTCGTCGCAGGCATCGCGTTCGCCGCCGTCAACCAGGCCCTGGTCGCAGTGTTCGGCGGCGCCGGACGCTGGATCTCTGCCCTCGTGGGTGTGCTCGCCGTCGCGACCGGCATCGTCTCGACCGTGCCCGGCATGCTGTCGAGCATCGCCGCCCTCATGCCGACGTCGGCCGCCTACCAGGGCATGGTCGCGGCACTCACCTCGGCCGGTGGGCTCGGAGCCGCGTACGCGGGGCTGGTGATCTGGACGCTCGTCGCCCTCGTCGCCACGATGCTCGCGGTCGCCCGGCGTCGCACGACGTCGGCGCGGGCGCTGCTGAAGGCGGCACCGGTCACCGCCTGACCCGCTGCCTGACCCGCACGGACGATTCCCCGCCCCGGCCGCACCCCGCGACCGGGGCGGCGTCGTGTGCGGCATCCACTCCCCCCGCGCCGGCCTCAGCACCGGTTGCACCCGCGTGGCAGACAGGGCCAGGATCGAGGCGTGAGCTCACCCGAAGGAGCCGATCTGCCGCGCGCCGGCGCGAAACTGCCGCCGCGATGGTTCATCCGCACGGCGTGGGTGGTCCATCGCGGGCTGTACCGCGTCAGCGGCGGCCGGCTGGGGCTGCGGACCCCGACCCCCGCCGTGTGGGGGATGATGCGGCTGCACACTGTCGGGCGCCGATCGGGCAAGCCGCGCGTTGCGATCCTCGCCTATTTCGAGGACGGCGCGGACCTCGTCACGCTCGCGATGAACGGATGGGGTGATCCGCCGCCGGCATGGTGGCTCAACCTGCAGGCGGCGCCGACGGCCGAGGTCGACCTGCCGGACGGGCCGCGCGCCGTGGTCGCCCATGCGGCGACGGGGGCCGAGCGCGAGCGGCTGTGGGCCGTCTACCGCACGCTCAACGGCGGCGACGACCTCGACGTGCACGCGGCGCTGCGCAGCAGAGAGACCCCGGTCGTCGTGCTCTCGCCGGCGACTGCGGCCTCCGCCGTCTGAGCGGCGGCCGGCCGGGTCAGTTCAGGCCCGAGTAGGCGTGCAGGCCCTTGAAGAACATGTTCACGATGGTGAAGTTGAACAGCACCGCGGTGAAGCCGATGATCGACAGCCACGCCGACCGCGAGCCGCGCCAGCCGCGGGTCGCACGCGCGTGGATGTACCCGGCGTAGAGCACCCAGATCACGAAGGTCCAGACTTCCTTCGTGTCGAAGCCCCAGTAGCGGCCCCATGCATCGTTGGCCCAGATCGATCCCGCGATGAGCGTGAAGGTCCAGAAGATGAAGCCGATGATCGCGAACCGGTACGCGAGCGACTCCAGCGCGTCGGCGCTGGGCAGCGTCCGGAGGAATCCGGGGCCGGTCTTGACGGTGGTGGATGCCTCGCCCGACGCCGCGGTGGCGATCTTCCGCTCGCGTCGCGACTGCATGAGCTGCAGCACCGACAGTCCGAAGGCGAGCGCGAAGATGGCTGTCGACAGCGACGCGACGAACACGTGGATGACGAGCCACACGGACTTCAGCGGGTCGGCCAGGGGCACGATCTCGGTGTAGAACCAGATGGCCGTGCCACCCAGGAGCACCACCACGAGGCCCGTGATGAAGGTGCCGAGGAAGCGCAGGTCGTACCGGAAGAGCACGCCGAGGTACACGGCGACGATGAGCATCGTGCCGGTGAGGGCGAACTCGTACATGTTCGACCACGGCACCCGACCCGCCGCGATGCCGCGCGTGACGTCGCCGCCGACGTGGAACAGGAAGCCGAGCACCGTGAGCGCCGTGCCGATGCGCGCCCACACGAGACGCTCGCGGCGCCCGACGGGGGCGTTCAGCGCAGCTTCGGACGCGGCCTCCTGCGCGCGGAGCGCGGCGACCGATCCGGAGCCGGCCGAACCGGCAGCGACCGATCCGCCGCCGGCGGCGACGAGTTCACGCTCGCGCGCGCCGCGGGTGGCGGCATCCTTCGCAGCGGCGTCCTTCGCATCCGCGGCGACAGCTCCCCGCCGCGACAGGTCGATCGTGTACGCGATGAACGCGAGGGCATAGATCGCGATGGCCGTCCAGACCAGGAGCCGCGAGATCGAGTCGAGGTCGAAAGGCAGGGCGTCGGGCATGATCCTCAGTCTACGTCGGGGGTGGTTTCGGGAGAGGGGGCCCGGGGCACGTCGGGCAGCGAGGCGAGGTGCTTCACGGCGAACTGGTCGACGGCCGCCGCGAGCGTCGGGTCCTCGCCGCGGGCGAGTCCGGCGTACTCGAGGTGCACGGTGTGCCCCTGGACCACCGCCTTGACCCACATGCGCCGGCGGGGCACGAACAGGGCGGCCAGCAGCCCGGCCAGCGCCAGCACCGCGAACACCAGCACCCAGGTGGCAGCGGTGTCGCGGTGGATCGACAGCGACACGTAGCGCTTGACCGAGCCGTCATAGCCCTGTGCGCCCGCGGGCGCCTCGTTCTCGAACGTGACGGTGCCGCGCCCTCCCGGGAGGTCGGCGGTGTCGCCCGGCGCGAGCTCCAGCGACTTCACGTCGGTGCCGACGCCGGTGAGCTTGTCCATGTCGCTCGTGTCGAGCGTGTACACCGACTTCGGCACGCCGCCGTCGATGCCGAGGTCGCCGACGTACACGTCGAGCGTCACGACCGGGCTGATGAGCGCCGGGTAGGCCGACGTGTACGCCCCGCTGTCGAGCTTGACCTGCGTGGGGTAGAAGAAGCCCACGAGGCCGAGCTGGTCGCTCAGGCCGTCCGGCACCTTGATGACGCCGAGCGAGGTCATGTTGGTGTCCTGCGGCAGGAACGGCACGGCCTCCGAGAACACGACGTCGCCGTCGGCATTTCGGATCGTGAGCGTCGGGGCGTAGCCGTTGCCCATGAGGTAGACGCGGTCGCCCGCCATGTCGAGCGGGTGGTTGACCCGCACCTCGCCCTTCGCGGCGTCACCGCCCGCGTACTGCGTCGTGAGGTTCGCGACGAAGTCGCCGGCCATGCCGGACCCCTGCGAGCCGTTGGGCTGGTAGGTCACGTCGAACCGGTCGAGGGTGAGGGCGTACGGCGTCAGGGCGTCCTCGTCGACGAAGCGCCCCGGGTTGAACGACGTGTAGTCGAGCATCGTGTTGACCCACGTGCGGCCCTCGATGATGACGGTCTGGCCGGTGTAGGTGAAGCCGCCGCCGATCCCGACCGCGAGCAGCACCCCCACGAGTGCGGCGTGGAACACCAGGTTGCCGGTCTCGCGCAGGTAGCCGCGCTCCGCCGACACCGACAGCGCCCTTGCGGTGTCATACCGCTCGACTCGGTACCCCGACCTGCGCAGCTGCTGCTGCGCGGCGTCGACCGCGACCGCGGCGGCGGCTGCGGCATCCGCCTCGTCCGCGTACTCGAGGATCTCGGAGTGGTGGGCGTCCAGGCGCGACAGGCGCGCGGGCGTGCGTGGCGGCTTCGCGCGCATCGCCTTGAAGTGGTGCTTGGTGCGCGGGATCACGCAGCCCACGAGAGAGATGAACAGCAGGATGTAGATCGCCGAGAACCACGGCGACGTGTAGACGTCGAACAGGCTCAGCTTGTCGAGCACCGGCGCGAGGTCGGGGTTGTCGACGAAGTACTGCCGCACGCCGTTGGGGTCGGCGCTGCGCTGCGGCACGAGCGAGCCCGGAACCGCCGCGATCGCGAGCAGCAGCAGCAGCACGAGGGCGGTGCGCATCGAGGTGAGCTGACGCCACCCCCAGCGCAGCCAGCCGATGACGCCTAGCGACGGCTGGGTGATGTCGTCGGATGCCTCGGCCGCCGGATCGGCGCCGTCGGCGTGGTCGGCGGGCCGGAGCGGATCCACCGAGGTCTCGGAGTCAGAGCGGGGCCGGGACACCGGTGAACACCCCCTGGAGCTGAGCCATCACGGCGGTCCACACGCCGGTCACCATGAGAAGACCGAGCACGATGAGCAGACCGCCGCCGATGAGGTTGACGACGCGGATGTGGCGACGCACGAACGTGACCGAGCGCGTCGCCCAGCCGAATCCGAGCGTGATGAGAAGGAACGGGATGCCGAGCCCGAGCGAGTAGGCGACGCCGAGGAGGGCCGCACGGCCCACCGATCCGGAGTCGAACGACATCGTCAGGATCACGGCGAGCGTGGGGCCGATGCAGGGCGCCCAGCCGATCGCGAGCGCGATGCCGAGCAGCGGGGCGCCGATGAGTCCGAGGTTGCCGCGGACCTGCGGACGGGCGATGCGCTGCGCGAGGCCGAACCAGCCGATGAAGACGAGCCCCATCGCGATGATCAGCACGCCGAGGATCCGGGTGATGAGCTCGGCGTACTCGAGGAAGAAGCGCCCGACAGTGCCGCCGAGCATCGCCATGCTGACGAACACCACGGTGAACCCGGCGATGAACAGCAGCACGCCGAGCACGAGCCGGCCGCGTGCGGGGGCCTCGAGCCCGGTCGACGTTGTGACTGGTGCGGGCGTCTGGGTTCCGGCATCCACTCCCGCGGTCGCGGCGACCGGCGCCGGACGCGGTGCCACCGCCCCGCCGATGAACCCGAGGTAGCCGGGCACGAGGGGCAGCACGCAGGGCGAGAGGAACGAGATCGCGCCCGCGAGGATCGCGATCGGTACGGCGACGAGCAGCGAGCCGTCGGCGACGAGCTCGCCGAGGCTCACGACTCCTCCAGCGTCTCGCGCACGAGGGTCTCGAGGATCGACGCCTCTTCGATCTGCCCGATCAGGCGGGCGGCGACGCGGCCCTCCTTGTCGAGCACGAGCGTGACCGGGACCGCGTTGAGCGGGGTCGAGCCGGCGAAGGCGAGCTTGATCGAGCCGTCGACGGTCGCGAGCGCGCTCGGGTAGTCGATGCCGAACTTCGTCGCGAACGCCTGCGCCGCCTCGGCGCCGTCGTACAGGTTGACCCCGAGGAACTTCACGTCCTGACCGTCGAACGAGGCGGCGACCTTCGCGAGCTCGGGCGCCTCGACCCGGCACGGCGCACAGCTGGCGTACCAGAAGTTCACGACGGTGACATCGCCCGCGTAGTCGTCGCTCGAGGTCTTGTCGCCGGTGTCGAGCACGCCCTCGAACTCGACGGGCTCGGTGCGGTCGGCGGCCTTGATCTCGACGACCTCGAAGCCGTTCGCGGCCGAGACGAAGCCCTTGTTGTCGCCCTCGCGGTACTGCTCGGCCAGCGGGTCCGCGGTGCACGCCGCGAGTCCCGCGATCAGCCCCAGGCTGACAATGACGGTCGCCACGCCCCGTGCCCGTGCGAATCCCCGGCTCATACCGCCCCCACATCCACGGCACCGGCCGTCGTCGCCGGTTCGGCGTAGCCGACCTCGGTCCATCTCTTGTCCAGCAGTTCGAAGCTCGTGACGCTCGACAGCGCGCAGCGCCGCTTGCGCGGGTCGTGGCGAGGCGGCTCGCCCGCGACGGCGAGGTGCGTGACCCAGATCGGCAGCTGGTGCGACACGATCACGACGTCACCGGACGGAGCCGCGTTCCAGGCATCCTTCATCGCGTCGCGCATGCGCGCGATGACCTGGTCGTACGGCTCGCCCCAGCTGGGGACGCCGGGCGCCCGCAGGTGGCGCCAGTTGAGCGGGTTGGCGAGCGCCTTCTTCATGCGCTTGCCCTCGAACACGTTGGTGGGCTCGATCACGCGGTCGTCGATGACCGGGTCGAGACCGAAGAGCTCGGTGAACGGCTCCGCCGACTCGCGCGTGCGCTGCAGCGGCGAGCTGACGAGCACCGAGACCGGCCGTTCCAGCGACTTCACGTACTCGGCGGCCTGTCGGGCCATGCGCCGGCCGTCGGCACTCAGGCGATACCCCGGGAGTCGTCCGTAGAGCACGCGGGCGGGGTTGTGAACCTCCCCATGGCGCACGAGATGGAGGCGAGCGGCGGGCACCGCACCAGTCTACGTGGGCGTCTTCTGTGGGCCGGCTGAGCGTTCGCCCTGTGCCGGTGCGGCATCCCGGCGAAGCGGCCGCCGACCGGCCACGTAGACTTGTCGCTCGTGAGTGAACGCGTTCTCGTTGGACAGTTGAAGGGTCTCCCCGACGGCCCCGTCTCGGTGTCGGGCTGGGTGGAGACCGTCCGCGATCAGAAGAAGGTGCAGTTCGTCATCCTTCGTGACGAGACCGGGGCGGTGCAGCTGGTCAATCCCGCCACCCGCCCGGCCGAGGACGGGAGCGAGCAGGATGCCGCGGCCCTCGCCCTCACCGACCTCATCTCGAACCTCGCCACGGGCACCTTCCTGACGGTGCACGGCGAGCTCAAGCACGACGAGCGCGTCAAGCTCGGCGGCGTCGAGATCAAGATCGGCTCGCTCGACATCGCCGCCGCGGCACTGGCCGAGACGCCGATCGCGGCCGACTCAGGCCTCGACAAGCGCATGGACTGGCGCTTCCTCGACCTGCGTCAGCGTCGCAACAACCTCATCTTCCGCGTGCAGACCACGCTCGAGCACGCGTTCCGCTCGTACTGGATCGAGCGCGACTACATCGAGGTGCACTCGCCGAAGCTCATGGCATCGGCATCCGAGTCCAACGCCGAGCTGTTCTCGCTCGAGTACTTCGGCGACCAGACCGCGTACCTCGCGCAGTCGCCGCAGTTCTTCAAGCAGATGGCCCAGGTCGCCGGCTTCGGCAAGATCTTCGAGATCGCCCCCGCGTTCCGCGCCGACCCGTCCTTCACGTCGCGCCACGCGACCGAGTTCACGTCGGTGGACGCCGAGATCAGCTGGATCGACTCGCACGAGGATGTCGCCTCCATGCAGGAGGAGCTGCTGCAGGCGGGCTTCCAGGCGGTCAAGGACAAGCACGGCGCCGAGATCGAGGAGCTGTTCGGCCTCGAGGTGCAGGTGCCCAGCATCCCGTTCCCGCGCATCCCGCTCGCCGAGGCGCGCGAGATCGTCAAGAGCCGCGGTTACGAGATCCCCCGCACCGACGGCGACCTCGACCCCGAGGGCGAGCGCCAGATCTCGGCGTACGTCGAAGAGACGTACGGCCACCAGTTCGTGTTCATCACTGACTACCACCCCGAGATCCGCGCTTTCTACCACATGCGCGACGAAGAGACCGGGCTGACCAAGTCGTACGACCTGCTCTTCAAGGGCGTCGAGATCACGACGGGCGCGCAGCGCGAGCACCGCGTCGACGTGCTGATCGAGCAGGCGAAGGAGAAGGGCCTGGGGGCTGAGCACCTCGACTTCTACTTCGACTTCTTCCGCTACGGCGCCCCGCCGCACGGCGGGTTCGGCATGGGCCTCGCGCGCGTGCTGATGCTGCTGCTCGGCCAGGACTCGATCCGCGAGGTCACCTACCTCTTCCGCGGCCCGACGCGTCTCGCGCCGTAAGCACGATCGTCACGGAGCCCCGTGAGCGCACCCGCGCTCACGGGGCTCCGTGCGTGTGCATGCGCTCCCCCGACGCGCTGAAGATGCTGAGCACCTCGGCGGGGCCCTCGGCGGTCGCGCTGAGGCTGTGCGGCAGGCGCGTGTCGAACTCGGCGGCCTCACCGCGCTCGATGATGTGCTCGTGGTCGTCGAGCGCGAGGCGCAGCCGTCCGCTCAGCACATACAGCCACTCGTAGCCGTCGTGCACGCGGGGCTCAGGGGCCTGCGCCGCCGCCGGGAACGTCACCTTGTAGGTCTGCACCGGCGAGTGATCGAGCGTGAGCGGTGCGATCACCATGCCCTCGCGCCGCTGGACGGCACGGTGCACCCGGGGGTCGGCGGGCGCTTCGGGTAGCAGATCGTCGATGCGGATGCCGAGCTGCCGGGTGAGCGGCAGCAGGAGCTCGAGCGACGCCTGGCGCTTTCCGGCCTCCAGACGCGAGAGCGTGCTCGGCGACATGCCCGCGCGCGTCGCGAGATCGTCGAGCGTCCAGCCGCGGTCCTTGCGCGCAGCCCGCAGCCGCGGCCCGACCTGATCAAGTGCGTCCACTCCTCAATCTTGCCATTTCTGCAAAGCGGTTTGCCACTTTGTTGCACTCCAGCGACGCTGGAGTCATGGAGAACGATTGGGACGCCGTCATCATCGGCGGCGGTGCGGCAGGCCTGAGCGCCGCGCAGATGCTGGGGCGGTCGCTGCGGCGCACGCTGGTGATCGACGGCGGGATGCCGCGCAACAGGTTCGCGGCCCGCATGCACGGCGTGCTCGGCCAGGACGGGACGCCGCCGACCGACCTGCTCGCGACCGGACGCGCCGAAGCGCGTGCCTACGGCGTCGAGTTCGCGACCGGCACGGTGACGGACCTGGCCGACGCGGGCGACCGCCTGCGCGTGACCCGCGAGGACGGGTCGATCGACACCGCACGCGCCGTGGTCATCGCGACCGGCATCCGCGACGAACTGCCCGATGTGCCCGGACTGCAGGAGGAATGGGGCCGCACGGTGCTGCACTGCCCGTACTGCCACGGCTGGGAGATGGCCGGGCGCCGTCTCGGCGTGCTCGCGACTTCGACGGCGAGCCTGCATCAGGTCGAGCTGGTGCGTCAGCTCTCGGACGATGTCACCGTGTTCACGACGGGACGGTTCGACGACTCGGCGACCGGGCGACTGACCGCCCGCGGCATCCGGATCGTGACGGACCCGCTGCTCGGGGTGCACGCGCGCGACGGCGCCCTCGCGATCAGGACCGACAGCGGCGACGAGCACGTGGTGGACGCCCTGTTCACCGGCGGCGCTCCCGTGCTCGACGTGGACTTCGCCGCGGGCCTGAGACTCGCCCGCGGCGACGAGCCGGGCGCTCCCCTGATCGCCGACCAGCGCGGCGCCACCACCCACCCGCGGGTCTTCGCCGCCGGCAACGCCACCGCGCCGTTCGGCAACGTGCCGCTGTCGATGGGCTCGGGCTCGATGGCGGGCGCGGGGGTGAACGCGATGCTCGTGACGGAGGACTTCGACCGCGCCGTCGCGGACCGCACCGCTGTGCGCAACGCCGGGTGGGAGGAGCGCTACGCAGCCGAGGACCGCTTCTGGTCGGGCCGCGTCAACGCGACGACGGCCGCCGTGGTGGCCGGGCTCGAGCCCGGCCGCGCGCTCGACGTCGGCTCCGGCGAGGGCGGCGACGCCGTCTGGCTCGCGGAGCACGGCTGGCGCACGACGGGAGTGGACGTCTCGGCGACGGCGGTGCGGCGTGCCACGTCGCTGGCCGGGTCGCGCGGCGTCGCCGTCGACTTCCGGGTCGGCGACGGCGCCGCCTCGGTCCCGGGCGAGTTCGACCTCGTCCTGGCGTGCTTCCTGCACTCGTGGGAGCCGGACTTCCCCCGCATCCGCATGCTGCGCGACGCAGGCGAGCGCGTGGCCCCCGGCGGCCGGCTGCTGGTCGTGTCGCATGCCGCCCCACCGCCGTGGGCGCGCGAAGTGCCCGAGCACGCGCCGATCATGCGCACCCCGGACGAGGAGCTCGCGCTGCTCGACCTCGACGCCGCCCGATGGACGGTCGAGCTCGCCGAGGTCCGCCGTCGCGAGGCCACCGCGCCCGACGGGACGCCCGCACACCTCGACGACGGCGTGCTGCTGCTGCGCCGCATCGGCTGAGGCGGTCCGCTCCGACACGGCGGGCGGCCGCGGCGCGCCCCCGGTGCCACCCATAGGGTGGTTCGGTGATCACGATCGACGGACTGCAGAACTTCCGCGACACGGGCGGCACACCGCTCACGACGGGCGGGGTGACGCGCTCGGGCGTGCTGTACCGCTCCGAGGCGCTGAGCACGCTCACGGCGGCGGGCGTCGAGCAGCTCGCGGCGTCCGACATCGGTGTGATCGCCGACTTCCGCACCGACCTGGAGCGGGGCGCGGCGCCTGACGTGCTGCCCACGACGCGCGCGTTCCAGGTGGTTCCCCTGCCCCTCCTCGAAGGCGCGATGACCGGCTTCGCTCAGGCGGCGATGCAGGCGACAGACCCGGATGCCGCACAGCAGGCGATCGCGGTGGCCCTGGCGCAGCTGCCGAGTCTCGGCGACCTGTACGTGTCGATGCTGGAACACGGCGCAGTGTCCTTCGCCGAGGTGGCACGCCTGGTGGCGGCATCCACGGACGACTCCCCCACCGCGGTGCTCGTGCACTGCACAGCGGGCAAGGACCGCACCGGCGTCTCGGTCGCGCTGCTCCTGGACGCGGTCGGCGCCGAGCGGTCGGCCGTGGTCGCCGACTACGCCGCCTCGGCGGGGAATCTCGAAGGCCCGTGGGCCGATCGCATGCGGGGCATGATCACGGCGATGGGCCTCCCCCTCACGCCCGAGCTCGACGCGCTCGTGACCGCGACGCCCGCCGCCGCGATCGAGCAGGCGCTGGGGTGGGTCGACGCGCAGGGCGGCTCGGGCGACTACCTGCGCTCGGGCGGCCTCACCGAGGCCGAACTCGACGCGCTGCGGGCGCGGCTGACCGCCTGAGCCCGCTTCATCCCCCTCGCGCCGCCGCCCGACACCCGTTGCTCACGGGATGTTCACCCGGGGCCGGGCGACGCGTCACCGCGCGTCCGTAGCGTCCTCTCGTCCCCGTTCGCAGCTGCGTCCCGACACGCCTGCGCGCGGCAACCCGAGAGGAACGTCACATGTCCCACATCACTTCGCGCCGGCTGCTGCTCGGCGCCGCAGCGGCCGCTGTCGCCGCGCTCACCCTCGCCGGCTGCGCGAGCACGCCGGCCGCCGACACCGAGGGGTCGTCGTCCGTCGACGCCGCCACGGCGACGAGCCTGGCCGACTTCGGCTCGTTCGCGGACCTCGAGGCGGCCGCCAAGGCCGAGGGCCAGCTCAACGTCATCGCCCTCCCGCGAGACTGGGCGAACTATGGCGAGATCATCGACCTGTTCGCCGAGCGCTACCCCGAGATCACGATCAACGAGCAGTCGCCCGACGTCTCCAGCGCCGAAGAGATCCAGGCCGCCGAGACGAACGCGGGCCTGGACACCGCGCCCGACGTGTTCGACCTCGGCCTCACCGTCGCGCTGCAGAACACCGACGCCTTCGCCCCGTACCAGGTCGAGAACTGGGACGACATCGCCGACGCGCTCAAGGAGCCGACCGGCCTGTTCGTCGGCGACTACGGCGGGTACATGTCGGTCGGCTACGACTCGGCGCGCTTCGAGGCGCCCAAGGCCCTCGACGACCTGCTCGGCGAGGAGTACAAGGGCGCGGTCGCCATCAACGGCGACCCGACGCAGGCCGGCGCCGCGTTCGCCGCGGTCGGCCTCGCGACGGTCCAGTCCGACGGCACGCTCGACGACTACCAGCCCGGCATCGACTTCTTCTCGAAGCTGAACGACGCCGGCAACATGCTGAAGCTCGACGTCACGAGCGCCACGGTCGCCAGCGGCGAGACCCCCGTCGTCTTCGACTGGGACTACCTGAACGCCGCGCACACCGCTGACCTCCCGACATGGAAGACGGTGGTCTTCCCCGGCGTCGGCTACGCCGGCTACTACAACCAGGCCATCAACAAGGACGCCCCGCACCCCGCGGCGGCGCGCCTGTGGCAGGAGTTCCTGTACAGCGACGACGTGCAGAACCTGTGGCTCAAGGGGGGCGCGCGCCCGGTCCGCATGGAGGCGATGATCGCCGCCGGCACGATCGACCAGAAGCTCGCCGACGCGCTGCCGACCGCGCCCGACGACACCGTCGTCCCCACGGAGGAGCAGTCGACGAACGCCGGCACGCTCCTCGGCGAAGAGTGGGCCGCAGCGGTCCAGTGACGACAGTCCACACCCTCGCCGATCCCGACCGGGACCGCGCGGCAGTCCTCGCCGTGCCGGAGCCGACAGCTCCGGCACGGCGGGGCGGGGCCGCGCCCGACTGGTCGTGGGTCGGCCTCACGCCGTTCGCCATCTACGTCCTGCTGTTCCTCGCCCTGCCCACCGTCATCGCGGTCGCATCGGGACTGTTCGACGGCGACGGCGCCTTCACGTTCGACAACCTCGCCGCGCTCGGCGACCCTGTGGTCCTCGCCACATTCTGGAACTCCACGTGGGTGTCGATCCTCACCGCCGTGATCGGCTCGATCGTCGGTGCCCTCGTCTGCTACGCGATGCTGGGCCTGCCCGAGACGGGGATCGTCAGGACGACGGTGGATGCGGCATCCGGCGTCCTCGCCCAGTTCGGCGGCGTCATGCTCGCGTTCACGATGATCGCGGCCATCGGCACGCAGGGCGTCGTCACGCGATTCCTCCGCGACGTGCTCGGGATCGACATCTTCGCGGGCGGCGCCTGGATCTACGCGCTGCCCGGGCTCATCCCCGCCTACCTCGTCTTCCAGGTGCCTCTCATGATCATCACCTTCATGCCGGCCCTGGCGGCGCTGCGGCCGCAGTGGGCCGAGGCGCACCTGACCCTGGGCGGCACGCCCGCGAACTTCTGGCGCTTCGTCGGATTCCCGGTGCTCGCCCCGTCATTCCTCGCGAGCCTGCTGCTGCTGTTCGCCAACGCGTTCTCGTCTTACGCGACGGCGGCCGCGCTGGCCAGCCAGGGCTCGCAGATCGTGCCGCTCCAGATCCGCACCGCGCTGACGAGCGAGACGCTGCTGGGCCGCGAGAACCTCGCCGGCGCGCTGGCGCTCGGGATGATCGTGGTGGTCGCCGTCGTGATGTGGGTCTACTCGCTCATCCAGCGCCGCGCGGCGAGGTGGCAGGCATGAACCGGCTCGCCCCCTCGCCCGTCGTCCGGTGGATCATCGGGATCGTCGTCGGCCTGGTCTTCGTCATCCCGTTCCTCGCCACGTTCGTCTTCACGCTGTCGTCGCCGGACGGTTCGTACTCGCCGAATCGCTGGCTCGCGCTGTTCGACCCGGCCAACGCAGCCCGCTACCGCCCCATCTGGACGGGACTGGCGAACTCGCTCATCCTCGCGGGCGTGACCGTGCTCATCGTGCTGTTCCTCTTCACTCCGACGATGGTGCTCGTGGCGCTGCGGTTCCCGAAGCTGCGGCGCGGCTTCGAGTTCCTCGCGCTGCTGCCGATCACGATCCCCGCGATCGTGCTCGTCGTCGGGCTCGCGCCGATCTACCTCCAGATCGGGCGCACGCTCGGCACCGGCGCGTGGACGCTCGCGTTCGCCTACGGCATCCTCGTGCTGCCGTTCACCTACCGCTCGATCCAGGCGTCGATCGACGCCATCGACGTCAAGACGCTGTCCGAGGCCGCCCGCACGCTCGGCGCGGGCTGGGGCACCGTGCTCGTGCGCGTCATCGCCCCGAACCTGCGGCAGGGGCTGCTGGCGGCATCCCTCATCTCGGTCGCCGTCGTGCTCGGCGAGTTCACGATCGCGTCGCTGCTGAACCGGCAGGTGCTGCAGACCGGACTCGTCGTGATCAACCGGCAGGACGCCTACGCCGCAGCGATCTTCACCCTGCTGGCGCTGGCATTCGCGTTCGTGCTCCTGCTCATCATCGGCCGCGCCGGACGCGCCGGCTCGGGAAGGACCCCCTCATGACCACTGCCGACACCCCGCCGCGGACGCTCCCGGCGACCTCCGACAACCTGCTGCTCGCCGATGCCGGCGAGGGCACGCGCGTCGAGTTCCGCGGCGTCGTGAAGGAGTACGGCGCCACCCGCGTGCTGCACGGCGTCGACCTCGACATCGCACCGGGCGAGTTCGTGTCGCTCCTCGGCCCGTCGGGCTGCGGCAAGACGACGGCGCTGCGCGTGCTCGCGGGCCTGGAGAAGGCCACCGCGGGCGAGGTGCGCCTCGGCGGCGCGGACGTGTCGGGCGTACCGACGAACAAGCGCGACATCGGCATGGTGTTCCAGTCCTACTCGCTTTTCCCGCACCTGCGGGTGGCCGACAACACGGCGTTCGGGCTGCGTCGGCGCGGGGTCGCGAAGCGGGATGCCGCCACCCGCGCCGCCGACGCGCTCGAGCTCGTCGGGCTCGGGCATCTCGCCGACCGCTTCCCGCACCAGCTGTCGGGCGGCCAGCAGCAGCGTGTCGCCCTCGCCCGCGCGCTCGTCACCGAACCGCGGGTGCTGCTGCTGGACGAGCCGCTGTCGGCCCTGGACGCCAAGGTGCGCGTGCAGCTGCGCGACGAGATCCGCCGCATCCAGCTGCGCCTGGGCATCACGACGGTGTTCGTGACGCACGACCAGGAGGAGGCGCTCGCGGTGTCCGACCGCATCGCGGTCATGAACGCGGGGCGCATCGAGCAGATCGGCACGCCCGAAGAGCTCTACCTGCATCCCGCGACGCCCGGCGTCGCCGCCTTCATCGGCGTCTCGAGCATCGTGGCGGGCGTCGTGGCCGGCGACACCGTCGACGTGTGGGGCGTCGCGCTGCCTCTGGAGGCGCCCGCCGAGGCGGGTGCGGTGGACGTGTTCCTGCGTCCCGAGAACGTGCGCCTGGTGGATGCCGGCGAGCCCGGCGTCGACGCGGTCGTGCAGGAGAGCACCTTCCTCGGCAGCTATCGCCGCACCCTCGTGCGCACCGCAGACGGGGCGCTCATCCGCGTGCAGCACGGGGCGACCGAGCGTATCGAGTACGACGAGCGCGTGAGGATCGCCCTGTCGGAGGCACCCGTGACGGTGCGTCCCCGCGCGGCCGGCTGACGCCGCCGACGGCTCTTCCGCTGTACGTCCGGCGCCGATAGCGTGAACCCGGCGCGAGGCGCCGGGTGCGCGGCATCCGCCCGCATCAGCTTCTCTCGAGGGGGTTCCGATGGCAGGCAAGTTCGAGCTGTGGGTCGACAAGGGCGGCGACTGGCGCTTCAACCTGAAGGCGTCCAACGGTCAGGTGATCGCGAGCAGCCAGGGATACGCCTCGAAGGCGAGCGCTCTGAACGGCATCGAGTCGATCAAGACGAACGCGCCCGGCGCGGAGGTCATCGAGATCGAGAAGTGACTCGTCAGCGCGCGGCGTGCAGCGCCGCACGCAGGCGGTCGGGCGACACGCGCCAGTGCCCGTGCAGCTCGCCGTCGATGAGCACGACCGGGATCTTCTCCCACCACGTGGCGTAGAGCGCGGGGTCGTCCGCGATCGACAGCTCCTCGACCTCCACCGCATCCTCGGGGAGGTCGGCGACGACGGTCTCGACGACCTCGCGCGCCACGTCGCACAGGTGGCAGTCGGGCTTGCCGATGAGCGTCAGCGTGGTCATGCCGTGCCCGGCGTCCGCGCTCAGGCCTCGACCGGGAAGCCGGCCGCGATCCACTCGTTCGTGCCGCCGTCGACGTTGGTCACGTCGTAGCCGCGGGCCTCGAGGGCCTCGACGACGCGGCCGGAGCGTCCGCCGACCGCGCAGATGACGTCGAACGCGCCGTCGGGAAGCTCTTCGAGGCGGCCGCCGATGACCGACATCGGGATGTTGACCGCGCCGGGAACGTGGCCGGCAGCGAACTCGTCGATCTCGCGCACATCGATGAGCGGGGTCTCGACGCGGTCGCGCAGCTGCTGGACGGTGATGGACTTCATGACGGCCTTTCGGGTCCTGCGGGGAGATACACGAAGCGCCCGTCCGGAGACAGGCGCTAGGTGCGGATGCCGCTTACTTCTTGTTGCGGCGCTGGTGGCGAGTCTTGCGAAGCAGCTTGCGGTGCTTCTTCTTCGCCATGCGCTTGCGGCGCTTCTTGATGACAGAACCCACGGAAAACCTCACTATGTCGGGGTCTGGGCGCGGCGTGTGCGGCGCCCGGGAACGGGCAGATACGGAAAATGCCTCGGAACAGTCTAGCCGACGTCGGCGATGGGCCGTTGCAGGGCCTCGGTGACCGCCGATTCCGGGACCCGATAGCTGCGCCCGAAGCGCACCGCGGGCAGTTCGCCCGAGTGCACGAGCCGGTAGACCGTCATCTTCGACACGCGCATCAGCTCGGCCACTTCGGCGACCGTGAGGAAGCGCACGTCCGGCAGTTCAGCCATGTCATTCACCTTCCCCAGAATCGTGGCAGACAGTCGAAGCCCTGATCGGGCTTTGGATCACTCTAGAGCTCCAGCGGGACGCGTGTAAACCCGTGTGACTCATGGTGTTGCTGGTGAGTGGGCGTCAGCCGGCGGGGTTCTGCTTGGCGCGACGGTCGCGCGCCGCGCGCGCCTCCTGGCGCTCGGCCTTGCGCGCGGCCCGCAGCACCTTCTCGGCCTCGCGCACGGACTTGCGGGCCTCGCGATAGCGCTTGTCGTCGGCGATGTCGGCATCGTCGGGCAGCTGCCAGGGGATGCCGGCGTCATGGCGCCCCTCGGCGGCCGCCGCGATGTAGTCCCCGATGCCGTCGAGGCCGCGCGCGAGCGCGAAGGCGAACGGGTCGGCCTCATCGAGGAACGCGCCCGCCTCGATCGCGGCGCGCAGGTGCGGGTAGGCGTCGCCGGTGATGAGGCTGCGGAACATCGCGTCCTCGGTGCGCGTGATGGCCGGCCCGTCGAGGCCGCGCTCCCGCTCCAGCCGCGCGTACCCGGCGAGGATGCTGCCCGCCCAGCGCGCCGCGCCGCTCACGAACAGCATCACGGCGAGGCGCTCCTCGTGCGTCAGGTGCGTCTCGGCGAGCGCGCCGAGCCCGGCATCCATCCACGCCGCCAGGTTGGGGGTGACCGGTACGCCTGAGATCGGGATGTCGAGCACCCACGGGTGGGCCAGGTGATTGAACAGCTGCTCGCGGTACAGGGCCTCGAGCTGCTCGCGCCAGCCGCCCGCTTCGCCGACCGCGGCGGACGGGGTGCCGGTCGCCTCCTCCTGCATGAGGAGGATCAGGTCCTCCTTGGCATTGACGTAGCGGTACAGCGACATCGGCGTGAAGCCCAGACGCGCGGCGACCGCGGCCATCGAGACGGCGCCCAGCCCCTCGGCATCGGCGATCTCGACGGCGGCCTCGACGATGCGCTCGACACTCATCTCGCGCTTGGGGCCGCGCTGCGGATTTGCGGCGACACCCCAGGCGAGGGCGATTCCGCGCGGGAGCTCGGGCTCGAGGTCTTCGGTCATGCCGTCATCCTAAGACTGTTTATTCCATAAACAGTGTGTTACCGTCATAAACAGTTGCGATCGTAAACAGTTTCACCGATACACGGAAGGATGCCGCGCATGATCCCCACACCTACTCCGCGCGTGGGCCCAGCACCAGCCATCGACGTCCGCGGGCTCGGCAAGAGCTTCGGACCCGCCGCCGTCCTCGACGGGCTCGACCTCGCCGTGCACCGCGGCGAGATCTTCGCCCTCCTCGGCGCGAACGGCGCCGGAAAGACCACGACCATCTCGATCCTGACGACGCTGCTGCACCCCGACCGCGGAACCGCCGCCGTCGCCGGGTTCGACGTCGCCGCGCAGCCCGATGCGGTGCGCCAGCGCATCGCCCTGACGGGCCAGTCCACCGCCGTCGACGACACGCTGACCGGGCTGGAGAACCTCGTGATGCTCAGCCGCCTGTCGGGCCTGCCGCCGCGGAGCGCGCGGTCACGCGCGACCGAGCTGCTCGACCGCTTCGCGCTGACGGATGCCGCCACCCGGCGCGTCGGCACCTACTCGGGCGGCATGCGCCGCCGCCTCGATCTGGCGCTCAGCTTCGTCGTGGTGCCCGAGGTGCTGTTCCTCGACGAGCCGACCACGGGGGTGGACCCGCGCAGCCGCCGCGACCTGTGGGACGTCATCCGCTCGCTGTCGGACGCCGGGACCACGGTCTTCCTCACGACGCAGTACCTCGAAGAGGCCGACCAGCTCGCCGACCGCGTCGCGGTGCTCGACGGCGGGCGGATCGTCGCGACCGGCACCCCCGCCGAGCTGAAGGCGCTCGTCGGCACCGACACCGTCGTGCTGACCGGCCCGGACGGGGCCGTGCTGCGCGAGATCCCCACCGACGGCTCGGTGGCAGGGCTCCGCGCCGCCATCGCGGAGCTGGGCCTGGACGAGGCGTCCGGGGCCGAGGTGACCCTGCGCCGCCCCACGCTGGACGACGTCTTCCTGTCGCTCACCGCGGTGCCGGGTGCGGCATCCGCTTCCGCCCTCGACACCGCCAAGGAGTTCGCATGATCCCCGTCGCCGCGCCCGCCACCACGGCCCTCGTCCCCCGGCCGCGCCTGCGCGGCGTCACCGCCGAAGCGGTGTTCGTGCGGCGCAGCATGATCCAGTCGCTGCGCGACGGCGAATCGCTCAGCATGTCGATCCTGCTGCCGGTGATGCTGATGCTGCTGTTCACCTTCGTGTTCGGCGGGGCTCTGGACCCTGCCGGCTCGTACGTCGACTACGTCGTGCCGGGCATCATCCTGCTGTGCGCCGGCTTCGGCGCCGCGACCACCGCGACGTATGTCGCCCGCGACATGTCGAGCGGCATCATCGACCGGTTCCGCACCATGCCGCTGCGCGCCGGCGCCGTGCTCACCGGCCACGCGATCTCGAGCCTCGCGCGCAACCTCGTCGCGACGGCGATCGTGATCGGCGTCGCGCTCCTGGTCGGGTTCCGCCCGAGCGCGGGCGTCGCCGCATGGGTAGGCGCGGCCGCCCTGATCGCGCTGTACATCCTCACGATCACCTACCTGTTCGCCGCGATCGGCCTCGCCGCCGGCAGCCCTGAGGCGGCGTCGGGCTACGGATTCATCCTGCTGTTCCTGCCCTACCTGTCGAGCGCATTCGTCCCCGTCGACACGATGCCGACGTGGCTGCAGTGGTTCGCCGACAACCAGCCGATCACGCCGATCATCGAGACGATCCGCGGACTCCTGATGGGCACCGAGCTCGGCGCCGAACCGCTGTGGGCGGTCGGCTGGTGCGCGCTGATCCTCGCCGGCTCGGCGGTGTGGGGCGCGTGGCTGTTCCGCCGCAAGAGCGGGCGCCGCTGACCTCGCGCCGCCGAACGCAGACGATGACGGGATGCCTCGGACCGAGGCATCCCGTCATCGTCTCGGGTCAGCGACCCGGAAGCCTCTTGAGCGCCGTCTCGAGCGCATGCTTGGCGGATGCCGCGGCACGGCCGACGACCTCGGCGGCGTGCGCGGCGGAGTCGGTGAGCGTGCCGGCGGGGAGGTCGGCGATGCCGGCGCCGTCGTCGTCGAGGAACGGCACGAGCCAGTCGTCGACCTCGTCCAGGGGCGCCGCCGACAGGCTGTAGTAGCGGTGCTGGCCCTCTTCGCGGACCGACACGAGGTGCGCGTCACGCAGCACCTTCAGGTGCTTCGACACCGTCGGCTGGCTGGCGCCGAGCTCGGTCACGATGTGGGACACACTGGTGCCGCGTTCTCCGGCGGATGAGCGATCGAGCAGCAGTCGCAGGATGTCGCGACGCGTTCCGTCCGCGATCACGTCGAAGATGTCCGCCATAGGCTCAGAGTAGTCGGGACCCCTGCCGAGTACCATGAGCACGACCGCTCGGCGCCCGATCACCGGCGCCCGGGACACGTGCGCCGATTCGCTCAGGAAGGACCCCGTATGACGGATGGCAGGCGCGCCGCTCCTGTCGCCGGCAGGAGGCCCGTCACCGCGATGGGTCGGGTGCGAGCCGTCGGCCACGGGTTCATGGAGTTCTTCCGCGATCTGACGCAGCGCTCCCCCGCACGCTTCGCGATCATCATCTTCCTGTCGTTGATCCTCGTGTTCACTGTGCTCTTCTCGCTGCCGATCGCCGCGGCCGACGGCAAGGTCACCCCGTTCGCGGACGCGTTCTTCACCGCGGTGTCGACCATCTGCGTCACGGGCCTGGCGACCGTTGACATGGCGACCCACTGGTCGGGGTTCGGTCACGTCCTGGTCTTCGTCGGGGTGCAGATCGGTGCGCTCGGCGTGCTGACCCTCGCGTCGATCCTGGGCCTGGTGATCTCGCGCCGGCTGGGCCTGCGCGCCAAGCTCATCGCCGCCAGCGACACCAACCCGCTGCGCACCCACGGCGGCCCGGTCAACGAGAGCCAGACCGTGCAGCTCGGCCAGATCGGCAGCCTGCTGGCGACCGTTGCGCTGTCGACCCTCGTGATCGAGGCGGTCATCGCGATCCTGCTGTACCCGGGCCTGCTCGTGGCCGGCGTGCCGTGGAACGTCGCCCTGTGGGAGGCGCCGTTCTACGCCGCGATGTCGTTCACGAACACCGGCTTCACGCCCAATCCGCAAGGCCTGGCGCCGTTCCGCCACGACTACTTCTTCCTCACGGTGCTGATGGCCGGCGTCTTCATGGGCTCGATCGGCTTCCCCGTGATCTACACGCTGCGCCGCCAGCTCTGGCACGTCCGGCGCTGGTCGCTGCACGCGAAGCTCACCATCATCACGACGGTGACGCTGTTCTTCCTCGGCGGCGTCGTCTTCCTCGTGCTCGAGTACGACAACCTGCTGACCCTCGGCACGAAGGACGCCTGGGACACCACGTTCCAGGCGTTCTTCCTGTCGGCGATGACGAGATCCGGCGGCTTCGCGGTGCTCGACATCGGAGAGCTGAACCAGTCCAGCCTGCTCGTCGCGTGCATGCTGATGTTCGTCGGCGGCGGCTCGGCCTCGACGGCCGGCGGCATCAAGGTGACGACACTCGCGGTCATCGCCCTCGCGGTGATCTCCGAGGCCAAGGGCCGCGCGTCGAACCAGGTCTTCGGCCGCCGCATCCCGAGCGACGTGCTGAGGGTGGCGCTCTCGGTGGTGGCGTGGGGGTCGACCATCGTCGCTCTCTCGACGATCACCATCACCCAGATCACGAAGGCCGACCTCGGCGACGTGCTGTTCGACGTCATCTCGGGCTTCGCCACGGTGGGGCTGTCGACCGGCCTCACCGAGACCCTGCCCGATCCCGCGGTCTACGTCCTCGCCATCACGATCGTCATGGGTCGCGTTGGTACAGTGACTCTCGCCGCGGCCGTGGCTGCGTCCAACCGTTCGCAGCTCTACTCGCTGCCCGTCGAAAGGCCGATCGTTGGTTGAGCGGATGAGGGGCGATGCGCCCGTCCTGGTCATCGGACTGGGCCGTTTCGGCGCCGCGTGCGCCGGTGAGCTCGATCGCCTCGATCGCGAGGTGCTCGCGATCGACGAGAACCTCGACCTGGTGCAGAAGTGGTCCGAGCGGGTCACCCACACCGTGCAGGCCGACGCGAAGAACATCGACGCGCTCAAGCAGATCGGCGCGCAGGACTTCCAGGTGGCCGTCGTCGCGGTCGGCTCGTCGATCGAGGCATCCGTCCTCATCACGGCGAACCTCGTCGACCTCAAGGTTCCGCAGATCTGGGCGAAGGCGGTGTCGCAGTCGCACGGCAAGATCCTCGCCCGCGTCGGCGCGAACCACGTCATCTACCCCGAGCGCGAGGCCGGCGAGCGCGTCGCGCACCTGGTCAGCGGACGCATGCTCGACTTCATCCGGTTCGACGACGACTTCGCCCTCGCCAAGCTCTACCCGCCGAAGTTCATCCGCGGCAAGGGCCTGAACGAGTCCGGCGTGCGCACCAAGTACAACGTGACTGTCGTCGGCGTGAAGAGCCCCGGCAAGCCGTTCCGCTACGCCGAGGCCAACACCGTCGTCACGAACCACGACCTCATCATCGTGTCGGGCACGAACTCCGACATCGAGCGGTTCGCGTCGCTCGAGCGCTGACCCCCGCGGATGTCGGCGCCCCGGCGCAGACTGCCGTCATGAGCGAACGAGAAGAGACGCTGTCGGTCGCGCGCGCCTGGCTCGACGGCTACCTGCGGGCGTGGGAATCCAACGCGCCCGACAACATCCGCGCGATCTTCGCCCCCGACGCGGTGTACCGGTTCGAGCCGTGGACGCCGCCGCTGCAAGGACACGAGGCGATCGTCGCGGCCTGGACGGACCGCCGCGACGAGCCGGGGAGCTTCCGTTTCGAGGGCGGCGTGACAGCCGTCGACGGCCGGCGCGCGATCGTCGAAGGCGTCACGCGCTACGTCGCCGGCACGACCTACAGCAACCTGTGGGTGGTCGATCTCGCCCCCGACGGTCGCGCCGACGCGTTCACCGAGTGGTGGATGGATCAGGCGAGCAAGAGCTGACCCTCACGCGCCGGCGGCGAGCTCCTTCGCGCGGGCGAGGGCCGCGTCGGTCGCGCGCACGAACACGTCGTCGAGGCCGGCGTCCTGCAGCACGGCGACGGCACGCTCGGTCGTGCCCTTGGGGCTCGTCACCTGCCGGCGCAGTTCGGCGGGATCGTGATCGGATGCCTCCAGCAGAGCCGCTGCGCCGACGAAGGTCTGCTCGGCCATGAGCCGGGCCTCGGCCTCGGCGAACCCCTTGCCGACGGCCGCCTTGGTGAACTCCTCGACGACGAGGAAGAAGTAGGCCGGCCCCGAGCCCGAGATCGTCGACAGCGCGTCGATCTGCGTCTCCGGAACCTCGATCACGGTGCCGACGGTCTCGAACAGGCGCCGGACTGTCGCCACCGCGGCAGCATCGGCGTGCGTCCCTGCGGCAAGGCCCGTCACGCCGCGCCCGACGAGGGCCGGCGTGTTCGGCATCGAGCGCAGCACGACGACCTCGTCACCGAGGATCTGCTCGAACGTCGCCACGGTGACGCCGGCGGCGAGGCTCACGACGAGCGTCCCCGGTCGCAGCACCGGGGCGATCTCGCGCAGCAGATCGGGGACCATGGCCGGCTTCACTCCCACGAGCACGACGCCGGCGCCGGCCGCGGCATCCGTGTTGCCCGATGGCTGCGTTTCGAGGGCGACGCTCGTCACATCGGCCAGACCGGCGAGCTCGCCGGCACTCGCGAGCGACCGGTTGGTGGCGGTGACTCCCCCGGTGGCCAGGCCCGAGCGCGACAGGCCGCGGGCGATCGCGCCGCCCATGGAGCCGGCCCCGAGGATCGCGATGGGCGGGAGGGCGGGAGCGTTGTCAGGCATGCCGCAATCCTACGAGCGGGGCGTGACGGCATCCATTCGATCACTCTTGACTTATATAAGTCTAAGCGCAATCATGGGAGCCATGCACGCGCTCGACATCCTCGGCGACCCGGTGCGCCGGCGCATCCTCGAACTCCTGGCGGAGGGCGAGCTCAGCGCCGGCGAGATCGGCGACGAGGTGCAGCGCGAGTTCGGCATCTCGCAGCCTGCCGTGTCGCAGCACCTGCGCGTGCTGCGAGAGTCGGGCTTCACCACGGTGCGCCCCGAGGGCACGCGCCGCCTGTACGCGATCGCCCCCGACCCGCTCGCCGACGCGGCCGCGTGGTTCGATCCGTTCCGGCGGTTCTGGCAGCCCCACCTCGACGCGCTGGCCACGGAACTGGCGCGAGGCCGCCGCGAGCGCCGGCTGGCCGCGGAGCGCGATGCCGAGACAGACGAGACCGATGAGACCCATGAGACCGACCGACCGGGAACGACCGAACCACAGGAGGACTGACATGGTCGACGTACAGGGCCAGCTCGACGCGGTGTCGCGCGAGATCGCCGACGAAGACATCGACGGGTACGCGTCGCGCGTGCAGACGCTCGCGCAGACCTACCCCTCACCCATCGACGACGTGTGGGATGCCGTCACGACGGCCGCGCGGATCGTCCGGTGGTTCCAGCCGATCTCTGGTGATCTGCGGGTCGGCGGCCGGTATCAGATCGAGAACAACGCGGGCGGTGAGATCCAGGAGTGCGTGCCGCCCGCCGGCGGCATCGCGCACTACAGGGCCACCTGGGAGTACGGCGGCGGAGTGACCTGGCTCACCGTGCGCCTGACGGCCGAGGGCGAGGACGCGACGCGCGTCGAGCTGGAGCACGTGGCCCGCACCGACGATGTGCCGCCGGGGTTCTGGGAGACCTACGGCCCCGGCGCCACCGGCGTCGGCTGGGACGGCGGGATGCTCGGTCTCGCGCTGCACCTGACCGGCGCCACCGGCCCCTCGCCCGAAGAGGCCGAGGCGTGGGCCTTCACCTCCGAGGGCCGTGCGTTCTACCGCGGCGCGGCCGACGCATGGGGCGCCGCCCAGCAGGCCTCCGGCGCCGACGCCGCGACCGCCGCAGCGGCCGCCGACAACACCTTCGCGTTCTACACGGGGCAGGCGCCGGCGGGCGCATGATCGGAGGATGGCGCACCGCACGCGGTGCGCCATCCTCTCCCCGCCGTCCCTGACCGCGTCAACCTGAAAGGCGATTCACAAAGGGCACGACCCGGTCTATTCTCGGAAGGGCAGGGGCGCAGGGGCCCCGGCAGGACGTGGGAGAACCCGATATGACCCTCTTCGACGGCATCACCGCGCGCACCGTGGAGACGCCCCGCCTGACCGTCAACGTGCTGGAGCGAGCGGGCGACGACCCCGCGACGCCGGCCGAGCGGACCGTGGTCCTCATCCACGGCAACGTCTCGTCCGCGCTGTTCTGGCAGGAGACGATGCAGGACCTCCCCTCCGACCTCCGCGTGATCGCGATCGACCTGCGCGGCTTCGGCGACACTGAGAACGCCCCCGTCGACGCCACCCGTGGCGTGCGGGACTTCAGCGACGACGTGCGGGCCACGCTCGAGGCCCTCGGCATCGACACCGCGCACCTTGTCGGCTGGTCCATGGGCGGCGGGGTCGTGATGCAGTACGCGCTCGACCACCCCGCACTGAGCCTCACGCTGCAGGCACCGGTCTCTCCGTACGGATTCGGGGGCACGCGCCGCGACGGTTCGCGGCTCACCGACGACGACGCGGGCTGCGGCGGCGGCGGCGCCAACCCCGACTTCGTGCAGCGGCTCAACGACCGCGACGCGACCGATGAGGCGCCGACCTCGCCGCGCAGCGTGTTCCGCTCGGGCTACGTGGCGTCCGGCTACACGAGCGACAACGAGGATGTGTGGGTCGAGTCGATGCTCACCACCTCGACCGCGACCGGCAACTACCCCGGCGACGCCGTCACGAGTGAGAGCTGGCCGGGCTTCGGCGCCGGCGACCTGGGAGTGCTCAACACGATGACACCCGGTCACTTCGACGTGTCGGGCATCGTCGGCCTGGATCCCAAGCCCCCGATCCTGTGGATCCACGGCACCGCCGACGCGATCGTCTCGGACATGTCGTTCTTCGATCTCAACAACCTCGGCAAGCTGGGCGTGATCCCCGGCTGGCCGGGCGACGACGTCGCGCCCGCCCAGGAGATGGTGTCGCAGACGCGCGACGTGCTGGGCCGCTACGCCGACGCGGGCGGCGTCGTCACCGAGGTGAACCTCGAAGGCGTCGGGCACTCGCCGCACCTCGAGCGCCCCGCCGAGTTCCGCCACGCGCTGCTCGAGGCGATCGGCTACGTCGGCCGTCCGCACGACCCGGCGCCGCCGACCGAGGCGATCATCCTGCGCTCGTCGGACTGACCGGCCGCGAGGCCGTGCCGACGACGCCGACACGCGTACGGGCCGGGGTCGCCGCATCCGTAGACTCATCGGCATGAGTGCTTCCGGCGGCGGCAAGGCGATCCTCGCGGCGTTCCTGGCGAACATGGGCATCGCCCTTGCGAAGTTCATCGCGTGGTTCCTCTCGGGATCGGCGTCGATGCTCGCCGAGGCGATCCACTCGGTCGCCGACTCGTGCAACCAGCTGCTGCTGATGCTGGGCGGACGCCGCGCGAAGAAGGCCGCCGACCGCGAGCACCCGTTCGGGTACGGCCGCGAGCGCTACGTGTACGCCTTCGTGGTGTCGATCATCCTGTTCTCGGTCGGCGGCCTGTTCGCGATCTACGAGGGCGTCGAGAAGATCACGCACCCGCACGCGCTGGACGAGAAGTGGTGGTGGCTCCCCATCGTGGTGCTGCTCGTCTCGATCGTGCTCGAGTCGTACTCGCTGCGCACCGCCGTCAAGGAGAGCAACCACGTGCGCGCGAAGGGCCAGTCGTGGGTGGCGTTCGTCCGCCGTGCCAAGGCTCCCGAGCTGCCCGTGGTGCTGCTCGAAGACGTCGGCGCGCTCACCGGTCTGTGCTTCGCGCTGCTCGGCGTGGGCCTGACCGTCATCACCGGCAACTCGGTGTTCGACGCGCTCGGCACGCTCATGATCGGCACGCTGCTGATCGTCATCGCGATCATCCTCGGCATCGAGACGAAGAGCCTGCTCGTCGGCGAGGGAGCGACGGATGCGGACCACGAGCGGATCGTGGACGCCATCGAGGCCGGCCCCGAGGTCGAGAAGCTCATCCACATCAAGACGCTCTACCTCGGCCCCGACGAACTGCTCGTCGCCGCCAAGCTGGGCTTCGCGTCCGATGCGCCGCTCGCGCACGTCGCCGCCGACATCGACCGCGTCGAGGCGCGCGTGCGCGACGCCGTGCCCGCCGCCCGCGTGATCTACTTCGAGCCCGACATCTACCGCCCGGGCGACGACCCAGCGCCCCCGACGTCGGAGTTCGTCATCAAATCCACCGACTGAGGCTTCGACGAGCTCACGCTCCGACAACGCCCCGACCGACGAACTCAGGGATCGACATGGAGTACTGCGTCTTCACCGAGCCGCAGCAGGGCGCGAGCTACGACGATCAGCTCGCCTTCGCGCAGACTGCCGAGCGCTACGGCTTCGACGGCTTCTTCCGCTCGGACCACTACCTGCACATGGGCGACGGACCGGGGCTGCCCGGCCCGACCGATGCGTGGACGACCCTGGCCGGCCTCGCGCGCGAGACCTCCAGCATCCGCCTGGGCACGCTGGTGTCGTCGGTCACGTACCGGGTGCCGGGCCTGCTCGCCATCCAGGTCGCACAGGTCGATGCGATGTCCGGCGGCCGCGCCGAGCTCGGGCTCGGCACCGGCTGGTTCGAGCGCGAGCACCACGCCTACGGCATCCCGTTCCCGGCCAAGCGGTTCGACCTGCTCGAAGAGCAGCTGCAGATCGTGAACGGCCTGTGGTCGACGCCCGTCGGCCGGACCTACAGCTTCGCCGGCGCCCACTACGACCTCACCGACGCGCCCGCGCTGCCCAAACCCGTCCAGGACCGCGTGCCCGTCATCGTCGGCGGCGGCGGCCCGAAGCGCACGCCCGACCTCGCGGCGCGGTTCGCGACGGAGTTCAACATCGGCTTCCAGCCCGAACGGGTGATCGCCGAGAAGTTCGCCGGTGTCCGTGCCGCGTGCGAGCGCGTGGGCCGCGACCCCGAGACGCTGAAGCTCTCGGTCGCCCTGCCGACGCTGGCCGGGGCATCCGCGTCCGAACTCGACCGGCGTGCCGCGAACATCGGCCGCACCGTCGACGAGCTGCGCGGCGACGTCAACATCGTCGGCGGCCGCGACGAGATCGTCGCCAAGGTCGAGCGCCTTGCCGCGCTCGGCGCACAGCGGGTCTACCTCCAGCTGATGGACCTGCAGGACCCTTCGCACGTCGAGTACCTCGGCGCCGAGGTGCTCCCGCACCTCCCCCGCTGATCCGCCCACGAACCCCGTTCGTTCGAACGACGGGGCTGCGGCGCGAGCGGGCCTCAGACCGGCAGGCGGTACGACGGCAGGCCGCGGCGGCGGATCAGCCACTCGGCGAACACCAGATTGGGCAGCCAGCAGAGGAAGGGCACCGCGGCGTAGGCGTTCGCGAAGGCCGTGTCGAGCTCCCACGGCCGCCCCAGCACCAGCGGGGCGAGCAGCAGCAGCGGAAGCCAGATGCGCAGCATCACGGCGGCGTAGGTGAGCGCGTAGTTGCGGATCATCCACGCCTGGTGGCTCGGCACGTCGCCGTGCCGGATCGCGCGGTAGGCGCGCCACGCCGTGAGGAACCACAGCACCGCGAGCGCCCCGAAGCCGAAGAAGCCGACGTAGCCCGCGCGGCTCCACGGCGCGATGACCAGACCGGCGATCGCGCCGATCGCGACCGCGACGAGGTACACGCGGCCGGTCCAGCGGTGCACGCGCGGCGCACGGGAGCGCAGGCCGCGCCAGAACTGCAGCGGCCCGGCCACGAGGGCGACAGCTCCCCCGACGATGTGCGTGTAGAACGCGAACTGCACGAATGGCGGGGCGGCCGCATACGTCGAGGCGAGGCCGACCTCCTGACCGGCGAGGTCGGCGAGCGAGGCGGTGAAGTACGGGACGGCCGAGTAGGCGACGATCGCGACGGCGGTGAGCAGCACGAGGGTCCAGCCGATGCGCGAGCGGATGCCGCCCGCGCGTGCGACGGCGGGCGCCGTGCGGACGGGTTCGATGAGGCGGGTCATGGCCGTCACGCTAGGCCCGGCGCGCGGGCGCACAGCAGGGGGCTGACCCCCGGAACCGCGGCGGCAGACCCCCGAGTCCCCGTTCATCGGTCACACCTGCACACGACACGCCGCTCGCGGCGTGCATCGGTGAAGGATGAGCGAGAGCGTGCGTCAGCGTCGTGTGTCGAAGAAGGCGCGGAGAAGAGTGGATGCCTCCTCCGCCCGCACTCCGGCCACCACCTCGGCGCGATAGGGCAGACGCCGGTCGCGCACCACGTCGTACATCGAGCCGGCGGCGCCGGCCTTCTCGTCCCACGCGCCGAAGACCAGCCGCGAGATGCGGGACTGCAGCACGGCGCCCGCGCACATGACGCACGGCTCCAGGGTGACCACGAGGGTGCAGCCTTCGAGGTTCCAGTCGCCGCGTGCGGCGGCCGCCGCACGCAGGGCCACGACCTCGGCGTGCGCGGTGGGGTCGTGGTCGCGCTCGCGCAGGTTGAGGCCCTCGCCGATCACTGTGCCGGCGGCATCCCTCACCACCGCCCCGACCGGCACGTCGCCGGACGCGCCCGCGCGCGCGGCGAGCTGCAGCGCGCGGTCCATGGCGGCGAGATCGGCGGGGTCGACGTTCACGGGACCACCGTATCCGGCGAGCCGTGTCTCACGGGCGGCTGATCAGCAGATCCGGCGCGCACCGGACGACGGCGCCGGGAGCATCCTGCCGGCGCGAGCTCTCCTGATCTGGGAGACGGACCGCCCGCCCAGTAATCTGTGCGTATGCGCCTGCACGTCGCCGACCATCCCCTCATCACCCACAAGCTCACGGTGCTGCGCGACCAGCGCACCCCGTCGCCGGTGTTCCGCCAGCTCACCGAGGAGCTCGTGACACTGCTCGCGTACGAGGCGACCCGCAACGTGCGCGTCGCACCGATCGAGATCCAGACGCCGGTCACGACCACGATGGGCGTCCGAATCGACGAACCGCGCCCGCTCGTCGTGCCGATCCTGCGCGCCGGCCTCGGCATGCTCGAAGGCATGGTCAAGCTCATCCCGACCGCTGAGGTCGGGTTCCTGGGCATGGTCCGCGACCACGAGACGCTCGAGCCGTCGACCTATGCCGAGCGCCTGCCCGACGATCTCAGCGACCGTCAGTGCTTCGTGCTGGACCCCATGCTCGCGACCGGCGGCTCGCTCGGCGCGGCGATCGAGTTCCTGTTCCAGCGCGGCGCGCAGGACGTGACGGCCATCTGCATCCTCGGCGCCCCCGAGGGCGTCGCGGCCATCGAGAAGCAGGTCGCGGGCCGCGACGTCACCCTTGTGCTCGGCGCGATGGACGAGCGGCTCAACGAGAAGGGCTACATCGTGCCCGGCCTCGGCGACGCCGGCGACCGCCTCTACGGCACGGTCTGATCCGCTGAGGTCTCGGGGCCTGCGGCCCCGGGGCCGGCGGTTCAGGCGGATGGGCGGGCGCGGCGGGAGCCGTCACGCAGGCCGGTCCTGGCAGTGAGGGTGAATGCGCCGGCGGCCATGGCGTAGAAGACGATGTCGGCGGCGATCTTGCCCGCGAGCATGCCCCACAGCGGATCGGGGATCAGCCAGACGCCCACCAGCAGCGCGGCGGGGCGGATCAGCAGCGTGTCGAGGAGCTCGGCGGCGCCGAACTCGGCCACCAGCAGCAACGCCGTCCGGCCGGCGGCCTGTCGCCAGGTCGAGGTGACCTGCACCTGCTCGAGGTAGACGGTCACGGCGAGTAGGGCATAGAACCCGATGATCTCGCCGATGAGTGCGGCCAGGGCGATCAGGGCGGGGACATCAGTCCACATCGTGGCGAGCAGGCCGGCGATCACCATCGCGGCGGTGCCGGCGAGTTCAGCCGGCACGTAGCGCACGACCCAGAACGCCAGGCCGCGCGTCGGGCGCGCCGTGTCCGTCTGGTCCGCGCTCGCAGTCGCCGCGAACGGCTGCTCGATCGTCGTCATGTCGTTCCCCCTCCCTGCGAGAGAGGCGGAACGACCGAGGCTGATACGCCGGGAGGACGCTCAGTCGCCCAGCTGCGGCTCCTGCGGGTTGCGCCGACCGGTCTCGCGCTCCCAGAACTCCAGCTGCTGCGTCAGCGCCTTGGCGAGCTCGAACACCTGCTCGGGAGGGATGCGGATGCGGCTCACGACCCGCGCCGGCACCACCGTGTGGCGCTGTCCGGTCTCGGCGTCGGCCTCTTCGCGAGGCGGCTGCGCGAGCGTCAGGAAGTCCATCACGAACACCGTGGGCGTGTGCCACACGTTGGCGAAATCGGCGTACGCACCCCCGATGAGCTCGGGCGGCAGGTCGATCTCGAACTGGCGGGGTGCGTCCTCGGCCATGCGGGCTCCTTCTGCGGGTTTGCGCGAGTCTAGCGGGTGCCCGGTCGCCTCAGCCGCGTCCGACGAGACGTGCGAAGCCGCTGAGGCGCGCGACCCCTTCCGGCGTGTACGGGAGGTCGTCGAGCAGGCCCGGCGAGTACACGACGTACGCCGTGTGCATGGCGCGCGAGATGGCCACGTTGAGGCGGTTGCGCAGCAGCAGGAACTCCAGGCCGCGCGGCGCGTCGCGCCCGCTGGACGCCGCGAGTGACACGATCGCCACCGCGGCCTCCTTGCCCTGGAACTTGTCGACGGTGCCGACCGGCACGTCAGAGAACCCGGCTGCGGCGAGCGCTTCTTCGACCGCGACCTGCTGGGCGTTGTACGGCGTCACGACGATGAGGTCGCCCTGCTCCAGCGGCCGTGGCGGCTTCGGGACAGACACCCCGTCGGCGTCGTCTGTGACCACGTCGGTCCACTCCCGGCCGACCAGCTCGCCGACCAGGCGCGCGACCTCGGCCGCCTCTTCGAGCGATTGCGTGGCGTTCCCGTGGTGGCGCATCGGGAGGGGGACGAGGCCGGGCTGGACGCCCTCGAGGCGGCGCAGGGCCGTCGACGGATGCGCCTCGAGCTCGCCGCGATACGACAGCGTCGAGACCGTCGCAGCGACCTCCGGCCGCATGCGGCGCGTCTGCGCGAGGAAGTAGCCGTACTGGTGGGGGATGACATCGGCGCCGTCCATCACCCAGCCCAGCGCAGAGGTGTCGACCGGCGCCGGGTGCGTGCCCTGGCTGACCTGCGGCAGCTGCTGGGGATCGCCGAGCAGCAGCAGCCGGGGCGCGGCGAGCGACACCGCGATCGTCGAGGCGAGCGAGAACTGCCCGGCCTCGTCGACGACGAGCAGGTCGAGGCTGCCGCGCGGCACCCGGCCCTCGTGGCTGAAGTCCCACGCGGTGCCGCCGATCACGTAGCCGTCGGTGTCGTGCTCGGCGGTGAACGCCGCAACGCCGTTCTTGGGCAGCACGGTGAAGGAGCGCTCCGCCGTCGCGTCCTTCGGCGCCTTGCCGACCTGCGATGCCGGGACCCCTGCCGCGATGACACGCTCCAGCAGCTGCTCGATCGTCGCGTGCCCCTGCGCGACCACGCCGACCTTGTACCCGTGCTCGCGTACGAGACGGGCGATCACGTGCGAGCCGACGTACGTCTTGCCGGTTCCGGGCGGCCCCTGCACGGCGAGATAGCTGCGGTCGAGATCGCGCACGGCACGGGTGATCGCGTCGACGACATCGTCGCCCGCCGGTGGCAGCGCGCCCGTCAGCGTCCGCGGTGCGCGACGGCACAGGATGTCGGTGGCGGGGTCGGCCGGAAGCTCGGGCGCGGCGTCGATGACCGCATCCGCCCAGGCGTCGATCGCGGACTGCTGGTTGCCGGCGCTCGGCGGCGCCTGCGGGGTGAGCGCCAGCGGCAGTTCGCTCCACGTGATGCCGTCGACCGCGGTCTCTTCGATCACGGCGCCGTCGTCGAGCACCTCCACCACCGTCACCGAGCGGTAGGAGTGCATCCACCGCGCGCGGGCCTCGAACGGGTACGGCGCGGGCAGCTCGTACAGGGCGAACGGATTGGCGCCCTCGCTCAGCCGCGTCCCGGGTGCCAGGTCGCCGTGGATCTCGATGAGCCGCCGCTCACCGCCCCGCCCGCTCTCCGCGAAGTGCCAGTCCTCGCGGACGGTGCTGCGGGCGTGGTCGACGACCACGACGTCACGGTTCTCGTCCCAGAGCGAGACGGGTTCGCGCAGCCGCAGGAAGTGCGTGGCCCAGAACGACTTCGCCTCGCGCGGGTAATAGTCGATGGCCGCCGCACCGAGCCGGAGCGACCGCGCGGTCGAGGAGTCCTCGGGATGCTGCCCGGCGAGCCTGTCGAGCATCGTCGCCCGCGGAGAGGGCTCGTACGCGCGCTCGTCGGGCTCGGGGTCCGTCGACGGCCGCAGGTCGGCCTCGCGCGCGCGGTCGACCAGCCAATCGCGCAGCCGCCGCGTCGAGACGCAGTCGTACCGGTTGTAGTCGGCGAGGTCGTCGAGCACCAGCCCCGCGGCCGCCTCGTCGCCGTCGGCCTGCAGCGCACGGGCCTCGACGTAGCGGACGATCGAGTCGTCGCCCTTCTGCACGTCGCTCGTCCGCACTTCGTCGCCCATGTACAGCGGCTCGAGCTTCTTGATCGAATACGACCGCGACCCCACGCGCAGCGCGCGCCGGACGATCGGGTACAGGTCGACGAACACGCCGTCGCGCAGCAGCCGGTCGACGTCCGCCTCGCGCACGCCGTGGCGCGCGGCCATCGCGAGCAGGTGCGTCGGCTCGTACGGCGCGTAATGGTAGATGTGCATGCCGGGGAACTGCTGCCGGCGCAGGTTGACGAGGTCGAGGAAGACCTCGAGCGCCCGCTTCTCGTCGGCGAAGCTGTGCGCCCACAGCGGCGTGTACTGCTCGCGGGTGTCGACCCAGCCGAACAGGTAGTCGATGCCCCACTGCGTCGGCTCGCCGGGGACCGGCGGCTCGGTGTAGAGCGGGTCGCCCTCGAAGTCGAAGAACAGGTCGCCGTGGTCGGGCCGCGGCAGTGCGCCCAGCGCCTTCGGCGCCACCACCTCGTACACCGGAAGCGGAGGAGCTGCGGGCGCCGCTTCTGCCACGGCGACCACGACGCCGCCCTCGCCGCCGAGCAGGGCGGCCTCGGTGACCGGTTTCGGCGCCACGAGCGGAGGCGTGCCGGCGGGGCTGAGCAGCTGCAGCCGCGCCTGCGTGCGCAGCGAGGCGAAAACGTCGGGGTTCATGCCCGCCGGCGCGGCGGGCGCCGCGGCCAGCTGCTCGATCGTCTCGACGCCGCCCTCGCGCAGGCGCTCGCGCTGCACGGGACGCATGCCCGCCACGAGCAGAAGATCACGGGATGCCACGACCTCGGCGTCGCACGTGGCGCACCGGCCGCACGCCATCACGCCGAGCTCGCCCCGCGGATCCCCCCAGGCGATCGGGTCCCCTGCCGCGCCGAGGTCGAGGCGGCGGTCGGCGACGAGAGCGCCCAGGCGCTCGCGGCGCAGCTCGAACACCGGGAGCAGGTCGTCGACCTCGTGCTCGCTGACGCTGCCGTCGCCCAGCAGCAGCTGCACGCGATCGGAGCGCGGAACGCCCAGGCGGTCGAGCTGGTGGACGTACGCGGCGAGCTGCATGAGCGCCGTCACGCGTGCGTGACGGGCGAGCTTGGTGTCCTGCACCAGCCAGCGGCGCTCGTCGTCGCGCACCAGGAAGTCGGCGAACCCGACGAAGGACTCGGTCGCGAACGCGGCCTGGTAGACCACCTCGGCGTCCGAGGCCAGGGCGGCGTTCGTCCGGGCCACCGCATCGGCGAGGGCGGCGGCATCCGTCGAGCGCGTCTCGGGGATCTCGACCACGCCATCGCCGAAGCGCGCCACGTAGTCGTCGAGCACGCGACGCTCGTGCACCGTGCCGAGCCGGCCGGCCCGTTCCAGGGTCAGGTCCTCGGGCTCTTCGACGGCCATCACGCGGCCGAGCCGCGCATCGATCGCCCGCAGCCACGCGAACTCGCACTCGGCGGCCGCCTTGAGGTCGCTCGCACTCCAGACGATCCGGCCTTCGCCCTCGATGTATCGCATGCCCTCCCCTTCTCACCTTCGACAGTAGCCGCGCCCGCCGACACCGCCCTCCCCACCCGTTCGTTCGTCGTACCTGCACGCGTGCGCCGCGATCCGGCGTGCATATCCGACGAACGAACCAGGTGGGCGGGACTGCCGAGCGCGGCGAGGCGAGGGATGCCGGCGGCCTGGCGCACTGCCAGACTGGAGCCCATGAGCCTGCCCTTCGAGAGCGCGTATCGGCACGGGTTCGCCCGCGTGGCCGCGTGCACGATCCCGGTCGCGATCGCCGACCCGGCGACCAACGCGGAGGCCGTCCTCGACAGCGCGCGCGTGTGCGACGCGGACGCCGTCGCCGTCGCCGTCTTCCCCGAGCTGTGCCTCACCGGCTATGCGATCGACGACCTCGTGATGCAGGACCCCGTGCTCGATGCCGTCGAACGTGCGATCGAGGGCCTGGTGGCGGCATCCATCGATCTTCTTCCGGTGCTCGTCGTCGGCGCGCCGCTGCGCCACCGCAACCGCCTCTACAACTGCGCGGTCGTGATCCACCGCGGCGAGCTGCTCGGCGTCGCCCCGAAGTCGTACCTGCCGACCTACCGCGAGTTCTACGAGCGCCGCTGGTACGCTCCCGGCGACGATCAGTCCGGGCAGGACATCCGGGTCGGCGAGCTCGAGGCGCCGTTCGGGCCCGACCTGCTGTTCGCATCGCTCGACGTGCCCGGGCTCGTGCTGCACGCCGAGGTGTGCGAGGACGTCTGGGTGCCGATCCCGCCGTCGTCGCGCGCGGCCCTGGCCGGTGCGACGGTGCTGCTCAACCTGAGCGGCAGCCCCATCACGATCGCCCGCGCCGAGGACCGCAAGGACCTGGTCCAGTCCCAGTCGCTGCGCTGCCTCGCCGCCTACGCGTACGCCGCCGCAGGAGCCGGCGAGTCCACGAACGACCTCTCGTGGGACGGCCAGACCATGCTCTACGAGGGCGGCGCGCTGCTGGCCGAGACCGAGCGCTTCCCCGACGGGCCGCGCCGCTCGATCGCCGACGTCGACCTCGACCGCCTGCGTCAGGACCGGCTGCGCCAAGGCACCTTCGACGACAACCGCCGGACGACGGGCGTCGACGCGGACTTCCGCACCGTGCACTTCCGGCTCGACCCGCCGCGCGGCGACGTGGGCCTGCGCCGCACACTCGACCGGTTCCCGTTCGTGCCCGACGACCCCGCGCGCCTGGCGCAGGACTGCTACGAGGCGTTCAACATCCAGGTGTCGGGGCTCGTGCAGCGGCTGCGCGCGATCGGCGGGCCCAAGCCCGTGATCGGCGTGAGCGGCGGCCTCGACTCCACCCACGCACTGCTGGTCGTCGCCCGCGCGATGGATCGCATGGGCCGCCCCCGCAGCGACATCCTGGCGTACACGATGCCCGGCTTCGCAACGAGCGAGCACACCAAATCGAACGCGATCGCGCTGGCCGAGTCGGTGGGCGCGTCGATCGAGACGATCGACATCCGTCCCGCCGCGACCGAGATGCTGCAGCGCCTGGGGCATCCGTTCGCCGACGGCGAGCCGGTGCACGACATCACGTTCGAGAACGTGCAAGCGGGCCTGCGCACCGACTACCTCTTCCGGCTCGCGAACCACCACGGCGGCCTCGTCATCGGCACCTCCGACCTCTCGGAGCTCGCCCTGGGCTGGGCGACATACGGGGTCGGCGACCAGATGAGCCACTACGCCGTCAACACCGGCGTGCCGAAGACCCTCATCCAGCACCTGATCCGCTGGGTGATCGCGCACGGCGAGGGCGTCGACGACGCCGAGGCGGCGGTGCTGCAGTCGGTGCTCGACACCGAGATCTCGCCCGAGCTCGTGCCCGCCGGGCAGGACGGCAGGATGCAGTCCACCGAGGACCGCATCGGCCCGTACGCTCTGCACGACTTCGCGCTGTTCCACATCCTGCGCTACGGGTTCCGGCCCTCGAAGATCGCATTCCTGGCGGAGCATGCCTGGCGCGACGCCGACGCCGGCGCGTGGCCTCCCGGGTTCCCCGACGAGGACCGCTACGCGTACGATCTGCCGACCGTGGCCAAGTGGCTGCAGGTGTTCCTCAGGCGCTACTTCGCGTTCGCGCAGTTCAAGCGCTCGGCGATCCCCAACGGCCCGAAGGTCTCACCGGCCGGTTCGCTGTCGCCGCGCGGCGACTGGCGCGCTCCCTCCGACGGCAACGCCCGCGTGTGGCTGGCCGAGCTCGCCGAGGCGCTTCCCGAGCTCGTCACGGACTGATCGGCGGATGCCGGGCGCCCGGGCCGGGCGTCGGTCAGGGCTCCGGATGAGCCCCGGATCAGGCCTCGGCGGGCGCGTAGGCCAGCGTGATGATCCAGCTGTCGCGCGACGCGTCGGCGAGCCGGTACTGCACCTTGCGGTCGGGCAGCCAGCCCTTCGTGAGCGAGCTGTCCAGGCGCACATGATCCGCGGCGACGCGGGCGCCACGGCCGTCCGCGTCGCGCACCGCCTCGACCCGCGTCCAGTGGGCGAGCAGCTTCGGCAGGTCGTGCTCGTCGAACAGGTGCGAGTGCCGCTGCATGACGTGCAGGTCGCTCTCGTCGGGGTGGGCGTCCCGCAGGTCGATGCCGAGCGGCAGCGCCGGGTCGGCGACCGCGACGACGGTGGCGGCGCGGAAGTTCGCGTTGCGGATCTTCAGCGGCACCTCTTGGCCGCCGACCTCGGCGATCAGCTGGGTGTGGAACCCGAACGTGCGGGGCGCCTCGCGCTCGACGCGCACGTCCTTCGGGTCGATGCCGAGCCGCGTCGCCACGAGCTCCTTCGCGAGCTGACGCTTGCGGTCGTGCTCGGGCATCTTGGGGTCCCAGCCGAGTCGCGCCGTGATCCCCGTCGGAGTGTCGAGAAGCACCGATTGCATGATCCACCTCATCCCCTGCGGACCCTCCGCCCCTCCATCCTGTCGCGGTCCTGCGCGGCGGGGAAGATCGCCACGCGGGGGCCGTCGCGGCGGTGGGAGGATGGGAGCATGGCCAGGCGCGCGACGGTGGTCGGGAGCGGACCCAACGGGCTCGCGGCCGCGGTGTCGCTCGCCCGAGCGGGCTACGAGGTGCGCGTGCTCGAGGCCTCGTCGACGGTCGGGGGCGGCGTCCGCACGGCATCGCTGACGCTTCCTGGATTCCACCATGACGTGTGCTCGGCGGTGCACCCCGCGGCGCTGTCGTCGCCGTTCTTCCGCGCGTTCGGGATCGGGGAGCGCATCGAGTGGGTGCACCCGCGCGCGTCGTACGCGCAGCCGCTCGACGGCGGCCGGGCGGCGATAGCGTGGCGCGACCTCGAGCGCACCGCCGATGCGCTGGGTCGCGACGCCCACGCCTGGCGCGGCGTCGTGCGCCCGCTCACGCGTCATCTCGGCGACGTGGTGGACTTCACCGGGTCTCAGCTGCTGCGGTGGCCGCGGCATCCCCTCACCACCGTCCGGTTCGGGCTGCGGGCGCTGCAGCTGGGCTCGACGCTCGGCCGCGGCACGTTCGCGACCGAAGAGGCCAACGCGCTCATCGCCGGTGTCCTCGCCCATGCGAACACCCGGCTGCCCTCGATCGGCGCCGCAGCATCGGGGCTGTTCCTCGCGGCGCACGCGCACTCCGCCGACGGCTGGGCCTGTCCCCGCGGCGGTGCGCAGTCCATCGCCGACGCGCTCGTGGCCGACCTCTCCGCGCACGGCGGGACTGTCGAGACGCGCCGGCACGTGACCGAGCTCGGCGGGCTCGACTGGGGCGACCCCGACGCCGGGGACCTGCTGCTGCTCGACACCACGCCGCGCCTGCTGCTGACGCATCCCGCGCTGCCGCCGTCGTACGCGGCGGCGATCCGCCGCTACCGCTACGGCGCCGCCGCGGCGAAGGTCGACTTCGCCCTCGACGCACCGGTGCCGTGGGCGCATCCGGACGTCGCGCTCGCCCCCACGGTGCACCTGGGCGGCACACGGGCCGAGATCGAGGCGAGCGAGAACGCGGTCGCCCGCGGCGGCATGACCGAGCGTCCCTACGTGCTCGCCGTCCAGCCGACGGTGATGGATGCCTCACGCGCGCCCGCGGGAAAGCACACGCTGTGGGCGTACATCCACGTGCCTGCCGGTTCCACGCTGGACCCGACCGAGCTCGTGGTGCGCCAGGTGGAGCGGTTCGCACCCGGCTTCCGCCACCACATCCTGGCCAGCCACGCGATGACCGCGGCGCAGCGCTCGGCCTTCAACCCGGCCGACATCGGCGGCGACATCCTGGGCGGCGCGTTCACTTTCGCGCAGGCGTTCCGCCGGCCGATCGTGTCGACGACGCCGTGGCGGACGCCGCTGCGGGGCGTCTACCTCGCGTCCGCGTCGACGCCGCCCGGCCCCGGGGTGACCGGCATGCCGGGCTGGTTCGCGGCGCGTCAGGCGATGCGCGACGCCGCCCGCGACGGGCGCGGCGAGCGCCACGAGCTCGAGGACCTGTTCCGGACGTGAGCCCATGGACGGGTGGGCGGCGGTCGACTTCGAGTTCGCGCGGCAGGTGCTGCAGCGGGGCATCGCGGCGCTGTACGTCGTGGCCTTCGTCTCGACGCTGAATCAGTTCCGCCCACTGCTCGGCGAGCACGGGCTGCTGCCCGCTCCCGAACTGCTCGCCTGGGCGCATGCGCCGGGACGACGCAAGCCGGTCCTGCACCCCACCGTCTTCCGGTATCTCCGCTACACAGACCGGCGCCTGGTCGCGCTGTGCGTGGGCGGTGTCGCGGTCGCGGGGGCGCTGGCCGCCGGCATCCCGCAACTGGGTCCGCCGTGGGTGCCGATGATCTGCTTCCTCGCTCTGTGGCTGGGATACATGTCGATCACCTCGATCGGGCAGACGTTCTACGGCTTCGGGTGGGAGATGCTGCTGCTCGAGGCGGGGTTCCTCGCGGCGTTCCTCGGCTCCGATGCGCAGCCGCCGTCGACGGTGGTGATCGTGCTGTTCTGGTGGCTGGTGTTCCGGCTCGAGTTCGGCGCCGGGATGATCAAGATCCGCGGTGGCCGCGAGTGGCGCGACCTCACCGCGCTCACCTACCACCACGAGACCCAGCCGATGCCGGGGCCGCTCAGTCGCCAGGCGCACCTGCTCCCCCGCTGGTTCCACAAGGGAGAGGTGCTGGGCAACCACTTCGCGCAGCTGGCGGTGCCGTGGTTCCTGTTCGCGCCGCTGCTCGGGCTGTGGGTCCCCGGTCCCGTCCCCGCGATCGTCGGCGCCGTCGCCGCCGCGATCGTGATCGCCACCCAGGTGTGGCTCGTCGTGACAGGCAACTTCGCATGGCTGAACTGGATGACGATCGTGCTCGCGTTCTCGGCCATCGGGATACCGGGCCCCGGTCCGGCGGAGGGTGCGGCATCCCCGCTCCCGGTGCACTGGATCGTGGTGACGTGCGCGGTCGGCCTGCTGTACGCGTGGCTCAGCTGGTGGCCGTTGCGCAACCTGTTCGCGCGCCGCCAGTTGATGAACGCGAGCTTCCACCGCTGGCAGCTGGCGAACGCCTACGGCGCGTTCGGCACGGTCACCACGGAGCGCATCGAGATCGTCATCGAGGGCACGACGGACGCGGACCCGCACACCGCGGCGTGGCGCGAGTACGCGTTCAAGGGCAAGCCCGGCGACGTGAGCCGGGTTCCGCGGCAGTTCGCGCCGTACCACCTGCGCCTGGACTGGCTGATGTGGTTCCTGCCGCTCGGCCGCTCGCTCGACGACTGGTTCACGGCCCTGCTCGTCAAGCTCCTCGAAGGGGATGCCGCCACCCTGCGCCTGCTCGCCGGCGATCCGTTCCCGGGCGAGCGGCCCCGCTATGTGCGCGCGGTGTCGTACCGGTACCGGTTCACCACGCGGGCCGAGTTCCGCGAGAGCGGGGCGCGCTGGGTGCGCGACCGGCGTCGGCCCGTGATGGGGCCGGTGTCTCTGCGCGCGTGAGGGCCCAGGTCGTCAGGGCATCGGACCGCCGGTGTCGGCGGCCGAGCGGCGCACGCGGCGGCGGGCGGTGAGATCCACGACGGCGACGAGGAACGCCAGTGCCAGGAACACCCCGACCGACAGCATCCCGAACGCATACGCGTCGTGGAACACGACCAGATCGTCGTGCGAGCCCGACTCGCGGTAGATCGCCGCGTAGAACATCGACAGGGCGACCGCCGTGCCGACCGCGGCGCCGATGCGCTGGCCGAGCTGGCCGACCGAGCCGGCGAGACCGCCCTGCTTCACCGGGATGTCGGCGAGGGTGAGCGTCTGGTTCGGGGCGATGACCAGTCCGCCGCCGGCGCCGCCGATCGTCATGACCACTGCCGCGAAGTACGGCACCCATGCCGGATCGCTGTACAGCGCCGTGAGCACGAGCCCTGCCACGCACACCATCATGCCGACCAGGCCCCACACCACCACGACGCGGCCGTGGGTGTTGACCAGGTTGCCGCCGACCCACGATGTCACCGCGCTCGCGAGGGCGAAGCCGATCGAGACCATGCCGGCGTACACCGGTGCCAGTCCGAGCCCGAGCTGCAGGAACAGCGTCGTCACCAGGAACATCGCGGGCGTCGCCGTGAAGTACGCCGTCTGCAGCAGGGTGCCGTTGCGGAACGACTCCACGCCGAACAGGCTGAGCGGCAGCAGCGGGCTGCGACCGCGGGCGGCGTAGCGGCGCTCCCACGCGATGAACGCCGACACGAACAGCGCGAAGGCCGCCAGCATCCACCACCGCGCCGGGTTGTCGGTCGGCGCACCGGTCGTGAACAGGAACGGCCACATCAGCGACACGACGCTGAGACCGAAAAGCAGCACGCCCACCGGGTCGAGCTGCACCGGGCGCTGCGACCGCGTCCGGGTATCGGGCAGCAGCCACAGGGCGAACGCGATCGCGAGGAGGCACAGCGGCACGTTCATCCAGAAGATGAGCCGCCAGCCGTCGGTCGGTCCGCCGAGCGCGATCAGCAGGCCGCCGAGCGTCGGGCCGAAGGCGGTGGCGACGCCGATCGTCGCGCCGAACAGGCCGAAGGCGCGCCCGCGCTCCTTGCCCTGGAACAGCTCCTGTGTCATGCCGATGACCTGCGGCATCTGCACGCCGGCGGCCGCGCCCTGCAGCAGCCGCGCGACCAGCAGGAACCCCGCGGTCGGCGCGAGCGCGCACGCGATGCTCGTCAGCGTGTACAGCGACAGGCCGACGACGAACAGCGTGCGCCGGGAGCGCTGATCGCCCAGGCGGCCCATCGGCACCAGCGTCAGGCCGAACGTCAGCACGAACCCCGACACGATGAGCTGCAGCTCGGTGGACCCCGCGCCGAGCACCTCGCCGATCGACGGCAGCGCGACATTGACCTTGGTCATGTCGAGGATCGTGATCGCCGCGACCGAGGCGCAGACCCAGAACGCCCGCCATCGCGCGCCGGAGGTGAGCGGGATGACGGCGGTCGTCGGGGACACCGACGCCGCCTTTCCGGTGCGGGGCTTATCTGAGGTCGACATCCTCTTCAGGCTATCCCCGCGGTCACGCCGGGCGCCGGTGTGGAGCTCGCCGATGCGCAGAGGCGTCGAGGCGGCGAGAATGGACGGATGAGACTGCTCGTCGCCGCCCTCGAATCAGAGCTCGTCGCCTTCGAGGCCGAGCTGCCCGGCTTCACGAGGCTCGTGACCGGTCCGGGCAAGCTGCAGGCCACCTACGCCCTCACCCGGGCGCTGGATGCCGCACCGTACGACGAGATCGTGGTGGTCGGCACCGCCGGGGCGATCGATGCCCGGCTGGAGGCATCCGTGTACGAGATCTCGGCAGCGATCCAGCACGACGTGACCGACATCGACGGCATCGTGGGGCAGCACGTGTCGCTGCCCAGCCGCATCGAGCTCGGCCGGGACGGCGTCACGATCGCCACCGGCGACCACTTCGTCGACGATGCCGAGGCCGTCGCCGTCATCCGGCCGCTCGGCGCGGGGCTCGTCGACATGGAGACGTACGCGTACATCTGGGTCGCGGAGCGCTTCGGCGTCCCGATCCGCGTGCTCAAGGCCGTGTCGGACCGCGCCCAGGACGGCGCGATCACCGACTGGCACGCCGCCGTCGCCGCCTGCAGCCGGCAGCTGCGCGATCGCGTCCGCGACGACTACGGCGTCTGACCCCGCCCTGCACTGCGGGATCAGACGCCGGCGAGTGGATGCCGCCCCTCAGGGCGTCATGACACCCACTGCGTCTTCGGCCAGGTGAGGGCGGCGAGCGTCGCCTGTCCTGACAGCGAAGGGTGGAAATAGTCGCGCGTCGAGATGTCGGACTTCGTGAAGGCGTAGTTCGCGACCGCTCCGCCGTCGTACCGGCACTTGGCCGTCGCCGCGCACGCCTCCGACAGCGCCTGGTTGAACTCGTTCACGCGCTGCTGCACTGCCGCACGGCGCTGCACATCGGCCGTCGCGGTGCTCGTCGGATTCGCGAGCATCGACTTGCAGGTGCCGAGGATCGCCCACACGAACCGAGCGGTGCTGCTGCCCTTGTTGAGGTCGTACATCCGCTGCAGGTTCGGGATGCTGGCGATGAAGATCTCGGGCGCGGACGCACTCGCGGCCAGCACGGTGAGCGCGGCCTGCACGTTGGCCTTGAACGTCGCCGTCGCGGTCATGCCCGCGACGGTGGTGGTGCAGGCGTCGATGGCGCCGATCTCGATCGTGACGTACTGCGCGCCCTGCGTGACGGCCTTCTGAGCCTGGCCGGCGAGCGCGGCCGATGCGGCGCCCGACACGGCGTCGTTGTACGCGACCAGCCCGGTGGCGCCGGCCGCCCGCAGCCGCAGGTAGTGCGAGTTGACCGAGGATGTCGAGCCGGTGGACCAGCTGTTGGCCGGA
This sequence comes from Microbacterium jejuense, assembly GCF_039544225.1. NCBI lineage: Bacteria > Bacillati > Actinomycetota > Actinomycetes > Micrococcales > Microbacteriaceae > Microbacterium > Microbacterium jejuense. The sequence continues at coordinate 252,299 of NZ_BAABLG010000008.1, forward strand.
CACGATGTCAGGCTCGAACAGGTCATCGCCGCCTGCGTGATCGAGTCGCCGAGCGCGGCCATGCGGACCACCTGCGCGGGCGGCGGAGCGGCGTTCGCCGCCGAGGCCGAGGCGAGCGTCCCCGCCAGCAGAAGAGCGGATGCCGCGATCGCGGCGAGGGCGCGGCGCGCCCGGGTGGAAGTGTGCACGGTCGGCTCCGTTCGTCGTCGAGACGGATATGGGCGCGGCGCGCAGCCGCGGCCGGAATGACCGGCGGTTCGGGCGGGATCGCGGATCCCCCAGGATGCGATCTGCCGCGAACGATACACCCGCGTATCAGGATTGCGACAGTGGGAGTTCTCCCGGTGGCGGCACGGGCAGCAGTGTGCTGAGTGCGGTGCGGGCCCGGCCGTCAGACGGATCAGCGCGGGAGGAGCGCACCCTGGCTGATGACGCTGGGACCCTGCGGCGTGGCCTCGACAGCGAGCTGCGCCGGCAGCTGCTCCTTCATGGCCGCGACGTGGCTGATCACCCCGACCGTGCGTCCGCCCTGCCGCAGCTCGTCGAGGGTGCGCATCGCCAGATCGAGCGTGTCGTCGTCCAGCGAGCCGAAGCCCTCGTCGACGAACAGGGTGTCCAGGCGCACACCGCCGGCGCGCGCCGTCACCACCTCGGCGAGTCCCAGAGCCAGCGCGAGCGAGGCGAGGAACGTCTCGCCGCCCGACAGCGACTGCGCCGGGCGGGACTGCCCGGTGAAGGCGTCCAGGATCTCGAGCCCGAGTCCCGAGGCCGCGCCTCGCGCCGCACGGGCGTCGGTGTGCTGAAGCCGGTACCGCCCCGACGACATGTCGGCCAGCCGGGTGTTGGCCGCGGCGACGATCTGCTCCAGCTCGGCCGCCAGCACGAAGGTCTCGAGGTCCATCTTCATCGTGTTGGGTGCGCGTCCCGCCAGGGTGTCGGCCAGACGCGTGATGGCGGCCGCGTCGTCGGCGCGTGCGCCGATCCCGGCGTACGCGTCGTCGATCTGCAGCTCGAGGTCGCGCAGTCCCGACACCAGCGTCTGCGCGCGGTGCTCGGCCTCGAGCGCGGCCGTGCGTGCCTGGTCGGCGGCAGCGAGGGCGGCCTGCGACCCGGCCGTGTCGACGGGTTCGTCGGGCGCGCCGGCGAGTTCGAGCTCGAGTTCGAGCATGCGGGCACGCGTCGCGATGAGCCGGGCGTCGTGCGCGGCCACGCGCTCGGCGACCTCGGCCATGACCTCCGGACGGCGCAGTGCCGCGGTGACGGCGGCGACGTCGGCGAACGGTGAGACTTCTACCCGCTCTTCGATGTCGGTGCGGGCGGCGGAATGCGCCCCGGCCGCGCGACCGGCGTCGTCGCGCGCCCGGACGGCGGTGCGTGCGGCATCCCGTACCGCGGTGCCGTTCGCGACGCGTTCCGACACCGTCTCGAACGGTCCGCGGGCCTCGTCGACCGCGCGGCGCGCGGCCTCGATCGTCACCGCCAGCGCGGCGACCCGCGTGCGTGCGGCTGCGAGCGCCTCGGCGAGCAGCGCGCGCGAGGCCTCGGCCTCGGCGTCGAGCTCCGCCAGCTGCGCCCGCTGCATCGCGACGGCATCGCGACGGAGGACCGCCTGCTCGGCGGCGGCCACGTCGCCGGCGGCATCGACGAGATGCGTGCGCAGCGTGTCGACGGTCTCGCCCCCGGCGCGCGCGGCAGCTGCGGCGTGGCTCTCGCGTGCGGTGCGTGACGCGTCGGAGGCCCCGCGCTCGGCGACGGACGCCGCGTCGCGCGCGGCCTCGGCGTCGGCGAGCAGTTCGTCGGTCACGGGCTCGTCCGCCGCAGCGGCGGGGCTCGGGTGCTCGACGGCGCCACACACCGCGCAGGCCTGACCGTCGACGAGGTGCGTGGCGAGCTCGCCCGCGTAGCCGTCGAGGCGACGCTGCAGCAGCGCGGCGACAGCGGCGGCGGTGCTCGCCGCGGTCTGGGCGGCGTCGCGATGGGCCTGCTCGGCCGTCTGCCGCGCCGCAGCGAGACGCTCGGCGTCCTCGGCGGCGACGAGGCGCTCGGCGACCTCGGCATGACGTGTGCGCGCCGGCTCGAGAAGGGCGGCCTGCTCGAGTGCGGCGGCGAGTTCGGCGTCGAGGCGCTCGAGCTCCGCGGGAACGGCCTCGCGCTGGGCGTCGAGCGCGACCACGTCGCCCTCGAGACGCACCACGTCGGACGACGCCTGCCGGTGCTCGGTGAGGCGCTCCGTCAGCTCGGACTCCCGCGCCACCGCTGCCGTCCACACCGCGAGGTCGCCGGTGAGCCGCTCGACCTGCGCGGCGAGGGCGGCGTCGGACTCGTGGTCGGCGTCGGTGCCGCGGTCGTCGACGACGCCGGACCCGGCATCGCGTGCGATCCGGCGCCAGGCGTCGTCAGCGGCGACCCGCGCAGCGGCTGCCGCCGCGGACGCGTCGGCCGCGCGACGCGCCGCCTCCAGCGGGGCGCGGAGGGCCTCGGCAGCGCGCGCCTCGTCGAGGACGACCCGCTCGGCCGCGATGCCCTCGGCGGCGTCTTCGAGGGCCGAAAGTGCCGTGCGCGCCCGGGCGAGGTCGCCCTGCGACTTCGCGAGCGCCACGAGGCCGGCGTGTGCGGTCTCGGCCCCACGGCGCGCGCTCTCAGCCGCCTCGCGATCACGCGACGCGGTGTCGAGCCGGTAGGCGGCACGCCGGCGGGCCAGCTCGACGTCGGCTCGACGGACGGCGAGGTCGCGCGTCGCTCCCGTCGCCGCGAGATCCGCGACCGTCACCGCGTCGGGTGTCGCGTCACCGGAGCCCTGGGCGGAAACGCCGGACTCCGCGTCCGGCGCGGTCTGCGCGTCCAGCGCATTCGCCGCGACGAGCCGCTCGGCCTGGTCGAGGAGCGTGCGCGCGCGCTCGCCCAGAGCCTCGACCTCGTGCTGAGCCTGCTTGCTGCGCTCGGCGAGGTCGCGCGTGTACTCCTCGTACCGGCGGGTGCCGAACAGCGCGCGCAGCAGGGACTGCCGCTCCGCGCCCGAGGCGAGCAGGAACCGCGAGAACTTGTTCTGCGCCAGCAGGATGACCTGCTGGAACTGCTGGGCGCTCAGACCCAGCACCTCGTCGAGCAGCAGGCCGACGTCGCGGGGCCGGGCCGCGCGACCGATCCACTCGCCCTCGATGAGCTCTTCGAGCTCGGCACGGGTGGGCTCGGTCGTCAGTCCGCCGCCGCGCCGGGCCGGGCGCTGATAGTCGGGAGCGCGCGTGACGCGCCAGCGGCGGTCGCCCACCGTGAAATCGAGGCGAACCTCGGTCGGGTCCTCTGGCTCGCAGTGGTCGCTGCGCAGCCGCTTGTCTCCGGAGTCGTAGCGCGGGACGCTGCCGTACAGCGCGAAGCATACGCCGTCGAGGATGCTCGACTTGCCCGCTCCGGTGCGCCCGGTGATGAGGAAGATGCCATCGCGCTCGAAGGCCTCGAAGTCGACGGTCTGGGTATCGCGGAACGGACCGAAGCCGGTGAGCTCCAGCCGATGCAGCCTCACGCCGTCGCCTCCGCACGCACGCGCTCATCGAGCAGTTCGCGCACGAGCTCGGTCTCACGACCCGTCGCCCCCTCGCCCTCGCGCACGTGCGAGAGGAAGGCGTCGACGAGCTCGGCGTCGTTGCCCGCGCTGCGCACGCGCTCCGCATACGTGCGCGGGGTGTCGATGCGCCCCGCCGGCGGCGTGTGCCGCACCTCGGCGCAGAAGGGGAAGCGTGCGAGCAGGCGTCGCATCGGGTCGCGCTGCGGCAGGGCGTCGGTGTACTCCGCGCGGACCCAGTCGCCCGTGTGAGCCGCAAAGCGCTCGTCGGTCAGCAGCTCGTCCAGGGTCGCGATCAGCGTCGTGAGCGCGCGCGGGACCGGCAGCGGCATCCACACGACGTCGACGAGCCCGTCGGCACCGAGCTCGACGAGCCACGAGCCGCGCGGCTTGTGGCCCTCGTCGAAGCTGTAGTGCAGCGGCGCGCCCGCGTACCGGACGTGGGGCGCGAGCTGCTGGCGGCCGTGGATGTGCCCGAGCGCCATGTAATCGACGCCGTCGAACGTCGACAGCGGCACGATGTCGAGCCCGCCCTGCTGGATGTCGCGCTCGAGGTGCGGTGTGGGCTCGACGCCCGCGGCGAAGCAGTGGGCGATCGCGACGGTGCGGCCACCGCGCGTCGCGGCGTCGTCGCGCACGAGGCGCATCGCGTGTTCGAGGACGTCGGCCTGCGAGCGCACGCCCGGCCACTCCCCGCGCATCAGCACCGGTTCGAGGAAGGGGATGCCGTAGACGTGGACAGGACCGTGCGCATCCGGGACGGTGACCGGGGTGCCGATCGCCGCGGGATCGGTGAGGACGTGCACGCCGTCGCGCAGCAGCCCCGACTGGAAGCCCAGGCGCGCTGCCGAGTCGTGGTTGCCGCTGGTCACGACGACCGTCGCACCGGCGTCGGCGATCCCGCGCAGCGCATCGCTCAGCAGCGTGTACGCGCCCGCCGCGGGCGTGGCGGAGTCGAACACGTCGCCGGCGACGATCACGACATCCACGTCGTGCTCGCGGACCTGCGCCACCAGCGACTCGAGCACGCCCCGAAGCGCATCGAGCGTGGCGTGGCCGTGGAACGACCGCCCGATGTGCCAGTCAGAGGTGTGCAGGATCCGCATGCAGCCACCGTACGTTCGGGCTCCGACATCCCCGTCGAGGCTGGCCGCGGTCTCGCGGAACGCCGGCTCGCCCGTCGTCGGCGTGCGCAGGACCGGCGGTGCGCCGCCCTCCGCACGCGGACCGGACGTATCGTGGAACATGGCGCTCACCCCGGATCCGGCCCCGCTGGCCACCGTCGTCGCCCTCGTCGGCGCCGACAGCGACGAGCTCCTGTCCGGCCTGGCCGATGTCCCGGCCCTCGTCGCCCTCTCGCTGCGCGACGCCGACCCGGCCGCCGCCGCGCACCTGGTCGCCTCGGTCTCGCTGCCGTACGTCGTGCACGACGCGGATCCGCTCGTGCATGTCGCGGCGGCATGGGTGGAGCTTTACGAGGAGCGCGCGACGCTGGGCTCGCTCGACGCCGAGGTCGAGGCGCTGCTGTCGCTGTTCGCGGCCGGCGAGGCCGTCATGCCCGACTACTACCTCGTCGCGGGGCCCGAGGCGATCGAGGGCACGTGGCGCCATTGGTGGCTGGGCGCGCTGGCCCATCACGCCCCGTCGCGCGTGCTGCCCATCGAGGCGTCGGGCGCCGCAGTGCGCGCGCGGCTGCGAGCCCTGCCGACGTCGCGACCCTGGCCGGACCCGTCGGCGTGGCTCCCCGGCGTGCGCTTCGACATCCCCGATCGCGTCGGCCTGCGCGATCAGCCGGGCGCCGCCTGACATGCCGTCCGTGGAGCGGTTCGCACACGCGGGCGCCACGATGATCGTCGAGCGCACCGGGGACGGCGGGCCGGTGTACGTCCTCGTGCACGGCATCGGAATGGGCCGCAGCGTGTTCCGCGAGCTGGTCCGGCAGCTGCACGACGGCGAAGTCGTCACCGTCGATCTTCCCGGCTACGGCGAGGCGCCCGAGCCCGTGCGCGTGCTCACGGTGGAACGGACCGCAGACCTGGTCGCGGCCTTCCTCCGCGAGCGCGTGGGGCGACCGGCCGTGCTCGTGGGGCATTCCATGGGCGCCCAGGTGGCCCTCGAGGTCGCGGTGCGGCATCCCTCGACCGTCGATCGGTTCGTCCTCGTCGGCCCGACTGTCGATCCGTCGGCACGCACGGCGCCGCGTCAGCTCTGGCGCCTGCTGCGCGACATCGCCGTCGAGAGTCCCCGCGTGATCGGCCGCGGCGCGCGGGAGTACGTGCGCGCGGGTCCGCGGCTGCGCGCCAAGTTCCGGGCGATGCTCGTGCACCGCCCCGAGAGGGTCCTGCGTCGCGCGCACGCGGCTGCCCTCGTGATCCGCGGCGAGGACGACCTCGTCGCGCCCCACGCGTGGTGCCGGCGCGTGGCCGACGAGCTCCCGGACGGGCGGCTCGTCGAGATCGCGGGGCACGGTCACGAGACGATGATCAGGGATGCCGCACCGGCCGCGCGGCTGATCCGCGCGTTCGCGCACGACGGCCGGTGAGGCCGGCGCGGCTGCCTGGTGACGTCGGATTCCTGCCATCCCGGAGCCACCCGGCAATGTCGGAACCCCCTCGTAGGTTTGCTATGTCGAACCAACGGAGGAAACCATGTTCGCTGTATTCGCCGCCGAACAGCAGTACCACCACGACACCCGCACGCGCGAGCAGGAGCGCCTGATCCTCGCCTCGATCCGCGAGCGCTCCGCTGTCGCCCCGACGCCCCTCAGCACCGTCACGCCGAGCCGCGCGACGGACATGGCGCCGGCACGCGCGCCGCGTGCGGCCTGGCCGCGGCCGATCGGGGTGCATGCGCACGAAGAGTCCGCCGCCTGCGCGATGGCCTGAGCCCGGCGCGTCGGGCGCGCTCAGGCGCGCGGGTTGAGGATGCCGCGGTGCGACGGGTTCTCGTCGAACCAGTCGGAGACGTACCAGCACACCGGAAGCACCTTCCGGTCGCCGCTGCTCTCCAGCTCCGCCACCGCCCGGCCGACCAGCTCTCCGGCGTAGCCGTGCCCGCGGAAGGTGGGGACGGTGTACGCACGGGTCATGGCGACGGTCCGGCCGTCGTCGCGGTAGTCAAGGATGCTCACGAGGTCGTCGCCGCGGTGCAGGGTGTACCGCGAGGCGTCCGGCTCGTTCGCGAAACGCAGCTCGTTCACCCGCACAGGGTACGCCCGGCCGGACGCGCCGGGACGCACCTCGGCGGATGTCGCGGCGATCACTCAGCAGACGGGGCGCTCGGCCCGTCGATCGGCTCGACGCGCAGCAGCCGGAACTCGTGCCGCCGCAGGATCGTCAGCACGACGCGGGGCCCACGCCCGAACGCGCGGCGCCCCGCGTCGGCCGGATACGGTTCGACGGCGGCGATGCGATACCAGCGCCGCCGGTGCAGGACCTCTCCCCCGCCGGCCACGATGTTGCGGTACCAGTTCACCTGCGGCCCGTAGGTCAGCTCGGCGATCAGCCCTTCGGCGACGGCGGCCAGCATGACAGGCGTCTCGAAGGTGCGCCCGCTCTTCCTCCCCACGTGCCGGACGAGCGAGAACGGCCCCTTGCCGGCGCGCGCGAGGTCGAGGGTCCAGGGGTTGAGGCGGCGCTGGATGAGGTCCAGCCACCACCGTTTCAGCGGTCCGGGTCGGGATGCCACGAGCCTCAGTAAACTCCGTCGACCGTCGACGCGCCGTACCGCGCGCCCGAGGCTGAGCAATCTGTCACATTCCGACACGATCGAGCCGCGGCATCCGAGCGATTTGACGTATTCCGACAAAGTCGGTCATAATCGGCCTCATGACTGACAACGCGCTTTCTCTGTCCGCCTGGGAGGCGAACAGGACTGCCGGCATGATGATGGCCGGCCGCGCTGTCATGTGTTGTCGAATGTGCCACTAGCACGGTGACCCCCGTCGGATTCCTTCTCCGCTTCTGAACACGGATCGCATGGAGTCCCCCGAAGCACCGGTCTTGTGCGTCGATCACGCGCACCCGGATCCGCTTCGCACACCGCCCAACGTCGGGCACCCGCCCTCTCTGGGCTCCCGGCCGATCAGGGCCGCAGCACATCCGAACCCGGCACCGTCATACGGGTTCCTTCCGCAAGGACCATCATCATGTCGACCACCGCACTCCTCGACCGTCCCGCCACCGCTCCCGTCCGCCACCTCCGTGCCGTGAACCACCCCGCCCGCGTCGAGGCCCCCGCCGATCCCGAACCGGCGCAGCCGGCCGGACGCGCCCTTCCCGCCGGCACCGCGCCGCGCGGCTTCGCGCTGTACGTCGGCATCGACGAGGCCAAGGCCGCCGCGAACGGTGTCAGCCTCGGCGTGCTCGTCGACGCGCTGCGCCGTACGCTCGCCGACCTCGCGCCGACCGCCGAGACCTACGCCACGGTGGCCCTCGCCCCGGTCGGCTCGGGCGGACGCGACGTCGACGTCGTGCGCCTCGCGCTGCACGAGCCGTCGGCGATCGCCCGCACCAAGCAGGAGGAGCCGGAGGACGAGGAGCACAGCGCCGGCGGCGTCGTCGTCGACATCTCGCGCAAGCGCGTCCTCATCGACGGTGAGTCGGCCGCCTTCACGTTCAAGGAGTTCGAGCTGCTGCAGTACCTGGTGCTGCGCGAGGGCCGCACGATCGAGCGCACCGAGCTCGTGACGTCGCTGTGGCAGGGCGCCACCGACGAGGACGCTCCGGGCGAGCGCACGATCGACGTGCACGTCCGTCGTCTGCGCGCCAAGCTCGGCCGCTACGAGGACATCGTCCGCACCGTCCGCGGTGTCGGCTATCGCTTCGACCGCCACGCCGACGTCGTGATCCGCTACGGCCACGGCACGCCGTCGCCGGACCGCTTCTGACGCGCGAGCCGTCGCGTATCGCTGCTGCGGACTCTGCGCAGCGACCAGGTGAGACGGTTCGACACCCCGGGAGAGCGGATGCCGCGTCCCGGCCGCTCCGGCGGCGGGATGTCGGTGGTCCCGGCGTAGGGTGGGCGGCATGACCACGTCGCTCTCTCGCATCCCTCGCACGAGGGATGCCGAGCGCTTCCAGGCGCGCGAGAGCACGACCCGCGACCCGCGACCCGCACCGGAGCGCCCGCTCGAGGCCGAGTACCGGCCGCGGCATCCGCTGGATCTGCGGCGCACCGTGCTGTACCAGCGGCACGGTGCCGGCGACCCGACGATGACGGTGTCGGGCTCGGTGATCTGGCGCGCGAGCCGCACGCCCGCCGGTGTCGCGACCCTGGCGATCCGCGAGACCCATCCCGGCGTCGTGCGGGGCGCCGCCTGGGGTCCCGGTCGCGAGTGGGCGCTGGCACAGCTGCCGGCGCTGTGCGGCGCCGGCGACGACCCGTCGGGATTTGACGCGTCGCGGCATCCGTTGATCGCCGACGCGCACCGCCGCAATCCCGGACTGCGTCTCTCGCGCACCGACCTGGTCTTCGACGCGCTCGCCAGCGCGATCTTCGAGCAGAAGGTCACCGGCATGCAGGCGTTCGGCGCGTGGCGCCGCGTCGTCACGTGGTGCGGCGAGCGCGCACCCGGCCCCACGCCCCAGCCGATGTTCGCACCGCCGACCATCGACGGCTGGCAGCACGTGCCGTCCTGGGTGTGGCATCGTGCCGGCCTCGAGCCGCCGCAGTCGAAGACCGTCGTGCGCGCCGCGCGCCGCGGTGACGCCATCGTGCGCGCCGTGCTGGGCGCCGAGGACGGCGAGGCGGTCGACCGCGTGCTCGTCAGTCAGCCCGGGATCGGTCCGTGGACCTCGGCAGAGACCCGCATCCGCGCCCTCGGCGACGCCGACGCGGTGAGCGTCGGCGACTTCCACCTCGCGCATCACGTCGGGTACGCGCTCGAGGGCGAACGCACCGACGACGACGGGATGCTGCGGCTCCTGGCCGCGTGGCCGGGTCACCGTCAGCGCGTCATCCGGCTGATCGGCGCGAGCGGCGTCATCGAGCCCCGGCGCGCTCCGCGCCTGCATCCCGAGGACCACCGCGACCGCTGAGGCCGAGGTCACGAGGCGTTCACCGCGGCCCCTTGTCGATGTCGGAGGGGGCGAGCACACTGGTACGCGCCACGCGGCCGGGCGCGGCATCCACTGATCCTTCTCAGGAGTTCGACATGCCCAGCCTCAACCCTTATCTCTCCTTCCGCGACCAGGCCCGTGAGGCCATGACCTTCTACCAGAGCGTGTTCGGCGGCGACCTCGACATCTCGACGTTCGGCCAGTTCGACGGCATGGTGCAGGATCCCGCCGAGAACGACCTCGTCATGCACGCGCAGCTCACGAGCCCCGACGGCTTCGTGCTGATGGGCTCCGACACCCCGACCGGGATGAACTACGAGAAGCCTGCGGGCATCTCGGTGTCGGTGAGCGGTGACGAGGAGTCCTCCCTGCAGGGGTTCTGGGACAAGCTCGCCGACGGCGGCACGGTCACCATGCCGTTCGACACTCCGCCGTGGGGCGGCAAGTTCGGCATGCTGACCGACCGGTTCGGCATCGACTGGATGGTCGCTCTGAACGCCGCCCAGGCCTGAGCCGCGCGGCCGTCGGAGCGACGGTCGTCAGAGGTACGCGCTGTCGTCGATCGCCGACGGGGCCGGGCCGAGTTCGTCGAGCTCGGCCCACACCCCGTCGGGGATCGGCATCGCGGCGAGCTCGTCGAGCTGAGCCAGCCGTGCGGCAGACGACACCCCGACCACGGTGGTGTCGACGAGCGGCGAGCGCAGCGAGAAGTGCAGTGCGACGCCCGGGAGCGTGACGCCGTGCGCCACACACACCCGCTGCAGCTGCGACACCCATTCCTGCAGCTGCGGCGTCGCGGGGCGATACGCGTACATCGCGCCCTCGCGGGGTCCTGTGGCGAGGATGCCGGCACCGAACGGCGCTGCGTTGAACACCGTCATGCCGCGCTCGCGGGCGTCGACGAACACCGGCTCGGCCGAGCGGTCGACGACTGTCAGGCGGTTGTGGATGAGCACCGCATCGAACACGCCGGTCTCGACGTAGCGGGCCATGAGCGGCACCGGTCCGGCGGCGACGCCGATGGCATCGACGCGGCCGGACTCGCGCAGTTCGATCAGGCCCTCGACCGCACCGCCACGGCCCATCGCCTCGTCGAAGGTCACCGTGTACGGGTCGTGCAGGTGCAGCAGCGGCAGCCGGTCCACACCGAGCCGGGCGGTCGTCTCGTCGAACGAGCGCAGCACGCGGTCGCGGTCGAACACGCCGGTGCCGGGCTCGCAGTCGACCTTCGAGATCACGCGCGTCGCGGCATCGGCACCCACCCGGGCCATCGCCAGGCCGAGGACGGACTCGGACCGCCCGCCCGCGTAGTTGTTCGACGTGTCGACGAAGGCGTGCGTGCTCGCGAACAGGCGCTCGGCGAACTCGACAGCCGCCTCTTCGTCGGCGGATCCGGGTTCGGTGTCGCGGCCGAGGCCGGACGTGCCGAGGGTGAGCGGGCTGACGTTGAGGGTCATGGCATCCGTTCCGTGTGGGGGTCTGCCTTCCAACCTATCGACCGCGCGCCGCCGTGGCGGCTCTAGGCTGGCGGCATGACCACGACGCGCAAGGGCTGGACCCGCGGGCATTCCGGCTGGGCCTTCGGCACCGCCCTGATGTTCACGCTGGGGATCGTCTTCGGCCTCATCTGGGGCAACGTGCTGCTGGGCGTCGTGCTCGCGGCGGCCGTGTCGATCGGCTGGCTCATGGCGTACGAGTCCTGGCGCGGCCGCAACGTGGGCCTGGAGAACCGCGACGACGACGGCGCGCAGCTGTAGCGGCGCGCGACGGTCTATCCCTGGCCGCCGTCGCGACGTATCGTGAGCGCCAGGAGGTGATCCGCATGCAAGCGAACGTCGGCGATCGCGTGATCATCCACGGTCGTGTCGTCGGTGCCACCGAGCGCGCCGGAGAGGTCGTCGAGGTCCGCGGCAGCGATGAGAACCCGCTGCTGGTGGTGCGCTTCGACGACGGCCACGAGGCGATCCTGTCGCCGGGCAGCGACTGCGAAATCCGTCACGCCCACTGAACCCGGCCGGTGGCCGGGCCGCGCTCAGCCGAGCAGCTCCGGGCGAGTCGCCTCGGCGCCTCGCACGTGCTCGGCCAGGAACGCGAACACCGTCTCGTACCAGACGATCGCGTGCTGGGGCTTCAGCACCCAATGGTCCTCGTCCGGGAAGTACAGGAAGCGGTGCGCCATGCGGCCCTCGGCGTCGGCGTGGTGCTCGGCGAGCTCGGACCACAGCCGCAGCCCCTCGCCGATCGGCACGCGGTAGTCCTTGTCGCCGTGCACGACGAGCAGGGGCGTGCGGATGTCGCCGACGAACCGGTGCGGCGAGTGCTCGATCATCGCCTCGGGCGTGAAGATGCGCTGCCAATACTCCGAGCTGTCGGTCGTGCCCGCGAACTGGTCGAGCGCCCACAGGCTCGCGTGCGTCACGATCGCACGGAAGCGGCCGGTGTGCCCGGCGACCCAGTTGGCCATGTACCCGCCGAACGACCCTCCCATCGCGGCGGTGCGCTCGGCGTCGATGTCGTCGCGCGCCTCGGCGGCGTCGGTGATCGCCAGCAGGTCGGTGTAGGGCTTCGCACCCCAGCTGTTCCAGCCGCGCGCGATGAACTCGAGCCCGTAGCCGGTCGACAGTGCGGGGTCGGGCAGCAGCACGGCGTACCCGCGGGCGACCGCGAGCAGCGGCGCCCAGCGCCAGCTCCAGGCGTTCCAGCTGTTGAGCGGGCCACCGTGGATCCACAGCAGCAGGGGCGCGGGAGCCGTCGCCGAGGCCCCCTCGGGCAGCAGCAGCCAGCCGCGGACGCGGGCGCCGTCCTCGGCTGTCGTCTCGACCTCGGTGATCGTGCCCGGCGCGGCCGGCGCGGCGGCGGGCGTGACCAGCGGGGTGACGGTGCCGTCGCGGGCGATGCGCACGGGATGCGGCGGCACGACCCACGACGAGCGCAGGGCGACCAGTCCGCCCCCGCTGCGGTCCACGACGACGTGCGTGTAGGTGAAGTCGTCGTGGGTCAGCGGCTCCGGTGCGGCACCGTCGAGTGGCAGGCGGAAAACGGGCCCGCGGCCGTCGTCGTCGGCCGTCGCGATGACCGCATCGTCGTCGGCGTCGAACGCGAGCGAGGACGCCCAGCGGTCCCAGTGCTCCGCGATGCGCTGCGGTGACGAACCGTCGATGCCGGCGACCCAGACCTCGCAGTCGGTCGGTCCGGCCGGCGTGCTCTTGATCGTGCGCAGGTAGGCGATCCGCGTGCCGTCGTGGCTCACGGCGGGCATCTCGAAGTCGACGTCGACCTCGTCGAACAGGTCCGTGCGCTCCCCGGTGCGGGTGTCGATCGACACCAGCACGCGGCGCCCGGCGCGCTGCTCACGGCGCTCCAGCGACACGATGAGCACCGAGGCGTCCGGGGTGAGGGCGGCCTCGGCGTGGTCGAGGGTGCGGCCGGGCCGGGGCGTGAGGTCACGCGGGCGCGGCAGCGTCGACGGGTACGGCTTCGGGTCGGCACCGGGCGAAGCATCGCCGGACGACGCGTCGGCGACGGCCGCGGCATCCACCGGCTCTTCGGCGACGATCGCCGCCAGCGAGTCCTGCAGGCCGTCGAGGTCGAGCGCGAACAGGTGCGGCGCGGCCGGCCCCAGGTCGTGGTCCCAGTACCGCACCGGGTACGTGTCGTGCAGGATCGCCGAGACCTTCTTCTCCTTGCGCTTGGCGCGCAGCGCCGCATCGGCCTCGATCGTGTCGCAGGAAGGAAGCAGGGATGCCGCCAGCACGAGTCGTCCACCGGCCGCGGCCGTGGCCGCGATGCCGTCGACACCGCCCGCGAGCCGCGTGACGGCACGCGCCTCACCGCCGCCCGCGGGAAGCAGCCACAGCTGGCCGGATTCGTCGTCGGCGTCGCTCTCGGCGTCGGGTCGCGCCGAGACGAACAGGATGTCGCCGTCGGCGGTGAACGCGGCGCCCGCCTCGCCCTTGGCCGAGCGCGTGAGGCGGCGCGGCGCGCCGGTGCCGTCGGCGGGCACCGCCCACAGCGAGCGCTCGTAGCCGGTGGCGTCCTTCTTCAGCACCGCGACGGTGAGCACCGCCGTCTGCCCGTCGGGCGACAGCGCGAGCGCCTCCACCCGGGGAAGCGCGATGTAATCGGTCAGCGAATCGAACGGAGTGGGGGACGCCATGCGTCCACCGTACCCGCGGTGCCAGGAGCATGATGGGGAGCGGCAGCGGGAGAGGAGTCCGTCATGAGGATCGCGGTGGCCGGAGGAACGGGCGTCGTCGGACGCCACGTCGTCGAGGCGGTGCGCGCGAACGGCGACGAGCCGGTCGTGCTGAGCCGCGGCACGGGCGTCGACCTCCTGACCGGAACAGGGCTCGAAGCGGCGCTGGTGGGCGTCGACGCCGTCGTCGACACCGCGAACATCGAGACGCTCTCGGCCGAGAAGGCGACGAGCTTCTTCCAGAGGGCGACCGGCAACCTCGCCGCCGCGTCGGTGCGCGCGGGCGTGCGACACCTCGTCGCGCTGTCGATCGTGGGGATCGATCGGATGGCGCACGACTACTACGCGGGAAAACTCGCGCAGGAGCGGGTCGTGGAGTCGTCGCCCGTTCCCTGGACGATCCTGCGGGCGACGCAGTTCCACGAGTTCGCGGGCCAGATGTTCGCCCGGGGCAGGATCGGGCCGCTGCATCTCGCCGTGCGCGCACGCGTCCAGCCCGTCGCCGCACGAGAGGTGGGCGCGCGACTCGCGGCGCTCGCCCAGGGCGCGCCCGAGGGGCGCTCGGCGGACTTCGCCGGGCCGCGCGAAGAGCGCCTCGACGACATGGTCACGCGGTACGCGCGGCACACCGGGTATCACGGCTGGATCCCCTCGGTGAGCCTGCCCGGCGCGCAGCTGAAGGCCATGCGCGCCGGTCTCGCACTGCCCGGCGCCGGCGCCGTGCTCGGCACCCAGACCTTCGAGGAGTGGCTCGCCGAACTCGCATGACGTCATCCGTTTGCGCGGCTGCGCGGGCTTGGCCACGATGGGGGCAAAACAGGGAGCCATCATGAGATTCGCGATCGCCGGCGGCACGGGGATGACAGGGACGCACGTCGAGGCTGTCGCACGCGGCCGCGGTCACGAGGTCGTGCTGCTCTCGCGAGGCGGCGGCGTCGATCTGGTCAGCGGTGCGGGTCTGGACGGGCGCCTGGACGGCGTCGACACGGTGATCGACGTGTCGAACATCACGACGCCGAAGCCCGAGGTCTCGGTGTCGTTCTTCGCGGGCGCGACGACGCATCTGCTGGCCGCCGAGCGCGCCGCCGGCGTCACGCATCACCTCGCCCTCACGATCGTGAACGCCGACGCAGCTCCCGACGGCTACTACGCCGGCAAGCTCGCGCAGGAGCGACTCATCGCCGCGGGCGACGTGCCCTGGACGATCCAGCGCACGACGCAGTTCCACGAGTACGCCGCGATGATGTACCACCGCACGCACGCCGGCGCGCATGTCGCGCCGACCGGTCGCGTGCAGCCGGTGTCACTGCACGAGGTCGCCGCGCTGCTGGTCGACCTCGCCGAGGGCGAGCCGGTGGGCCGCGCGACCGACTTCGGCGGGCCCCGCGAAGAGAGCCTCGCCGACATCGTGCGGCGTTACGCGCGCGCCATCGGCCATCACGGTCCGCTGCCGGCTATCGACATGCCCGGCACCCTCGGCCGCGCCTTCCGCTCGGGTGCGCTGCTCCCCGGCCCCGACGCCCGGCTCGGCACCCAGACGTTCGCCGAGTGGCTGGCCGCTCTGCCCGACGCCTGAGGCGGAGGGATGCCGCACCCGGCCGGGTGCGGCATCCCTTCACATCTCTTCGTGCGTGAGGGGGTCACCGTCCCACAGGCGTCCGCGCTCGAGGGCGCTGATCGCCGCCAGCTGGTCGTCCGTGAGCGTGAAGCCGAACACGTCGGCGTTCTCGCGCTGACGGTCCGGATCGGCCGACTTCGGGATGGGCGTGCTGCCCAGCTGCGTATGCCAGCGCAGCACCACCTGCGTGGGCGTGACGTCGTGGACGACGGCGAGCTCCTGCAGGATCTGCTCGGTGAGCAGCTCGGTGCGGTGCGCGAGCGGGCTCCAGCTCTCGGTGCGGATCCCGTGCGCGGCGTGGAAGGCGCGCAGCGCCTCCTGCGGGAAGTACGGGTGCAGCTCGACCTGGTTCACGGCCGGGACGACCCCGGTCGCCTCGATCAGCTCGGTGATCATCTGCTCCGTGAAGTTCGAGACGCCGATGGAGCGGACGAGCCCCTCCTGCTGCGCGTCGATCATGCCGCGCCACGTGTCGATGTACTTGCCGACGCTGGGGTTCGGCCAGTGGATCAGCTCCAGGTCGATGCGGTCCAGGCCCAGCATCCCCAGCGATCCGCGGATGCTGTCGACGGCCCCCTGCCGCCCGTGATGACGACCCGGGATCTTGGATGCCACGATCAGCGTGTCGCGGTCGGCACCGCTGCGGCGCACCGCCTCGCCGACCTCGCGCTCGTTCTCGTAGTTCACCGCGGTGTCGAGCAGGCGGTAGCCCGCCTGGATCGCGGCGGCCATCGCCGCGATCCCCTCCTCACCGCGCAGGTTGTAGGTGCCGAGGCCGAGTTCGGGGAACCAGGCGCCGTCGTTCAGGGTCACAGTGGGGATCGGGCTCATGCCTCCATCCTGGCCCGGAGCCGCGGGTGTCAGGGCAGTTCGTCGACGTCGAAAGCATCCGCGGTCGCGGCCTCTTCCCCGGTGCCGACAGCGCGGATCCGGTCACGGGAACCGGGGATGCCGCGCCCGACGCGTCGCCACGATCCGTCGTCGTCGCGCACCTCGTAGGCGGCGAACGCGCAGGGGATGCCGCGGGCGGTCATCAGGTCGGCGGAGTCCATGAGCTGGAAGTGCAGGTGCGGCGACGTGGAGTTGCCGGTGTGCCCGACGCGGCCGATCACCTCTCCTGCGCGCACCGTGTCGCCCGCGCGCACCATCACGCTGTCCGGCCGCAGGTGCGCGAAGCCCGCGTACACGTCGCCCGCCCGCAGCACGACGTGATTGCCGAGGATCGCCGGGATCCGCGACGGACGGAACGTGAGCCCGTTCCACGTCATGCGCGCGAACTCCCGCACCGGATGGATCCAGCGCCGCTCCGGCGCGCCGTCGCTCGCGGCGACCACGACCGCGTCGAACGGGGCGTGCACCTCGGCGCCCCAGGCGTAGCATCCGTCGGTGCGACAGCCGATCGTCGACGTGCGCAGCCGCGCGCCGGGGTGCACCGGCACACCGCTCCGGTCGTCGACCTTCACGAAGTCGTACGCGTACCGCTGGCCCAGCAGATCGACGCCGTGGCTCGGGATGCGAGAGGCCGGGGTCGTCACGGCCATCCAGCCCTCACCGCGCAGGGGGAACTCCACGACCACCGGATCATCGAGCTCGCCCACAGCTCAACCCTGCCAGCGCTCCCGCAGCCAGTCGAGGGTCACGATCGCCTGGTCGCGTTGGAACGTGCGCAGTGTCGGCATGCGAGGCGGGTCCGGCCGCAGCGACGACGACAGGAACATGCCGGCGAAGCCCGCCAGCACGTTGCTCGCCGCCTCGGCGGGCATGCCGTCGTACACCGGATGCCGGGCGATCAGGCCCTCGACGTCGGCGGCAGGGTCGTAGTACCGCACGTTGATCAGCAGGCTCAGCGCATCGAACCATCCGGCGCCGCGCGCGCCCCACGGCCAGTCCACGAGCACGACCGTCCCGTCGGGGCGGATCAGCAGGTTGTCGGCCCGCGTGTCGTAGTGCACGAGGCGGTCGCCCCGGGCGTCCGAGGCGCCGCGGGCGGCGGCATCCACGAGTCCGTCGAACTGCGCACGCACCCACGCATCGAGGCCGCGCGGCATCGGCGGCAGGGCGTCCAGGTCGATGCTGCGCCACGCGTCGGCGTCACCGGCGAGCGCGTCGCTGACGTCGATCACCGGGACGTCGGCGGGAAGCTCGACCTCCGCGACCTGCTGCAGCGCATCGAGCACTGCGTCGAGCTCGCGCGGCTGCCAGGGAGTGGCGGGATGCCGCCCCTCGACGTCCTCGAGCACGAGGGCGATCCAGTCGCCGTCGTCGACGGCGCCCAGCAGTGTCGGGGCGGGGACGACGGCGGGCAGTTTGGCGGTGATGGCGGCCTCGCGCCGATGGATGTGCGGGGTGTCGACGTTGACGGCGGGGCTGGCTGCCTTGACGAACGCGCGGCGGCCGGAGGCGGTCACGACGCGGTCGGCGGACCCCGGCGAATAGCCGCCGGACTGCGACACTGCTTCGACGACCGGGCTCCCCAGGACGTCGCCGATCTGCGCCCGCACCGGCGCGGGGATGTCGTGCCATCGGAGCCGGGTCATGCGCTCACCGGGATCGATCCGGGACGCGCGCCGACGAGCGCCTCGGCGGCGCGGGCGGTGCGGCGGGCGAAGCGCGTCGTGTCGGCGCCCCGGGCGAGGGACTGGGCGTTGAGTCCGTCGATCATGCCGATGAGCTCCCACGCGACCTCGCCGGGCTCGGTCGTCGAGAAGGCTCCGGTGCGGCATCCCGCGGCGACGATGTCTTCGACGAGAGCCTGCCAGCGCTGCATCTGGCCGCGCACCGCGAGCGCGAGCGCGTCGCTGCGGCGGGCCATCGCCCACCCTTCGACCCACACGACGGTGAGCTCGTCACGGGCGCCGTCCATGAGCGTGTCGATGAGCGCGCCCAGCCGCGCCGGGGCGTCGGGGGCTGCGGAGACCACGCGTTCGACGTCGCGGACCTCCTCTTCGACGAGGTCGGTGTAGACGCGGGCGACGAGGTCGTCCATCGACGGCTGGTAGTGCGCGACCAGGCCCGAGGTGATGCCCGCGCGCTCGGCGACGGCGCGCAGCGTCAGGGCGCTGAGGCCCTGCTCGCGCGCGACGGCGGTGGCCGCGGCGACGATCTCGGCGGCGCGTTCGGCGGGGGCCTTGCGGGTGCGGGGCCGGGGCACTGTGCTTGACATGGTCTCGCCAGCATAGATACTGTCTGTATTGATCGCTAGATCAATTACTTCCGGCGTCGACGCCGGCCGAGAGCGAAGGGGCTGACGATGGCCTGGAGGATGCCGCACGAGGGCGATCCGCACGAGCGCACGTGGATGGCGTTCCCGAACGAGGGACCGACGCTCGGCGGCGACCCCGCCGAGCAGGAGCGCTTCTACGCCGCGTGGAGCGCCGTCGCGAACGCCGTCGCCGAGTTCGAGCCGGTCACGATGCTCGTGGACCCGTCGAAGTCCGCCCGCGCCCGGCAGGCGCTGAGCTCCGACATCGCGCTCGTCGAGACGCCGGTCGACGAGTTCTGGTTCCGCGACCACGGTCCGACGTTCGTCGTCGACGACGAACGCCCCGGCACGCTCGGCGCGGTCGACTGGATCTTCAACGGCTGGGGCGCCCCCGAGTGGGCGTCGTGGACGAAGGCCGCCGCGCACGCCCGCTTCACCGCGGGACTCGTCGGCGCCGAGGTCGTCAGCTCGCTGCTCGTGAACGAGGGCGGCGGCATCCACGTCGACGGCGAGGGCACGGTGCTGGTCACCGAGACCGTGCAGCTCGACCCGCGTCGCAACCGGTTCGCCGACAAGGAGCGGGTCGAGGCCGAGCTCGCCCGCACGATCGGCGCCACCAAGGTCGTATGGCTCCCCCGCGGCCTCACCCGCGACTACGACGAGTTCGGCACCAACGGGCACGTCGACATCGTGGCGACCATCCCGACGCCCGGCCGCATCCTGCTGCACGCGCAGCAGAACCCCGAGCATCCCGACTTCGAGGTGTCGCACATGCTGCGCGCATTCCTGCAGGAGCAGACGGATGCCGCCGGCCGCACCTTCGAGATCATCGACCTGCCCGCGCCCGAGACGCTCCGCGACCACGAGGGCTTCGTCGACTACAGCTACGTGAACCACCTCGTCGTGAACGGCGGCGTCATCGCGTGCGGCTTCGGCGAGGAGCGTGCCGATGCGCAGGCCCGCGACATCCTCGAAGCGGCCTACCCCGGCCGGCGCGCCGTGACCGTCGACGCCCGTCAGATCTTCGCGGGCGGCGGCGGCATCCACTGCATCACCCAGCAGCAGCCGGCCGTTCGACAGGCTCAGGGACCGGTGGCCCGATGAGCCGCTATCCCGTCGTCGAGAAGACGATCGCGCAGCTGCGGGCAGCGCTCGAGGCCGGCGAGGTCACGAGCGTCGAGCTGCTGGAGGCGTACCTCGCACGGGTGGACGCCTACGACGCGCTCGGCACGGAAACCGCCCTCAACGCCGTCGTGGTCCGCAATCCCGGAGCGCGCGCCGACGCGGAGGCATCCGATCGCCGGCGTGCCGAAGGCCGCCCGCTCGGACCGCTCGACGGCATCCCGTACACCGCGAAGGACTCGTTCATGGCCCGCGGGCTGACTGTCGCGGCGGGTTCTCCGGCGTTCGCCGACCTGGTCGCGCAGCGCGACGCCTTCTCGATCGAGCGGCTCCGCAGCGCCGGCGCCGTGCTGCTGGGCCTCACGAACATGCCGCCCATGGCCAACGGCGGCATGCAGCGCGGCGTGTACGGCCGCGCCGAGAGCCCCTACAACGGCGGCTACCTCACGAGCGCGTTCGGCTCCGGTTCGTCCAACGGCTCGGGCACCGCGACCGCGGCGAGCTTCGCGGCGTTCGGGCTCGGCGAAGAGACGTGGTCGAGCGGCCGGGCCCCGGCATCCCACAACGCCCTCTGCGCCTACACGCCCAGCCGCGGGGTCATCTCGGTGCGCGGCAACTGGCCGCTCGTGCCGACGATGGACGTCGTCGTGCCGCACACCCGCACCATGGCAGACCTGCTCGAGCTCCTCGATGTCATGGTCGCCGAGGACCCCGAGACGCGCGGCGACTTCTGGCGCGCGCAGCCGTGGATCGAGATCCCGGATGCCGCGGCCACGCGCCCCGCGTCGTACCCGGCGCTGGCGCCGGCGGGCGTCGACGGTGCCCGGGCGACGCTGGCGGGCCGCCGCTTCGGCGTGCCCCGCATGTACATCGGCGCCGACGCGGAGGCCGGCACGAACCCCGACGGCGGCATCGGCGGCCCGACCGGGCGGCGCATCCAGACCCGCGACTCGGTGCTGGAGCTCTGGCAGCAGGCCCGCCGCGACCTGGAGGCCGCGGGCGCGATCGTCGTCGAGGTCGACTTCCCGGCCGTGTCGAACTACGAGGGCGACCGGCCGGGCGCCCCCACGATCAAGACCCGGGGGCTCGTCACCGAGGCCTTCCTGCGGCGAGAGATCGTCGACCTGTCGGCGTGGGCGTGGGAGGACTTCCTCGCCGCGAACGGCGACCCCGCCCTGGACACCCTGACCGCCGTCGACGGCGCTCGGATCTTCCCGCACCCCGAGGGCACCCTGCCTGACCGCTACACCGGATTCGACGACGACATCGCGGAGTACCCCGCGCAGGTGCGCGAGCACCCGTACGCCTCGTTCACCGACATCCCGACGCTCGAAGACGGGCTGCGCGGGCTCGAAGAGACCCGCCGCCTCGACCTCGACGAATGGATGCTGCGCCTCGGCCTCGATGCGGTGCTCTTCCCCGCGATGGCCGACGTGGGCCCCGCCGACATGGACGTGAACGAGGCATCCGCCGACCTCGGCTGGCGCAACGGCGTGTGGGTCGCCAACGGCAACCTCGCGATCCGCCACCTCGGCATCCCGACAGTCACGGTGCCGATGGGCACGATGTCCGACATCGGGATGCCGGTCGGCCTCACGATCGCCGGACCCGCGTACTCCGACCCCGAGCTGCTCGCGTGGGCTGCGGCCTTCGAGGCCCTCCGTCCCCGCCGCACCGCTCCCCCGCGCACGCCCGAGCTGGACTGACGGATGCGGCTGCGCACCTTCATCACGGCCGCGGGCGACCCGGTCGCCCGCGGACGCGAGCTGGGCGCGGCGTTCTCCGCGCAGTACCGGCGCACGGCGGACCTGTACCTGGCGCACTTCGCCGAGCTCGGCATCCCCTCGCCCGACGTGCGCGGGATCGCCGAGCGCAGCCGTGGCGCGCTCGAAGCCTGGGATCCAGGCATGGCCGCAGAGGCCGACGCCATCGCCGACGCGGCGGACGTCGACCGCTGGCGCCTGGCCGCGGTGGGGGCGCGCACCGAGATCCTGGCGGCGGCACCGCCCCGCGCCGAGGGCGAGTGCTCCACCGCTGTGCACGTCGGCGCCGGCCGCGCCGCCGAGTCGATCCAGACGTGGGACTGGCACGACTTCCTCGTGCCCGAGGGACTCCTCGTCGCCTTCCCGTCGAGCGCCGGCCTGCACGTCAAGCTGTTCACCGAGTTCGGCACTGCCGCCAAGATCGGCGTCAACAGCGCCGGGCTGGGCCTGCACTTCAACATCCTCTCGCACGCGTCGGACTCCGCCGCGGGCGGGGTGCCGGTGCACGCGATCGCCCGGCGCATCCTCGATGAGGCCCGCTCGCTCGACGACGCCCGGCGCCTCGCCTCCAGCGCGACGGTGAGCGCCTCGACGGTGCTCACCGTGTTCACGTCCGATCCTTCCGGCTCGCACGCCGCCTCGCTCGAGCTCTCGCCCGCGGGCCTCGGCGTCGTCGAGCCGGCCGAGGACGGCTGGCTCTTCCACACCAACCACTTCCTCGACCCCGCGCTGTTCGCGGGCGACACGATGCCGCCCGACTCGACGACCGCCGAGCGCTACGCGCACCTCGACGGGGTGCGCGGCAGCCTGGCCGGTCTCGATCCCGCGGCCCGGGCGCGCGCCGTGTGCGGCGGCGCGGGCGCCGACGCGGCGGTATGCATGACCCCGGACCCCGCGCTCCCCCGCCTCGACCAGTGGGCGACGCTGCTGACCATCGCGGTCGACACCGCGGGCTTCGCCCTCGACGTGTTCGCGGGCCGTCCCGATGAGGCGGCGATCGCGGGTCTCACCCGGTTCTGACCCGACACACCGATTCGAGGGTCAGCGCAGACCGGAACGCAGGTCTTCGCCCGCCTCGCCGATCATCGCCGTGACCCCGGGGGCGGCATCGGACTCCGCGCCGTCGGCGGGCGGAGCCGCGGCGGCGTACGCGTCGCTCAGCTCGCGGTAGGGCTTCGACACGAACGCGAGCAGCACGACCAGCAGCAGCACGAGGCTCGCGCCGACGAAGGCCAGCGCGATGCCACGGGCCTCGCCCTCGCCGAGCAGCCAGCCGAACCGCCCCTGCCCCTCGGGCGACTCCATGAACGGGATGAGCCAGAACTGTGCGAGCGGACCGATGATGAAGGCCGAGATCGGCGCGGCCGCCGACTCGACGCTCGCGGCGAAGCCGAAGACGCGCCCCTGCTTGTCGAACGGCACGACCCGCTGCACGATGGTCTGCTCGGAGGCCTCGGCGATCGGCATGAGGCACATGAAGACGAGGATGCCGAGCGCGTAGATCCACCACTGCTCGCGGATGGCGAAGGTCATGCCGAGCAGGGCGATGCCGATGTTGACCAGCAGCATCGTGCGCACCGGGTTCTTGCCCAGGCCGAACTTCGCGACGAGCGCGCCGCCGATGATGAAGCCGAAGCTCGTGACGCCCAGGACGACGCCCCACATCTCGACCGAGAACAGGGTCAGCCCGTACGGATCCATGAGCGCCATGAAGACGCCGCCCACGAGATTGTTGAAGGTCGAGAAGAGCACGAGGGCGAGCAGGCCCGGCACGGCCAGCACCGCCGGGATCACGCCGCGGAACCCGAAGCCCTTCGGCGCGTCGCCCTCGGTGCGCACGACGCCGCGCTCGGGGATCGGCACGAACAGCAGGTGGATCAGCGCGATGCCGGTCGCGGCGATCGCGATCGCCACGGTCCAGCCCATCCCGAGGATGCCGATCGACAGGCCCGAGAACACGCTGGTCACCATGAAGGCGATGCCCTGGACGGCGCCCACGAGGCCGTTGGCACGGTCGCGGCGCTCGGCCGGCACGAGCAGGGTCACGGTCGTCGACAGCGCGATGTTGCGCAGGTTCTCGACGACGCCCCCGACGAGGATGACGCCGGCGAACACCCAGAACCACGGGCCGCCCCAGTCCAGCAGCGCGCTCTCGGGGAACGAGAGGAACATCGCTCCGGCCACGAGGTAGGCGACCGTCGTGACGATGCTCGACAGCATCATGACGGCCTTCTTCTTCATGTGGTCGACGATGACGCCGAACACGACGCCGAAGACGGCGACCAGCAGCATGTACGAGCCGCCGATGATCGCGGTGGCCAGCACCGACTGCGTCTCGAGGTAGACCCAGAACGTCAGCGCGAACCACAGGTAGCTGCTGGTCACATTCGCCAGAGCCGTGTTGACCAGCACCTGGTGGAAGGCGCGCAGGGTGCGGGGTCCGGGGGCTGATTGCGTCATGAGGGGCTGCTCCGGCGTGTTCGGCGTCGATGGCGGTCTGGCGGGGGCCTACACTCAATGTGGACACTGTTCACATCGAGATGTTCACACCGTACACACCAGAGCGGGAGCGCGCAATGACCTCATCTGCGGTGCGCACCTATCACCACGGCGATCTGCGCAGGGCCCTCATCGACGAAGGGCTCACGCTGGCCCGCACCGGCGGCCCCGCCGCGGTCACGCTGCGCGAGGCCACGCGCGCCGTCGGCGTCTCGCCCAACGCCGCGTACCGCCACTTCGCCGACCGCGTCGCCCTGGTGCACGCTGTCGCGCACGAGGCGCAGCGCGCCCTCGCCGACGCGATCCTCACGCGTGTCGCCGCGACGCCGGGCGACCTGCCCCCGCGCGACGCCTCGATCGAGCGCCTGCGTCGCGTCGGCTTCGCGTACATCGCATTCGCCCGCGCCGAGCCGGGCTGGTTCGAGACGGCCTTCTTCACGCAGGACTCCGAGGCGAGCGCCGGCATCGTCACCCTCGACGACGAGATCGTCGCGCCCTTCCGCCTGCTGATGGAGACGCTCGATGCGATGGTGGATGCCGGCGCCCTCGCCGCCGGCAGACGGCCGTTCGCCGAGTGGGCGTGCTGGTCGGCGGTCCACGGCTTCGCCGACATCGCGGTGCACGGCCCGGTGCGCTGGCAGCCCGCGGCGGTCGTCGACGCGCTCGCGGCGGCGGTCGTGGAGTCGGCCATCACCGGTGTCATCGGTGCACCCGCGCCCGCCCCCGCGACCTCCTAGACTGACGCGCATGTCAGACGCCCCCGCCGCGCACCCCTCGCTGCTGCGCCGCGGGCTCTGGTGGGCGGCGGACTACCTCTACGCCGCCCGGCGCCAGCTCGCCGTGCTGTCGTTCCCGTGGGCGATCGGCCGGCCGCGACCGGATCCCGACGCGTGGCGCCACGGCGACCCCGGGCTCCCCGAGGTGTACCTCGTGCCCGGGGTGTACGAGCACTGGACGTTCCTGCGGCCGCTCGGCGACGCACTGGCCGCGGCCGGGCACCGGGTGCGCGTCGTGCACGGGCTCGGGGTGAACCGGCGCAGCATCCCGCAGACCGCCGATCGCCTGGCCGGGCTGCTCGGCGAGACGCCTGCCGCGCCGGCCGGACGCGTGCTCGTCGCGCACAGCAAGGGCGGGCTCATCGGCAAGCACGTGCTCGTGTCGTCCGGCGCGGCGACATCCGACAGCCCGACCCCGCCGCTCGGGCTCCTCGGACTCGTCGCGGTGGCGACGCCGTTCCACGGGTCGAAGCTCGCGCGCCTGTTCGTCGATCCGAGCATCCGCGCGTTCCGTCCCGCCGACGTCACGATCGTGGCGCTCACGGGCGAGACCGGGGTGAACTCGCGCATCGTGTCGGTCTTCGGCCCCTTCGATCCACACATCCCCGAGGGCAGCGCCCTCGACGGCGCCGTCAACGTCCAGGTGCCCGTGTCGGGCCATTTCCGGGTGCTCGGCTCCCCCGCCACCCACCGCGCCGTGGTGGACGGGATCGCGCTGCTCGCACCGCGCGACGCCGGCTGACGCCGCACCCTGTCACACCGCAGGGCGGTGCGGCCACCAGTCCGGCAGGAGCGCGGCGTAGGTGCGCAGGAACAGCTCGACCTTCGGATCGGGATGCCGCAGCCACCCGTCGATGAGGCCCACGGTGCCGTCGGCCAGGAACCGTGCGGCCGCGTCGGCGACGTCGGCGTGCGGCATCCCGCCGACGACCACGTCGAGCTCGACCCGCCCGCGTTCGAGGAGCGCCTCGGTCGTCCCCCGGAAGTGACGGCTCAGCATCGCGTGGAGCGCACCGCCTCCGCCGGACAGCTCGCGGCGGTAGATGTCGGCATGGCGCAGGATGTGCTCCAGCACGCCCCGAGTGACGGTGACCAGTGCGGTGGCGGCATCCGATCGGTCGGTCATGAGGGCGGCGCGCAGGTCGTCGAGCTCGGCCGTGAGCGCTGACTCGACCAGCGATCCGGGCGAGTCGGCGTGCTCGTAGAAGGTCGAGCGGTGCACCCCGGCGGCGTCGGCGAGCTGCGTGACCGAGAGCTCCGAGATCGCGTGCTCGGCGGCCAGCTCGAGCGCGGCGGCGTACAGACGCTCACGGCTGCGCTGCTTGCGGGGGTCCATCGCACCTCCGGGAATCTTTTCGACAGGTGTAGGTTAACTCATGTATATCCGACAACTGTCGGAGACAGGATCGGCGCCACACGATGACGCCACCAACGGAGGTACATCATGGCTACGTACGATGTCGCGGACCGCTCCGCCATCGTCACGGGCGCCGGATCCGGCATCGGCCGGGCGGTCGCCCTCACTCTCGCCGCGAACGGCGCCGCAGTGCTGGTCGCCGACGTGCGACAGGAGGCCGCGGACGCGGTGGTCGCCGAGATCACCGGCGCGGGCGGCACCGCCGTCGCGTTCGTCGGCGACGTGTCGGACCCCGCGGTCGGCCAGGCCGCTGTCGACGCCGCGGAGGCCCTCGCTCCTCTGCGGATCGCAGTGAACAACGCGGGCATCGGCGGCGCCGCAGCCCCCGTCGGCGAGTACCCGATCGACTCGTGGCAGAAGGTCATCGAGATCAACCTGAACGCCGTGTTCTACGGCACGCGTGCACAGGCCCCGGCCATCGCGAAGAACGGCGGCGGCTCGATCGTCAACATCTCGTCGGTGCTCGGCTCGGTCGGCATCCCGATGTCGTCGGCCTACGTCGCCGCCAAGCACGGCGTCGTCGGCCTGACCAAGAACGCCGCCCTCGAGTACGGCACGCAGGGCGTGCGCGTGAACGCGGTCGGCCCGGGCTTCATCCACACCCCGCTCGTCGACGCGAACCTCGACGCCGACGCGCAGGCCGCCCTCGCCGGCAAGCACGCCCTCGGCCGGCTCGGCGACGCGCAGGAGGTCGCCGACCTGGTGGCCTTCCTCGCCTCGGACGCCGCGAGCTTCGTCAGCGGCAGCTACCACCTGGTCGACGGCGGCTACGCCGCGCAGTAGGCCTCGTCACGAACCAGCGGCCCGCGCGAACCCGAATCGCGCGGGCCGCTTCTCGTCCGTGCGGCAGCGGTGGACGATTCACGGGCCGGGATCGGCCGGCGTGAGCGTCAGGCCGCGCCACGCGGCGAGGACCTCGACATGGCGCAGCAGGAACGCGCGCTCATCGAGTCGTTTGCGACGGAGCCACCCGGTGACCTCGTCGTTGCTCTTGGAGGCGTTGCACGAGCGGCACGCCGGGACGACGTTCTCGAACGTGTAGCGCCCGCCTCGCGAGATGGGCTGCACGCAGTCCTTCTGCAGGGCGACGCCGTCGGCGCCGCAGTATGCGCAGGCACCCCAGGCCTCCAGCAGCGCCTCCCACTCCTCGAGGGTGAGGTCGTTGTCCGCCGCCGCGACGCGGCGCGCGCGCCGGCGCGACGCACGCGCGCGACGGGTCTGACTGACGGCCATGCCCACAAGGTACCGATCGCGGCGGGTCGATCGGGACGACGCGCCCGTGCGAGCGTCGACATCGGGCGCTCTCGACGCCAGGCGTCTCAGGCCCCGTCGTCGGGAAGGCCGTCCAGGAGCTTCTCGATCGTGGTGAGGACGCCGTGGTCGAGGTTCGACGGCGCCCGGAACCTCGCGCGCTCGGCCACGAGCGGGTGGGCGTTGGCCATCGCGAACGAGAGGGCGGCGGCATCCATCATCTCGAGGTCGTTCAGATAGTCGCCGAACACGGCGGTCTGGTCGCGGGTGACGCCGGTCGCCGCCTGCAGGCGCTCGAGGGCGACGCCCTTGTTGACGCCGAGGTTCATGACGTCGATCCAGTGCTCGCCCGACACCACGACCTGGTGGGTCGCGCGCAGGTCCTCCAGCGCGGGGGCGGTCTGTGCGGCGGAGGCGAAATCGAAGATCGCGACCTTGAGGATCTGGTCGTCGACCTGGAGCAGGTCACCGACGACCTGCAGGCGCGCGTAGTACTTGTCGGCCTCGGCGCGGAACGCGTCGTCGGCGCGCTCGATGTACGCCGACTGCTTGCCGCACACGACGACGCCGAGATCCCGGCCCTCGAGCGCGCGGACGCGGGCGATGAGCGATGCCGTGAAGGCGGCATCCATCGCATCCGAGCTGATCTCGGTCCCGCCCTCGACGACGTACGCACCGTTCTCGGCGATGAACACCATGTGGTCGAGGTGGTCGGCGAAGGCACGCTGCAGGGTGGCGAGCTGCCGCCCGCTCGCCGGGGCGAAGCGGATGCCGCGCTCGTGCAGCCGGTCCAGCAGCGGCCACAGCGCATCGGGGATGCGGCCGTCTCCGTCGAGCAGGGTGCCGTCCATGTCGACGGCGATCAGGCGCAGGTCTGGAGAGGGGAAAGGCATCACCTCGAGCCTACGCGGCTCACTCCGGCGGGAGCCCGATCGTGCGCAACACGAAACCACCCCGTACAGCGGCGCGGGTAACTTAGGGTGCGTGACCGCTCCCGTCGATGCCACCGCCACGCCCGCCTGGTCCGAGCTCAGCTCGATCCGGGATTCGTTCGCCCCCGACCTGCGCGATTGGTTCCAGACCGATCCGCACCGCGCCGAACGGCTGAGCTTCGAGCTCGCCGACCTGCACGTGGACCTGTCGAAGAATCTCGTGACCGATGAGATCCTCGCCGCCCTCGTGCGCCTGGCCGAGCAGACCGGCGTCGCCGAGCGGTACGCGGCGATGCTCGCCGGCGCGCACATCAACACCACCGAGGACCGCGCGGTGCTGCACACGGCGCTGCGCCGTCCCGCCGGCGCCGAGCCCGCGCTCGTCGTCGACGGGCAGGACATCGACGCCGCCGTGCAGTCGGTGCTCTCGGCGATGACCGCGTTCGCCGACCGCGTGCGCGCGGGCGAGTGGACCGGCGTGACGGGCAAGAAGGTCACGCACATCGTCAACATCGGCATCGGCGGCTCCGACCTCGGCCCCGTCATGATCTCGGCGGCGCTGGAGCCGTATGCGACAGCCGGCATCCAGGCCCGCTTCGTGTCGAACATCGACCCGTTCGACATCGCCGACAAGACGAAGGACCTCGACCCCGAGACCACGCTCTTCATCGTCGCCTCCAAGACCTTCACCACGCTCGAGACGCTCACCAACGCGCGCCTCGCGCGCGACTGGCTGTGGGCGGGCCTGCAGTCCTCCGGCGCGATCGACGGCTCCGACGAGGCGAAGACGGATGCCGTCGCGCACCACTTCGTCGCCGTGTCGACCGCTCTCGACAAGGTCGCCGCGTTCGGCATCGACCCCGTCAACGCGTTCGGCTTCTGGGACTGGGTGGGCGGCCGCTACTCGGTCGACTCCGCCATCGGCCTGTCGCTCATGATCGAGCTCGGCCCCGACGTGTTCCGCGAGCTGCTCGCCGGCTTCCACGCCGTCGACGAGCACGTGCGCACGACGCCGCTCGAGCGCAACGTGCCGGTGCTCATGGGCCTCCTCAACGTCTGGTACTCGAACTTCCTCGGCGCGCAGTCGCACGCGGTGCTCCCGTACGCGCAGCAGCTGAGTCGCTTCGCCGCGTACCTTCAGCAGCTCACGATGGAGTCCAACGGCAAGTCGGTGCGCTGGGACGGGTCGCCGGTGACCACCGACACCGGCGAGGTGTTCTGGGGCGAGCCCGGCACCAACGGCCAGCACGCGTTCTACCAGCTGATCCACCAGGGCACGCGCCTGATCCCCGCCGACTTCATCGCGTTCGCGAACCCCGCGTACCCGCTGGAAGACGGCGGCCGCGACGTGCACGGCCTGTTCCTGTCGAACTTCCTCGCTCAGACCAAGGCGCTCGCGTTCGGCAAGACGGCCGGAGAGGTCGAGGCCGAAGGCACGACGGGGGCCCTCGTGGCCGCCCGCACGTTCGCCGGCAACAAGCCGACGACGTCGATCTTCGCCCCCGCGCTCACGCCGACGGTGCTCGGCCAGCTGGTGGCGCTCTACGAGCACATCACCTTCACGCAGGGCGTGATCTGGGGCGTCAACTCGTTCGACCAGTGGGGCGTCGAGCTCGGCAAGCAGCTCGCCCTGCAGATCGCGCCCGCCATCGAGGGCGACGCCGAGGCGATCGCTGCGCAGGACGCCTCGACGCGCGCACTGCTGGCGTACTACGCGGCACACCGCCGCTGATCGCCCGAGAGCGGGAGTGGATGCCGGGCGCCCGGCATCCACTCCCGCTCTCGTCCGCGCACCCTCAGGCGCGCAGCCGCCCGGCCAGCCGGGTCGCACTCATGTAGGCGATGGCCTCGATCGTGATCATCGGGTTGACGCCCGATGCGGTCGGGAAGGTCGACGCGTCGGCGACGACGAGGTTCGGCACCTCCCACGTCGCGCCGTCGGCGTCGACCGCGCTCGTCTCGGCCGAGCCGCCCATGCGGGCGCTCCCCATGATGTGCAGCGCGGCCATCGAGCAGCGGCCCGGGCCGTAGCCGGCGGCGTCGCAGCGGGCGATGAAGGCGTCGAGGGGCTCGCCACTGGAGCGGACCCATTCGATCCCCGCCTGGTGGCCCGAGAACATCCGGCGCGCACCGGCGGCTTCGAGGATGCGGGAGGCCCCGGCGACCCCGGCCTGCACGCGTCGCGCATCGCGCTCGGACAGCGTGTAGTGCAGCGTCGGCTCGCCGTTCTTGTCGACCCGCACCTCGCCGGCGTCCTGGTCGCGGGCGATGACGCCGACGCTGGAGTAGTGCGCCAGCCGCTTCATCACGTCGAGGTGCGTCGCCGCACCGCGCCACGACTGGAACGCGACCGACAGTCCGGGGTTGGCGGCCGCCGTCTCGTAGACGACGCCGTACCCCGAGCCGTCGAGGTCGGCGTGCTCGGCCGAGTAGCGCGACTGCATCGCACCCTCCCACGGGCGGACCTCTTCGTCGAACTCCGCCCACACCGCGGTGGCGGGGTGCAGGCGGAGGTGCTTGCCGATGTTCGGATTCTGCAGCCCCGAGCGTCGCAGCAGCGCGGGCGTCTGCACGCTGCCGCCTGCGACGACCACCGCACGGGCGCGCACGGCCACCGTGCGGCCGTCGGCCGTGCTCCCGGTCACACCGGTGGCGCGGCCGCCGTCGACCTCGACACGGCGCACGTCGACACCGGTGAACAGACGCGCTCCGGCGGACTCGGCGTCTGCCAGCCACGTCTTGGCGGTCGACTGCTTGGCGCCGATCCGGCAGCCGTAGCCGCATCGGCCGCATTCGAGGCCGGTGTCGCAGCCGACGACGTTGCGCTCCAGCGCGCCGACGTGCCAGCCGAGCTCGGTCAGTCCGCGCTCCATGATGCGGTCGCGGTGCGACGGCTCGCTGTACGAGCCGTTGACGCCCAGCCGGCGCCACACGGCGTCCAGCGCCTGGTCGTACTCGTCGGTGGCGAACTGCGGCACGCCGTGCGCCGCCCACTCGGCGCGCACGTGGTCGGGGGTGCGGAACGACGTGGAGAAGTTCACGACAGTCCCGCCGCCGAGGCACTGCGCCGACAGGATGCTCAGCTGCCCTTCCGCCGTCGCCGACGGGCCCGGCGCGTACAGCCGGGCGAGGCCGCCCAGTTCACTGCCGTCGAAGTCGCGGTCGTCGTAGTACGCACCCTTCTCGAGCACCACGACGTCGTAGCCCTCGGCGGCCAGCACCGCCGCGGCGGTGCCGCCGCCCGCGCCGGAGCCGACCACGACCACGTCGCAGTCGAGCGAGAGATCCGACACCGGCGTCCGCGGGTGCAGCGGCGGGGCGACGGCATCGGCGCGCGGCCCGGGCGGGCCGGGGTAGCCCATCGCTGCCCACAGGGGCGACGACCCGTCGGCGCCCGGTGAGATGTAGTACGACAGCATCGCCGCGGACTTGAGGTTCTGGAACAGCACGCGCTTGAGCGGCATCCGCGAATCCGACATCGCGATCAGCGCCGCCTCACGCCGGGCCGCGGGCAGCGAGGAGAACCGCCGGGGTCCGATGCCGAGCAGGATGCCGCCGACCGGCGTGTCCCACAGTGACAGCACGCGCGCCAGCAGCTCCGCCTCCTCGGCGCGCGGGTTGGCTTCGAGCATGCCCTCGGCGATCGGGACCGCCCCGAGCTGCGTCGCCGAGGGGATGCCGTCGCCGTCGCCCGGGGCGAAGGTGTCGAAGATGAACTCGAATGTCGCCCGCTGCGCTGCGGTCAACGTCATGGGGTGCCTCCTGGTGCGCCGTCGCTGCGGCAAGCATGCCGCATCCTCGCGCCGTAGGACAAGAGTTAAGTGAATCGGAATTCACGCGAGCGATTCACCGCGGAGGCACCAAGGCGGCCTCCCTCGGCTCCCGTTCCACTACCCCGGATCAGGACTTTCCGGGAAAACCCTTCCCACGGTTCTTCCAGGAAAACGCCAGAAGTCGTCCAGAAGCGATGAGGCAGACTCGGGGACTTGATGCGTCCGACCCGAGGACGCGGCGCGCTGTACCCGACGGCGCGGAACCCCCGAAGGATCGTACGTTCGTCATGCACTCAGACCAGATCGCCCCTGCCCGCCGCCCCCGCCGCCGCTTCACCGCCGCGGCCGTCGCCGCCGGAACCGCTCTCGGAATCGTCGTCACGACCGGCCTCACCCTCGCCTCCCCGAGCCTCGCCGCCGCCGCCCCGATGGCCGCCACCGCCATCGCCTCGGTCGCCGCACCCGACGCCACCGTCCACACGCTGCGCGACATCCGCGCCGAGGCGAAGAGCACGCTGCTCGCCGCCCGCGTGGCCCAGACGGAGGCCGACAGCATCACCACCGACATCGCCGCCACCGGCCTCGACATCGGCATGACCGACACGTCGGTCGACACCAAGGACCTCACCAAGACCACGGACCGCCTCGCCCAGCTCGACATCGTGCCGGCGCTGCTGCTGCCCGGCCTCGCGGCCGACACCTCGTCGGCGACGGAGGAGGTCACCACCCGCGTCGCAGATCTGCGAGAGCACCTCGACGCCGCGAAGGCCCAGAAGGCTGCCGAGGAGGCCGCGGCCGCGGCCGCCGCCGCCGCCGCCGAGGCGCAGCGCCAGGCCGAGGAGGCCGCTGCCGCCCTCGCCGCCGCCAACACCCCCGAGGGCGCGAAGGCCACGGCACGCCAGATGGCCGCGGCCAACTACGGCTGGGGCGACAGCCAGTTCTCGTGCCTCGAGTCGCTGTGGACCAAGGAGTCCGGCTGGAACTACCAGGCCTACAACAGCAACGGCGGCGCGACCGGCATCCCGCAGTCGCTGCCCGGCAACAAGATGGCCAGCGCCGGCGCCGACTGGCAGACCAACGCCGCCACGCAGATCGCGTGGGGCCTCGGCTACATCGCCGGTTCGTACGGCACGCCGTGCGCCGCATGGGCGCATTCGCAGGCGGTCAACTGGTACTGACCCCCGCTTTCGCGGTGAAGACGCGGATGCCGCACCCCGGCCGGGGTGCGGCGTCCGCCATAGGGGTCGGGGCGGCGACGACAGTGCGACGGGCCACGGGCGCGCGATGGCGGGACGGTGGTGTTTCGGAGGCGAAACGGCGCTAAGTTGCTCGCAGAGAAGCGGCGTGTCGTCCGCTCGAGGTTCCGCGAAGGGAGCGGGTCCGATGAGCTTTCTGGTCTCCAGCGCAAAGATGGACATCACGCCGCCGCCGGGAATGAACCCCTTCATGGCCGGGTACGGATCACTGACCGGCCCTCGCCGGGTGGCTGACGACACGCCGCACGCCCGACCGCTCTACGCCCGCTGCGTGGTGATCTGGCAGGAGCGGCATCCGTTCGCGATCGTGTCGCTGGACATCCTCGGGATCCCCCGTGCGCTGCACCTCGCGCTGAGGGCGCGACTGGTGCCGCTGGCGGCCTGGCAGTCCTCTGACATCGTGCTCGTGGCCAGCCACACCCATAACGGCCCGGTGATCGGCCGAACCCTCGACCCCGTGATCACGTACGGCATGGGTCCAGGTGAGCTCGCCCTGGTCGACGTGTACACCGCGTGGCTGCAGGATCGCATCGTGGCCGTCGTCACGAGGGCGCTCGCATCGCGACGGTTGAAGGTCCAGTTGGAGTACGGCGTGACCGCCGCCGGTTTCGCGTACAACCGTGCCGGTCTGGGCACCGTCGAGACGGACGTTCCCGTCCTTGTCGCCCGCCGTCTCAACGGCGATCTCCGCGCGGTCCTCTTCAGCTACGGCTGCCACCCCGTCAGCGCGGGAGGCCAGGAACTGTGGGACGGCGACTGGCCTGCTGCGGCGTGCGCGGTGATCGAGGACGAGACGTCCGCGTTCGCCCTGTTCATTCCCGGGCCGGCCGGCGACCAGGACCCGGCGGGTGTGCGCAGCTGGGCGCTCCGCGATGAGCACGGACAGGCGGCAGGCCACGCGGTGATCGACGCCGCGGATTCCGGTCGCATCCTCTCCGGGCCGATCAGCTCCGACTTCCGCGAGGTCACTCTCCCGTTGGACATCGACGAGTCGCCGGCCAACCTGGCTGCGGTGAGGGCGACGTTCGAGGTGCGAATGCTCAATCCCGCGGGCCTGCCGGCCTGGTATGCGCGCCATGGCGCCGCGATGGTGGACCGGATCGACAACGGCACGTATGCGACCAGTGTGCAGAATCCGTCGCAGGTGTGGCGCATCGGCGGAGATCCGGGCGTGCAGCTCGCCTTCGTCGGCGGCGAGCTGGTCAGCGGCTACGGCGCGTACTTCCGGCTGAGATTCGGCGGCGCCGAGGAGCTGATGATCGGCGGCTATGCGAACGAGACCAACTCGTACATCCCCGCCGACAACTTCCTCCTCCCGCTCGCCCCGGCGTGGGGCAGCTACGAGGGCGGATGGGATGCCGACGCGCCGGGCATCGCCGGCGGCAGCATGACGATCTACCCCCAGATCGCCCACTTCCTCGCGGGCGCCGGAGGCGTCGAGTCAGCCGTCATCGACGCGCTCACCGAACAGCTGTCGTGATCGTCGGCGTGCCGGGGTCCGCGAGGCGCCCCGCACGCGGACCTCACTCGATCCGCGACAGGATCTCGTCGACCGCCCACGTGGACGTCCGCAGGGTGATCTCGTCGGGAGCCGCGCTGAAGAACGGGCCGTCGAAGTAGTCGTCGTCCGAGCCGGTGATCGCCTGCGCGATATCGGTGAGGTCGGCGCACACTGTCACCTCGGCCCCCGTGGCGTCCGTGACGGCCTCGCCCAGGCACCGCGCCGACACCGTGAGGTCGCGCTTCGCGTCGGCGGCGACCGGCGCCCCGGCCTCGAGGATCGCGCTGAGCGTCTCCGGCGGGACCGCCAGATCGAGCCAGCCCGACGACGCCGCGTCGGGAGCCGCCGCGACCGCATCCTCCGCCGACGCGCTGCTCGGCGCGAGGTCGATGCCGAGGCGCAGGTTGCACGCTCCCTCGCAGTTGTCGCTCGCGACCACCGCCTGCGCCGCCCAGTCGTCGCCCGTCAGCGCCTCGTCGAGCGCTTCCTGCAACGCGGGGAGCTGCGCGCGCACCTCGGTGAAGCTCGGTCCGAACGGGTCGTCGAACGGCGAGCGCCCGTCGGCGAGCGGGATCATGAAGCAGCCCGCGAGCGCAACCGTCGCAACCGCGGCCGCAGCCGGCGCCATGACCGCTCGCAGAACCCGGCCGATCCTTCGCTGACGCATCATCGGGCGACCCTACCTGAAATCGCGGGGGTCGCGAGACCCGGACTCCTCAGGTCTCGTGCCGCCATGCGCAGTCTGATCAGCGGTTCGGGCCCGGCCCGTACAGCTCGGCGACCTTCTGCGACGTGAGCCACCCCTCGTACGCGTCGGACTGCGGCCAGCCCTCGGGCGAGTCCTGCCACAGCTCGCGCCGCCCGTAGGGCAGCGCGTCGACGAGCGGGAACGTGTAGCTCAACTGCTCGGTGCCGCGGCCGTTGGTGTGCCAGGTGCGGTACACGGTGTCGCCGTCGCGCAGGAAGACGTTGACCGCGAAGCCGCCGTCCGGTGGTGCGTCGACATCGGCGCCGAACGGGCTGTCGGCCGTCGAGTACCACTCCATGCGGTTGCCGACCTTCTCTCGGTACGCAAGCGCTTCGCCGATCGGACCCTGCGTGACGATAACGAAGCGGGCGTCGTACGGCTCCAGAAACCCGAGGCGGGCGAACTGCGACGTGTAGCCGGTGCAGCCGGCGCAGTGCCATTGCTTTCCGGGGAACCACATGTGGTGGTACGTGATCAGCTGCGAGCGGCCCTCGAACACGTCGACCAGCCGGATCGGTCCGTCCTTGCCGACCAGGGTGTAGTCGGGCAGTTCCACCATTGGCAGGCGCCGCCGCTGCGCGGCGATCGCGTCGAGCTCACGTGTGGCCGCCTTCTCGCGGACTCTGAGCTCGGCGAGCTCGCGACGCCAGGCCTCGGCGTCGACGACGGGCGGGAGGGCGTTCTCGGTCGTGCTCTGCATCAGGACCTCCGGATGGCGAATGCGTATGTTCACACCGTACACATCTGGATGCCGGCGTCAAGAGGTCGCGGGAGAAATAGTGCTCGACTTGCTCGAAGCGCTTCGATAGTGTCGCGATCGATCGAGCTCGTCTCGATCGGGTCGAAGAAGACCCTCACCGAACACGACAGGAGTGTTTCATCGTGAGATTCAGACGTTCAGCGGTCGGACTCGTCGTCACGGCCGGCGTCGTCCTCCCCCTCGCCATCGCCGCACCGGCGACGGCGGCGCCGAGCCCGCAGGCCTCGGGCACAGCCGATGGCGGGGAGGCGGCATCCACCCCTTCCTACGAATGGTCGAACGCGGCCATCTCGGGCGGCGGCTACGTGCCGGGCATCGTCTACAACCAGACCGAACCCGGGCTCGTCTACGCCCGCACCGACATCGGCGGCGCCTACCGCCTGGACCGCACCACCGACGAGTGGGTGCCGCTGCTGGACCATGTCGGGTGGGACGACTGGAACCGCCTCGGCGTGCTGAGCCTGGCCACCGATCCGGTCGACACCAGCCGCGTGTACGTCGCGACCGGCATGTACACGAACGAGTGGGACCCCTCGAACGGGGCGATCCTGCGCTCGGACGACTACGGCGCCACGTGGCAGGCGAGCGCGCTGCCGTTCAAGGTCGGCGGCAACATGCCGGGGCGCGGCATCGGCGAGCGACTGCAGATCGACCCGAACGACGACGACGTGCTGTACTACGGCGCCGAGTCCGGCCAGGGCCTGTGGCGCTCGACCGACGCGGGCGCGACCTTCACGAAGGTCGACTCCTTCCCGAACGTGGGCGACTTCGTGCCCGACGCCGGGTCGGGCAACTCGTACCTGATGCAGAACCTCGGCGTGCTGTGGACCGCGTTCGACAGGGCGGGAACCGATGCCGGCGGGCCGACGCGCACGATCTTCACCGCCGTGGCCGACACCGACGACATCCTGTACCGCTCCGACGACGCGGGCGTCACGTGGGCCCCGGTGGCCGGCGCGCCGAAGGGCTTCCTGCCGCACCACGGCGTGATCGACGAGGACGGCCGCTTCCTGTACCTGACGACGAGCAACACGTCGGGCCCGTACGACGGGTCCGACGGCGAGGTGTGGCGCTACGGCCTCGACGACGGCACGTGGACGAACATCACGCCGGACTACCGTCCGGTCGGTGTCGACTTCGGCTTCGGCGGCCTCACCGTCGACAAGAGCGACCCCGACACGATCATGGTCGCCTCGCAGATCCAGTGGTGGCCGGACATCCTCATCTTCCGCTCCACCGACCGCGGCGCGACCTGGAGCCCGATCTGGGAGTACGCGTACCCGGCCGAGGGCGGCACCACCCTCACCGCCCGCTACGAGCAGTCCGTCGACGAGGTGCCGTGGCTGACGTTCGGCAAGGACGCCGGCGCACCGGTGCCGTGGTCCGAGCCCGCGCCCAAGCTCGGCTGGATGGTGTCGGCGCTCGAGATCGACCCGTTCGACTCCGATGAGCTCATGTACGGCACGGGCGCGACGATCTACCGCAGCGAGGACCTCACCGCGTGGGACCAGCCGGGCGGCACGATCCACCTGACGCCCGAGGCGTTCGGCATCGAAGAGACCGCGATCCAGGACCTCGTCGCCCCGGCCGGCGACGTCGACCTCGTCTCGGCCATGCTCGACCTCGGCGGCTTCGTCCACGACGACCTCGGCACGGTTGCGCAGAGCTTCCGTTCGCCCTACTTCGGCGGCGGGACGAGTGTGGATGCCGCGGGCCTCGCCCCCGACGTGCTCGTGCGTGCCGGCACCGACGGCAGCGGCGCGCGCGTGGTGGCGGCATCCACCGACTCCGGCGCGACGTGGACGACCTCGCCGGCCGCCGACGGCGCGACCGGATCGGGCACCGTCACCGTGAACGCCGACGGCTCGTCCATCGTGTGGGCGCCGGACGGCGTCGCGGTGCGCCGCTCGACCGACGGCGGCACGACGTTCGCCGACGTCGTGGGCCTTCCGGCCGGCGCCCGCGTCGAGAGCGATCGGGTGGATCCGTCGCTCGTGTACGCGTTCGCGGGCGGGGTGTTCTCCCGCTCGACCGACGGCGGCGCGACCTTCGCTGCCGTGTCGTCCGGCACGCTCCCCGCCGAAGGACCCGTGCGATTCGGCGCCACGCCGGGCACGATCGGCGACGTGTGGCTCGCCGGCGGCTCCGACGAGGGCGGCGTCTACGGGCTGTGGCACTCGACGGACGGCGGCGCGACCTGGACCGCGACGTCGGGGTTCGCCGAGGCCGACACCGTCGGCTTCGGCAAGGCTGCGCCGGGCGCGACCGGACCGGTGATCTACACCGCGGCGTCGCGTGAGGGCGTCCGCGGCGTGTACCGCTCGGTCGATGGCGGTGCGACGTGGGTGCGCATCAACGACGACCAGCACCAGTTCGGCTGGATCGGCGCCGACATCGAGGGCGACCCGGATGTGTTCGGCCGCGTATACCTCGCCACCAACGGCCGCGGCATCGTGGTCGGTGACGACGCGTCGGCCGTCGCACCGCAGGCCTGGTCGGCGAAGGCCGTGTACGACGAGGGCGACGTCGTCGCATCAGGCGACGCCGTGTGGGTCGCGACGTGGTGGACCCAGAACCAGAAGCCCGGCGCCAAGAAGAACGGCCCGTGGCAGGAGGTCGCCGCCACCCCGACCGGCGTGGCCGTCTGGACCGCGTCGCGCATCTTCGACACCGGCGACGTCGTGTCCGCCGGCGGCAGCCTCTGGCGCGCCGCCTGGTGGACGCGCGGCGATGAGCCTGGCGCGAAGAAGAACGGCCCGTGGGAACGCCTCGGCTGACCCGGTGGGATGGGAAGCGGATGCCGGCGGCCCGGGCCGCCGGCATCCGTTTCGCCGGAACAGCTCGATCTGCTGCGCGCTGCCCCTCGACAGCCCGTCGATACGCTGGGGACGTGCCTGACGACGAGGTTCGGGGCCGGGTCTCACCGGCTCGCCCGCGCGAGGTGCTGCGACTGCCGGCCTTCGCGCTGTTCTGGAGCGCCGCGACGCTGCGGGCGTTCGGCGGCAGCATCGCGGGAGTCGCCTTCCAGGTGCTGATCGTGTCGGTCATCGACGCGACGCCGCTGCAGATCAGCGTGCTGAGCGCGCTGGGCGTCGTGCCGTACCTGTTCCTCGGGCTGATCATCGGAGCGCTGATGGACCGCTGGCGACGGCAGCGCGCACTGGTGCTCACGAGCGTCGGCCGCGCCGTCGTGCTCGCGGTCGTCCCGGTGCTGCTGCTCACCGGGACCCTCGGCTTCTGGTCCCTGGCCGCCGTCGTGCTGACCCTGGGTGTGCTGACGCTGTTCGCGGACTCGGCCGCTCAGCCGCTCCTCCCCCGCATCGTGCCGCGCGACGCGCTCGTCATGGCGAACGCCCGCCTCGGCCAGAGCGAGACGGTCGCCGCCACGGCCGGCCCCGCCCTCGGCGGTACGCTGCTCACCCTCGTCGGCGCCCCGCTGCTGTTCGCGTTCGATGCGGTCATCAACGCTGTCGCGGCGCTGCTGCAGTGGCGCATCGCGGTGGACGAGCCGCGAGCCGCGCCCCGCCCGCCGGGCCGCCATGTCGGGCACGAGATCGCCGAGGGCATGCGATACACCTACGGTCACCGTACGCTGCGCCCGCTCGCGCTGTCGGTGCACGTCTGGTTCCTCGGCAACAGCATCGTCACGACGGTGTTCGCCGTGTTCGTGCTGCGCGAGCTGGGCTTCGAGCCGTGGGCGTTCGGCGTCACGCTGGCGTTCGGCGCCGCCGGCGGCTTTCTCGGCGCGCTCATCGCCCCGGTGATCGGGAGCAGACTCGGCGCGGGGCGGGCGATCCTCGTCGGACGCGCGCTCGTGGTGGTGCCGTGGGCGGTCCTGGCGCTCGCACCGCTCAGCGCCGGGAGCGGCATCGGCGTCGTGCTGGCCGTCGTGTCGGGCGCGCAGTTCCTCTACGGCCTCGCGATGGGCATCGAGGACGCGAACGACATCGGCTATCGGCAGTCGGTCGCGCCCGACGGCATCCAGGGCCGCATGAACTCCACCATCCGCACGGTCAACCGCGTCGTGTTCTTCTTCGGCGCACTGCTGACAGGCGTCCTCATGACAGTGGTCGGGTTCTCCGCGACCCTCGGCATCGGCGCTGTGGTGTTCGCCGTCGCGGCGGTGGTCGTGCTGGTGTCGCCGCTGCGCACCGCACGGCACGACGATCCGCCCGACGTCTCGGACTGAGCGGATGCCGGTGGCCGCGGCATCCCTCGGTCCGGGCTCACGTGGGCCCGAGCAGGTGCTCCCGGGCGCCCTCGCCGCCCTCGACGGTGAGCGACCATGACGGCCGGCGGAACTGCTCGGCCGACACGCGCACCCGGATCTCGTCGACCGGCTCGCCGGGGCGCGGCTCGGCGCGCGAGACGCCGTTGCGCTCGGATGCCGACCGGGACGCTGTCGTGCAGCACCGTGAAGCTCACGCCCCAGTTCTCCACCGTGGCGTTCGCCCGCAGGCTCCAGTGGAACTGCGCCATCGAGCGCGCGATGCGCTCGGGCTCCCAGTCCGTCCACGGCACGCCGAACGGCATGCGCGCCGGATCGTGCACGCCCCGCAGTGCCGCTTCGACCAGGCCCGGCAGGTCCTCATCGCGGATCGGGCGCATGGCCAGGCGCGGCGTCTCCAGGCGGAGCGCGAACAGGGGCCAGACGTCCTCGATCTCCATGACGCCACGCTAGAGGCCGCGACGGGACGGTTACGAGAAGTCCTCGTGGCGAGTCGGCACAAGGGCCGCACGTAACATCCGTGCTCAGGTCATGCTCAGGCAGTGATGAGCGTGCCCAGGTCCTCGCCCTCGCAGATGCGGCGCATGAGCCCCTGACGGCCGACGTCGAAGACGTGCATCGTGAGGTCCTGCTCACCCGCGAGGACGAAGGCACTGGTGTCCATCACCCGGATGCCGAGTCGCACCGCGTGGTCGTAGGTGAGACGGTCGAAGCGCACCGCGTCGTCGTGCCGGTTGGGGTCCTTGTCGTAGACGGCGTCGATGTCGCGCTTGGCGACCAGCAGCGCGTCGGCGTCGAGTTCGAGCGCCCGCTGCACCGACGGGTAGTCGGTCGTCACGTACGGCTGTCCGATGCCGCCGGCGAGGATCACGATGCGCCCCTGTTCCAGGTGCGAGATCGCCCGCAGCCGGATGAACGGCTCGGCGACGGACTGCATCGGGATCGCGGTCATCACCCGGATGTCGGCGTCGGTGCGGCCGGTGAGGGCGCCGCGCAGCATGAGCGCGTTCATCACCGTGCCCAACATGCCGATGTTGTCGGCCTCGGCGCGGCCGATGCCC
The DNA here is from genome assembly GCF_039544225.1 of Microbacterium jejuense. Lineage (NCBI taxonomy): Bacteria > Bacillati > Actinomycetota > Actinomycetes > Micrococcales > Microbacteriaceae > Microbacterium > Microbacterium jejuense. Next base: position 294,019 of record NZ_BAABLG010000008.1, read on the forward strand.
CAGCCGTCCGCCATGCGCCCGCGGAAGTAGTTTCCGCCGCCGACCACGACCGCGACCTGCACACCGAGGTCGTGCACGGCGAGCACCTCTTCGCTCAAGTGTGCGAGCCGTTCGGGGTCCACCCCCGAACTCGACGCGCCCGCGAGCGCCTCACCGCTCAGCTTCAGGACCACCCGGCCGTATCTCGACATCGAAACCTCTTCCTCGCAGCGGCGGTGGGCGCCATCGCCCGGACGATGCTAGCGGGTGGGTCGGCAGGATCCCGCAACAATGGTCCAACCATGCATATCCATTCGATGTAGCGAGAATACTCAATGTCTGGATAGCGTGAAGGAGGAATCAGTCCACCCGAGGAATCATCTGGAGGATGATCGATGGAGATCACGCGACGCACGGTCCTGACCGGAGCCGCCATCCTGGGAGCCGCAGCGGCGATCGGAGCGCCGAACCCGGCGAGCGCCGCCACGGTGTCGACGGCCGCGAGCGGAGCGGCGGCGAACCCCAAGGCGGTCGAGCGGTGGGGCGTGCACGAGATCGTGCTCAACGGCCCCGACAAGGGCAACCCCTACGTCGACGTCACCGTCGCCGCCGTCTACGAGGGTGCGGGTCAGTCGATCACCGTCCCGGGCTTCTACGACGGCGATGGCACGTTCCGCGTGAGGTTCTCGCCACCCGCGGCGGGCGAGTGGCGGTGGCGCACCGACAGCAACCTCCCGGCGCTGCGCCAGTCCGGCAAGGTGAGCGTCGTCGAGCCCTCCCCCGACAACCACGGGCCGGTGCTCGTCGTACCCGGCGGGTACCACTTCGTGTACGCCGACGGCTCGCCGTACCGCCAGATCGGCACAACGTCGTACTCGTGGGCGCTGCAGTCCGACGAGAAGTGCGAGCTGACCCTCGACACGCTCAGCAAGTCACCGTTCAACAAGATCCGCATGCTGGTGTTCCCGAACGTCCCCGCCGAGGCGACGGACCCGTTCGTGCGCACCGGCACGGGCCTGCACGATTGGGACCCGACCCGGATCGACCCCGCGTACTTCCGCCGTTACGAGAGCCGCATCGAGCGCCTGCTGGCACTCGGGATCCAGGCGGACGTCGTCCTGTTCCAGCCGTACGACACCGCTCGCGGCTACTCCGACATGACGCGGGTCGACGATGAGCGCTATGTGAAGTACATCGCCGCCCGGTTCGGCGCGTACCGCAACGTGTGGTGGTCGATGGCGAACGAGTACGACGGCATCAAGACCAAGACCGTAGACGACTGGGACCACCTGTTCCAGGTGCTCCAGGCCGCCGACCCGCACAACCGGCTGCGTTCGGTGCACAACAAGAACATCTACTACGACGCCCGCAAGCCCTGGATCACCCACGCGAGCATCCAGAGCGCGGGCGCCGCACTCGACGGCCTGCGCGCCCACTTCCACCGCCAGTTCGCGCTGAAGCCCGTCATCTTCGACGAAGTCGCGTACGAGGGCAACATCAGCGAGCGCTGGGGTCAGCTCTCGGGCGAGCAGATGACGCACCGGTTCTGGAACACGTTCGTCGGCGGCACCTACTGCGGCCACGGCGAGACGCTCAACCCCGAGCAGAAGCCCAGCATCTCGTGGCTCGGGCAGGGCGGGACCCTCAACGGCACGAGCGCGCCGCGGCTGGCGTTCCTCAAGCAGATCATGGAGGACGGACCTGCGCCCGGCATCAACGCCCTGCAGCCGGACTGGGACTACGACATCGCCGGCGTCGACAGCCAGTACTACCTGCGCTACTTCGGCGAGAGTGCGCCGACGTCGTGGGAGGCCATCCTTCCGAGCGGCGCGGGCCAGTCGTATCAGGTCGACGTCATCGACACCTGGAACATGACGATCACGTCCGCCGGCGTCTACAGCATGGCCAAGGTCCCGCGGGGCGCGCAGGACCCGGCGCGTCCGACAGTCGCCCTCCCGGGCTCGCAGTGGATCGCGGTGCGGTTCACCCGGGTCTGATCACTGCCGGTGCGAGATGAATGGATGCCGCCACCCGGCGCGCCGTGAGCGCCCGGGTGGCGGCATCCATTGTTCCGGTTCACGCCAGGACGGCCTCGGGGACGCGACGTCGCTGCCGGGCGGCGGCGGCGAGCTCGTCGAGGAGCGCGTCGGTGGTGTCCCAGTCGATGCACGCGTCGGTGACCGACTGTCCGTAGACCAGGCGGTCGCGGGTCTCGGCCGTGAGCTTCTGGTTGCCGCCCACGAGGAAGCTCTCGATCATGACGCCGGCGATGTCGTCGGTGTCGGCGATCTGCCCCGCGAGCTCGCGCACGACCTCGGCCTGACGCACGTGATCCTTGCCGCTGTTGGCGTGGCTGGCGTCCACGACGAGGCGGCGCGGCATGCCGGCACGCTCGAGCAGCGCTGCCGAGGCCTCGATGTCGGCGGGGCGGAAGTTCGGGCCGCCGCGCCCGCCGCGCAGCACGACGTGCGCGGCACGGTTGCCGGTGGTCGAGACGACGGCGGCGGCGCCGGAGTCATCGGTACCGAAGAACACATGCCGCTGCGACGCGACCGTGCAGCCGTCGACCGCGATCTGCACGTCGCCGTCCGTGGCGTTCTTGAAGCCGATCGGCATCGACAGTCCCGAGGCCAGCTGACGGTGGATCTGACTCTCGGTCGTGCGGGCGCCGATGGCGCCCCAGGCGACGGCATCCGCGATGAACTGCGGGCTGATGGGCTCCAGGAACTCGCAGCCGATCGGCAGGCCGAGGTCCAGGACGTCCAGCAGCAGGCGGCGCGCGACGCGCAGGCCCCGGACGACGTCGTGCGTGCCGTCGAGTCCGGGATCGTTGATGAGGCCCTTCCAGCCGCCCGTCGAGCGCGGCTTCTCGAAGTACACGCGCATCACGACGAGCAGATCCTCGCGATGCCGGTCGGCCGCGACCGCGAGCCGGCGGGCGTAGTCGACGGCGGCGACCGGGTCGTGCACCGAGCACGGCCCGACGACGACGAGCAGACGATCGTCGTCGCCGCGCAGCACGGCCTCGACCTCGGCGCGGGCGTCGGTGACGGCCGTCTCGTGCGCGGCGGTCATGGGCAGCTCGCGCCGCAGCTCCGCGGGCGACGGCAGCGGGGTGAAGGAGGCGACGCGGAGGTCGTGGGTGGCGTTCATGCGGGTTCCTGTTCCCGGCGGGAGCCGGATCCCAGGCCACCGCCGTGTTAACGACGAAGGCAGACGCTCGGACGAGTGTCTGCCTGTGGCTCTGGAGGTGTGGTGCGCTTATCGGCGGTCTGCCCCTCCAGAGCCACTCCGATACGCATACCAGCGGATGTCCATGTCGCGAAGGTACCGGGGTGTCCGCCGGATCTCAAATCGCGGCGCATAGTGTGGCGTCATGATCTGGCAGACGCTCGCCTCCCGCACCGTGTACGAGAACCGCTGGATCCGGGTGCGTGAGGACGACGTCATCGGGCCCGACGGCACGGGCATCTACGGTGTGGTCGAGATGCGGCATCCCGCCGTCTTCGTCGTCGCGCTCGATCCCGACGACCGCGTGCTGCTCGTGTCGCTGTACCGGTACGCGACGAGCCGCTCCTCGCTGGAGGTGCCCGCCGGCGGCTCCGACGGCGAGGATGCACTGATCGCCGCGCAGCGCGAGCTGGCCGAAGAGACCGGGTACGCGGCCGCGGAGTGGACCGAGCTCGGCCGCATGGACGCGCTGAACGGTCTCGCCGACGCCCCCGAGCACGTGTTCCTCGCGCGCGGCCTGCACCGCGTCGCCGATGCGGCCCACACGCAGCACGAGGAGGGCATCGACGGCGTCCGCTGGGTGCCGTTCGGCGAGGTACTGGCCCTCATCGCCGCAGGCGAGATCACCGACGGCGAGACCGTCGCCGCACTCGCGTTCGCCGGCATCCATCTGGGCCGGTTCCAGTGATGCTCCCCTCACGCGGGGAGTGGATGCCGCAGACCGCGGCGTCTCCGGTCACCCGGCTGACCGGAACCATTTCGCCATCGTGAACCAGTACAGGACGACCGAGCGGTAATCCGTGGTGCAGTGTCGGTCGACCCACCCCTGGACGTCCTCGAACGCGTCGCCCGCGTAGCCGGGATCGTTGTCGACCGAGGGGATCAGCTCCGCCATCGGCGGCTTGACCTCCGCGGGGGTCTGCGCGTACAGATCCGCCTGGCGCGCGTAGACGTCACCGACATCGAGGTCGCTGCTCGACAGCCACGCGAACTCGAATTCGGCGTATCCGGCCAAGGCCGCACAGTAGGCCGCGGATGCGGCATCCGGAATCGTGTGCGGCGCCTCAGGGTCCTCGGTCGGAGGAGTGTGGATCGTGAACGGGATCCGCTTGCTGCCCGACGCCGCGGGAGTGAGCAGCTTCGTGAGCGCCGTCACCGCCTCGCCGCGCACCAGGTCGACGAGCTGCCGCGCGTACCCGCGGACCACCTCAGGGATCGATGACAGCGCGCCGTCGATCAGCTTGTCGGCGAGCTCGCTCAACCGCTCGATCTCGGTGCGGTCGGCCTGGGCCGACACGTCGATCCAGATGTCGAGCGGGTCGCCGTCCCACGCCTCGGGCGGGTCGGCGTTCGCCTCGTACTCGAACTTCGACGTACCGTCGTCACCGACGGTCTGGGTCGCTGCGGTGAGCGCGGTGGCCTTTGTTCCGATGGCCGGCGCAAAAGTCCAGTGGAGCGTGCTGCCCGGCCCGGGCGGACGCGGCAGCTCCAGGCCGATCGCGGACGCGCAGTCGCGCACCCACCCCGGGAAGTCCGGGATCTTCGAGGCCACCGCGGCCGTGAACGTGCCGGGCACCGGGGTCGACGCCGACACCATCTCACCGGGATCGGCCGAGATCTTGACGGTCCAGGGTTCGACCGCGCTCCCTACCTGCTGGATGATGCCGATCACCGCCAGCGCGCTGCGGATCGGCGCGAGGATCTTGTCGAGCACGGCGTTCACGGCGTCGACGACGGTATGGACGACCTCGCCCACGAGCTTGACGCCGAGCCCCACGATCTTGCCGAAGAATCCTCCGATGCCCTTCTCGGCGCGCTCGGCGATCGCGTCGAGCGTGCGGTACAGCGTCGCCAGCGCGTTCTGGACGAAGTTCGCGCCGGCTGTGCAGAGGTCGCCGATGGATGCCTCGGCCACCGATGCGGTGTGCAGACTGAGTGCGCTCGCCGCGACGGCAGCCTCGGGGGCGCTGGGGGCATCGCCGCGGGAGGCGAGCGCGCGGTCGGCGGCGGGGATGTCGGCGGTGATGTCGGCGAGGAACAGCGCGAGCGTCGCATCCGGCCACACAAGCGATTCGGGCAGGGTCCAGTCGTGTTCGCCCATCAGGGACCGCGCCGCGGCGGCGCCGGCGCCGGTCCAGTCGCGCGCCCATCCCGCCAGCACGTACGAGATGGGCGGCACGTCGGGGTCGTCGAGCGAGCTGCCGGCGAGATAGTCGATCGTGCTCGCCGGCGTCCCTGAACCCGCGACGACCTCGTCGGTCATCGCGAGCACCTGATCCTCGGTGAGGACCACGACGTGATCGGCGAAGGCGTCGGGCGCATCCTCCAGCGCGACCACCGCGACGCCCGCGCCGTCCAGCAGCTGTGTGAGTGTGGATGCCGCACCGTCGAACGCCGGCACCTCCGCGGCGTGCGGGACGCCAGAACCGTCGACGGTCCCCTCATCCGGCGCGGCGGTGTCGCCCCCCGCCGGCGTACATCCGGCCGCGACGAGGACGACCGCGAGGACGATGCCCACCACACCGATGCGTCGCACATTGTCCTCCTTGCTCCAGGCGATCCGACTCCCGGTGTCAGAGTGCCCCTCCGGCCCTCGTGATACGCCCGCGGGCGTCCCACCCTCCGCGGCCGGCCATAGGGTGGCGTTCATGACCTCACCGCCCGTCGGCGCCCCGGCTCCCCCCTCGGCAGTGCTCTCGTGACGCGCGCTTCGGGCGCGGACTGGATGCTGCAGGCCGCGGTGGACTGGGTCGTCATCCCCGCGGGCGTGCTGCAGCGCGGAACTCCGGCCGCCGAGCCCTGTCGGGCTCACAGCAAATGAATCACAAAAAGATAACGGCAAACCCTTGCTGTCGTTATCTGGCCGTTATAGAGTGCTTGCACGGTAGTTGTTTTGCTGTGGCAGCTACCGGCATGTGATTGCAGGACACTCTTGGTGCAAGGGACAAGGGCCGGTCGGTAGCCTCTCCGACCGGCCCTTACTCTTGCCGTGGCAGAGACAGAGGCGGCCGGCAAGATCGACGAGTTCATCCCCTCGCAGGATCTGCGCATGACGGGCACGCACCACGAGGTCTACCTGAGCGATCCGCGCCGGACCGCCCCCGAGAAGCTGCGCACGATCCTGCGCAGGCCGGTCACCCGGGACTGACGGGCCGGTATCAGCGCCCCGACATCGGAATCGTCCCGGTGTCGAGCAGGCAGCCGCCGCCCGAGATCGCTGCCGCGACGGCATCCACCGTCTCGTCCGGCTTCTGAGCACTCGTGTCGATCACGTGCGATTCGAGGGCGGCGAGCTCGGCGAACTGGTCCCACAGCGACACGATCGGCCCGTCATCGACGAGCGCATCCGGGGCGGTGCGCGCCTGCGCCCGACGCACCGTCTCCGCCTGAGAGGGGCGCAGCACGAGGTAGTGCACGCGCGGCCCCTCGCCCTGTTCACCAGCCGCGACGAGGTCACGAAAATGGTGGAGCATCCACGGACCGATGATTCCGTCGACCACCGTCACGTATCCGCCGGCGGCGTACTCGCGAGCCGCCCCGCTGATCACGCGCAGCACCGTCTGGTTCTGCGCATCGGACTCGGCAAGGTACGGCGCGATCGCACCCCAGGCGATGAAGCCCCAGAAGTCATCCGTGTGCAGGTGCACCGCCCGCGGATGGGACTCAGCGACGGCCCTCGCGACGGTCGACTTCCCGGCACCGGGCGGCCCCGTCAGGATGATGATGTCGGCGCTCATCCGCCCACGCTATCGCGGCCCTTCCTCCCCAGGTAGCGACGAACTCGGCACACCGTGTGTTATCCACAGAAACAAGCTGTGACCGGGAGTTTCACGCAGTGGGAATGTCGGAGCCCCTCGCCATGATGGAGGTATGAACTTCCCGCTAGACGACCTTCGCGGACTCACCGCGATGCTCGGCGATGCGCTGCGCGAGCCGCTCGCGCAGGGGTCCGAGCGCGGGTTGTCCGATGGCGACCTGGTCGAGTCGCTGCGGGTGGTGGAAGAGATCGGACGGTGGGTGGATGCCGCACGCCTGACGATCGCCGGCGAGATCGGCCGTCGCAGCGAACCGGGCGTCCAGGACGTCCCGCTCGTGACCGCGTACGGCTGCGACAACCCGGGCGAGCTGATCGAACGGGCGGCGCAAGTCTCGCACGTGACCGCGCGAACGCGGCTGCGCACGGCGCGGGCGATCACACCGGTGCTCTCGCTCACCGGTCACATCCGACCTGCTCCACTGGACCACGCGCGACGCGAACTCGCGGCCGGTCGTCTCAGCCTCGACGCGCTCACGACCATCACAGACGCGCTGCGGCCTTTGCAGCGTCGCGTCGGCGCCGAACACCTCGCGGCCGCCGCGGCTTCACCCGACAGCCCCCGGCTCGGCGGTGCCGCGCCGACCCTCGTCGTGACCGTCGCCGAAGACCAGCTCGACTGCGCCGACGGCGTCGCATTCGTCGACGGCCCGGACGGCGAGACGCCGGTCTCGGCCGCCTTCGCCCGGCACATCGGATGCCACGGCACGATCCATCGCGTCACCCTTGGCGCGAACGGGGCGATAAAGGCACTCACCGTCATCGACCGCGTGTTCACGCACTGGCAGCGCAAAGGTATCGGCGCGAGGGACGGCGGTTGCATCATCCCCGGGTGCCGCGTCCGCGCCGCGTGGTGTGAGATCCATCATGTCGTCGAGCATTCGCGCGGCGGGCCGACCGACACGGGGAACGGAGTCTTGCTGTGTTGGCACCACCACCGCACGATCGAGACCAGCGGGTGGGAGGTGCGGATGCGGGACGGCACTCCCGAAGTCAGACCGCCCGCCTGGATCGACCCGCTGCGACGATGGCGACCCGCGAACCGGGTACTGCACAACGAACTGCAACGCTCACGTTCGGCATGACCGTGCGCTCACTCCGACGCGGCGACGACCTCCACCTTGAAGCCGGCGCCGTTCTCGAGCCACCCCGCATAGTGGTCGGGACCACCCGCGTGCGGGTACCGGTCGTGGTACAGGGGACGCCAGCCGTGCGCGGGAGCGGCGTGCATGACGGCATCCACGGCGGCGCGATCCCCCGCCCAGAACGCCAGGTGGTTCACCCCAGGACGCCGGCGGTCGTGCCCGCCCTCGGCCAGGTTGGGCGACCCGGTGAGGGTGAGGTAGGCACCGCCGTCACTCCAGGTCTCGCCGCCGGGCCACGTGCTCTGGCGGGTGAAGCCGACACGGCCGAGCAGCCAGGCCCACTCGTCGCGCACCAGGTCGAGGTCGGCGACCCACAGCTCTACGTGGTGCAGTCCCATGCGTCAGACCCCGCCGCCGCCACCACCGCCACCGCCACCGCCCGCAGAGCCGCCGCCGGTGGAGCCGCCCGACGAGGACGACGACGCGGCCGATGCCGACAGGCTCGAGATGCCGGAGGAGAAGGCCGCGGCGTTGAACGCCGTCGACCCCACGTACCAGCCCGGGTTCCCGCGGTCCCCGTACAGCACGGCGAGCTCCTCGGCCCACTGCTTCTCCTGGCCGAACACGACGGCGTACGGCAGCAGGGCCTCGTACAGCTTGAGCTTCACCGTCGGGTCGGTGAGGTCGACGGGCACGCGCTCGGCGCCCTGCGGCGACTGCAGCATGCGGATGCGGTCGGCCTCGGCCCACTCGATGAACTCCTTGAGCCCGAGCAGATGATCACGGGCCTCGGCGCCCGCCGCGGTGAGCGGATCCCGTGCCACCAGGAACGTCACGGTGAACGCCACCCCCAGGCCGCCGATGAAGAGCACGACAGGCACGAGCGGGTTCACGAACGAGACGACGGCGATGACGCCGAACACGATCACGAGCGCCGCCGACAGCCACGCGATGGCGATCGGCCACGCCTTCGCGCCGCCGGGGACGACGCGGCGGAAGCCACGTGCCTTCAGGTCGTCGGCGGCGGCCTTCAGCAACGCCTGCGCCGTCTTCGAGAACCTCGTGTCGGTGCCGCCGAACTCGAACTCCTCGCCGGGCACGCCCGAGGGGAACAGTCCCGGCAGCAGCATCTGCCCATCGGCGTCTGCGAGCGTCGGGTCCTGCAGCACGGCTTTCAGATGGACGCCGCCGAACAGCTTGCGCGAGCCCTCTTCGATGCGGATGCTGCCCACGATCGCCTGCTCGAGCACCTCGGCCGGCACCGCCTTGGTCGCGCGCCCGAGCAGCACGGCGCTCTGCAGCGCGTCGAGGCCGGGAGGCGGCGTGTACTCGGCGATGATCACCGAGCGCCCGGGCGCGTCGCGCAGGAATCTGCGGCGCGCCACGATCGCAGCCACGAGCGATCCGCCCAGACCCAGCAGCGCGACGATCCCCTGCAGCCACCCCCACGGCGAAGCGAGATACGACGCGTCGAACGGCGTGAACGTCCCCTTCTCGAAGGCGATCGCGAAGGTCACCGTCTGGTACGGCCCGACGTCGGTGGCCGAGGCGACGATCCCGTCGCCCGAGTCCGAGATCGGGCACGTGGCGTTCGAGCCCTGGCCGCCGACGTAGCACGACATCGCGCCCGTGCGTGCGGCATCCACCTCGTCGGTCATCGTGACGCGCGCAGTGACGCTGCCGAACGACTGCGGCCACGCGGTGCCGTTGACGTCCCAGTAGAACTCGTCGACGCCGGTGTCGGCGAAGTAGCGCGTCACGTTCTGCATCGTGTACGTGAACACGTAGGTCTGCCGGCCGTGCACGAAGCCGTCGGCCCGCGAGGTCATGAAGTAGAAGCCGTCGTCGGAGTCGGTCTCGGACTCGCGGGGCGTGCCGTTCTCATCCGTGATCGACACCAGCTGCGGGTGCAGCGGCGCGCCCTGATACGAGTCCGGGACGGCCCGCCGCATGCCGTGGTTCTGGTCGATGTCGGGGAACAGCGCGACAAAGGTCTCGATGACCGTCACCGTGCTCGTGCCGTCGTCCGCGCGACCGAGCCGGTACTCGACGTCGAGGCTCTCGAACGAGAAGGCGTCGACGTCGGCACGCGCGGGCGTGGCCGCGGCGGCCGCCAGCAGAACCCCCGCGAACAGTGCGATCAGCAGGCCGATGACGCCGAGGCGGTGTGGGCGCGACGCGCGGGCTGCAGGAGAGGCCATGGCGCAAGCCTACGGTCCGCACCAGGCCCTACTCTTGACGATATGACCGACCGCCGCCTCGCCATCGACGCGTGGGAGAGCCTGTTCCGCGCCCAGCATGAGGTGTTCGGCGACATCAACGACGACTTCGACGACGACACCCTCAGCCAGGCCGAGTACGACGTGCTGCTGACCGTCACGCGCGCCGACGACCTCACGGCGCGACTGCGCGACGTGACCGCCAACATGCTCATCAGCCAGCCGAGCGTGTCCCGCCTCGTCGACCGCATGGTCGCGCGCGGGCTGATCACGAAGTGCGCCGATCCCGAAGACGGCCGCGGGTCTCTCGTTCATGCGACGGATGCCGGAGCCTCGCTCTTCCGCCGCATCGCGAGCGCCCACGGCCGCGCCATCGCCGAGCGCATGTCGATCCTGAGCGACGACGAGCTCTCGCAGCTGCGCGACCTCACCGCGAAGCTGCGCAAGAAGCAGCCCAGCTGCTGACGCCTACGGCGTGCGCCGCCGCAGCGTGAGCGACGCGAGGATCAGCGCCCCCACCGCGAACGCGACGACGACGAGCAGCGGCCCGAACACGTCCCAGCCGTCGTCCCCGGCGGTGACCGCGTTGATCGTGTCGATCGCATAACTCAGCGGCAGGATCTTCGAGATCTGGTACAGCGCGTCGGGCATGTCCTCGCGGGGCATGAACAGGCCGCCGAGGATGATCTGCGGGAACACGATCAGCGGCATGAACTGCACGGCCTGGAACTCGGTGCGGGCGAAGGCGCTCGCCAGCAGTCCGAGCGCGGTGCCGAGGATCGCGTCGACGACCGCGACCAGACCGAGCTGCCACAGCTCCCCGTCGACCTGCAGATCGCACACCCACACGGCGAACGTCACGGTGATCACGGCCTGCAGCGTCGCCATGAGCCCGAATGCGAGCCCGTAGCCGAGGATGAAGTCCGCCTTGGCGATGGGCGTCGTCATGAGCCGTTCGAGCGTGCCCGAGCGACGCTCGCGCAGCGTCGTGATCGAGGTGATGAGGAACATCACGATGAACGGGAACAGCGCGAGGATCGGGCCGCCGAACTGGTCGAAGACGCCTTCCTGGTCGCTGAACAGCCACGCGAACAGGCCGACGAGCAGGCTCGGAGCGATGAGCATCAGCGCGATCGAGCGCGGGTCGTGGCTCAGCTGGCGGAGCACCCGCCCCGCCGTGGCGAACGTGCGCACGCCGTTCATGACGCGTCCTCCCCCGAGGGCGGCATGGGTTCGGGATGCTGCGCGTGCTCGCGCGCCTCGCGGCGGGTGAGCGGGTGCGGTTCGCCGGCCTCCTCGCCCGGCGTCCCCGGCAGGCCCTGAGCCTGTCGAACGGAGTCGCGCTCGATGAGCGCCAGGAAGGCGGCATCCGGGTCGGGCGTGCCGGTGTCGGCGAGCAGCCCGTCGGGAGTCGTGTCGGCGATGATCCGGCCGGCGCGCATGAGGAGGAGCCTGTCGCACCGCAGCGCCTCGTCCATGACGTGGCTCGACACGATGAGCGTCGTGCCGGCGTCGGCGAGCCCGCGGAACACGTCCCACAGCTCCGACCGCAGCAGCGGGTCCAGCCCCACCGTGGGCTCGTCGAGCACGAGCAGTTCGGGGGTGCCGAGCATCGCGACAGCGAGCGACACCCGGGACTCCTGGCCGCCGCTGAGCGAGTCGATGGTCTGGTCGCGCTGGTCGGCGAGGCCCACCTCCGCGATGACCCGGTCGATGTCGCTGCGAGGTGCGCCGAGCAGCCGGGCGAAGTAGCGCAGGTTCTGGCGGATGGTGAGGTCGCCGTAGACCGACGCGGCCTGGGTGTCGTACGAGACGCGGTGTCGCAGCGCCCGCGATCCGGCCGGCTCGTCCAGCACCTGCACCGTGCCGCCGGCGACCTTCTGCACTCCGACGATGGAGCGCATGAGGGTCGTCTTGCCGCATCCGGAGGGTCCGAGCAGGCCCGTGATCTGCCCGCGCGGGATGTCGAGGTCGAGCCCGGCGAACACCTCGGTCCTGCCGCGCCTGACCTGCAGCCCTCGGATGTGGACGGCCTGTGCCGTCGCGATGTCGCTCACACCATGAATCATGCGCCCGCAGAGGCCATCGCGGCCAGATGCTCCGCGACGGCGCGCCGCGGGCACGGATCGACGGGCCGCGTCACCAGCGGTTGTGGACCTCTTCCGCCCACCCCAGGATCCCGTCGAACTCGACGGTCTCGCCGCCGGGGATCGCGAACGTCCCCGACCAGTGCCCGAAGCACTGATCGGTGCGCGACGAGATGATCGCGAGGTCGGTGCGGGTGGTCTTGTCGAAGAACGGGGTGAAGGATGCCGCCAGCCCGCCACCCGTGATCCGCCATGGCCTGCGCCAGTCGGCGATGGCGTAGTCCCACGCGAGCTCGTCGTGGATCTTGTGCAGGCGGCCGTCGACGAAGAACGCGTTCTCGGTGGAGCCGGTTCCCTCGGTCCAGCGGCCACCGACCTGGATGCCGATCGTGCGACCGTGCGAGACGCCGGAGCCGGCGCCCCAGTTCCACGCGATGTCGTAGGGCCACCGGCCGCGGCCGTGATCGAGCACCGCCCACGACTGTCCTGCAGGGACCTCGTGCGTGATGCCGTCGACAGTGACGGAGCCCGAGGCCGGGCGTGCGACGTCCTTGACCGTGTACTGGAATCGCGTGCGGCTCCACGGCACCACGACGGCGAGGCGCTCGTGGCCCTCGGGGAGCTCGGCGAACACGTCGAACGAGGCACCGGGGATGCGGGCGCGCAGCCGCGTGCCGCCGGGCTCCCCGCTCGTCGACGCAGTCACGTCGATCTCGAGGTCCTTCGCGCGGGCGCGCGCCGGGCCGCTCCCGACGTTTGCCGGCAGTTCGGCCCCGCGGGACGGGACCACCGTCGCCCCCTTGTCCCACGTCTGCTCGGTGGCGCGGTCGAACACCCACACCTCGTGGACGGCGGCGTAGTCGATCGACGACACGGTGAGCGCGAGGATGTGGGTCGGCGTCGTGACGTTCCAGTACTCCCACCGCTTGTTGCGGCCGAGGCCCCGGCCGATCCCGGACGTGTCGACGATCGGCTGCCGCGCCCACCCGATCGCCTCGGGGTTCACCTGCCCGTTCGGCAGGGTCAGCGACACGGGGGCGGTGAGCTCGCGCTCGGTCATGCGGGGTCCTTCCCGGGGCTCGGGGACGCGGCATCCCGGAGCCGGTCGTTGATCGCGCGCATGACGTCCTCGGGAACCTTCACGAACCGCCGATCGTACGTGACGAGCCCGTTGACCTCCTCTTCGACGTCGGCGAGCTGCGTGTACACGGTGGCGGCGAGCCCGCGCGCGATCGCCGGCGCGATCTCGCGGTCGTGCAGCCCCTCCAGCGCCGCGACGAGCTGGTCGCGCGACCGGTACTTCTTGTAGCCGAAGGTGGTCGGGCTCCACGTGTGCTGCGGCACCGCGAGGCTGTAGCCGCCGTACTCGGTGAGCGCCAGCACCCGCCCGTCGCCGCGGGGCGCCTTCACCGGGCGGAAGTAGATGTGCAGGCTGCGCAGGTCGCCCGCGCCCTGGTCGTGCCACCCGCTTGCGTGGTCGACGGGCCGGGTCGGGTCGAGCTCGCGCACGACGCCGGCGATGCGGGCCGCGTCGAACTGCCCCCACCCCTCGTTGAACGGCACCCACAGCGACAGCGAGGGGACGCTGCGCAGGTGCTCGATCATGTCGTGCAGCTCGCGCTCGAACGCGGCCCGTCCGGCCTCGTCCGCACGCGCGAATCGCGCGTGCCGGCGGTCGTCGAGCGTCGGCGAGGCGATGGCGGGGGCGCTGACGACCAGCGGGTTGTACGCGGCGCCGCCGCTGACGGCGTCCTGCCACACGAGCATGCCGAGCCGGTCGCAGTGGTGGTACCAGCGCAGCGGCTCGACCTTGATGTGCTTGCGCAGCATCGTGAACCCGAGCCGCTTCGCCAGGCGGATGTCGTACTCCAGTGCCGCGTCCGAGGCCGCGGTGTACCCGCCGTCGGGCCAGTACCCCTGGTCGAGCAGGCCGACCGGCAGGTGCGGCCGGCCGTTCAGCAGCAGTCGCGTGAAGCCCCGGTCGTCCACGCCGACGCCGAACGACCGCATCCCGACGTAGGACTCGACCAGATCGTCGCCGAGCGTCACGCGCACGCCGTACAGGAAGGGGTCCTCCGGGCTCCACGGGCGCACGGCCCCGTCGAGTGCGACCGAGGTCGCGACGCCCACCGGAAGATCGATGGATGCCGCCACCCGCTCCCCCTCGAGCACCTCGACCCGCGCGGTCCCGGCGCCGGCCGCGTGGTCGCTGTGCACCGTCACCTCGACGGCTCCGGCATCGAGGTCGGGGGTGAGCACGAGCCGGTCGACCGCGACGCGCGGCACGATCTCGAGCCAGACCGTCTGCCAGATGCCCGACTGCGGCGTGTACCAGATGCCGCCGGGGCGGCTGGTCTGCTTGCCGCGCGAGAGCCACGAGGCATCCGTGACGTCGCGCACGGCGACGACGAGGTCGTGGACGCCGGACTCCGCGCCCGCGGCGAGCGCCGCGGTGACGTCGAGCGCGAACGGCAGATAGCCGCCGGTGTGGCCGCCGACCTCGACCCCGTCCACGGCCACGCGGCAGGACTGGTCGACCGCGCCGAAGTGCAGGATCGCACGCTCGTCGGCGCGCAGCGCGCGCGGCAGAGCGAGCTCCCGCCGGTACCAGAGCGTCTGATCCGCACGCAGCGCGCGCCCGACGCCCGACAGCGCGGTCTCGGGTGAGAACGGCACGACGATGCGGCCGTCCCAGGTCGTGGGCGGTGCCGCGGGGTCGTCCACGGCGAGCGGGTCGGCACCGTCAGCCTCCGGTCCCTGGGCCTGCCGAAGCGGCGTGATGGCGTAGTCCCACCGCCCATTGAGATTCGTCCAGTCCCCGCGCACCAACTGCGGGCGGGGGTACTCGGGCAGCGGGGCATCGGACTCGAGCCCCTCGGCCCACGGGGTGAGGAGGGTCATGCCTGGGCCGCCGTGACAGCGCGATCGGCGGCATCCACGGTCCGTCGGTCGTGGCGGCGCAGCAGCAGCACGGGCACGACCACGAGCACCGCGACCACGGCTGCGGCGGGGAAGATCCAGGGCGTCGGCACCTGCTTGACCACGCCCAGGTCGACGTAGGTCTCGGCCGCGCCGACGATGACCGCGGCGCCGATGAAGGGACCGGCGACCATCGGGATCAGCACGGCGGCGATCATGCGAAGCCCCTGCACCATGCCGACGCGGTCGGTCGGCGTCGCGTCGCGCACGCTCGCCGAGATCGCCGCGATCGACAGCATGAAGCCCGCCATCATGACCGTGCCGGCGACGATCACCGCGACCATGTCGCGCACGAAGAACATCGCCACCAGGCCCACGACGAGGAGCGCGACCGCCGGGAGGATCGCACGCACCTTGCCGACCCGGTCGATGACCCGCCCGCCCAGCACGCTCGCGATCGAGGCGAGGATCAGCACGCTGCCGAGCACGATCGCATAGCCGTCGATGCGCAGGTACCGCTGGATGTAGATGATCAGGTACGGGATGAACACCTGCGTGCTCGTGCCGACGACGGCGTAGGCGAGCAGCAGGAGGTAAAGGCGTGGGTTCGAGCGGATCGTGCCCGGGCGCAGCCCGTGCACGACGGTGGCGAGGTACGCGCCCTGCGCCGACTCGATGCGCGCGGGGTCGCGCACCAGGAACCACGCGACGACGCCGACCGCGGCGGTCACGAGCCCGACGATGCCGAAGAAGAACGTCCACTGCCCGGCCTGCGTCAGCGAGTCCAGTGCCCCGAACACGACCAGCATGCCGATGAGCGGCATGATCGCGAGCACGCCGTCCACGCGGCCGCGGTTGGACGGCTCGGTGGACTCGGTCACCCACGCGTTGAAGGCCGCGTCGTTGGCACCCGAGCCGAAGAACGACATGACGCAGTCCAGGGCGACGATCGCGACGACCGCCGTGCCGACCGCGAGCGCGGCATCCGCTCCCGCTGCCGGCTGCACGAAGCCGAACGTCGCGGTGGTCAGGCCCCACAGCACGTACCCGACCGCGATGAACGGCCGGCGTGTGCGTGCGCGGTCCGACCACGCGCCCACGAGCATCGTGGCGAGGGTCGCCGCGACGGCGGAGGCCGCCACGAGCGTCGCGATGACCGTGGGGTCGGCGGTGATCGTGTCGTACACGAACACGTTGAGGTACATGTTCTCGACCGTCCAGGCGAGCTGGCCCACCAAGCCCAGCACGACGACCGTCACCCAGGTGCGGGCGGAGAGGGCCGCGGCGCGCGACGGCGCGACGGCAGGGGATTCTTCGGGCATCGGCATCCTTGCTGACGTTCCGGGGGACATTGTCCGGTAGTTCGGGCGCTTCGATCCTAGGCCGCATATCCTGGCGCCATGCACACGCCAGATCGGGCCCGGCTGCAGGTGGTGACCGGGCCGATGTTCGCCGGCAAATCCGAGGAGCTGATGCGCCGCGTCCGCCGGGCGCGCATCGCCGGGCTGTCGGTCGAGCTCGTCAGCCACGCGCTCGACGACCGCCGCGGCACGGGCCAGGTGAGCTCGCACTCCGGGCTCAGCGTTCCCTCGCGCAGCGTCGCCGACGCCGGGGCGCTCGTGGCCGCGACGCGCGGACGGGACCTCGACATCGTGGCGATCGATGAGGCGCAGTTCTTCGGCCCGGCGCTCGTCGCGGCCGTGGACGAGCTGGTCGCCGACGGCGTCACGGTGGTCGTCGCCGGGCTGTGCGTCACCTTCGACGGTCAGCCGTTCGAGCCGCTGCCGGCGCTCATGGCGACCGCCGAGGACGTCATCAAGCTCACCGCGGTGTGCGCGGTGTGCGGCGCGGATGCGGTGTTCCACCAGCGCCTCGCTCCCGGCGAAGTCGCCGACGCGCGCGTGCCCACCGCCGAGCAGGTCGGCGGCATCGAGTCGTACCAGGCGAGGTGCCGGCGGCACTTCACGGGCGGACCCGTCAGCACTCGATGACGTTCACCGCGAGGCCGCCCTCGCTGGTCTCCTTGTACTTCGTCGACATGTCGATGCCGGTCTGACGCATCGTCTCGACGACCGCGTCGAGCGACACGTAGTGCGATCCGTCACCACGCAGCGCCAGGCGCGCGGCGGTCACGGCCGTCGACGCGGCGATCGCGTTGCGCTCGATGCACGGGATCTGCACAAGCCCGCCGACCGGGTCGCAGGTGAGCCCCAGATGGTGCTCCATCGCGATCTCGGCGGCGTTCTCGATCTGCCGGTTGGTGCCGCCCATGACCGCGGTCAGCCCGCCCGCCGCCATCGCGCAGGCCGACCCGACCTCGGCCTGGCATCCCCCCTCGGCACCCGAGATCGACGCGTTGGCCTTGAAGAGCGAGCCCAGCGCCGCCGCGGTCAGCAGATAGCGACGGATGCCGCGCCGCCGGTTCGCGTCGGCCACCTGCTCGTCGTCCCACGCGCCGGATTCCGCAGACTCGGCGACATGGCCGTCGTAGCCGAGCAGCGCGCTGCCGACCAGTTCGCCGTACGGCGTCACGGCGTTGCCCGAGCCGAGCCCCGAATCGGCGAGGAAGCGCCACCAGTACATCGCGACGGCCGGCACGATCCCGGCCGCGCCGTTGGTCGGTGCCGTCACCACCCGGCCGCCCGCGGCGTTCTCCTCGTTGACGGCGAGCGCGAACGCTCCGAGCCACTCGCCCGGGAGCTCGCGCCGCCCGTCGGCCTCGGCGGTCTCGAGCTGTGCGCGGATCGACGATGCGCGGCGCTTGACCCCGAGCATGCCCGGCAGCACGCCGTCGGCGTGCAGCCCCGCTTCGACACAGCCGGCCATCGCGTCCCAGATCGCGTCGAGCCCGGCGGCGACCTCCTCCTCGCCGCGCATGGCCGACTCGTTGAGCCGCGCCGCCTCGGCGATCGTGAGCCCCTGCTCGTCGCACAGGTGCAGCAGCTGCTCGGCGGACGCGAAGTCGAGCGGATACGCGTGCGCCCGCACCTGCGGCGCCTCGCCGTCACGGCGGATGAAGCCGCCGCCTACGGAGTAGTACGTCTCGCGGGCGATCAGTCCGGCGTCCGACTGCTGGCGCGGCGCCTCTTCGACGGCCGCCCCGGTCGAACGGATGCCGCCGGCCGACGCCTGCGCGCGTTCCGGGCCGTCCTCGGCCCCGGCCCACGCCTCCAGCGTCATCGCGTTGGGGTGTGCGGGCAGGCGCGTCCGCGGCGCGAACACGACGTCCCCGCGATCGAACAGCACGGGGTGGCTGCCTGCCAGGTCGAGGTGGCGCCCATCGGGCCAGCCGGTCCACGCCGAGCGGACAGCATCCGGATCCACCGTCTCGGGCTCGAGCCCCTGCAGTCCCGCGACGACCGCGTCGGGGGTGCCGTGACCGATGCCGGTGGCGCCGAGCGAGCCGTACAGCGTGCAGGTGACGCGGCCGACCTGCGGCAGCACACCGGACTCGCGCAGGCGGACGGCGAAGTCGTGGGCGGCCCGCATGGGTCCGACCGTATGGGAGCTCGAGGGTCCTACACCGATGGAGAACAGCTCGAACGCCGAGACATAGGCGCTCATCCCTCTCAGGCTACGCCGCGTGGGCAGGCACTCTGCGCACCGTTATGGATTCGAGAGCGGCAGGATGCGGCATCCATCACGATCCGGTGGCGCACAGTGCGCGACTGAAAGATCACGCGCGCGGTACGAACGAGATGAGACCGACGGTGTTGCCCTCGGAGTCCTTCACGAAAGCCTGCCACTCGTCATGGCCGGCAGGACCGAGGGCGTCGTCCTCGTGCGCGAAGATCACGTGCGGGGCGGACACGACCTCGACCTCGGCGCCGAGGCGGTCGAGCGCCGCCTGCACATCGTCCACCCGGAGATACAGCAGGGCGGTCGGCGCGTTGCCGTCCAGCAGCAGCCGCACCCCGTCGAGGTCGAAGAACAGCAGCCCGGGAGGATCGAACCGCGCCCTCGCCGGCGTGCCGAGGAGGGTCTCGTAGAACGCCGATGCCCGGTCGAGGTCATCGGCGTGCTGGGCGACCTGCAGGAGTCTCATGGCGACATTCTGGTGCGCGCGTGCCTCTGGCGCACCTGCCCATCCGTGCGGTAGGCAGAGAGGGCAACGCTTACGAGTCAGGGGGCCGCCGATGCTGTTCGTTCTCTATCTGATCCTGCTGGTCGGCGGGATGGTGCTGCTGGGGATCTCGTTCGCCTCTCCGCTGCCCGCGCTCATCTTCGTCGCGGGCCTGCTGTGCGTCGTGCTCGCCGTTGCGCTGCCCATCTCGGCGGGGGCCTTCGAGCAGCGCAAATAGGCGGGTCGCCCCTCGGCGCGGCAAACCGGCTAGGCTCGGGAACTTCATCTGTCCGGCCGAGGAGGTCTGCCCGTGTCTGTTGTGGAAGAGCCGATCTGGCTCACGCAGGACGCCCTGCGTCACCTGGAGGAGGAGCTCGACGCGGTCGTGCGCGAGGGCGCCGACGACGACCAGGCGCAAGCGCGCGCGATCGAACTGCGCGGCATCATCCGCCGCGCGCAGGTCGGGACCCGCCCCGACGACGGCGTCGTCGAGCCCGGCATGCGGGTCACCGTCGAGTTCGCCGCGGACGGTTCGCACGACACGTTCCTGCTCGGCTCCCGCGCCCTGCTCGGTGCGGACGGCGACGTCGCGGTGTACTCGCCCGAGTCGCCGCTCGGCCAGGCGATCGCCGGCCTGCTCCCGGGCGACCGCTTCGAGTACCGCGCCCCGAACGGCACCGCCGTCGCCGGCGCGATCGTCGCTGCCGTCCCGCACGCCTGACGCGCACAGCGTGACCGGCCCGGCCCCGGCGGGACGGCCGGTCCGACCGTCCTACGTTCCCGCGACTCCGAGCTGGCTCATGAGCTCGAACCCGGTGTCGGCTCCCGCGTACTCCACGAACCGCCCCTTGGCGACCCGGTACATCGAGAACTCGGCGACATTGACGTGCCGCCGCGTCGGCGCGATGCCGCGGAACTCCCCGAGGTGCGTGCCGCTCCCCCGCACATGCGCTGCGATGCGGTCATCCTCCACGATCAGCTGGATACGGCGCCAGCGCCAGTCCGGGAACCCGCGGAACAGGTCGTCGAGCTCGTCGATCCACGCGTCGACACCGCCCGGCAGGTGCGAGCGACGCACGGCCGCATCGACGAACGACCGGATCGCGGCGAGGTCGTGACGGTTGCACGCGTCGAGGTAGTCGGCGTACCACGCATGCATCTCCCACGGCTCCACCCCCTCATTATCCGGGCCGGTCCGCAGGACGCCTGCGCAGACGGTGCAGCACGCGGTGAACCGATCATCGACTCTTCGTCGCGGTGACACGCCGTAGTGTCGCAGCTTCATGCGAGAATCTCGCCCGACGGACGGCGGGAGGCACGGCATGCGGGGCGAGGCGACCGTGCTGCACGCCGACCTCGACGCGTTCTACGCGTCGGTCGAGCAGCGCGATGCCCCGGAGCTGCGCGGCCGGCCCGTCATCGTCGGCGGCGGCGTGGTGCTCGCCGCGAGCTACGAGGCCAAGGCCCGCGGCGTACGCACGGCGATGGGCGGTCGGCAGGCGCGTGAGCTGTGCCCGGATGCCGTCGTCGTGCCGCCGCGCATGGAGGCGTACTCGTCGGCCAGCAAGGCGGTCTTCGCGATCTTCCGGGACACCACGCCCCTGGTCGAAGGGCTCTCGATCGACGAGGCGTTCCTCGAGGTCGGGGGCCTCAGACGACTCGTGGGCACCCCGGAGCAGATCGCGGTGCAGCTGCGCCAGCGGGTGCGCGCCGAGGTCGGGCTGGCGATCTCGGTCGGCGTCGCCCGCACCAAGTTCCTCGCCAAGGTCGCCAGCGCGGTGAGCAAGCCCGACGGCCTGCTGGTCGTCGAGCCCGAGCGCGAACAGGAGTTCCTGCTGCCCCTGCCTGTGGAGCGGCTGTGGGGCGTGGGCGCCGTGACCGCCGAGAAGCTCCACCGTCTCGGCATCCACACCGTCGGACAGCTCGCCGAGCTCGAAGCCGCCACCGCCGAGCGACTGCTGGGCAGGGCGGCGGGCGCCCACCTGCACGCCCTCGCGCGCCTGCGCGACCCGCGCCCGGTCGACACCACGCGCCGCCGCGGCTCGATCGGCTCGCAGCGCGCGCTGGGCAATCGTCCGCGCACGCCCGACGAGCTGGAGGTCATCCTCACCCAGATCGTCGACCGGCTCGCCCGGCGCCTGCGCGACGGGGACCGGGTGTGCCGGACGGTGGTGCTGCGCCTGAGGTTCGGCGACTACGCCAAGGCCACCCGTTCCCGTTCGTTCCGCTCGCCGACCGATCGCACCGCGTTGATCCTCGCCGTCGCGCAGGGGCTGCTCGCCGCCGCGCAGCCCGAGATCGGCGAGCGCGGCATCACGCTGATCGGCGTCTCGCTGTCGCAGCTCGGTCGGGTCGACAGCGTGCCCCCGGAGCTGCCGATCGACTGGGACGACGGGGTCCGCCTCGACACCGTGCTCGATGCCGTGCGCGACCGCTTCGGCTCGGCGTCCGTCTCACGTGCCGCGCAGCTCGGGCGTGACCCCGGCTGGTCGACGCCGGTGCTGCCCGAGCACGAGTGACGCCGGCGCGGCGATGTCGTGGGCCCCGCCTACCCTGCTCTCATGGCGGAGCGCGTCGAACTCTGGTGGGCCCGGCGCCAGTTCTCCAAGGGCGCCGAGGTGCCGTATCCGGTGGGGAGCTACCGCGAGGCCTGGTCGCCGTTCCCCGCCCTCATCCGCCAGTACCACCCCGAGCTCAACGCCGGCATCGCGCTCACCCAGATCCCGCCGGCGGCGGACGTGCTGCTGCTGTGGCAGTGCGAGGCCGGCCATAAGTTCGCCGCCACGCCCGACGAGCAGCGCCATCGGCCGGGCCGCGAGCGTCGGCGCTCCGCCTGGTGCCCGGAGTGCACCGAGGCCGCCCGGCCCGTGCGCGCACTGCCGATGCGCGATGTCGTGACCCTGCCTGGCTCCCCCGTCCCGGCTGGGCCCACGCGCCCCGAGGCTCCGCTCGACGCGGCAGCGGCGAGTGGCGCGGGCGTGGGGACGATCGCGAACCCGGTCGGACGCGTGGTGCTGCGGCCTCGCCGGCCTCCGCGCACGGTGCAGCTCTGCCCGAAGACACCGGACGTGCCGGTCGGCGAGGCGTTCCTGTCCGAGTGCGCGCCGAAGCCGACATCCGCCGTCGAGGCGCAGCTGCGTTCAGACCTGTTCGCGCGGATGCCGCTGACGCCGGGACTCAACGCGGTCCGCGTGGCGCGCCCGTTCTTCGATCACCTCGAGGTGTGGCCCGACATCCTGCTCCCCGAGCTGAGGGTGGCGGTCGAGTACGACAGCACCGGCCGGCACGGACTGGAGCACGTCGGCAAGCGCGAGGACGCCGACCGCCGCAAGGATCGCGCGCTGCGTGCCGCGAAGTGGGAGGTCGTCCGGATCCGCACCGGCAGACTCGCACCGCTCGGACCCCATGACCTGCAGATCGCCGCGTGGAACCGGAAGGCGCTGGAGCGGCTGATCGACACGCTGAGAGACATCCGGGGTCCGCTGCTCGTCGATCCCTACCTCGCCTGACCGGCCTCGCGCGATCGCGGTGGCGACGGCCCCTTCTGCTCCGATTCCCCGATCATCGCGAACGCCTCCGGGGATAGTGTCGTATTCGAGCGTCGCCGTTCGTGGATGAGGTGTGGGACCTTCTGGCCGCCACACCCCGGGAGTCCACGCCACGGCTCTCGTCCGATGAGAGGAGACGACAATGCCGAAGTATCTGATCGCATTCAACGACGAGTGGGTGCCCGCGCACACCGCCGACGAGCTGCATCGCAAGAGCGAGGCCTCGAAAGCCGTGCTGGAGGAGATGACGGCCGCCGGCGTCTTCCTCTTCGCGGAGGGAGGCATCGACGCCTCGACCGCCGTCTGCAGCGTCGTCAGCAAGGACGGCGAGCCCGTGTTCACCGATGGGCCGTTCGTCGAGACGAAGGAGCACCTCGGCGGATTCACCGCCATCGAGGTGCCGGACGACGAAGCCGCCCGGTACTGGGCAGGGCGACTGGCCGTGTCGCTGGACTGGCCTCAGGAGGTCCACCGTTTTCCGTCCGGCATGGCGGAGATCGTCGACCGGCACGCGTCCGCGAGTGCGTGAGGTGACCCGGACCCCGCGGGAGTCGTGACCTCGTCGCCCGCCGAGGAGGCCATCGCCCGCGCCCACCGCGAGGAGTGGGCGCGGCTGGTGGCGGGCCTCGCCCGTCGCTTCGGTGACCTCGGCCTTGCCGAGGACGCCGCCGCCGAGGCGTTCGTCGCCGCGGTCGAGCGCTGGCCGCGCGACGGCGTACCGCCCAACCCCGGCGCCTGGCTCACCACGACCGCGACGCGCAAGGCGATCGACCGGCTGCGCCGGGAGTCCCTCCGCGACGTCAAGCACCAGGCGGCCCAGATGCTGTCCGACGACACCCCACCCGAGCCCAGCGGACCGGTCGAGGACGACCGCCTCCGGCTGGTCTTCACCTGCTGCCACCCGGCCCTCGCGATGGAGGCCAGAGTGGCGCTGACTCTGCGTCTGCTCGGCGGGCTCACCGTCGCCGAGATCGCGCGCGCCTTCCTGGTGCCCGAGACGACGATGGCGCAGCGGATCACGCGCGCGAAGGCCAAGATCAAGGCCGCGCACGTGCCCTACCGGGTGCCGGCTGCCGACGACCTCCGGGAACGGCTGGCGGGAGTGCTCGCCGTGATCTACCTGGTCTTCAACGAGGGTTACCTGTCCAGCGCGGGCGCCGGCCTGCTGCGCGCCGACCTCACCGAGGAGGCGATCCGTCTGGGCCGCCTGCTGCACACGCTGCTGCCCGACGAGGGCGAGGCGACCGGCCTGCTCGCCCTGATGCTCCTCATCGACGCCCGGCGCGCCGCGCGGGTGTCCCGCGCCGGCGAGCTGGTGACCCTCGACGAGCAGGATCGCAGCGCTTGGAACCGCGCTCTGATCGCGGAGGGGCATGCCCTGGTGCGCGAGCGGATCACGGCGGTCGCTGCCGGCGACGGGCAGGTGGGGCGCTACCAGCTCCTCGCGGCGATCAACGCGGTGCACACGGACGCGCCGTCGGCGCGCGACACCGATTGGTCCCAGATCGTCGCCCTCTATGACCGCCTCGTCAGACTCGACGCATCGCCGATCGTGCGGCTCAACCGGGCGATCGCGGTCGCCGAGGTGGATGGCCCCGACGTAGCGCTCGCCGAGGTCGACCGGCTCGGCGAGGCCCTCGACGGCTACCACGCCTTCCACGCCGCGCGCGCCGATCTGCTGCGGCGCGTGGGACGAAGCAGCGAGGCACGGACCGCGTACGACCGAGCGCTCCAGCTCGCCGGCAACCCTGCGGAGCGGGCGTACCTCACTCGTCGACGCGATCAGCTCGTGTCGTGACCGTCGGAGGCCGGCAGGCCGTGCGCCACTTCTTCACCGGGGCGATGGGCTACACCTCCGGAGCGATGTTCTGGTTGATGTGAAACACGTTGCCCGGATCGTAGGCGTGCTTGACGGCGCGCAGCCGCGCATAGTTCGCGCCGAAGTTCGCCGCTGCCTGCGGCTGGTCGTCCTGGGAGAGGAAGTTGATGTAGCCGCCTCCCTGTCCGAACCCCTCGACCGCCCCGAAGTAGTCCTTCACCCACGCGGTGTTCGCCGCGTTCTCGGCAGGGTCGGGCCACATCCCCGCGATCACGATCGCGAAGTTCGCGTCCCGGTGCCCGAACGCCGTCGCGTCCTGGGCGACATCGTGGCAGGCACCGTTGATCGGGTAGAAGTGCACCGTCGAGTTGACGGTGGGGACGAGCGGTCCGTGTGCCATGTGAGCGGTGATCGCCTCCGGCGTGAGCTCGTCTACGAAGGAGGCCTTCCAGTAGTGCTGGAGCCCGGGAGGCACAAGAGCGTCGAAGGCACCGTTCAGCGCCGGGTAGGGCGTGGGCCCGACCGCTTCCGCCACGGGCGTGGCCACGTCACGGAACCCCTGCACGATCTTCTCGCCCTCCGCGGCGGGGCCGTTGTAGCAGAAGATGACGGCCATGAACGGCTCGCCGGCGCGGTCCTCGGGGACGAACGGCAGCGGCGGCGCGATCTGGAAAGCGGGGAACCCTCCGAATTCGCGGGGAGCCGTCCGTGCGACCTCCTGGAAGTGCGCCAGGATGGCGGGCGCGTCGGCGAGCTCGAAGAAGGTCGGTCCGCCGTAGATCTCAGACACGGGATGCAGCTGGAACCGGAATCTCGTGACGACGCCGAAGTTGCCGCCTCCGCCGCGCAGGGCCCAGAACAGGTCCGGCTCCTCGTCCGCGCTCGCCGTGACCACCCTGCCGTCGGCGAGGACGACCTCCGCGGCGAGCAGGTTGTCGCAGGAG
Organism: Microbacterium jejuense; assembly: GCF_039544225.1. Taxonomy (NCBI): domain Bacteria; kingdom Bacillati; phylum Actinomycetota; class Actinomycetes; order Micrococcales; family Microbacteriaceae; genus Microbacterium; species Microbacterium jejuense. The sequence continues at coordinate 319,727 of NZ_BAABLG010000008.1, forward strand.
AGCCCGAAGCCGCGGGCGAGGTAGCCGATCCCGCCGCCGAGCGTCAGCCCGCCGACCCCGGTCGTCGAGATGATCCCTCCTGTCGTCGCGAGTCCGTGCGTTCCCGCCGCGTCGTTGAACATCCCCCAGGTCGCTCCCCCGCCGACCTGCGCGGTGGCCGTGGCCGGATCCACCTGCACCGACGTGAGACCACTGAGGTCGGCGACGACGGCGCCGTCTGCCGTTCCGAATCCGGGCACGCTGTGCCCTCCGCCTCTGATCGCGAGGTCGGTGCCGGAATCCGCGGCGGCGCGCACGACGGCTGCGACGTCCGCGGCGCTCGCGCACCGGACGACCGCTGCCGGCCGTCTGTCGATCATCGCGTTGTAGACGATCCGCGCCTCGTCGTAGCCCGCGTCGCCTTCGGCGACGACGGCATCGGCCAGCGTGCTTCGCAGAGACTCCACGACAGTGGACATGACAGCACTCTCCCTCGGTCGCAACGGGCATGGTGCAACCGCACGGTGCGCACGGAGCGCCAGTGCCGGGTTCCTGACCACGATCCTCGGCTCCAGGGGCACCGTCAAGGCGTCCGCCGTTCGGGCGGTCTCGGGTGTGCGGCGCTCCGGTCTGTTCCCATCCCGCGGAGCACCACTAGTCTGCGGTCATGCCGCTGCTTCGGGCCGTCGTCCTGCCGGCGCTCGGCGCGATCGCCGTGCTCGCCGCGGCCGGGCGGGCGATACGGCTCCTCGGCGGCAACGACCCACCAGAAGACCGGGCGGTGCGTGCGCTCCAGGACGCGTTCGGCCATCGGCCCGCCGGCGGCGGCGGCGATGTCACCATGCCTACCCGGCTCCGCGAGCCGTTCGACCGCATCACCCAGGCGCTCTCGTGGTACTCCGGTGTGCCGCAGACCATCGCGAACGGGGTGATCTGGTGCGGCGTCACCTGGTTCCTGACGCGCGACCGGCGCTCAGCTGTCGCCCCGGCGACGGCGCTCGCCCTCGAGACCGCGTGCTTCGTCGCATCCGCGGCTCTGGCGGGACGGCCACGGCCCGAGGGGGTGTGGCGCCCGGAGCAGCCGCACGCGACGTCGTCGTTCCCCTCGGGACACACGGCGGCAGCTTTCGCGCTCCACGGCACGCTCGCCGACCTGCTCGATCACCACGGCGCCCGCGGCGCGCGGATCCTCGGCCCTCTCCTGCGGTACGGCATCCCCGGAGCGATCGCGTTCTCACGGGTCTACCGCGGGCAACACCACATCTCGGACACCGTCGCAGGTGCCGTGCTGGGACCTTGGAGCACCACAGTAGTGCGGCGGGAGCTGATCCCGTCGTAGGCGGCCGGGATGCCCCGCCGGATCGCCGCACGGTGCGTCCCTGAAGCCGACGCCGTCGCGGCGGCAAGGCACCATATGCGCGTTGCCTAGCCAGGCCCGGGCTGGGACCCCTACGCTGAGCGCGTGGATTTCGAGTCGGTGTTCACTGCTGTCGCCATCGGGTTCGAGGTGATCGGCGCCGTCGTCATGGTCGCCGGATTCGTCTTCGCGGTCGTGCTCGGCATCCGTTCCCTCCTGCGCGGCGAGGGCGGCCACGCCGCCTACACCGCCCTGCGCACGACCCTCGGCGCGGCGATCCTGCTCGGACTCGAGGTACTCGTTGCGGCGGATCTCGTGCGCACGATCACCTCCAAGCCCTCGCTCGAGGACGCCCTCATCCTCGGGATAATCGTGATCATCCGGACGATCCTCTCGATCTCCATCCAGATCGAGATCGACGGGGTCGCTCCGTGGCGCCGTGCGCTGCTCACGAGCGGCGGTCAGCTGCTCGGTCAGGCAGCGGCCAAGGATCGCGCCGCCTCGGCCCGTGCATCGGCTCCCCGCGCAGAAGGCGCTGAATAGCCCCCGCCCGCTCACCCGGTGTCCCCCGCCCATCGGGGGTTCGATCCGTCGCGCGCGCGGGAGGGAACTCCGTCGGCCACCAGCCGCGAGCGATCGCACCCCAGTGCGCGCCCTCACGCGCCACGCACTCCGCCAGAAACACGAAAACCCGCGGATAACCGCGGGTTTTCAATGCTTACTGTCTCAACACAGTGTGCGCCCGAAGAGACTCGAACTCCCAACCTTCTGATCCGTAGTCAGATGCTCTATCCATTGAGCTACGGGCGCATGTTGTTTGCTCTCGCGCACAACGTCGTCAAGAATACCTCACGCCCCGGCTCGGCGCGAATCGAGGGCGGATGCCCGCATCCCGGGCGTGTCCGGCGGCCGGTGCGACGCTCACAGACGGTCGAGCTCGCGCAGCTGGCGCTGCAGCGCGACCCGCCGATACGAGGTGTCGATGAGCTCGGCGAGGAGCGTCCAGTCGCCGGCATCCACGTCCACGCGCAGCGCCAGCCAGCCGTAGGCGCCCTCGTACGGCGGGACGAAGGTGTCGCCGCGTTCGAGCAGCACCGGGCGCTCCAGTTCGTCGGGGAGGAACAGCACGGCGGGGGCGGGCCTGACGCCGACGATCGCGAACTGCCGTTTGCCGGCCCGGAAGTGCAGCGGCCGTGCGAGATCGCCTCGACGGTCTCGGGGTACGGCATGCACAGGGCGCGCACCCGCACCGCGAGCGGGTGCTCGGGCGGGAACCACATCGGCTGCGCCGCGGCGTCGTCCACGGGGCGAGCGTACGCCGCCCTCGGACGCGCGTCAGCCTTCGAGCTCGCTGACGTCGATACCCGACACCCGCGGCGACGGGGTGACGACGCCGGCCGGCGCGTCCGGGTCGACGTCGTCGGCGCGCCGTTTGTGGGCGGCCAGGCGCGGCAGGTCGACGAGGCGGATCGACTGCATGCGTGCGGCGCGCATGCGCTCGTAGTCCGGGTCGAGGTCGGCGCGCATGCCCTCGACCTGCAGGCGGCGCTGCAGGTTGGCCTCGACGTCGCCCCAGGCGGCATCACGGGACTGCTCGATGAGCGTGCGGACGACGTGCGGGTCGTCGGCCATCCGTCGCAGCGCCTGCGCGACACCCGCGTACTGGCGCCCGCGCTTGCGGAGGTTGCGGGTGTCGCGGTCGCGGTAGTCGTGGGTGCCGTCGGGGTCGGTGAACTTGCCCCACGCCTTCTTGCGCTGGCGCTTGACGAGTTCGGCCGCGGCCGCCTGCTCGTCGGCGAGCGCGATCAGCGTCTCGTGCGCGAACGGCGCGAACCGCGTCACCTCGAACGGCTCGTCGTTCGCGATCGTGTCGACGAGGATGCGGTTGCGGATCGAGAGCCGCGCGGCCGCGGACGCGATGGACACCCCTTCGGCGATCGCCTCTGCGGTCTTGCCCATCACACCTCCCGTAAAGAGGCTAGCGTCCGCGAGCGCCTCCTGAGTCAGCGAGAATCGTAGGCGCGATCGTCGACGAGGACGATCCGGAGCGAGAGGCTGCACATGACGAGACGGCGACCCCTGGATGTGCGCGGGCGCACGACGGTCATCACGGGAGCCGCGGCGGGCATGGGCGCCGACGTCGCCCGGCAGCTCGCGGCACGAGGAGCCCACGTGGCGCTCGTCGATCGCAACGCCGAAGGCCTCGCCGAGGTGGCAGCCACCCTGGAGGGGACGGGGCACACCACGCACGCCGTCGACCTCACCGACGACGCGGCGGTGACCGACGTCGTCGCGGCGGTGACGGCATCCCATCCCCACGTCCAGGCGCTCATCACGTGCGCCGGCTCGTCGATGCTCGGCGATCTCGGCCAGCTCACGATGGCCGAGATGCGGTGGCTGATGGACGTGAACCTGTGGGGCACCGTCAACATCACCCAGGCGCTGCTGCCCGCGATGCAGAGCGAGCCCGCCGCGCACATCACGCATCTGGTGTCGATCTACGGTCTGGCCGCTCCTGCCGGACGCATCCCGTATGCGATGAGCAAATTCGCGGTGCGCGGGTTCACCGAGGCGCTGCGGCACGAGCTGGAGCGCACCACGGTGAGCGTCGGCGCCGTGTACCCCGCGGGCGTCAAGACCGGCATCATCCTGCGCGGCCGGTACGCCGCGGCGATCGATCCCGAGGTGGCCCAGCGCGCCGCCGAGGCCCAGGCGGCGATGTACCACACCGAGCCCGAGGACGCGGCGGCGCGCATCGTGGACGCCACGATCGCCCGCCGTCCGCGCATCATGATCGGCCGCGAGGCGCGGCTGGTCGACGTGCTCACGCGCGTCACCCCGGTGCACTACTGGGGACCCATGCGGCGCCCGCTGCGCGACGCGATCGACACTCGCACGCCCGTGCGTTAGCAAAGCCGAGCCCTCGGAGCAACCCCCGTGACCCGCGTTCCGACGCTCCGTATCGTCGCCTCCACACCCCACGAGAGGAGCGACCGATGGGATTCATGGACGACGCGAAAGAGACCGCGGAGGCCGTCGGCGAGAAGCTGAAGGACACGTGGGACGACACGACCGACCGTCTCGGCGACAAAGTCGACGAGATGAAGGCGGACGCGGACGTCAAGAAGGCCGAGGCGGAACGGGACTCGGTCAAGACGCGCAACGACATCAAGGAGCAGTTGCGCGACGACTGACCCGCTGACGCCGAAGGCGGAGCCGACCGGGGGGCCGGCTCCGCCTTCGTTCGGAGTCGCTGCGGTGCGGCGCGTCAGCCGATCGCCGCGATCCGCCATGAGGCGGTGGTGGATGCCTCCGGCTCCAGCACGATGAGGCCGGCGTCGTAGTCGTACGAGTCCGCGTTGAACGCGTCGGGCGCGCACGTCATCGGCTCGACGGCCAGGCCCAGCCGGCTCTGCGCCGCGTCGGGCTTGTCGGCGGTGTGCACCTGCACCCACGGGCAGGCGGCATCCCACGTCATCTCGACACCCGATCCCGCCGCGTCGGTCACCCGCACCGTGGCGAAGCCCTCGGCGTCGCGGATGAGGCCGGTGTACGCGTGGTCGATCTCGGCCGCGCCGATCAGGCGCGCGGTGCGGAAGTCGAAACGCTGCGGATCGTCGCCGTCGACAGGGCCGAGCGCGACGGGGCTCAGGCGGTCGGGCGTGACCGACAGCACCTCGGCCGCAGGCAGCTCGAGCGTCCAGCCGTCGACGTGCCCGTCGCCGCCCACGAGGTACGGGTGCGGGCCGGTGCCCCACGGCGCCGGCGCCTCGCTCTCGTTGCGCGCGGTCACCGACTGCGTGAGGCCGTCGGGACCGAGCGAGAACGTCGTGGTCACGACGAGGCGCCACGGGTAGAACGTCGACGGCTGGATGACCGCGGCCAGGGTCACGTGGTCGGGTCCCTTGTCGATCGCCTCGAAGTCGAGCCACGTCGCCAGACCGTGCAGCGCGTGCGAGCGCGCCGGCTCGGTCAGGGGCAGCTGGAAGTCGCTGCCGCCGAACGAGTAGCGCCCGTCGACCACGCGGTTCGGCCACGGGGCGAGGGTCGCGCCGCGGTGCGCGGGGCGCACCTCGTCGGCCTCGAACGGCACGACGAGGTCGCGACCGCGGTGGGTGAGGGAACGGAGTGTCGCGCCGACGCTCGCGACGACGGCTTCGTAGTCGCCGGCGCGGAGCGCGTGCTGGGTTCCGGATGCGGGAGGGCGTGCCATAGGGGCTCCTTGCGAAATGGGGGGATGCCGCTGACCAGCGTATCGCTGGGCTCAGAGCCCCTGCGCGAGCCGGTAGTACGCCTGATTCCAGCGCAGCTCGCGCTGGAACCCGCGCACCGTGGTGTCGTCGTCGATCACGACGAGCTCGGTGGCGGCGATCTCGGCGAAGTCGCGGAACACCTCGATGCCCACGGCGGTCGTCATGACGGTGTGGTGCGCGGCGCCGGCGGCCAGCCAGCACGAGGCGCTCGTGGCGAAGTCGGGCGCGGGCTTCCACACGGCACGGCCGACCGGAAGCTTCGGCAGGTCGGGCGCGTCGACGTTCTCGACGACGTTGGCGACCAGGCGGAATCTGTCGCGCATGTCGCTCATTGCGACGACGAGCGCGGGTCCGGGGTCGGCGGTGAAGACCAGGCGCACCGGGTCGTCCTTGCCGCCGATGCCGAGGGCGTGCACCTCCAGACGCGGCTTGGCCGAGGTCAGCGACGGCGAGACCTCGAGCATGTGCGCGCCGAGGATCTTCTCGTCGCCGGCGACGAGGTCGTACGTGTAGTCCTCCATGAGGCTCGCGCCGCCGGGCAGGCCCTCGCCCATGACGTTGGCGATGCGCACCAGGATCGCCGTCTTCCAGTCGCCCTCGGCGCCGAAGCCGTAGCCCTCGGCCATCAGGCGCTGCACGGCGAGACCCGGCAGCTGCTTCAGCGCACCGAGGTCCTCGAACGAGGTCGTGAAGGCGCCGAAGCCGCCCTCCTCCAGGAACGAGCGCAGGCCCAGCTCGATCGCCGCACCGTCGCGCAGCGACTGGTGACGCTCGCCACCCGGCCGCAGCTCGTCGACCACGTCGTACTCGGCCAGATACACCTCGACCAGGGCGTCGACGTCGGCGTCGGTCGCGGCATCCACCGCCTCGACGAGCTCGTTGACGCCCCACGTGTTCACCTGCACGCCGAAGCGCAGCTCGGCCTCGGTCTTGTCGCCCTCGGTGACCGCGACGTAGCGCATGTTGTCGCCGAAGCGCGCGAGCTTGAGGGAGCGGGATGCCGCCCAGCCGGCCGCCGCGCGCTGCCAGTCCTCGACCTGCTGCCGCACCGCCGGGTTCGACACGTGGCCGACGACGGTCTTGCGGGCGACGCCCAGACGGGTCTGGATGTAGCCGAACTCGCGGTCGCCGTGCGCGGCCTGGTTGAGGTTCATGAAGTCGAAGTCGATGTCGGCCCACGGCAGCTCGACGTTGGCCTGCGTGTGCAGGTGCAGCAGCGGCTTGCGCAGCGCGTCGAGACCGGCGATCCACATCTTCGCGGGGCTGAAGGTGTGCATCCACGCGATGACGCCGATCACCTCATCGCGGGCGTTGACGTCAAGGGCGAGCCGGCGGATCGCGTCGGAGTCCTTGAGCACCGGCTTCCACACGATCTTGACCGGCAGTCCGTCGAGACCGGCGGCGACCGCCTGGGACTGCTCGGCGACCTGGCGGAGCGTCTCGTCGCCGTACAGCGTCTGGCTGCCGGTGACGAACCAGATCTCGTATGCGTCGAGCGAGGTGGACAGGGGGGTACGGGTCATGTCGATTCTTTCTATAGGGGCCTGGTCGTTGAGCGAGCGAAGCGAGACGAAACGCGGTGAGGTGCTCTCGGGACGTTTCGTCTTCGCTCCTTCGTCGCTCCGCTCAACGACCGGTGAGAGAGGTGACGGCGGCGGCTTCGACGGCGAGGCCGGCGCGATATCGGTCGAGATAGGCGGCGAAGCCGGCGACGTCCGCCGGCACGGGGTCGGCGACGTCGATGGTGGCGCCGGCGAACACTGTCCGGTCGAGATACTCGGGAAGACCGGATGCCGGGCGCCCGGCATCCCCGGCCGTCCGGGTGTACGCGGCCAGCACGGCGATGCCCCACGCGCCACCCTCGCTCGCGGTGTCACCGACGGCGACGGGGGCGTTCAGCGCCGCGGCGAGGAAGCGCTGGGCGACGCCCGCAGTGCGGAACAGGCCGCCGTGCGCGAACATGCGGTCCAGGCCCACGCCCTCGGCGTCGAGCACGCGCATGCCCAGCGCCAGGGTGCCGAACACGCCGTACAGCTGGGCGCGCGCGAAGTTGCCGAGCGTGAAAGCGCTGTCGGGCGTGCGCACGAACAGCGGCCGGCCCTCGTCGAGGCCCGCGATCGGCTCGCCCGCGAGGTGGTTGTAGGCGAGCAGCCCGCCCGCGTCGGCGTCAGCGCCGAGCGCCTCGCGGAACAGCACGTCGAACACCGCATCGCTGTCGACGGGCGTGCCCGCGGCGGCGGCGAACCGGCCGAACAGCCCGGCCCACGCGCCGAGCTCGCTCGCGCCGTTGTTGCAGTGCACCATCGCGACCGCGTCGCCCGACGGCGTCGTGACGAGGTCCAGCTCGTGGTGCACGCTCTGCAGCGGACGCTCGAGCACGACCATCGCGAAGATGCTCGTGCCGGCGCTGACGTTTCCGGTGCGCGGCGCGACGGCGTTCGTGGCGACCATGCCGGTTCCGGCATCGCCTTCGGGAGCGCAGAAGGGGATGCCGGCGGCCACGGTCCCGGTCGGGTCGAGCAGTGCCGCACCTTCGGCGCTCAGCATGCCCGCGGCATCGCCTGCCACGAGCACGCGCGGCAGCAGCTCGGCCAGCGCAGGCAGGCGTCCCGCGGCGAGGGCGTCGTACCGGCCGACCAGGTCCGCGTCGTAGTCGCCCGTCACGGAGTCGATGGGGAACATCCCCGACGCGTCGCCGACGCCCAGCACCTTCTCACCGGTCAGGCGCCAGTGCACGTACCCGGCGAGGGTCGTGACGAAGCGGACGTCGGGCACATGCTCCTCGACGTCGACGACGGCCTGGTGCAGGTGGGCGATCGACCAGCGCAGCGGGATGTTGACCCCGAACAGCTCGGTGAGCTCGGAGGCCGCCGGGCCGGTGTTGGTGTTGCGCCACGTGCGGAACGGCACGAGCAGCTCACCGGACCCGTCGAAGGCGAGATAGCCGTGCATCATCGCCGAGACGCCGATCGCACCGAAGGCCGTGGGGCGCTCGCCGTGGCGGCGCTCGGCGTCGGCGACGAGGTCGGCGAACGCGGCCTGCAGGCCCGCCCACACGTCATCGAGGGCGTAGGTCCAGAGCTTGTCGCGGTACTGGTTCTCCCATTCGTGCCCGCCGACGGCCAGCACCGTCGAGGGGTCGTCGGCGTCGACCAGGCACGCCTTGATGCGGGTCGAGCCGAACTCGATGCCCAGCGCGGTGCGGCCGTCGAGGATCGCCTGCCCGACGGCATCCACTGTCACTTCTCGCCCTCGCGGCGCTCGTCGGACGACTGCCCGTACACGTTCTGGTACCGGTTGTAGAGGCTGTCGATCGCGTCCTGCGGGATCGGGATGAGCGGGCCGGCCTCGCGGGCGTAGTGGACGGTGCGGGCGACGTCCTCGACCATGACCGCAGCCTTTACGGCGTCCTTGGCCGAGACCCCGATCGTGAACGGGCCGTGGTTCTGCATGAGCACCGCGCGCGAGCGATGCCCGGTGAGGGTCTGCACGATGCCGCGGCCGATGGAGTCGTCGCCGATGATCGCGAACGGGCCGACCGGGATCGGGCCGCCGAACTCGTCGGCCATCGCCGTGATGACGCACGGGATCTCTTCGCCGCGGGCGGCCCACGCGACCGCGAACGTCGAGTGCGTGTGCACGACTCCGCCGACCTCGGGCATGTGGCGGTACACGTAGGCGTGTGCCGCGGTGTCGCTGGACGGGCTGCGCTCGCTGCCCTCGGAGCCCGGCACGACATTGCCGTCGAGGTCGCACAGGATCATGTTCTCTGCGGCGAGGTCGTCGTAGCTGACGCCCGACGGCTTGATGACGAACAGATCGGCGCCGGGCACGCGGCCCGACACGTTGCCGCCGGTCCACACGATGAGGCCGTAGCGCACGAGCTCGCCGTGCAGCTTCGCCACGTCGGCGCGGACGGCGGCGATGGATGCCTCCACCTCGGGCGGGAGCGTCGACGCGGGCGTCGCCGGTTCGGGGCTGGTCACGGGGTCCTCCGTCGGGTCTCGTGGGCGCGGCATACTCGGCCGCGCGTACATGTTACCGGTAACAAACCGCGACTCGCCACTCCCGTGCGCACACGATTCAGCCTGCGTGCACGTGCTGCAGACGCGGATCCGCGCCGTTTCGCGGTGTCGCCGGATCTGACCGCGCACAGACTGAATTGTGCGCGGTGGCGCGTACGGACGACCCGGTCGTCACAAGTGCGGCGCGGCGGTCGAGGCGCGGGCCACCAGGCGCGGTGGAGCCGGCGGAGGGGCGGAGTCCGCGAGCACCGCCGCGACAGCACGACGCGCCTCACCGGCCAGGTCGAGACCGACCGTGGTGAGCGCAGGCCGGTAATAGGCGGCATCCGGGTGGTCGTCGAAGCCGGTCACGCTGACGTCGCCCGGCACAGTCAGCCCGGCCTCGCGCAGCCCGGCCATGAGACCCAGCGCCATCTGGTCGTTCGCCACAGCGATCGCGGTCGGTCCATCCGCGGCCCGCACGGCTTCTGCGACGCTCGAGGCCAGCACGGCTCCCGCGGCGGCCGTCCAGTCACCCGACCACACCGGGCCGGGCGTGAGTCCCGCCTCGGCGAGCGCGCGCACCACGCCGGTCTCGCGCGAGCGGGCTTCGAGCCATTCCTGCGGCCCCGACACCCGACCGATCCGCCGGTGCCCCAGCGTCACCAGGTGTGCGACGGCGAGCGCCGCGCCATCCGCCTGGCGCCGGCTGCCGTCGCCGGTGTGCAGGGCCGTGATCGCGATCCCCGGATGTGCGGCTGTCAGCGCCGGCAGCGTCGCCGCGTGAGGGGCGAGCACGATGAGCCCATCGACGCCCTGGCCGAGCAGTCGATCGGCGGCGTCGCGCACCGAGGCCTCGCTCGACGCATCGGCGTAGGCGGTGGCGATCCAGCGGCCGGCGCCGCGCGCCGCGGCCTCCAGCGCCGCGATCCCGACCGCGGGACCGAACAGCGTCGCGTCGGACGCGATCACGCCGAGCGTGCGGGTCGTGCGGGTGCCGAGCGCGCGCGCGGCGTTGTTGACCCGGTAGCCGAGCGCGGCGATCGCAGCCAGCACGCGGTCCCGCGTCTCGGGCCGGATGTTCGGGTGGTCGTTGAGCACGCGCGACACCGTCTGCGTCGACACCCCGGCTTCGCGAGCGACGTCGCGCACCCCGACCCGGGGCCCAGGCGCACCGCCGCTCTCGTCCATGGCGGCAACCTTAGCCGCACGGATCGGCCGCCCCGTGTCCGGGCGACCTCCGGCGGTGGCAGGCTGGTGTCATGCGCATCGCCCTCACCGGCTCGTCCGGAAAGCTCGGCACCGTCGTCGCCCGCGAACTCCGCGCGGCCGGACACGAGGTCATCGGCCTCGACGTGGTCGGGGCGCGCGGGCCCGGCTTCGTGCAGGTCGATCTCACCGACTACGGCCAGGTCGTCGACGCCCTGACCGCCGTGAACGACCGACACGACGGGTTCGATGCCGTGGTGCACCTCGGCGCGATCCCGGCCCCCGGCATCCGGTCCGACGTCGCGACATTCCACAACAACATGACGGCCACGTTCAACGTGTTCTGGGCGGCCGTGAGGCTCGGCGTCCGCAAGATCGTGTACGCCTCGAGCGAGACGGTGCTGGGGCTGCCGTTCGACGTGCCGCCGCCGTACATCCCCGTCGATGAGGAGTACCCGCCGCGACCCGAGTCGGTGTACTCGCTGGTGAAGACCCTCGAAGAGCGGATGGCCGTCGAACTCGTGCGCTGGCATCCCGATCTGTCGATCACGGGCCTGCGGTTCTCGAACGTCATGGTGCCCGAGGACTACGCCGCGTTCCCGTCGTACGACGATGACGCGACGAAGCGCAAGTGGAACCTCTGGGGCTACATCGACGCACGCGACGGCGCGCAGGCCGTGCAGCGCGCCCTCGAGGTCGCCCCGCCCGGGTTCGAGACCTACATCATCGCCGCGGCCGACACCGTGATGTCACGCCCCAACGCCGAGCTCGTCGCCGAGGTGTTCCCCGGCGTCGAGACCCGCGAGTTCGGCGAGCACGAGACGCTGCTCGCGATCGGCAAGGCCCGCCGGCTGCTCGGCTACGACCCGCGGCACTCGTGGCGGGACCACGTCTCAGGATCATGAGCGACGACCCGCGCCTCACCGCCGCCCGCTACCGCGCCGCCCACGGCGGCGAGGGCGGTGAGGACGGAGGGGATGCCGGCGCGCCGACGCCGCAGGCCGCCCAGGCGTATTCGGCGGCCGATCGCGCGGCCGTGGTCGAGACGGCCATCCAGCAGGCGATCCGCCGCGGCGAGTTCGACGACCTGCCGGGAGCCGGCAAGCCCATCCCCGGGCTCGGCGAGACGCACGACCCGGACTGGTGGATCCGCCGCAAGATCGAGACCGAGAACCTCACCGGGCTCGGCCCGCCGGCGCTGATGCTCCGCGTCGAGGCCGAGACGCTCGAGGCGGGCCTCGACCAGCTGACCCGCGAGTCCGAGGTGCACGACGCCCTCGAGGACTTCAACCGCCGCGTCGTCGAGGCCCGCCGTCAGCTGCTCGGCGGCCCGCCCGTGGTGACCCCGACGCGCGACATCGAGGCCGAGATCGCCGCGTGGCGCGAGCGCCGCGACGCGCGTGCAGCCGCAGAGGCCGCCGAGGCGATGGATGCCGCACCCGCCCCGCGCCGTCGCTGGTGGCGTCGGCGGGACGCAGGGTGAGGCATCCACTCCCTGCTCCGATCTACTTCACCGCCCCGAGGGTGAGGCCGGTGCGCAGCAGCCGGTAGCTGAAGGCATAGACCACGAACACCGGGATCGCCGAGACCACCGCGAATGCCATCATGCGGGGCCAGTCGATCCCGAAGGCACCCGCCTGCTGAGCGATGAGCGCGCTCATCGGATACTTCTCGGGCGACAGCATGAACGTGATGCCGTAGAGGAACTCGCCCCACGACACCAGGAACAGGATCGCGCCGACGGTGAGGATCCCGTTGCGCGCGAGCGGGAGCGCGAGCGAGAAGAAGGCGCGCACCGTCTTCGCGCCGTCGATCCTCCCCGCCTCTTCGATCGCCGTCGGGATGGCCGCGAAGAACGGGCGCAGCAGCAGCACAGCCCACGGCAGCAGCATGGCGGCATCGGCCAGGACGAGCCCGGCGTCCGTGTCGAGCAGGCCCGCCTGCGCGAGCAGCCAGAACAGGGGGATGAGATTCGCGGTCTGCGGCACCATCTGCAGCACCACCAGCAGCGCCAGCAGGGGGACGACGATGCGTCCGGCCACGCGGGCGAGAGCGTAGGCCGCGGGGATCGCGAAGGCCAGGCAGACCAGGGTCGTCCCGACCGCGATGATGGCGGACTGCCGCATCGACGCGCCCAGCTGCGGGTCCGCGAACGCCTCGGCGTACGCCTCAACGGTCGGGGTGAACAGCAGTGACGCCTGCGACGAGAGGACGTCGCTCTGGCTCTTCAGCGAGGTCAGCACGATCCACAGCAGCGGGATCCCGTAGAGCAGGTACAGCCCCACCCGTACGGCGAAGGCCAGCGGTTCCCTCCGGCGACGAGCACCCACGTCAGACCACTCCCTCGTTGCGGCGCACATCGCGCGCGTACACCAGCGCGAAGACGACGACCACGACCAGCGACAGCAGCGCGGTCGCCGCTCCCGCACCGTAGTCCAGCCGCTGGAAGGCCTGCACGTAGGCCAGGTAGGGCAACGTCGTCGATGCGGTGCCCGGACCGCCCGCGGTCATCACATAGATGAAGTCGAAGCTGCGGAACGCGTACACGATCGTCAGCACGGTCAGCACTGTCGCCGCCGGGCGCGCATGCGGCAGGAAGATGTAGCGCACGCGATGACGCGGACGCGCGCCGTCGACCTCTGCCGCTTCGAGGACCGCGTCGTCGACGCTCATCAGCGAGGCTTTGAAGATGAGGGCGTTGAAGGGGATCACCGCCCACGCGTTCACGAGCGCCACGGACCACAGCGCGAGCTGGGGATCGTAGAGGAAGCCCACCCCCGCCGCCGCCCCGAGCGTGCGCAGCGATTCGTTGACGAGGCCGTGGTCGGCCAGCAGGAACTTCCAGATCGACCCGTTGATCACCGGCGGGAGCGCCCACACGAAGACCATGAGCCCCAGCAGGAACGAGCCGCCTCGTGTCCCCGACCAGACCGAGACGGCGGCGGCGAATCCGCCCACCATCCCGAGCACCGTGACGACCGCCACGAACGCGACGGTGTTCAGCACGACCTTCGCGAAGTCGGGATCCGCGAACAGCCGCGCATAGTTGCCCCACCCCACGAACTCCCAGTCGCGGTTGAGGGTGGCGCCGCTGACGGCGCTCACGCTCATCCGGCCCAGGACGATCAATGGCCAGACCGACAGCGCGGCCAGGAGCGCGAGCGCCGGCACGGCGAACGCGAGCCGGCCGTCGCGCACGCGCCGGGAGGGCCGCGCGCGGGTCGTCCCCGTCGGGCGTGTGCCCGACGGGGACGACCCGTCCGAACGCGGCGAACGCAGGCCGGCGAGCGGACTCGTCTGCGTCATCTGCGCATCAGTCCTTCAGCAGCGGCGTGAGCTGGGTCATCAGCTGGTCGGCGAGATCGTCGGGCGATCCCTCCCCGGCGATGGCCTTGCTCCAGTAGTCGCCCATCAGCCCCTCGACGGCGTTCACGTTGGCCGACGGCACCGCCGGACTCGGCGACGGCCGTCCCTGGTTCTGCACGATGTCGGCGAACACGCTGAGGATGGGGTCGTCGCCGATCTCGGAGGCCGACGCGGCATCGGAGCGCGTGGGGATGGCGCCGAAGCCCTTCAGCAGCGCAAGCTCGCCGTCGGTGGAGAAGAACGTCGACTCGAGGTACTCCTGCGCGAGATCCTTGTGCTTCGAGAACGCGCCGATGTTCTGCACCTCGCCGCCCAGCAGCATGCCGCCCTCGTCGGTGATCGGCAGGGGCGCCACACCGTACTCGAACGCCGCCTCCTGCGCAGCGGCGACCTGCCAGTTGCCGTTGACGGCGAACAGTGACGCCCCCGAGGCGAACTGCTGGAACGGGATCGTCTGGTCCCACGTGGTGGCCTCCTTCGACAGGTAGCCCGCGCTCACCCAGTCCTGCAGCATCCCGTACGTCTCGGCCATCGGCTCGGCCTGCGCGTCGGCGTAGTCGAAACCGTACGAGGTGAACCACGGGAAGCCCTGCCACTGGCTCTCAAGGCCCGGCTTGCCGGTCAGCGTGATGCCCTGCTTGCCCGCCGCGACAGCCTTGGCCATGTCGTCTTCGAGCTCGGCGATGGTGGTGGGGGGTGCCGCGATCCCGAGCTCGGCCATGAGGTCGGAGTTGTACCAGAGCCCGAGCAGGTTCACGAAGCCCTGCACGCCGTACAGCGTCCCGTCGATGCGCTGCATCGCGCCGTCCGGGAACTGGTCCGCGCCGTCGAAGTCGTCGAACCAGTCCATCGGCTCGATCGCGCCCGACTGCGAGAGGTCGTACGTCCCCGACGCGCCGAAGACGATCACGTCAGGCCCGGTCTTGGCACCGGCGGCGGTGACAGCCTTGGTCGTCATCTGCTCGACGGGGATGTACTGATAGTCGACGGTCACGTCGGGGTGCGCCGCGGTGAAGGCGGCCGCCATCTCTGTGAGCGTCGCCACCTGCCCGTCGGTGTTGTAGTAGTGCCAGACGGTGAGCGTGACCGCTTCGGCGTCGGATCCGCCGCCGCCGCTGTCGCCGGCGCAGCCGCTCAGGGCGAGTGCGGCGACGGCGATGCCGACCGACAGGCCGACAGCGGGCCGTAGACGAGTGTGCTTCATTGCTTGCGCCTCTCTGTTGATGCCGCGAGTGGGCTTTCGTTTCATCGATGAACCGGAGCTGCGGAACGTGTTCCATCGGCATCTTGCCGACCGAAAGGGTTTTCGTCAACAGTTTTTCGCAGGTTTCCCTCCGACGAGATTCACCCTTGACCACGTGTGATTCGTACGGCTACCGTGCATTCAGTTCATCGATGAAATGAGGTGCTGTCGTGACAGCCGAAGCGACGTCCGTGAGACGATCCCCTGCCGCCGGGCCGACGCTGCGCGCTCCGATCGAGGTCGGCGCACCGATCGGCGTCGCCGACCGGCGGCTCTTCGGGTCGTTCGTCGAGCACCTCGGCCGCGCCGTCTACGGCGGCATCCACGACCCCGGGCACCCGCACACGGATGCCACGGGCATGCGCACCGACGTGATCGACCTGGTGCGCGAGCTCGGCGTCACGCTCGTCCGCTACCCCGGCGGCAACTTCGTGTCGGGCTACGACTGGCGCGACGGGATCGGCCCGAGGTCGCAGCGGCCACGGCGACTGGACCTCGCGTGGAAGTCGATCGAGACGAACGAGTTCGGCACCGATGAGTTCATCGCGTGGTGCCGCGCCGCCGGCGTCGAGCCGATGCTGGCGCTGAACCTCGGCCTGGGCGACGTGCGCAGTGCCCTGCGGCTGCTCGAGTACGCGAACCACCCTGGCGGCACCAGCCTCTCGGACGAGCGTGCGGCCAACGGCACAGCGCAGCCGCATGACGTGCGGCTGTGGTGTCTGGGCAACGAGCTCGACGGTCCGTGGCAGCTCGGCCACAAGTCCGCCGAGCAGTACGCGCACGTCGCCGCGAACGCCGCCGCCGCCATGCGCATGTTCGACCCCGCGCTCGAGCTCGTCGCCGTGGGGAGCTCGAACGCCGACATGCCGTCGTACGGCGCGTGGGAAGAGACGGTGCTCGACAGGACGATCGAGCTCGTCGACTACATCTCGTGCCACATCTACTTCTACGAAAGCGACGACCTGGGCGAGTTCCTGCGTTCCGCTGATCGGCTCGACGCCTTCCTGGAGGGGGTGGATGCCGTCATCCGGCGCGTCCGCGACCGCCACCCCTCGGCCCGCGACGTGCGGATCAGCCTCGACGAGTGGAACGTGTGGAACTTCCGCGCATACGACGACATCAAGGACGCCCGCGACTTCGAGCACGCTCCCCGTCTGCTCGAGCAGGAGTACACGGTTGCCGACGCGGTGGTCGTCGGGTCGCTGCTGCAGAGCATCCTCGCGCACTGCGACATCGTCGCGATCGCCGCGATCGCCCAGCTCGTGAACGTCATCGGCCCGATCCGCGCGGAGCCGGACGGGACTGCCTGGCGCCAGACGATCTTCTATCCGTTCGCCTCGGCCGCGCGCAGCGCGGGTCACACCGTCCACTCGACGAAGACCACGGGCGCGGCCGAGGTGGTGGCCACGGTGACGGCCTCGGCCGACCGCGCGACGGCGCGCGTGCACCTGACGAACCGGTCGACGACGTCGCCCGCCGTCGTCGAGGTGGACCTGTCGTCGCTCGCCCCTACGGGCGTCGTCCACGCCGAACTGCTGTGGGACCCCGACCCGCACGCCGCGAACGTCGCGACCGACCGCGAGCGCGTGCGGCCGCGGACCCCCGCCACCGTCCTCGATGACGGTCGGCTGCGCCTCACCCTGCCGCCCATATCATGGGCGGGGATCGAACTGAGCTGTTCGGCGGACGGATGAAAGGGGCGGTGCGACAGGCGATGACCACCGTCACGATGGCCGATGTCGGCAAGCGCGCGGGCGTCACCGCGCGCACCGTGTCGAACGTGCTCTCGGGCAGCGCGGCGGTCCGTCCCGACACCCGGGAGCGCGTGCTGCGTGCGGTCGATGAGCTCGGCTACCGCATGAACACCTCTGCCCGGAGCCTGCGCACCGGGCGCACCGGGACCATCGGCCTCGCGATCCCCGACCTCGGCATCGACTACTTCAGTGACCTCGCCAGCCGCATCATGGTCGAGGCGGAGCGTCACGGCTGGGCGGTGGTCATCGAGCAGACCGGTGCGCGCCGCGAGACCGAGCTCGCGATCCTCTCGGGCGCGCGACGACAGCACGCCGACGGGCTCATCTTCCAGCCGCACGCCCTCGGCCCGGGCGATGAGCGCTTCCTCGCCGGCAACGACAGGCTCGTGATCCTCGGCGACCGCATCTTCCACGGTCCCGTCGACCACGTGGGGATGGCGAACACCGAGGCCGCCGCACTGGCCACCCGCTATCTGCTCGATCGCGGGTACCGCCGGATCGCCGTGATCGGCTCGAATCCGCAGGTGAGCACCGTGAGCGCCGCCTCGCTGCGCCTGGACGGCTATGCCCGGGAACTGGCTGCGCGCAGCATCCCGTTCCGCGACGAGTACGTCGTTGTCGCCCAGGAATGGCACCTGCGCAACGGGTCGACTGGCATGTCGCAGCTGCTGAGCCTGGCCGAACCGCCCGACGCCGTGTTCTGCTTCAACGACACCCTCGCGTTCGGCGCGCTGCACGCGCTCGCCGCCCGCGGACTGCGGGCGCCCGACGACGTCGCGGTCATCGGGTTCGACAACGTGCCGATGGCCGAGTTCTCCGTGCCGCCCCTCACCACGATCGAGCCGGGCACGGCGCAGATCGCGAAGCACGCCGTGGACCTGCTGGCGGCCCGCGTCGAGGGGCGCGCCACCGCGCCGACCGAGCTCATCACGGACTGCTCGCTGGTCGTGCGCCGCTCGGCCTGACCGCGACCGGCCTCACCGCCGAGGGATCGTCGACCCCCGGATCACCAGACGCACCGGCAGGTGGTGCGTGCCCTGGCCGATGTCGACGCCGTCGATCGCGTCGAACACGCGCTGCGCGGCCTGCCGGCCGAGCTGCTGCAGGTTCGCGTCGATGCTGGTCAGCTGGGGACGCGAGTTGGTCGCCAGCACCTCCCAGTTGTCGTAGCCGATGACCGCGAGGTCGTCGGGGACGCTCCGGCCGAGATCGCGAGCCGTGTCGAGCACGCCTCGCGCGATCTGGTCGGAGCCGCAGAACACCGCGTCGACGTCGGGGTGACGCTGCAGCAGCATGGCGGCGGCATCCCTCCCCCAGTGCTCGGTCCACTCCGAGAACATCGGGTCGCCGACGAGCTCCAGCCCGGCGGCGTCGAGGGCCGCGCGAGCGCCGGCGATGCGGTCCTGCGCAGCCGCGTACGCCGGGTCGCCCGTGATATGGGCGATGCGGGTGCGGCCGCAGGCGATCAGGTGCTCGATCGCCATGCGCCCGCCGACGTAGTTGTCGGGCGTGAGCGACAGGTCGCGCGGATCGTCGGACGGCGCATAGGCGTACACGACCGGCACCGGGATCTCCTGCCCGAGTGAGGGACGCGGATCGGTCTGACGACCCACGACGATGATGCCGTCGACGCGACGGCTCAGGAGCGCTTTGAGATGGTGCTGCTCGCGGATCGCATCGCCGCGTGCGTCGCACAGGAACACGTTGACCTGCCCCGCCCCGAACGCGTCCTCGGCACCCATCAGGATCGGGATCATGAAGCGGCCCTCGAGGTCGCTCGTGAGCAGGCCCACGGTGCCGGTGCGCCCGGCCAGCAGCCCCTTCGCCATGGCGTTGGGGGTGAACGACAGCTCCTCCGCCGCGCGCAGCACGCGCTGCCGGGTCGCGACGGCGACGTCGTCGCGGTCGTTCAGCGCCTTCGACGCGGTCGCGATCGACACCCCCGCCAGCCGCGCCACGTCACTGAGCGTGGCGGCTCTCGATCCCATCTCGTTCACTGCCACCGGCACCCCCTTCGGTGCTTAAACGTTATCGAAGACACTACTTGACGACACCATAACCCTGGCGATAGCTTGCACGAAATGGCTTTCGAAGATTTCGAAGGCCTCTTGCACCCCGACGCAGCGGTGCCGACCCGATCGGCGTCATCCGCTCGAAGAAGAGCCAGAGGAGACAGTTGCATGATCACCACTCGACGTCGTGCCGCGCTGCGTGCGGCCACGGCACTCGTCACGGCGGGCGCCCTCATCGGCGGCCTCGCCGCGTGCACCGGCAGCGGTGACACGCCCA
The DNA here is from genome assembly GCF_039544225.1 of Microbacterium jejuense. Taxonomy (NCBI): domain Bacteria; kingdom Bacillati; phylum Actinomycetota; class Actinomycetes; order Micrococcales; family Microbacteriaceae; genus Microbacterium; species Microbacterium jejuense. Next base: position 339,181 of record NZ_BAABLG010000008.1, read on the forward strand.
CTCCGGCGGAGTCCATCCCCGCCGACGGCACCGACGACGGCTCGACGCTCACGCTGTGGACGCGGGCGCCGCTGGAGAAGCAGGCGAACCTGCTCGTCGACGCCTACAACGAGTCCCACAAGAACCAGGTCGAGCTGACCGTCGTCCCCAACGACGACTACGTCGCCAAGGTCGGCGCAGCCGCCGGCTCCGGCGGGCTGCCCGATCTGTTCGCCGCCGACATCGTCTACGTGCCGAACTGGGTCGAGCAGGGCCTGTTCCAGGATATCAGCGCGCAGATCGACGCCCTGGACTACAAGGACCAGATCAACCAGGGCCACCTGTCGGCCGGCACCGACGCAGACGGCAAGGAGCACGTCCTGCCCTTCGTGCTCGACCTGTCGATGCTCTTCTGGAACAAGGAGCTCTTCTCCGAGGCCGGCCTCGACCCCGAGAAGGCCCCCGCCACGATGGCCGAGTACGCCGACGCCGCGAAGAAGATCCAGGCGCTCGGCAAAGACGGGGTCTACGGCACCGCGACGGGGCTCAACTGCGGTGGATGCCTCGTCTTCACGTGGTTCCCGGGCATCTGGGCTTCGGGCGAAGAGGTGCTCAGCGACGACGGCCGCGAGTCGCTGCTCGCCAACGACGCCGCCAAGGAGGTCTACAGCACCTGGCGCGACCTGTGGGAGTCGGGCGCCGTGCTGCCCAGCTCCCAGGACGAAGCCGGCCCGACTTGGACGGCCGCGTTCACCGAGGGCAACGTCGGCTTGATGTACTACCCCGCCACACTGCTGTCGTCGACGCCGTTCGACGTGGGCGTCGCCGGCATCCCCGGAGTGGACGGCGGCGCGTCGACGTTCGTCGGCGGTGACGGCATCGGCGTCTCGAAGGACTCGAAGAAGTCCGCACAGGCGTGGAACTTCCTCACCTGGCTCATGTCGGAGGACGCGCAGGTCGGTGTGCTGGCGAAGGACAACGACGTCGTCTCGCGGGCCGACTTCGCCGACAACGAGTACGCGGCGAAGGACGAGCGGCTGGTCACGATCAACCAGGTCGCCGCGAAGGGCGACACCCCGGTGGCGCTCAACTTCCAGCAGGCGTTCAACGCACCCGGAAGCCCCTGGCTGACGCTCGTGCGCAACGCCGTGCTGCAGGGCGCCGACTCGGTGGACGCCGACAACGACGGCATCACCGAAGTCCTCGCGCAGTGACCGACGGCGGCGGCCCGGAAGACCGGGCCGCCGCCCCCATCCCCCGGAGAACGATCGCATGTCCGCCGAGACGCTCAGTCCGCCGACGACTCCCCCGCCCCTCCCGCCCGCGCGGCGTCACACCTCTCGTGCGCGCCGAGACGCGCTGCGGGGCTGGTTGTACGCCTCTCCGACCGCCCTGTTCGTGGTGTTCGTGTTCCTCGTGCCGCTGGCGCTCGTGCTGCAGATGTCGGCCTCCGACTGGCCCCTGCTGTCGGGCAACCAGGGCTGGAACCTCCCTGAGAACTACGTCGACGCCGTCCAGCACCGGCTGTTCTGGGACGCGACCTGGTTCACCCTGAAGTACACCGTCATCACGACGGTCCTCCTCATCGGCCTGGGCCTCGGGCTCGCGCTGCTGGTGCAGGAGTCGACGCGCTGGAAGTCGATCCTGCGGACGTCGTTCCTCGTGCCGAGCGCACTCGGCCTGGCCTCGGCATCCCTCCTCTTCTACGTGCTCTACTCGCCGTACGCCGGGCCGTTCGCCGACCTGATGCAATCGTGGGGCTTCACGTTCCTCGGGACCCCCGAGGGGGCGCTGTGGTCGACGGTGTTCCTCATCGTGTGGCGCTATGCCGGCTTCTACATGCTGCTCATGCTCGTGGGACTGCAGGCGATCCCCGATGACGTCTACGAAGCGGCGCGCATCGACGGCGCCTCGACGTGGCAGACCTTCCGCCGCATCACGCTGCCGCTGCTGCGCCCCACCTTCGCACTGACTGTCGTGCTGTGCGTGACCGGCTCGCTGCTGGCGTTCGAGCAGTTCTACATCCTCACCAAGGGCGGCCCCGACAACAGCACGATGACGATCGTCCAGCTGATCTACAACGTCGCCTTCCAGGGCCAGAACAACCTCGGCATCGCCGCCGCGCTCTCGGTCATCGTGCTGCTCGCCCTGATCCTGATCAACATCGCCCAGCTGCGCGCGTTCCGCCGCACCGACGAGGACTGAGACCTCCGCCATGTCTGTGCAGACCCTTCCCTCCGCGACCCGCCTCATCACGGTGCAGCCGTCGCGGCACGGCCGGCGTTCTCCGGCGATGCGCGTCGTGTTCGGCATCCCGTACGCCGTGCTGACGACCGCGCTCGCGATCATGTTCCTGTACCCGCTCATCTGGACCGCCGTGTCGTCCGTCGCCCCGCGCGCCGGCACCAGCCAGGACGAGGGATGGGGCTTCGGCAACTATGCGTCGCTGGCGAACTACCAGGCCGGCATCTGGGTGTACCTGGGCAACTCGGCCTTCGTGTCGCTGCTGACGGTGCTGCTCACGCTCGTGGTCTCGACGCTCGGCGGCTACGCGTTCGCGCGATTCTCGTTCCCGGGCAAGAACCTGCTGTTCCTCACGGTCCTCGCGATCCTGATGGTGCCGTACACGACGCTGCTCATCCCGCTGTACGTGATCCTCAACGCTGTCGGCTTGAGCAACTCGCTCGTCGGCGTCGCGATCGTGCTGACGATGTTCCAGCTGCCGTTCTCGATGTTCATGATGCGGATCTCGTTCGAGTCCGTGCCCCGCGAGCTCGACGAGGCGGCGATGGTCGACGGCGCGACGACGTTCGGAGCGCTGCGGCGCGTGCTGCTGCCGGCGGTCAAGCCCGGCCTCATCACGGTCGGCATGTTCGCGTTCCTCGCCGCGTGGAACGACTTCATGGCGCCCCTCATCCTCATCACCGACACGAACCGGATGACGCTGCCGCTGGCCGTGTCGAACCTCCGTGTGCAGGTGCAGGGCGTCATCGACTACGGGGCGACCGAGGCGGGCGTCGTCGTGCTGGCGCTGCCCTGCATCGTGCTGTTCCTGGTGCTGCAGCGCCACTACGTCCGCGGATTCATGTCGGGAGCCTTCAAGGGATGACCATGCAGACCACCACCACTCCTCAGGCACCCGTCGCCCCCGCGCACGGTCGCCTCCGTCCGCTGGGCCTGCACGAGGTGCGCATCACCGGCGGCTTCTGGGGCGACCGGCAGAAGGTCAACGGCACTGCCACGCTCGAGCACATCCAGTCGCGGCTGGAGTCCGAGGGCTGGCTCGGCAACTTCGACCGCGCGGCCGACGGCACCCTTCCCGAGGGCCGTCGCGGACGCGAGTTCTCGGACTCCGAGGTGTACAAGTTCCTTGAGGGCCTCGCGTGGGAGATCGGCCGCACCGACGACCCGGCCCTCGAGGCCCGCTTCCGTGCGGTCGTCGCACGGGTCACCGCCGCGCAGGAGCCCGACGGCTACCTGAACACCAGGTTCGGCCGGCCGGGCCAGGGCGCACGGTGGTCGGACCTCGAATGGGGTCACGAGCTCTACTGCCTCGGGCACCTGTTCCAGGCCGCGGTGGCGCGGGTCCGCACCCGCCCCGGTGCCGACGACGGCCTGCTGGGGATCGCCGTCCGGGCGGCCGACCTGGTGTGCGACGAGTTCGGCGCCGACGGGCGCGACGGGATCTGCGGGCACGCCGAGGTCGAGGTGGGGCTCGCCGAGCTGTCACGCGCGACCGGGGACCCGCGGTACCTGGAACAGGCGCGCCTGTTCGTCGAGCGCCACGGCCGCGGCACGCTCCGCGACATCGAGTGGGGCCGCACCTACTTCCAGGACGACGTGCCGGTGCGCGAGGCCACCTCGCTGCGCGGCCACGCCGTGCGCGCCAACTACTTCGCCGCGGGCGCGGCCGACGTCGCCGTCGACACCGGAGACGACGACCTGCTCGCCGCGCTGCGCCGGCAGTGGGAGCACACCGTCGCGCGCCGCACGTACGTCACGGGCGGCCAGGGCTCGCACCACCAGGACGAGGCGTTCGGCGAGGACTGGGAGCTGCCCGCCGACCGCGCCTACTCCGAGACCTGCGCGGGCGTGGGCTCGATCATGTTCGCGTGGCGCCTGCTGCTCGCCGGCGGCGACCCGCGTCAGGCCGATCTCATCGAGCGCACGCTCTACAACGTCGTCGCGACGTCGCCGGCGCCGGACGGCCGCGCGTTCTTCTACGCCAACACGCTGCATCAGCGGGTGCCGGGTGTGCCGGCCGACCCCGCCGAGACCTCGCCGCGCGCCTCGTCGTCGTTGCGCGCGCCGTGGTTCGAGGTGTCGTGCTGCCCACCGAACGTCGCCCGCACGCTCGCGAGCCTCGACGCATACGTGGCGACCGCCGACGACGAGGGCGTGCAGCTGCACCAGTACGCGCCGGTGTCCGTGCGCACGACGCTCGCCGACGGCCGCGTCATCGCGTTCGACGTCGAGACGGACTACCCGGCCTCGGGGTCGATCCGCGTGATCTCGAGGGGGGATGCCGCATCAGGCGCACCCTGGACGCTCACGCTCCGCGTGCCGGCGTGGGCCGCCGGCGCACGGCTGCGTGTCACACCCGCCGACGGCTCCCCCTCCGACGACCGCGAGGCGGCGCCGGGGACGGCCGAGCTGCGGCGGCAGTGGCGCGCCGGCGACGTCGTCGAACTCGCACTGCCGATGACGCCACGGCTCACCGCCGCCGACGCCCGCATCGACGCGGTCCGCGGCTGCGTCGTCGTCGAACGCGGCCCGGAGGTTCTCGCGCTGGAGTCGGTCGACGTCGGGGTCGACGCCGATGTCGCCGACCTGGCGCTCGCCCCCGGGGCGACGCCGGTCGAGCGGGACGGCCGCGTGTGGATCGACGTCGTGGACCGCGGCGGCGACGGTGCCGGCTGGCCGTACGTCCGGGCGGGCGAGGCCCCGGCGGAGGCGGCATCCCGGAGCGTCCCCCTCGTGACCTATCACGAGTGGGCGCAGCGCGGACCCTCGACGATGCGCGTCTGGATCCCCGCCACGACCTGAGCGGGCCCGATCAGGGGTTCGGGTTCGTCGCCCTGCCGTCGAGCCACAGGACGTTCGTGAGGTCGGAGTGGGTGCCGTCGGTGCCGACGTGCTTCTCGCTGATCTGCGGTCCCTTCGTGATGACGTGCACCAGTGCCATCGCATGCCCGCGGCCGAGGCCGTAGTCCGCGGCGAGCCACTCGACGATGGGCGTCGCCTTCGTCTTCTCGTCGAAGCCCTTCGCGTGCGCCTCTTCGACGAGCTCGCGGGGCGTGCGGCCGGTCTTGGTCTCGATGTTGTCGAGGTATGCCTGGAACGACATGGGTTCTCCTGGGTGGTCAGTTGCCTGCGCTGGGGATGTCGAGCACTCCGGGAGCATCCTGCCACTCCTGGATGATGCGGTCCGACGCGTGGATGCACAGCACCCGCAGGCGTGAGGTGCCGGAGTTCTTGAAACCGTGCCACACGTTGGCGGGCCCGGTGGCGGTGTCGCCGGGGACGGCGTGCAGCACGACGTCGCCGATCGTGATGCGCGCCTCGCCCTCGAGCACCACCCACGTCTCGGGGTACGGGTGGCGGTGGAGGTCCGGGCCCTGGCCGGGCTCGTTGTCGACGAAGAAGTACGACACGGCGGCGTCGTGCTCGGCGCCGATGAAGCGGCGGGTGCGGCCGGTTCCGACGCCGAGCTCGGCCGCGGGGACGATGGTGGGAGTCGCGGTGTTCATGCCCTCAGCCTCGTGGGGCGGCATCCCGAGCCCTATAGTTTCGATGTGGATCGAAAGTTCGTGGACTTCCAGCTCGCGCCGGACGACCTCGCGGCGATCCGGTTCGGCATCTCTCCCGGCCACGAGCTGTGCCACGCGGTGCGCGCGATCCTGCGACCTGATGAGTACCCGCTGCAATGGGGGTGGATACGGGCCCATCGTGGCGGCATCCCCCGCGAGCAGTTCGAGGTGCTCGCGCTGCTGATCCGCGAGGACGGATATTTCCCGGACTTCCTCACGACCACGCCGACGTGGGAGCTGACCCCCGAGGCCGAGGCGGAGCGTGTGCGCGACATCGACGACGAGCGCTTCGCGGTCGACATGACGAAGGTGCTGGTGCGGTCCGAGGGCGCACGCCGCACCGCCGTGCAGCACATGCTCGACCAGCCCGACCGTGCCCGCGCGATGATCGCCGACGCGTGGCTGTCGGTGTGGAACACCGCCGTCGCTCCGGTGTGGACGCCGCTGGAGCGCCTGCTTCGCGCCGACATCGCGGTGCGCTCGCGCCGCATCGCCGAGAGCGGCATCGGCGACATGATCCAGACGCTGCACGACCGCGTGCAGTGGTCGGACGGTGCGGTGCGCGTGACGATGCGCATCTGGAGCGAGGTGGTCGACTGCCGCGGCAGCGGACTCGTCCTCGTCCCGTCGGTCATGGGCACGACGGGATGCTTCGTGCTCACCGAACCGCCCGCCCAGCCCACGCTCTTCTACCCCGCGCAGGGGGTGACATCGACGTGGGCGCGCGACTCGGCGGACGCCGCCACCGCGCTGGGTGCACTGCTGGGCCCGGCGCGCGCCCGTATCCTGCTCGACGCGCACGAGCCGCGCACCACGTCGCAGGTCGCGCGCGACACCGGCCTCGCGATCTCGACGGCGTCGCACCACCTCACCGTGCTGCGCGATGCGGGGCTCCTCGCCTCCACGCGCGACGGCGCACGGGTGCTGCACCGCCGCAGCCCGCTCGGCGAGGCGATGGTCGGCGCGGCGCTGTAGAGGGGATGCCGCCACCCGGCCGCCGTTCAGGCCGCCTCGGTAGACTGGTGGTGCCATCCTCGATGTGCATCTACCTGCCTGCGCCCTCTGCGCGGGGCAAGGCGGCACGACGCGCCGCCGCCGGCGGCCTCAAGCCAGGAGCCAGATGCATACCGTCACGTCACCCCCCGACACCGCCACGACGCGCGCCGACCGCGGTCCGAGCCTCATCCGCGAGGCCGGCTACTCGTACTTCCCGATCGCGCTGATCGCCCGCCTGCCGTTCGCGATGATGGTCGTCGGAATCCTCACCCTCGTCGTCTCTGCGCGCGGTTCGCTGGCCCTCGGCGGTGCCACGAGCGCTATGACCGGCCTGGGCACCGCGCTCGTCGGTCCGCTGCTCGGCGCCGCGGCCGACCGGTTCGGCCAGCGCCGGGTGCTGCTGATCGCGGGCACCGCGAACAGCCTGCTGCTCATCGCGATGGCATGGCTGGCGTTCGCTCCGGTGATGGATGCCGCCCTCCTGGGCGCCGCGTTCCTCATCGGCGCCACGATGCCCCAGGTGTCGCCGCTCTCGCGCAGCCGTCTCGTCGGCATCATCGGCCGGGCCTACCCCGCCGACCGGCGCACGAAGGTCGTGAACGGCGCCATGGCGTACGAGTCCGCGGCCGACGAGATCGTGTTCGTGTTCGGCCCCGTCATCGTCGGGCTGCTCGCGACCACGATGAACCCCGCAGCGCCGGTCGTCGGTGCGGCGATCCTGGCCCTCGTGTTCGTGAGCGCGTTCGCGCTGCATCCCACCGCCCGCACCGTCGCCGCGCACGACGCCGCGCGTCCGGCGCAGGCGCCCGCCCGCGAGCTGTTCCGCGCCCGCGTGCTGGCGCCGGCGGCGGGCGCCCTCGGCATGGGACTGTTCTTCGGCTCGATGCTCACCTCGCTCACCGCCTTCATGGCCGAGCGCGGCGTGCCCGAGCAGGCGGGACTCGTCTACGGCGCGATGGGGATCGGCTCGGCCGCACTGGCACTCGGGGTCGCCCTCTTCCCGGCGCGATTCACGCTGCCGGCGCGCTGGCTGACGTTCGCCGCGGTGCTCGTGGCCGGTACGCTCGCGCTCCCGTTCGTCGACAGCGTCACCGCGATCGCCGTCGCGCTGCTGGTCATCGGCGTCGGCATCGGTCCGACCCTCGTGACGCAGTACAGCCTGGCCGCCGGCTACAGCCCGCAGGGGCGCTCGGCCACGGTCATGACCATGCTGGGCTCGGCCGTCGTGGTGGGCCAGTCGGCGGCATCCGCCGTCACCGGGATCGTGGCCGAATCGGCCGGAGCGGGCGCCGCTCTCGTGGCCCCCGTGGTCGCCGCGGCCGTCGTGCTCGCCGCGGGCGTCTGGAATCTGCTGGCGACGAGCCGGCTCACGCGCACGCACCACTGACGCGTCGCGACCGGCCGGCGGTGGGTCAGACCCGGCGCGTGCTGGCGCGCACGATGAGCCGCGGCACCCGGGTCGGCGGCGGTGCCGTGGCCTCTTCGTCCTGCAGCTGGGTGAGCACCGCGGCCATGGCGTCGCGGCCGAGGCCCACGAAGTCCTGCCGCACCGTCGTCAGCGGCGGTGAGAAGTGCGCGGCCTCGGGGATGTCGTCGAAGCCCACCACACTCACGTCATCGGGCACGCGCAAGCCGGCGTCGGTCAGCGCGTGCAGCAGTCCGAGCGCCATCTGGTCGTTCGCGACGAACACCGCACCCGGCATGCCGACGCCCACCAGCTCGGCACCGATGCGGTAGCCGGCCTCGGGCGACCAGTCGCCGCGCTCGGGCTCGCGTCCGGCGATCCCGGCCTCGGCGAGGCTGTCGCGCCAGCCCCGCAAGCGCTCCTCGGCGTCCATCGATCCGTCCGGCCCCGCGATGTGCGCGATGTCGCGGTGCCCGAGCTCGAGCAGGTGCGAGACGGCGGTGCGTGCTCCCTGGTGCTGGTCGAGGGTGACGCGGATGCCGCGGCCCCGCGACTCCGACGCGATCGACACCAGCGGCACGCCGAGCTCCCAGCCGTCGAATGCGTCCAGCGCCGCCCTCTCAGCGGCCAGCAGCACGACAGCCTCGACGTTCTGCCGGATGAGCATCTCGGTCGCCGACCGCAGCGTCGCGGGTGCGGCGTCGGCGGGGTTCGTGGCGATGACGGCGTACCCGGCGTCGCGCGCGGACTCGTTGAAGTTCAGCACGACGCTCGACGGTCCGTAGTCGGGCAGGCCCGTCGCGACCAGCCCGATCGTGCGCGAGCGGCGCGTCACCAGCGCGCGCGCCGCCTGCGAGGGCACGTAACGCAGCTGCGTGATCGCGTTCTGGACGCGCTCGCGCGTGGCCGGTCGCACGTTCGGCAGGTCGTTGAGCACGCGCGACACTGTCTGGTGCGAGACACCGGCGAGGCGCGCGACGTCGAAGATCGTCGCGACGCGATTGCGGTCGCCGGTTGCGCTCACGTGCTGCGCTCGCTCCCCTCGGGAGCGTCCGGTTGCGTCCCGTTCCCCATTATCGCGGGATGCCGCCTGCCACGGCCGAAGGCCCCGCCCGAGCCGCCGACCCTCATCGTCGCCGCGCCGTCAGCACGCGCTGCAGCGCGATGAACACCAGCAGCAGCACGCCGATGAAGATCTTCGTCCACCACGACGACAGCGTGCCCTCGAACGAGATGATCGTCTGGATGATGCCGAGCACCAGCACACCCAGCACCGAGCCGAGGACGAACCCGTAGCCGCCGGCGAGGAGCGTGCCGCCGATGACGACCGCGGCGATCGCGTCGAGCTCGGTGCCGATCGCGGTGAGCGGGTAGCCCGACAGCGTGTAGAAGGTGAACAGCACCCCCGACAGCCCCGAGCAGAATCCGCTGACGACGTAGACGAGCACCTTCGTGCGCGCCACCGGCAGGCCCATCAGCATGCCGCTCTGCTCGCCGCCGCCGATCGCGTACACGGTGCGGCCGAAGCGCGTGCGGTGCAGCATCCACACCGCCACCGCCACGACGACCACGGCGATCACGACGCTCCACGTGATCGACATGCGACCGCCGAGCGGGATGCGCGACACCGCCAGCGCGATGAACGCCGGGTCGCTGATGGCGATCGAGTTCTGGCTGATCACGTAGCAGAGGCCGCGCGCGAGGAACATGGCCGCGAGTGTCGCGATGAACGGCTGCACTTTGAAGTAGTGGATCATGAGGCCCACGAGCAGCCCCAGCACGCTCGTCGCGAGGAGGATCAGCGGGATGACCACTGCCGGCGGGAGCCCCGCCTGCAACAGGCTCGCGGCGATCATCGTCGACAGGGCGACGACGGCGCCGACCGACAGGTCGATGCCGCCCGTGAGGATCACGAACGTCATGCCGACGGCGAGCACGATGAGGTACGCGTTGTCGATGAACAGGTTCAGCAGCACCTGCCCGCTGAGGAACCCGGGGTAGCGCACGCCGCCGATGATGAAGACGGCCACGAACAGCACCGCGGTCACGAGGACCGGGCCGTACTTGGGGCTCGTGAATGCGTCGCGCACGCGGGCGCCGAAGCCGGCGGGCCGGCGCGCCGCACCGGCGGCGGGCAGAGTCGGCGGGGCGGGGGTCAGAGTAGTCATCATGCGGATGCCACGCCCTTTCCTGCGCGGACGGCGAGGCTTCGCCGGAACGATGCGAGCGCCTGGTTCGTCGTCGGCGACTGCAGCAGGCAGACGACGGTGACCACGGCCGCCTTGAACACCATGGTCGCGATCGGCGGGATGCCGACGGTGTAGACAGTGGTCACGAGCGTCTGGATGACCAGCGCCCCGACGAGCGTGCCGGTGAGCGAGTAGCGGCCGCCGGCGAGCGAGGTGCCGCCGATCACGACGGCGAGGATCGCGTCGAGCTCGATGAACAGCGCGGCGTTGTTGGCGTCGGCGGCCATCGTGTTGGCGGTGAGGATGAGCCCCGCGACCGCAGCGCACACCGCCGAGAACGTGTACACGGCGAACAGCAGGCCGCGCGCGCGGATGCCCGCCTGGCGGGACGCCTCGGGGTTTATGCCGACGGCCTCGATCATCATGCCGAGCGCGGTGCGGCGCGTGAGCGTCGCGGCGAGCGCGAACACCGCCGCCGCGATGTAGACGGCGATCGGGATGCCGAGCCAGAACCCCGAGCCCAGCGCCTTGAACGGCGGGCTCGTCACGGTGAGGATCTGCCCCTCGGTGATGAGCATCGCGACGCCGCGGCCGGCGGTCATGAGGATGAGGGTGGCGATGATGGGCTGGATGCCGAGCACGGCGACCAGGAACCCGTTCCACACACCGAGCACGAGCGAGATGAGCAGGGCCACCACGATCGCGACGGCCACCGTCGCCGGGTTGCCGGGGTCGGGCGAGCCGAGCAGGATGCTGCACGCGACCGCGCCCGAGATCGCGGCGACCGCGCCGACCGACAGGTCGATGCCGCGGGTCGCGATCACGAGCGTCATGCCGATCGCGACGATGAGCGTCGGGGCGCCGTTGCGCAGGATGTCGATGAGGCTGCCGTAGAGGTTGCCGTCGCGCACGGTGACGGCGAAGAAGCCGGGCACCGCGATCACGTCGATGATGAGCAGCACGGCGAGCATCACGAGCGGCCAGAACAGCCGGCTCGCGACCAGGCGCGCCAGGAGGGCGGTCATGCGGGTTCCTCCGCGGTCTCGGGGGTGGGATCGGGAACGACGTCGTCGTCGCTGCCGTCGGCGATGAGCGCCAGCAGGCTGTCGACGGTGAGGTCGTCGTTGGCGAGGTCGGCGACCTTGCGGCGATCGCGCATCACGACCACGCGATGGCTCAGGCGGAGGACCTCTTCGAGCTCGGCCGAGATGTAGACGACGCTCATGCCGTTCTCGGCGAGACTCACCACGAGCTTTTGGATCTCGGCCTTGGCGCCGATGTCGATGCCGCGCGTCGGCTCGTCGAGGATCAGCAGGCGCGGTGCGACCGCGAGCCAGCGGGCGAGCAGCACCTTCTGCTGATTGCCGCCCGACAGGTTGCGCACCACGGCGTCGGCGTCGGCCGGCCGGATGCCCAGAGCCTGGATGTAGCTCTGTGCGAGCTCGTCCTGCCGCTTCTTGGGGATGGGGCGGAACCATCCGCGGTCCGCCTGCAGCGCGAGGATGATGTTGTCGCGCACGGTGAGCTCGTCGACGATGCCCTCCGAGCGGCGGTTCTCGCTGGAGAACGCGATCCGCTGCGACAGCGCCTGGCGCGGGCTGCGCAGCCGCGTCGCATCATCGCGCACGGTCAGCGTTCCGCTGTCGACGCGGTCGATGCCGCCGAGCAGGCGCGCGACCTCGGTGCGGCCCGAGCCGAGCAGGCCCGCGAAGCCGACCACCTCGCCCTCGTGGATGGTCACGTCGACGGGGCTCACCGCACCCCGGCGGCCGATCCCCCGCGCCCTCAGGAAGACCGTCGGGTCGCCGGCATCCGCTTCGGCTTCGCGCACCCGCTGCTCGAGGTCGTCGAGCGTGGCGATCTCTTTGCCGATCATCTTCTGCACCAGATCGATGCGCAGCAGATCCGGCGTCAGGTACTCGCCGACGAGCCGGCCGTTGCGCAGCACGGTGAGCCGGTCGGCGATCTCGTACACCTGGTCGAGGAAGTGCGACACGAACAGGATGGCGACTCCGCCGTCTTTGAGCGACCGGATGATCCGGAACAGCTCTGCCACCTCGTCGGCATCGAGGCTCGAGGTCGGCTCGTCGAGGATGAGCACGCGCGCGTCGATGTTGATCGCCCGCGCGATCGCGATGAGCTGCTGCACGGCCAGCGAGTGCGAGCCCAGCAGCGAGCCGGGATCGACGTCCAGGCCGAGGCCGGTGAGCACGTCGCGCGCCCGCGCCCGCATGCGGCGGGTGTCGATCGCACCGAAGCGTCGCGGCTCGCGGCCGAGCATGATGTTCTCGGCGACCGACAGGTTCGGCAGGAGGTTGACCTCCTGGTACACCGTCGAGATGCCGGCGTCCTGGGCCTGCGCGGTGGTGTGGAACGACACCTCGTCGCCACCGAGCCGGATCGTGCCGGAGTCGATCTGGTAGACGCCGGTGAGCGCCTTGATGAGGGTCGATTTGCCGGCGCCGTTCTCGCCCATGAGCGAGTGCACCTCGCCCGGGAACATGCGGAACGAGACGGTGTCGAGCGCTTTCACGCCCGGGAACGAGATCGAGATGTCGGTCATCTCGACCACGGGCTCGGGGGCTCCGGCGGGTGCGGGCGGACGCGTGTGGTCGGTCATCCTGGGTTCTCCGTCGAACGGGGGATCTCGGCGTGGACGAGGGGCGGATGCCGCGGCATCCGCCCCTCGTGCGCGCTCAGTACTTGCGGTCGGGCAGGGCCTCGACGGCCTGCTCCTGGGTGAACGTCGTCTCATCGGTGATGATGCGCGGCTCGACCGTGCCGCCGTCGTTCAGGGTCGTGATGATGTCGATGAGCTGCGCGCCGAGCAGGGGCGAGCACTCGACGATGAAGTTGATCTTGCCATCCGCGAGGGCCTGCATGCCGTCGTGCACCGCGTCGACGGTGACGATCTTGATGTCCTTGCCCGGGACGAGGCCCGCAGCCTCGATCGCCTCGATGGCGCCGAGCCCCATGTCGTCGTTGTGCGCGTAGACGAGGTCGATGTCGGGCTGCGACTTGAGCATCGCCTCCATGACCTGCTTGCCGCCGGCACGCGTGAAGTCGCCGGTCTGGCTGGCGACCACCTTGAGGTTCTCGTTCTGACGGATGACGTCGGCGAAGCCTTCGGCACGGTCGATGGCCGGAGCCGCACCGGTGGTGCCCTCGAGCTGGACGATGTTGACCGGCTCGGTGGTGTCCTTGTACTGGTCGAGCACCCAGAGCCCCGCCTTCTTGCCTTCTTCGATGAAGTCGGAGCCGAGGAACGAGACGTACAGCGACGTGTCCTTGCTGTCGACGGCGCGGTCGGTGAGGATGACCGGGATGCCGGCGGCCTTGGCCTCGTTGAGCACGGCGTCCCAGCCGGTCTCGACGACGGGCGAGAACGCGATGTAGTCGACGCCCTGCTGGATGTACGACCGGATCGCCTTGATCTGGTTCTCCTGCTTCTGCTGGGCGTCCGAGAACTTCAGCTCGATGCCGGCCTCCTTGAAGGAGTCCTGGATGTCTTTCGTGTTGGCGGTGCGCCAGCCCGACTCGGCGCCGACCTGCGCGAATCCGACGACGAGGTCGCCGAGCGCCTTGGGACCGTCGCCGCCGGCGCTGTCGCCGCTGTCGCCCGAGCTCGCGCAGCCCGCGAGGCCGAGCAGCAGCGCGCCGGCCGCGACGATCGAGAGCAGCTTCTTCATGTGAGTGAACCTCTCTGTTCAATGTGCCCTGTTCAGTGGGATGCGGCGCGCTCCGTCGTCTGCCGGAGGGATGCCGCATCGCTGTGCTTCCGGTGCGCCGACGGTGGCCGCGATTCAGGATGTTAGCGCTCACTGTTAGCGCTCACAAGCGTTGGATCACCGGAATTGTGCAACGAACGCGTAACGGATGTGAGCGCAAACATTTCTGCCTGCGCACGGCGCGCGGTGCGTGATCAGAGCGCGAGCAGCCGCTCGGTGTCGCCGAACACCTCGAGACCGGCGCACTCGCCGACGCCTTCGAGCAGCGTCCGGCCGCCGGCATCCCGATGACGAAGGATCACGCGGGCATCCAGGGTCTCTTCGACGCGCTGGTGCATGGCGGTGCGCAGTGGAGCGTGCAGCAGACCGCCGCGGACGCGCTCGGCATCGAGGTCGAGGGTGCCGTCGGGCCCCTCGACCGACCAGCGCACGTGGGTGTCGTCGATCGTCAGCCGCGTCTGGCGTGAGCCGTTGTAGGTGGTCCAGCGGTGCAGCCGGCCACTGTGCCGCAGACCCAGGATCGAGCCGCGGAACGAACGGCCGAGCCACGGGATGATCGCGACCGACGCGATGAGCGAGGCATCCTCGCGCTCCCCGGCCGCCGTGTCGACATGATTGCTCGCCAGCCACACATACCCCGACGGGAATGCGCGTCCCCAGTCCTTCTCGATGTACCCGCGGCCGCCGTCGAACGACTGCCGCTCGCCCTCGACCTCCAGCGTTCCGGCGAGGGCGTGGCCGAACGAGACGATGCCGTGGAAGCACTCCATGAAGGGAACGAGCCCGTACCAGCCCATGATGCCGGGTTCTCGCAGCGTCACCGGCCACGGCGCCAGCGGTGTCGTGAACGCGACCTCGCCGTGCAGCTGCGGCAGGTCGAGCGACACCCCGCCGGCATGGAACCGGTTCGGCCCGACAGTCACGTCGAAGGACCGGTCGGATGCCGCAAGCGCCGCCGCGGGGAACGGGTGGTACCACGACCGGCCGGTCAGCCCGTCGAGCACCTGGACGAACGCCTCGTCGCGTGCGCCGCCGTCGCCGGCGAGTCCGCGGAACACACCCGGGATGACCGCCCAGCGCTGCGACCGATCGGCCGAGACGAGCTTGACGTACCAGCCCTCGAAGAACCCGCTGCGCACGCCGCGCCCATGGAACGCCTCGGGGTGCCGCACCCCGCGCGCCCACGCCACCGGAGTCCGCACGGCACCACCCTAGGCCCGTCGCACCGGACCGCGGGTCCTCACGTCCCGGAACGGGCCAGCAGCTTGCGGATCTCGGCGTTCGTGGCCTCCGACTGCGCCAGCAGTGCCTGCAGCCGGGCGGCGTCGACACCCGCCGGCACACCGGCGCCACCGTCGGGCGCCGCGTCTGCGCCCTTGCCCACGGCACCTGCCGCGGCGCCGGCGGCGACACCGCGGGAGGCGGCGTCCGCGAGCGCGGAGTTCGTCGCGTCGTCGCCGGCCCCGGTCGCCACGGCGTCGGCGCCACCCGTGGGGGCGGCGGCGGCATCCACCTCTCCGGCGGCGGAGCCCGACGTCGACGGGCCCAGGAACACGTTCGCGAGATAGCCGGTGAACGTGCCGAAGATGCCGATGCCGACGATGATGATCATCGCGCCGAGGATGCGCCCGAGGTTGGTCACCGGGTACGTGTCGCCGTAGCCGACCGTCGCGATCGTGACGATCGTGTACCAGATCGCATCGGAGGCGGTCGTGATGTTCGCCCCCTCGGCGTGCTCCTCGATCGCGAGCATGGAGATGCTGCCGAACTGCAGCACCAGGATGCCCATCAGAAGCAGGGTCATCAGGGCACTGTTCGCACGGTCCTGAACGAGGGTGCGGATGAGCGTGCGGACCCCGAGCTTGCGCAGCAGCCGGTACACGCGCACCAGCCGGAAGATGCGCAGGATCTTGAACTCCGCGAACGGCAGGCTCGCCAGCAGGTCGGCCCAGCCGAAGTCCCGGAAGAAGTACTTGGTGGCCGACGGCGCCGTGAAGATCCGGTACACGAAGTCCAGCAGGAAGATGACGCTGAACAGGCCGTTCATCACGCTCAGCACCGTCTGGAGCGACGGATCGGTGCGGAAGACGTACACCAGCACGAGGTTCAGGATCGACAGGATCGACAGGACCCCGATGAAGATCTCGTACGCGGTGTTCTTCAGTTCTGAGCGGACCTTCTTCGGTTTCGCTCTCTTGGCCATCATCGCCGCCTTCCGACACGATCACGGCCGGAGTGCCGCCCGCGGGCACCATTGTGGCGCACCGCGGGGCGGCGGCGCGTCAGGCGCGGTCGGCGATGCGCTCCCCCGCCTCGACACGTGCCGTCAGGCGGTTGTTCAGCGGCGGCAGCGGGCACACGTAGTGGTCGCTGAAGGCGCACGGCGGCAGGTACGCGCGGTTGAAGTCGACGGTGACGGAGCCGTCTGCGGCAGGGACCTCGATCGGCAGGAAGCGGAACCGGTACGCGTCGACATTGCTGGTCCCGTCGGCGATCACCGCCTCGAGCTCGTCGTCGAGGTCGCCCCACACCGTCAGTTCGACCCTCTCGCCACCGACGTCGAGTGAGATCGTGCCCACCGCGGGCTCTTCGCGCTCGTAGCCGTCGACGCTCTCGATGACGATCGACTGGCCCTCGGCAGCCGCGTGGAAGACGCCGGGGATCGCCCACGCATCGTCCTGAGGGAACGAGAGGATGCCGCGCAGCGACGTGCGGCCGGGTGTCTCGGGATCGAACACGCGCAGCGCCGGGGCACCGCCGCGATTGATGGCCTTCAGGCGCAGCGGGCCGATGTCGAGGTGCTCGCCGGCCGACAGCGCGACCTCGGCTGTCTCACCCGGCAGCCCGGCGCCGACGACGCGACCGTCCTCGCCGCGCCACAGCCCCGGCGCACCCTCGTACTCGCGCGGCTCGGCGTCGAGCCAGTGCGTGAAGCGCAGCGCGGCGGTGCCGTGCGGGGCCGAGACTGCCGCCCAGCGCGGGTCGGCGGCCGAGGCGATGTCGGGGGTGCTCACGGGGAGAGTCATGCGGGTCCTTCGTCCGGGGCGGCGTCGCGCCGCTCCTCCATCCCAACACGTCGCCGCCGGCGGAATTCCCCACGGCGGTCGTGGGCGTCACGCGGCGTCACGCTCCATACCTTGCACTTCTAGGTGACTTGTACTTCTATGTACCTAGATGTTCTAGGCATGAATGCGGGAGGCACGATGAAGATCGGCAAAGACCTGGTCGCCGCGGCGGCGACGCCGATGGTGCTCGGCATCCTCTCCGAGGGCGAGTCCTACGGGTACGCGATCCTGCAGCGCGTCGGCGAGCTGTCAGGCGGCGAGCTGGAGTGGAGCGACGGCATGCTCTACCCGCTGCTGCACCGCCTGGAGCGCCTCGGCCACGTCGAGTCGTCGTGGGGCGCGTCGCCGAGCGGCCGCCCGCGAAAGCACTACCGGCTGAGCCCCGACGGGCGTGCGGCGTTCGCCGAGCAGCGCCGTCAGTGGAGCGTCGTCAGCATGGCGCTGCAGCAGGTGTGGCAGGGGCGCGACGGCAACGATCAGAGGGGCGGCACCGACTTCTTCGGCGCTCCGGCGCTCGGGGGTGCGTGAGATGGGCGACGACCTGGAGGGCGTCCTCGACCCGGGCACCGAGCAGCAGATCACGGCGTGGCGCAGCTACGTGTCGCGCCGCGAGGCCATCGACGGCCGCGACGTCGACGAGCTCGAGGACCATCTGCGCGGCGAGATCGGCCGGCTGGCGGCATCCGGTCTCGACGCCGACGAGGCGTTCCTCGTCGCCGTGAAGCGACTGGGCGCACTGGACGATCTGTCGCGCGAATTCGCGCGCGAGCACTCCGACCGGCTGTGGAAGCAGCTGATGTTCGCCGACGAGCCGGCCGTGCCGCGTGCCGGCGGACTCGCGCTCGCGGTCGGTCTCGCCGTGGGCGCGGCGATCGCGATCAAGGTGCCAGCGCTGTTCGGCGTCGACTTCGCGGGAACGGGAAGCTTCTATCCGCGGTTCCTGCCGCTGCTGATCCTGCCCTTCGTCGCGGTGTACTTCCTGGTGCGCCGCCGGGCGTCGCCGGCGACAGTGCTGGCGGTCGCCGCGCCGTTCGCCCTGGCCGCGGTGCTGATGGCCGTGTACCCGTTCCACAACGACGCTGCGACGCTCGTGCTGGCGACGACACACTGCGCGGTCGCGCTGTGGCTCGTGATCGGCATCGCGTACATCGACGGGCGGGTGCGCTCGAGCCGGGCGCGCATGGACTTCATCCGCTTCACGGGCGAATGGGTCGTGTACCTCGCGCTCATCGCCCTCGGCGGCGGCGTGCTCATCGCGCTCACGATGGGCGTGTTCGCCGCGATAGGCGTCGACGCCGCCATGTTCGTGCAGGACTGGATGCTGCCCTGCGGCCTCGCCGGCGCCGTCGTGGTCGCCGCCTGGCTCGTGGAGGCCAAGCAGAGCGTCATCGAGAACATCGCCCCCGTGCTGACGAAGCTCTTCACGCCGCTGTTCGCGCTGCTGCTGCTCGCCTTCATCGTCGCCGGCATCGTGCAGGGTGTGAGCACCGCGACGGGCGTCGAGGTGTTCGGCCAGCGGGACCTGCTGATCCTCTTCGACGTCGTGCTGGTCGTGGTCGTGGGGCTGCTGCTGTACGCGCAGTCCGCGCGCGACCCGCTGGCGCCGCCGTCATGGTTCGACAGTCTGCAGCTGGTGCTCGTTGCCGCCGCGATCGTCGTCGATGCGATGGTCCTGGTCGCGATGATCGGGCGCATCGCGGAGTGGGGCGCGAGCCCCAACAAGCTCGCCTCGCTCGGCCTGAACGTCATCCTGCTCGCGAACCTCGCGGGCGCCGCGTGGCTGCAGCTGCGCTTCGTGATGCACCGCGCTCCGCTCGAGCGTCTCGAGCGGTGGCAGACCGGCTTCCTCCCCGTCTATCTGGCGTGGGCGGCCGTCGTGGTCGTCGTCTTCCCGCCCGTGTTCGACTTCGTCTGAGACTGGTGGATGCCGGGGTCCCCGGCATCCCTCTCAGATGTCGTTGCAGGTGCCCGCGGCATCGTGGTTGCATGATCACGCGACCGTCCGGTCGCATCGATGGCAGGAAGCGTGGACATGACCGACAAGCCCAACATCCTCATCATCTGGGGAGACGACATCGGCGTCTCGAACCTGAGCACCTACAGCGACGGGCTGATGGGATACCGCACCCCGAACATCGACCGCATCGCGGACGAGGGCGTGAAGTTCACCGACTACTACGGCGAGCAGAGCTGCACGGCGGGCCGAGCGGCGTTCATCACCGGTCAGAATCCGTACCGCACCGGCTTGACGAAGGTCGGACTGCCAGGCGCGGACATCGGCCTGCGGGCCGAGGACCCCACGATCGCAACCGCGCTGAAGGCGCAGGGCTACGCCACCGGCCAGTTCGGCAAGAACCACCTCGGTGACCGCGACGAGTTCCTGCCGACCGCGCACGGCTTCGACGAGTTCTTCGGCAACCTCTACCACCTCAATGCGGAAGAGGAGCCCGAGCTGCCGGACTACCCCACCGAGGCCGACTTCCCGAACTTCCGAAAGCGGTTCGGACCGCGCGGCGTGCTGCACACGTGGGCCAACGACGACGGCACGCAGCGGATCGAAGACACCGGCCCCCTCACCAAGAAGCGCATGGAGACGTGCGACGACGAGTTCCGCGACGCGGCCGTCGACTTCATCCGCCGCCAGGACGAGGACGACAAGCCGTTCTTCGTGTGGTTCAACTCGACCCACATGCATTTCCGTACCCATACGCGTGAGCAGGACCTCGGCCGCGCCGGGCGCTGGCAGTCCCCGTATCACGACACGATGCTGTATCACGACGAGATCGTCGGCGACCTGCTGGACCTGCTCGATGAGCTGGGGATCGCCGACAACACCATCGTGATGTACTCCACCGACAACGGCCCGCACATGAACAGCTGGCCGGACGCGGGCATGACGCCCTTCCGGAACGAGAAGAACTCGAACTGGGAGGGTGCCTACCGTGTGCCGGCGATGGTGCGGTGGCCGGGTCACATCCCGGCGGGCACGACCCTGAACGGCATCGTGAGCCACAACGACTGGTTCGTCACCCTGCTCGCCGCTGTCGGGCAGCCCGACATCGCCGACGAGCTCAAGGCCGGCACGGAGCTCGGGGGCGTCGATTACAAGGTGCACCTCGACGGCCACAACCAGCTCGACTACATCACCGGAAAGGCCGAGAGCAGCCCACGGGAGTTCTTCTTCTACTCGTCTGACGACGGCGACCTGACCGCGCTGCGCTACGACAACTGGAAGTTCGTCTTCCTCGAGCAGCGCGCCACCGGAACCCTGCAGATCTGGCAGGAGCCGTACACCGAGCTGCGCTTCCCGAAGCTCTTCAACCTGAAGACCGATCCGTACGAGCGCGCTGATCTCACCTCGAACACGTACTGGGACTGGGTGCTGGATCACATCTTCCTGTTCATTCCGGCGCAGACATTCGTCGCTGAGATGCTGCAGACGTTCGCCGAGTTCCCGCCCCGTCAGAAGCCTGCCTCGTTCAACCTCGACCAGGTGATGGCCAAGCTGACCGAAGCCGGCTCGGGCGCTTCCTGACGCCGGACCCATGCGGCCCTGGGTGCTGCACGTCGACCTCGACCAGTTCATCGCGGCGGTCGAGATCCTGCGGCGGCCGGAGCTCGCCGGCAAGCCGGTGATCGTCGGCGGCCGGGGTGACCCGACCGAGCGGGCGGTGGTCTCGACGGCATCGTACGAAGCGCGTGAGTTCGGCGTCGGATCGGGGATGCCGCTGCGCATCGCCGCACGCAAGATCCCGGATGCCGTCATCCTGCCGGTCGACGCGCCCACCTACCTCGCGGCATCCGACGAGGTCATGGCGACCCTGCGCGCACAGCCCGGCGCCGTCGTGCAGGTGCTCGGGTGGGACGAGGCGTTCGTCGGCATCGAGGCCGACGACCCCGAGGCGTACGCGCGGCGATTGCAGGCGGACGTGCTGGAGCGGACGCGGCTGCACTGCAGCGTCGGCATCGGCGACACCCTCGTGCGCGCCAAGGTGGCGACGGGGTTCGGCAAGCCGCGGGGCGTCTTCCGGCTGACGGCGGCGAACTGGCTCGACGTCATGGGCGAACGACCGGTCGTCGATCTCTGGGGCGTGGGCTCCAAGGTGTCGAAGCGGCTCGGGCTGCTCGGCATCCGGACCGTCCGCGAGCTCGCCGCCGGCGACGAGGCCGCGCTCGTCACCGAGTTCGGGCCCAAGATGGGCCTCTGGTACCGGCAGCTCGGTCGCGGCGACGGGGCATCGGTCGTCGACGACACCCCTTGGGTCGCACGCGGACACAGCAAGGAGACGACGTTCCAGACCGACATCGTCGATCCCGCCGACATCGAACGTGAGGCCCGACGGCTGCTGGATGCGGTGCTGGCCGAGGTCGCCGCCGATGAGCGTCCCGTCGTGGGACTCGGGCTCAAAGTGCGGTACGCGCCGTTTCTCACGAAGACCTTCACCAAGAAGGTCGCCACCACCTTCGACCGGTCCGTCGTCGTCGCGAAGGCGATGGAGCTGGTCGCGAAGATCGAACCCGGTCGCCCGATCCGCCTGCTCGGCATGCGGGCCGAGATGGCCATGCCCGACGACGCCCGTGAGGGCCACACCCCGACCCGCGGCGGCTGGTGACCAGCGGCGGTCACAGGCGCGGATCGATCGCGACCCGCACGTCGGCACCGGTGGCGGCGGCCTCCAGCGCGGCATCCAGTCCCGAAAGCGGATGCGGACGCCCGACGAGCTGCGCGAACGGGTACCGGTGGCCGTGCTCCTGCAGGAACCCCACCGCGCCGGCGAGGTCATCGGGGTCGTAGTTGTGCACGCCGCGGATCGTGGTGAGGTTGCGCACCGTGCGCTCGGGGTCGAGCGCCTGGGCCGGGCCGGGCGAGACGCTGCCGACGAGCGTCACGACGCCGCCCACCCCGATCACGTCCAGCACGAACGCGACCGCACTGGCCGCGCCCGAGGCCTCGATCGCCGCGGTGACCTCGCGCGCGCGCAGGCGCCGCAGCGCTCGCGCGAGCCCTCCGGGTTCACCGGGATCGATCATCGCGGACGCTCCGAAGGACCGCGCCAGGGTCCGCCGCGCCGGGTCGGGGTCGGCGACGATCACCCGCGCTCCGGCACCGGCGGCGATCGCCGTCGCCGTCAGGCCGATGAGCCCGGCGCCCGTCACGAGCATCACCGCACCGTCGAGGTCGACGATGTCGGAGGCACGATCGACCGCGGCCCACGCCGTGGCGGCGGCGCACGTCGCGGGCGCGAGCACCGCGGCCGGCAGCGTCTCGCCCACGCGCACGATCGCGGTGCCCGCCCGCAGGTGCACGTGGGTCGCGAACCCGCCCGAGAGCTCCCACCGCGGCATCACCCGCTCGTGGCCGTACTTGAGCAGCTGCCGGCACTTCTGCGGCAGGCCTCGCGCACACCGGTCGCAGCGGCCGCACGCGGCCATGATCGACCACACGACGCGGTCGCCGACGGCCAGGCGCACGCCGTCCAGGGCGCGCACATCGTCGAGCACCGCGACGATGCGCCCGACGTACTCGTGACCGAGCACCAGCGGCGTCGGCGCCTTGCGGTGCCCCGCCACGGTGTGGACGTCGGAGCCGCACACCGTGGCGAGCTCGACCTCGACGAGGACGTCGCCCTCAGCCAGGCGGACGCCCGGGACGGCGATCGTCTCGTGCCGTCGGCCATGACCGAGCCACACCATCGCGGTCGCGGGCGGCGAGAGGTCGACGTCACGCGATGCCGTCGCCGGCGCGGCGACCGGCAGGGCCATGTCAGGCGTCGATTCCGAGCGGCGCAACCGCGACCGGCGACGGCAGCCGCCGCAGAGCCGGCAGCCCCAGCAGGCCGGGGAGCGCCGTCACGTCGTCCACGACGGCATCCGCTCCCGCGTCGGCGAGCGCAGCACTGTCGTGTGCGCCGCTGAGCACACCGACCACGAGCCCGGCGCCGGCCGCACGGCCCGCGGCGACGTCACTGGTCGTGTCGCCGACGACGACGACGGATGCCACCGCCGACGCCTGCGTGCGCAGCAGTGCCGCGAGCACGAGATCGGGCGCCGGGCGACCGCGACCGACGTCGACGGGCGACAGCGCGGCGTCCACGAGAGCACGCCAGCCGAGCCCGTCGAGGATGGCGTCCCGCGTGGCCGGAGCGAATCCGGTGGTGAGCACGACAGAGATGCCGGCCGCCCGCAGCGCCTCGAGCGTCTCGCGCGCACCCGGGATCGGCTCGACTCCCTCCGTCGCGATGAGATCGGCGTACGCCCGCTCGAACGCCGCGGTCGCCGCCTCGGCGCGCACCGCATCGCCGTCGGCGAGGTGCGTGAAGACGTCGATCTTGGACTGGCCCATCGTGCGACGCACGTAGTCGAGGGCCTCGGCCCACGGCATCCGCTCGGCCACGCCGGTCTCGGCGGCGGCGCGCTCGAACGCGCGCTCGACGACCCCGTCGTCGCGCACGGTGGTGCCGGCCATGTCGAGCACGATGAGTTCCACAGGGGCGAGCGGGCGGGCAGAGGCGGTCGTGGCGCTCACGTGTGCGGCGGCGGGGACGGTCATCGGGGGGATCCTTCCGGGATGGGGGTCGGGGCGAGCTCGGCGACGGCGCCGAATCGTGGAGCGAGCACGGTCTCGGCGAGGCCGAGCCCGGTGGTCATGCCGATGCCGGTCGTGGCCGCGAGCACCATCACGCCGGGCTCGGGCTCGGCGACGAGGAACTCGTCGGGTCCGCTGGCGTACACGCCCTGCCAGCGTTCGACGACGCGCGGGCGTGCGCCGAACAGCGTCTCGAACTCCTCGAGCAGCAGGGCGGCGGCCGTCTCGGGCTGGAACGGCGCGATGCCGACGCCCTTGTAGTGCGTGTCGCCGACGATCACCGAGCCGTCGGGCAGCTGGGTGTACATCTGGTTGAGGTCCAGTGCGGCGAGGTCGGGGCGCTCGGCGTGCAGGCGCTCGCGAACGACGACCGCCTCATCGAGCCCCGCGAACCGCCCGTACCGCAGGAGCGACCATCCGGTGAGCAGCGGTGCGGAGAGGGATGCGGCGTCCGCTCGCACGCGCAGCATGTCGAGCCCGCAGCGCACGACGCCGACGGACTCCGCGAGGTCCGGCAGCAGCTGGTCGAGGTCGTGATTCACCGCGACGACGACGTGTGCGGCATCCACCGGTCCTCGCGTCGTCTCGACGCGACCGGTGCGGACCGCTCCCACCGAGGTGCGGGTGCGGAACTCGACGCCCAGCGACTCCAGGTGCGCCCGGATGGCGGCGGCCGCCGACCGCGGATCCGTCTGCAGATCGGGGCGGATCCATGCACCGCCGACGGCGAGGGCGCCGCGCACCGACACGCGGGCCTCGAGCTCGGCCGCCGAGAGCAGGTCGATGCCGCCGTCCGCGGCCGCCGCTTCGAGCAGCGCGAGCTCGTCGTCGTGACGCGCGACGACGAGCGTCCCGGACTCGCGCAGCCAGAAGCGGGCATCGCGGGCAAGCCGCAGCCACAGCGGGCGCGACGCGTCGGCGTACTCGCGCGCCAGTCCGGTCTGGGCGCCGATGCACAGGTGCCCGAAGTTGCGGACCGTCGCGCCCAGCGTCTCGGACGCCCGGTCGATCACGACCACGCGCTGCCCGCGGCGGGCGGCGGCGTACGCGGAGGCGAGCCCCACGATGCCGGCGCCGACGACGGCGACGTCGAACGAGCGGTTCATCGGAACACCTTCCGCATCCACATCGCGATGCCCTCCACGACGAGCACCGTCGCGAGGATCATCAGCACGATCGCCGTGACCATGCCGTAGTTCGCCCCCTGGCTGGCGTTGAGCAGGTAATAGCCGACCCCGCCGCCGCCGACGATGCCGAGGATCGTGGCCGCGCGGATGTTGGTGTCGAGCAGGTAGAACGAGTGCCCGATGAGCGCACGCGATCCCTGCGGCACCGTGGCACCGGCGTACACCTGCAGGCGAGTGGCACCGGTCGCGAAGAGGGCGCGCTCGGGTCCGCGGTCGACCTCTTCGAACGAGTCGGCGATGAGCTTGCCGAGCAGCCCCACGCCGCCGACGGCCAGGGCGATCGTGCCGGCCTGCATGCCGAGCCCGGTGATCACGATGAGCACGATCGCGAGGATGATCTCGGGGATGCCGCGGATCCCGACGAGCGCGAACCTCGCGGTGCCGCGCACGCCCGCGCCGGCCGCCACGTTGCGTGCCGCGAACGAGCCGAGCAGCAGCGACGGCACGAGGGCGAGGAGCGTCGCGGCGAGCGCGATCGCGACAGTCTCGCGGAGCGCCTCGAACATCACCTCGGGGCCGTACACGCCGAAGGTCGGCGGCCAGAACTGCACGGCGACGGCAGGGATCTTCGCCCAGAAGGTCAGGAAGTCGCCCCAGTTGATCTGGCACACCCAGACTCCGGCGACCACGATCGCCACGGCGAGCCCGCCGGCGACGACGTTGCGCACACGCTCGCGCGTCCACGGCCGGCGCAGCGCCGTCTGCGGGCTCTGCGCCCAGGCGGCCGGAGCCGGAGCGATATCGCGGGCGGCGGCATCCACGCGGTCCTTCCGCGCGACGCGACGTCCGACCAGGCGATCGGCCCACGTCCGGCGGTCGCCGGCGCGGCCGAGCATCCAGGCGCGCACGACGCTGGAGACGATCTCCATCACGACGCACAGCACGAAGATCACGAGCGCGATGCCGAGGCCCAGTCCGTAGTTCAGCGACTTGAAGGCGTACGACATCTCCAGGCCGAGCCCCGCGACGCCGACGTAGCCGAGCACGACCGAGCCGCGCAGGTTGATGTCGTTGCGGTGCAGCACCGTGGCCACCCACGACGGCAGCACCTGGGGCAGGATCCCGCTGAAGAACTCCTGCGCGCGCGAGCCTCCCGCCGCGCGGATCGCGAGCCGCGGCCCCTCGTCGATCTGCTCGATCGCGTCGGCGAACATCTTCGAGATCATGCCGATCGAGTGGATGCCGATGGCCAGGATGCCGGGCAGCGCGCCGAGCGAGAACATCAGGACGAACACCATGGCGAGCACGACGTCCGGCAGCGACCGCGCGAGGACGCCCGCGAACCGGGCCGCGGCCCGCCAGCCGTTGCCGGGAGTCGTATTGGATGCCGCGAGGTACGCGATCGGCACCGACAGGGCGGCGGCGAGCAGTGTGCCGGTCAGCACCAGTCCGAGGGTGAGCGCGATGAGCCACGCGAGCTCGGCGGGCTCGGGGAAGCTGAGGGCGCCGACCCGGGCGAAGAAGCGCTCGGCGTTGCCCCAGCTGGCGACCATGTCGGGGAGCGAGATGTCGACCTCGCTGAGCGCGGCGATCGACACGGCCACGAGGGCGACGAGGGTGAGTCCCGCGGCGACGCGCTCGGGAGAGACGGGGCGCTTCGGCGCGCGCTCGGCGAGGGACGCGAGCCCCGGCGTCACGCGGGGACGATCGACGGTGGTGGTCATCGCACCGGCTCCGCGTCGGTCTCGAGGAGCTCGTCCTGCACCGCGCGCAGCTCGGCGGTGGTCGTGGCGACGCGGCCGTAGATCTCCATCACCTGCGTCTTCGTGAGGTCGCGGGTCGGCAGGTCGAGCACCACTCCGCCGTGACGGAGGCCGACGATGCGGTCGGCCCACGAGATCGCGAGATCCACCTGGTGCAGGCTGCAGACCACCGTGAGGCCCTCGTCGGCGGCGATCTCGCGGATGAGCGCCATGACCTGGTCGCTGGACTCGGGGTCGAGCGAGGCGACCGGCTCGTCGGCCAGCAGCACGCTCGGGTTCTGCATCAGTGCGCGGGCGATCGCCACGCGCTGCTGCTGCCCGCCCGACAGCGTGTCGGCGCGCTGGTACGCGCGGTCGAGGAGACCCACGCGGTCGAGGTGCCCGAGGGCGGCGAGGCGGCTCGCCCTGGCGTAGGACCAGAGACCGAGACGAGGGCCGCGCACGCCGGCGAGGGATCCGGTCAGCACGTTCTCGAGCACCGTCAGCGACGGCACGAGCTCGAACTGCTGGAAGATGAAGCCGACGCGGCTGCGCAGGGTCCGCAGTCGTCGGCCGGAGAGCTTCGGCACATCCTCGCCGAGCACCTCGACGGAGCCGGAGGTCGGGGACTCCAGCCCGTCGAGGTGCCGCAGCAGGGTGGACTTGCCCGAGCCCGAGAGCCCGAGCAGCACGACGATCTCTCCGCGGTCCACGGTGAGCGTGACGTCATCGAGGGCGGTGGTGGCGCCGAAGCGCTTGGTGACACCGTCCAGGCGGACGACAGTCTCGGGTGCGGTGGTGTTCATGGCTGCTCGGGTCCTCGTGCGGGTGCTGTCAGCGTGCGGGCGTCAGCCCTGGCACTGGGTGGCGTTCGTCTTCTGGCAGATGTCGCGGATGAGGTCGTAGTACTCGTCGTCGACCGGCTTGGTGGCGTAGAAGACGCTGCGGAAGCCGTCGGTGTCGGCGCTGTCGACGCCGCTCGCGATGATGTCGTCGATCGTGACCTCGCCGAGGATCGAGACGAGCTGCTTCTTCACGTCGTCGGGCAGTGCGTTCGCGTAGACGAGCGGGGCGCCGGGCACCATCGTCTCTTCGATGACCTTCACCTTGTCGGACTTCTCCACCTCGCTGTCTTCGGCGAAGCCGGCCTCGCACTCGACACCCTCGCCGACCTTCTGCACGCTCACGTCGTGCTTGCCGGCGAACACCGCGGTGACGTCCTTCTCGGGGTCGATCCCCTCTTCGAGCAGGTTGTACGACGGGAACAGGTAGCCCGAGGTGGACGACGGGTCGACGAAGCAGACCTTCTTGCCCTTGAAGTCGGCGAGCGAGGTGATGCTGCTGCCCGTGGGCACGATCGCCTGCGAGTAGTAGCCGGGCTCCTGGCCCTCATCGGTGACGATCGACGAGATCGGGGTGAGCTCGGCGCCGTTGTTGGTCGCGGTCACGTAGGTGAAGCCCGAGAACGACGCGACGTCGATCTTGCCGGCGATCGCGGCCTCGATGAGCGCGGCGTAGTCGGTCGACTCGTGGTACTCCACGGTCTTGCCGGTCTCCTGCGCGATGTAGTCCATGAGCGGCTGATAGTTGGTCTCGGTGTCGGCCGAGTCGGGGACGACCCCGAAGACGAGGGTGTCGGAGTCCACGGCATAGCCGGCCGTCGCTGCGGTGGCGGCATCGTCTTCGGCGGCACCGGCGGTGCCGGAGCACGCCGACAGACCGAGGACGAGCAGTGCGGCGCCGGCCAGGGCGATCGACGCGTGGGTTGCACGGAGGTTCATGACGACCTTTCGGGTGAGGGAGGGAGGAAGAACCTCCAGAACTCTTGCACTCACCCGGACGAGAAATGTACCTACGTCACGATTGTTCAAGGGTTGTTCACCCAAGTCACGCGCAGGCGAACAATCACCCCGCCAAGATGCTGCCGACCCTGGCCGCGAGTAGTATGCCTATGTGGCAGATACGGTGTACAAGCTCATCGCCGACGACCTCCGCGCGCAGATCGTCGGCGGCCGCCTCTCGCCCGGTGACGACGTGCCCACCGAGGCCGAGCTCGCTGAGCGGTGGAGCACGTCTCGAGGTCCGGTGCGCAACGCCCTGGCGACGCTGCGCCACGAGGGTCTCATCGAGACGACCCGGGGCCGTCCGGCGCGGGTCACCGCACGCAAGGCACACCAGGCCGTCGATGTCTCGATCCCGTTCACCCGCTGGGCGCGCGAGATCGGCGCCGTGCCGGGCGCTCGCACGCAGGAGGTGAGCCTGCGCCGGGCCGACGCGGAGAAGGCCTCGCTGCTCGGCATCGCCGAGGGCGACCTGGTGGTCGACGTGCTGCGCCTGCGCCTGCTCGACGACCGCGCGACGATGCTAGAGCGCCTCACCTACATCGAACCGGTGGGCCGCGTGCTGTTCGGCGTCGATCTCGACACCGTCTCGATCACCGAGTACCTCGAAGAGCAGGGCACCGCCTCGGCCGACGTCGACCACGAGATCGACGCGATCGGCGCCGACGACACCGACAGCCGGCTGCTGGGCGTGCCCCTGGGGGCTCCGGTGCTGCGGCTGCGGCGTGTGACCCGGGATGCCGGCGGCCGCACGTTCGAGGCATCCGACGACCGTTACCTGAGCGACATCGTCCGCTTCACGGTGTCGGCCTCGGGCCGGTCGCGCCAGGGCGACGCGTACGTGCGCCCGCTCGGCAGCGCCTGACGCGCCCGCCGCGCCGCCCGCCCGTCACATCGCCAGCAGCGCGATCCCCGCGACCACCACCGCCGACGCGGCCAGCCGCGCACCCGGTGAGATGTGCCAGGCGCGCAGCGCGTGCGCGTCCCACAGCGTGTACGCGGCGATCGCCGCGCCGGTGAGCAGCCCGAACACGATGGCGGGATCGACACCGCGCCGCGCCTGCGCCGCACCGCCGTTGCGGTCGACGAAGCCGATGCCGATGACGCCCACGAGGATCGCGGCGATCCCGACCAGTGCGATCGGCGACGGGCGCTCCCCCAGCACGGCGACGGCGACGATCACGGTGAGCAGCGGCCCGCTCCCCCGCGCCGTCGCGTACACGGTCGACAGGTTGCCGACGGCGTAGCCGCGCTGCAGCACGAGCATGTAGAAGACGTGGAGAGCCGCCGACACCGCGATGCCGAGCGCGAAGCCCCGCAGGTCGACGCTGCCGTCGCCGCCGAACGCGCCGAGGATGACGACCCGCCGACAGGGCGGCCGGTCGTGGCGCCGCTCGGACCAGTCGAGCCGTGACTCCGGAACCCTAGGCGCTATCGGGGTCACCGTAGCACGCGGCGGTGACCTGCGCGCCGACGGGCACTGACAGTGCCTGTCGCCGCAGGGACATGCGACATAGCGTGGAGGCATGACAGACATCCGTGCCGAGGCGAAGGAGTTCCTGAGCTCGCGGCGAGCGCGCATCACCCCCGAGCAGGCCGGGCTCCCCGCCTACGGCGGCAACCGCCGCGTGACCGGGCTGCGCCGCGAAGAGGTCGCGATGCTCGCCGGGGTGTCGGTGGACTACTACGTGCGACTGGAGCGCGGCAACCTGTCGGGGGCGTCCGATGCGGTGCTGGATGCCGTCGCCCGCACGCTCCAGCTCGACGAGGCCGAGCGCGAGTACCTGTTCGACCTGGCCCGGGCCGCCGGCCCCGCCCGGCGCGGCGAGCGCCGCACGCCCACGACGGTGCGCCCCGCGGTCATGCAGGTGCTCGAGGCGATCACCGAGGCTCCCGCATGGGTGCGCAACGGCCGGCATGACATCCTGGCCGCGAACCTGCTCGCCCGCGCGCTCTATGCCCCGGTGTTCGACGACCCGCGCCGGCCTGTGAACACCACGCGGTTCGCGTACCTCAACCCCGCCGCGCGCGAGTTCTGGCGCGACTGGGACGCCATCACCCACGACTCCGCCGCGATGCTGCGCCTCGAAGCCGGCCGCAACCCGCACGATCCTGAGCTCATCAGGCTCATCGGCGAGCTGTCGACGCAGAGCGAGCTGTTCCGCGAGCGGTGGGCCTCGCGCGATGTGAAGTTCCATCGCAGCGGCGTCAAGCGCCTGCACCACCCGGTCGTCGGCGACCTCGAGCTCAACTACGAGTCGATGGACCTGCCGAGCGAACCCGGCCTCGTGCTCAACGTCTACACGGCGCCGACGGGCTCGCCGTCGTCCGACGCGCTCAAGCTGCTCGCGTCGTGGGCGGTGACCCAGGCCGCCGAGTTCGCCCAGACCGACGCGAACTCGGCGGGCACGATCACTCCGGCGTGACCAGGAGTGTCGTGCGGGCGGCATCCACCCCGGTGATCGCCCCGACGGGGCCCGGGCCATATCGGTCGTACTTGGCGTGCAGCGCCGAGGTCACCTCGGGGCCGAGGGCCGGGTCGGCGAGCCGGAACGTGACGTCCTGCTCGACCCCGCCCGACCAGACGCGCCCGGTGCCCGAGCGCACGGCGCGGCGGAACCAGCCGTTCTCAGGACCGTGCGCCGAGCGCAGATAGAGGGCGTCGCCGACCGCGACATGCCAGATCGTCACGTACGGCCGCAGCGACCCGTCGGACCGCCGCGACGCGACGCGCAGCTCGGTGGCCGCGCCGATGCGGCGCAGGTCGTCCTCGTCCCACCCGGCCATCAGAGACCCACCATCGCCATGCCGGCGTCGTCGTAGCGATTGCCCGCCACCGCGGCAGCCAGCGCGTCGAGGGCCGCGACGTCGTCGGCCGACAGCGCGACGGCGGTCGATCCGGCGTTCTCGTCGACGCGCTCGCGACGGCGGGTCCCCGGGATCGGGACGATGAAGGGATGCCGCGACAGCAGCCACGCGAGCGCCACCTGGCCAGGCGTGGCACCGCGGGCGGCGGCGACCTCGCGCACACCGTCGACGATCGCCTGGTTGGCGCGCAGGTTGTCGGGCTGGAAGCGCGGCACGCGGCCGCGGATCTCGCCGGCGGCGAACGTCGCATCGGCCGACACGGTCCCGGTGAGAAACCCCTTGCCCAGCGGGCTGAAGGGCACGAATCCGATGCCGAGCTCGGCCAGCGTCGGCAGCACCTCGGCCTCGGGGTCGCGGGTCCACAGGGAGTACTCGCTCTGCACGGCCGTCACCGGGAACACCGCGTGCGCCCGGCGGATCGTCTGCGCGCCGGCCTCGGACAGGCCGAAGTGCTTGACCTTGCCCTCGCGGACCAGCTCGGCGACGGCGCCGGCGACCTCTTCGATCGGCACGTCCGGGTCGACGCGGTGCTGGTAGAACAGGTCGATCCTCTCGACGCCCAGCCGCTGCAGCGATGCGTCCGCGACGCGGCGGATCTGCTCGGGCCGCGAGTCGGTGCCCTGCATCCTGCCGTCGACGATGTTCCAGCCGAACTTGGTGGCCACCACGACCTGATCGCGGATGGGGGCGATCGCCTCACCCACGAGCACCTCGTTGTCGTACGGCCCGTACACCTCGGCGGTGTCGATGAAGGTCACGCCCTGCTCGACGGCGTACCGCAGCACGCCGATCATGTCGTCGCGGTCTCCGGGGTTGGGTCCGTAGCTCATCGACATGCCCATCGCGCCGATGCCGACGGCCGAGACCTCGAGTCCCTGACCGAGCTTCCTGGTGTGCATGGATCCTCCTCGTGCCGCCCGAGACGCTCCCCGCGGCATCCTCATTCCATCGCGTCCAGCCTGCCCACGGGAGTGCCTGTCGTGACAGGTACCGCGAGAACCCCTCGTTCAGGCTGGACAGTCAAGTAGTTCATAAACAAAACTATGTGGGACGACAGACGAAGGAGTCTCACATGCGCATCGCCATCGCCGGCGCCGGCATCGGCGGCCTCGCCACCTGTCGGTGCACCGCGGACGACTCCAGCTCGAACTGCTCGCCGCCGTCACCGAGCGATTAGGCGACGTGGTCCGTCTCGGTCACCGTCTCGAATCGGTCGACGACGGGACGGATGCCGTCACGGCGAGGTTCGCGACCGGCAGGGGGCCCGTCGGCGTCGAGGCCGACGTCCTGGTCGGGGCTGACGGCATCCATTCGACTCTTCGCGCCCTGCGATACCCCGACGAGGGCGCGCCGGTGTGGAGCGGCCTCACGCTGTGGCGCGGCACGAGCGTGGTGCCGGCGTTCCTCGACGGGCGCACCATGATCATGGCGGGCGACGGCGAGCAGAAGTTCGTCGCCTACCCGCTGGACGCGCCGGGCGCCGACGGGCGGCAGCGCGTCAACTTCATCGCCGAGCGGCGCCGCGAGGGCTCACCCGACGCGGACTGGAACCGCGCGGTCGATCCCGCGCCGATCGTCGCGCTGTTCCGGGAATGGACGTACGACTGGCTCGACGTGCCCGCGACGATCGCGGCGGCCGACGAGATCCTCGAGTACCCGATGGTCGACCGCGACGCGCTGCCGCAATGGTCGTTCGGGCGCACCACTCTGCTGGGCGACGCGGCGCATGCGATGTATCCCAACGGGTCCAACGGCGGTTCGCAGGCGATCCTCGACGCGCGCACCCTCGCGTTCCATCTGGCGGGTGCCGACTCGCCGGAGCAGGCCCTCGCGGCCTATGAAGAGGTGCGGCGCCCCGCGACGGCGAGACTGCTCGACATGACGCGGCAGACCGGGCCCGAACGCGTCATGCTGCTCGCGCGCGAGCGCGCGCCCGAGGGGTTCGCCGACATCCACGACGTCATCCCGGCCGACGAGCTCGCCGCGATCGCCGCCGACTACAAGCGCGCGGCGGGATTCCACCCCGACGCCCTCAACGAGCGCTCGTCGCTCACGGTGCGCCGATGACCGCCCGATCGGCGGGCGCCTTCGACGCGGCACGGCTCACCGCCGTCGTCTCGCCGCTGCGCCGCGCGCTGCTGGCGGCGGCCCGTGAGCGCGAGGGGCTGCC
This sequence comes from Microbacterium jejuense, assembly GCF_039544225.1. NCBI lineage: Bacteria > Bacillati > Actinomycetota > Actinomycetes > Micrococcales > Microbacteriaceae > Microbacterium > Microbacterium jejuense. The sequence continues at coordinate 372,687 of NZ_BAABLG010000008.1, forward strand.
CGACATCCCTGACGCGCAGATCGAGGTGCTCCGCGCCCTGCCCCGCGGCACTGTCGCTGCCCCCGGCGAACTGGCGACGACGCTCGGACTCGGCCGCTCCACCATCAGCAACCTGCTCGCCGCCATGGAGCGCGCGGGCCTGGTCACCCGACAGCCCCGCACCGACGACCGGCGCGGCGTCGAGGTCGCCGCCTCACCCGACGCGCTCGGGTACTTCGAGCGCTTCGATGCCGCGTCGGCCGCGATCATGACGGATGCCGCGACCCGCCTGTCGGCGGGCGACCTGGCCGCGCTCGCCGGCGCCGTGCCCGCGCTCGAGCGCCTGCGCGACGTCCTCGTGACCCAGCAGCGCGGCGGGTCTGCCGCGCCGCGACCCGACGTCGACCCCGAGGAGGCCGCATGACCGAGCCCACCGTCCCCGCGCTCGAGCCGGCGTTCGACGTCGTCGTCGATCTCGGCCCCATCGCCGACCACGGCGTGACCCGGGCCGGTCACCGCCGCGTCATCGCGATCCTGGGCGGCGCCGTCACCGGTCTCGGCGACGAACCGTGGACCGCGGCGATCGAGCCGGGCGGCGCCGACTGGCAGCGCGTGCGGCCCGATGGCGCAATGGAGATCGACGGCCGCTACACCGCGGTCACCCCCGCCGGCGAGCGCGTGTACCTGCAGGCGGTCGGCGTGCGCACCGGCCCCGCCGAGGTGCTCGCGGCGCTCGGCCGTGGCGAGGACGTCGACCCGGGCGCGTACTACTTCCGCACGACGGTCGCCGTCGAGACGTCTGCGCCGAGGCTGGAGCACCTGCAGCACGCTGTGTTCGTGGCATCCTGCATTCGCGAGGCGAACACGGTGCGCTACCGCGCGTACCGCGTGACCTGATCGGCGCTGCGGACGAGGATGGACGGATGCGTGAGCTGACCGAGGTCGCCGACGGCGTGCTCGTCGCGACGAGCGCCGTCATCCCCGTCGTGTCGGTCCCCACCGGCTTCGCACCGGGCGACCTGCCCTCGTACGTCGCCGCGCTCGCCTCCTACGTCGGCCGGGCGGCAGTCGTGATCCCCGGCCACGGCACACTCGCGAACGCCGGCATGGACGAGGCGTACGAGCGACTGAAGCGGCTGGTGTCGACGGGCGCCTAACGCAAGTCCGCGAGCGCGCGGTGCACCGATGCCACGGCGCTCGACCCCTCGCCCACCGCGGCGGCGACGCGCTTCATGGATCCGCGTCGCACGTCGCCGGCGGCGAAGATGCGCGGCACCGACGTCTCGAACGGCAGAGGCTCACGGCCGAGACCTTGCCAGCGCTCGAGCGACTGCACCGACACGTCGGTGCCGGTGCGGAGGAATCCGTCGGCATCCCGGTCCAGCTCGCCCAGCCACGACGTTGCCGGCTCGGCGCCGATGAAGCAGAACAGACCCCGCGCCGCGACGTCGCCGATCGAGTCGATGCTCACCCGCTCCAGCGTCGCTCCCCCGTGGAGCCCGACGACGCGCGATCCGGTGTGCACCTCGATGCGCCGGTCTTCGAGCAGCCTGTCGACGAGGTACGACGACATGCGGGTGCCGAGATCCGAGCCGCGTACGACGAGGTGCACAGGACAGTTGTTCGCCGCGAGGAAGAGCGACGCCTGCCCGGCCGAGTTCGCACCGCCGACGACCACGACAGGCGATTCCGACACCTGGCGCAGCTCGAGAGGCGTGGCGGCGTAGAAGATGCCGGCGCCCTCGAAGTCGTTCCAGCGCTCCAGGTCGAGCGTGCGGTACGCGGCGCCGGAGGTGACGATGGCGGTGCGCGCCCGGATGACGCGGCCATCGGTGAGGGTGATGTCGAGGGTGCCGCCGGACGCGCGCAGCTCGCGCGCCTCGCACGGCGCATACACCCGCACGCCGAACTTCAGCGCCTGCAGCGACGCCTGACCGATGAGGTCGCCGCCGCTCACCCCGAACGGGAACCCGAGGAAGTTCTCGATGCGCGACGTCGCCGCCGCCTGGCCGCCTGGCGCGACGGCATCCAGCAGCACGGTGCTGAGCCCCTCGGACGCCCCGTAGATCGCGGCCGCGAGTCCGGCCGGACCACCGCCGACCACGACGAGGTCGACCACCTCGTCGGCGTGCGCCTGGTAGCTGAGCCCCAGCCGCTCCGCGACCGTCCCGGGCGTCGCCCGCCGCAGCGGCTCGCCCTGGATGAACGCGACCGGCAGGTCGTCGGCGGTGATGCCGTGGTCGGCGAGCACATCGAGGCCGCCGGGTGCGAGCTCCATCGCGGTGTGCACGAGGTCGAGCCGCTCGGCGAAGCGCCGCAGCGACAGGAAGTCCCGCGACGACCTCGCGCCGACGAGCTTGAGGGTGAGTGCCGCCGGGCCGCGGCGCAGCATCTCGCGCCGCGCCCACAGCGCGTGCAGCACGATGTCGCACAACTCGTCATCCTCGGCCATGAGCAGGCGCAGGCGCGTGCGGCTCACGCGCAGCATGCGGCCCGCCTGCGTCGCGCGCGCCGACAGGAACGCGCCCTGGCCGTTCAGCAGAGCCAGTTCGCCCACGAACGAGCGCGGACCCATCGTGCCGACCACCGTCTCTTCGACCCATGACAGCGCGTCGCGCACGATCTGCACCTCGCCGGAGTCGACGAGGATCATGTCGTACTCGGGATCGCCGGCCCGGAACAGGTATTCGCCCTCGGCGACGTCGTGGGGCTCGCCGAACGACATCAGCCGCACCCACTGCGCGTCCGACAGCGCCGGCTTCGCCAGTCGTTCGATCGGGGGCTGCTTCATCTCGTCGCCTCGCTCGTACCGTCAGCGGTGGATCAGCCGGCGCCAGTCGTCGGGCACCCGACCCGACGGTCCGGGCGACGGCCACGATTCGGGACGCGACTCGGGCGGCGCCAGTGCGGGACCGTCGATGTAGTCCTCGGCGACGTAGTCCCAGAACCACTCCTCGCCGGGCTCGAAGCTGCGTATGTACCGGTGGCCCCTGTCGTGGAAGTGCGCGGTCGCGTGCTGCGCGGGCGACGTGTCGCAGCAGCCGATGTGACCGCACTCGGCGCAGCGGCGCAGGTGCACCCACCATCCGCCGATCGCTTCGCACTCCGCGCAGCCCTGCCCCGACGGCGCCGCACTGGGATCGATCTGGTCCAGGGTCATGCTCGCGATGCTAGCCCGCACGGCCGTCGTCCCGGCAGGTTGGGCACGCTCTTCGTCGCGCGCTTCCGACACGACCTTCGGATCTCCGCTCCCAGCAAGTTCCCAGCCTCTATCTTCGAGGCATGACTTTCTTCGAAGACATCGAGCCCATCAGCACGGGCGTCTCGGCCGGCGCCGTGTTCGCGTACGTCGTCGTGGCCCTGATCTACTGGGTCGTCACGATCATCGCCTTCTGGAAGACGTTCACCAAGGCGGGCTACCCGGGCTGGCTCGCCATCATCCCGATCGTGAACCTGTTCGTGCTCGTCAAGATCGCCGGCTACTCGGCGTGGCTGGGCATCCTCTGGTTCATCCCGATCGCCAACATCGTGCTCGGGATCCTCGTCGCGCTGCGCAACGGCCGCGCGTTCGGACACGGCGGCGCGTTCTCGTTCTTCCTGCTGTTCCTGCTGAACCCGATCGGCTACATCATCACCGGGTACAGCAGCGACACCTACACCAAGCCGGCCTCGGCATAACCCGACCCGCAACGTCGCGCGGCCTCCGGGGACCGAGCGGGAGCGCACGCTTCCCGCTCGCTCTCGGAGGTCGCGCTGCTTCGAAAAGGAGACTGGCATGACCGGGAACGAGACAACCTCGCCGTGGCGCAGGTTCTGGAGCAAGGGCGGCTGGTGGCGCTCGCTGCTGCTCGTCGTCGTGTACTACGTCCTCTACCAGCTCGGAGGGTTCATCTTCCTGCCGCTGGCCGCGTCGACTGACGACCCCGCCGCGCTGGTGTGGTTCGAGACGGTTCTGCCGATCGCACTGGGCGGCCTGATCCTGGTGGTCTTCGGCTGGTCGGTGGGCTGGCTGCGGGAGCTGTTCGGTCCGCAGCCGATCCGCGGCTCGTGGTGGATGTGGATCGCCGTCGGCGTCGTGGTGCTGTTCAACGTGCTCCACTTCGCGACCGTCGACTACGGCAAGGCGGGCGCCGGAGTGGTGGTCGCATGGATCATCGCCGGACTGTTCATCGGCTTCGCCGAGGAGACGCTGACGCGCGGGTACGTCGTCAACCTGATGCGCAAGGCCGGCTACCGCGAGATCTCGGTCGCTCTGGTCAGCGCCGCGCTCTTCGCCGCCATGCATTCGGGCAACCTGCTGACCGGGCAGGCACTGCTCCCGACCCTGCTCCAGGTCGGATACACGTTCGCGTTCGGCATCCTGATGTATCTGGCGCTGCGCGTGACGGGCAACCTGATCTGGCCGATCCTGCTGCACGCGACGACCGATCCGTCGACGTTCCTGCAGACCCTCTACCCCGCCGACGGCGCGCTCACGGCGATCGCCGGTCTCGGCAACATCGTCGTCATCGTCACGGGCCTGGTCTTGCTGATCTTCATCCGCGGCAAGGTCGCGTCCACCGAGCCGACATTCGACGAGAAGCCGGCCTGACGCCGAACAACCTCTGGAGAGTGGATGCCGCGGCCCGCGGCATCCACTCTCCTGCTGTTTCGGCCACCGACCGCGAGGTCCAGACTGGGTCCGTGGCCACCCTGACCGCCGTCCTCGGCGACATCACCGAGCAGCAGGTCGACGTGATCGTCAACGCCGCGAACAGCCGGATGCGCGGCGGTGGCGGCGTCGACGGCGCGATCCACCGCGCGGGCGGGCCGGCGGTGCTGGCCGACTGCATCGCGCGCTTCCCGCACGGCCTCGCCACCGGCGACGCCGGCTGGACGACGGGCGGCGAGCTGCCGGCCCGGTGGGTCGTCCACACCGTCGGCCCGAACTTCGCCGCGGGCGAGCGCGACCGCTCGCTGCTCGTGTCGTGCTATCGGCGCTCGCTCGAGGTGGCCGACGAACTCGGGGCGCGCTCGATCGCGTTCCCGCTCATCAGTGCGGGGATCTACGGCTGGCCGCTCGGCGACGCCGTCGACGCGGCGGTCGACACGCTCACGACGGCTGACACCGAGGTCGCCGACATCCGCGTGGTGGCCTTCTCGGCCCCGACGTTCGAACGCCTGCGCGCACGCGTGGGCTGAGCGGCCGCGTCAGTCGAACCGGGCCGCCGTCTCGCGCGGGTAGACGCCGCCCTTCAGCTTGACCAGGCGCGCGTGCGCGTACTCGCACACCAGCGCGTGGCGGTAGACCATGCGGGGGACGTCGACGTTGGAGTCCATCCACAGGCTCATGCCCGCGAGCTTCCAGTGGCGGAACGTGTCATCGCCGGTGACGAGGGCCAGGATCTCGAGGAACGAGTCGTCGAACCTGATCGAGTGCACCGCGCGACGGTACTCCTCGACGGTCAGCGCCATCGAGAACGGGATGTTCATGAAGCACAAGGCCGTCTGGATGTCGAGGCGCAGATAGCGGCGGCGCCAGCGTTCGGCGTCGAGCCGCGGCACGTCGAGCTGCGAGAAGTCGAGCGTCTCCGGCCGGGTGAGCGGCACCTGGTCGAGGGCGATCAGCACGTCGTAGACGTTGACGTCGTGCTCGACGACGGCGTTGTCGCCCAGGCCCGACAGCGTCTCGGGGCGGAGGGTGACCGGCGCCATGTCGACCGGGGTGTTGCGGATGATGAAGTTCACGAGGTTCGTCTCGACCACGAAATGCCGGATCAGCAGCTCGACGGCGTCGGGCGACACGAACCGACGGAGGAACCACACGCACAGCCGGTCCATGGTTCCGAGCGGCATCCACCGGAACGGCAGCACCCGCTTGACGATCGAGATCAGCGCGACCAGCACGCGCGAGAGCACGCGGGCGATCGGGTAGAGCCAGCGCCGCGACAGCCGGCGCTGGTCGTCGATGATCTGGCGCACGAGCGCACGGTCGAGCGGCACCGACGGGTCGGCATAGATGGCCTCCCACATGCTCGGATCCGACCGCACGTACTCGGGCACCGCGCGCCTCGCCATCTCAGCGGTCCAGCTCTTCGAGCTGCAGCGCGTACAGCCGTGCCACGACCTGTGCGCAGCGCACGATGTCATCGGCCGCGGCGTCGTCGATGATGCCCGAGGTGAGGATCGCGTCGAGGTCGCCGGTGTGCGCGCTGTCGGCCTGTTCGTGATAGCGCATGAAGTGCACCTGGCTGTCGGCCAGGCCCAGCACCTCCTGGAACCTCGCCGCCCAGCCCGCGGCCCGCTGCGCGCCGAGCCCCTCGATGACGAACATGGCTCCCAGCAGCCCGACCGGGTTGGGGCGGTCGGCGTAGTGGAACATGTACCCCGACAGCGCCTCGGACCCGACGTTCTTGCGGCCGGCGCGCAGTTCGTCGAGCGAGCCGCCGACGGCGACGTAGTCCCGCTCGAGCATGAGGAAGTCGCGGTGCTCCTCCTCCGCGTGCCGGATCGCGGCGGCCCGCAGCTCGAAGTGCGCGACGTCGAAGTTCGAGGCGGCCCGCGAGATCCACAGCGACCCGTCGACCACCTGCTGCCGCAGGTTGAACAGCAGCCGCAGGTAGTCGTCGAGGGTCACCGTGCCCTCGTCGAGCCGCCGCAGGATCGGCACCTGCGCGAGGTGATCCTCCAGGTCGGCCCAGACCTCGGCGAGGCGCTCGGCAAGCGTGTCGGTGGTGGTGCTGGTCACGTGCTCACTCCTTCAGGAACGGGATGCCGCCGCCCGGCCGGGCGGGGCGACCACGGTGAGGTGGGCGAAGGCGAACGAGAAGCGTCCCGACTCGGGCACCGCCAGCAGCACGGTGTCGCCGACGGCGAACCGGCCGGTGCGCCAGGCCTCCTCGAGCGCGATGAAGATGCTCGCCGAGCCGGTGTTGCCGCGCGTGGAGAGGTTCGAGAACCAGCGGTCGGTGTCGAGCGTCGGGATGCGGCGGCGCAGCGCGTCGAACGCCACGTCGCGGAACGCGTTCGTGCTGTAGTGGCACACCACGTGGTCGAGGTGACCGACGTCGATGAGCCCGATGTCGACGAGCTCCTCGAACTGCGCGATGCCCGCGCCGGCGAGATCGTCGAGCATGCTGACGTCCTGGCGCAGCAGGAACATCCCTGCGGCCTCGGCCTCGTCGACGCCCACGTCCTGCCAAGTGCGCCCGACGACGGGTTCGGGCCCGCTCATGCCGGCCCGCATGCACACCTCGTGCTCGTGGGCGAGCGACACCTGCCGCACCCAGTCCACGCGCAGCGACGGGCGATCGGGGTGGGGCTGGAACTCCACGACCACCGCTCCGGCGCCGTCGGACAGCATCCACCGCAAGAAATGCGCGTCCATTCCCGAGCGGATGCCGTCATACCGGCGCTGTCGCAGGCTGCGGCTGGCGAGCTCCGAGGCGACGACCGCGGCGCGCGGGTGGTCGCCCAGCCGCACCTTGCTGACCACGGCGTCGAGCGCCGAGAGGCTGGACGCGCACACTCCGGCGACCGACAGCAGCTGCTTCGGGCCGCCGCCGAGCCGGCCGTGCACCATCGACGCGAAGCCCGGCACGAGCACGTCGCCCATCGTCGTGGCGCACGCGAGCATGCGGACATCGGCGGCACCGATGCCGCGATCGGCGAACGCCGCGTGCAGCGCCTTGACCGCGAGCTCCTCGTTCAGCTCGGTCGGCTCGCCGTGTTCATCGAGTGCATAGTGCCGCTGCCGGATGCCGTTGGCGTCGAGCACGCGCCGGCGGATCCGTGCGGTGACCGGGTCGTCCCCGCCCAGGCGCGCGACGATGCCGTCATTGTCGACCGGATCCCCCGGAAGATAGCTGCCGAACCCGGTCAGATACGCGTTCGCCGTCACGGCGCACCGAGTTCCGCGGGGTGCGTGAGACGCCACCACTCGGTGGGCTGCTCGATCGTTCCCCGCAGCACGATGTCACTCGAGACCGTGTGGGGGCCGGCGGTCCACGTGATGCTGCCGACGACCTCGCCGTCGGAGTAGGTCTTCGGCGTCGTGGTCTTCATGTCGACGGCGATCGGGGTGTCGGACCACGTGAGGATCGACGTGTTGTCGGCGATGACCATCGTGGCGCTCGCGCCCCACGGCGTCGTGAGCGTGCCGATCTGCTGGTCGCGCTCGGCCACCGGCACGTTATGGAAGCCCTCGCTGATGCCTGTCAGCAGCGCACGCACGTCGTTGTCGACCGCCGCGCGGGACGACTCGCCGAGCACGACGCCGACGATGCCGAGCCGCTGCCCGATCCCGACGTCCATGGACGCGGTGTACAGCAGGTTGTAGGTGCCTTCGCCGAGGTTGCCCGTCTTCAGCCCGTTGATGCCGTCGACCCCGAGCAGGTCGTTGGTGTTGGTCATCGACCCCGGTCCGGGAAGCGACAGCGAGCGGGTCGCCGTGATCGCGGCGACCACCGGGTTGGCGGCGGCCAGCCTGCCGAGGGCGATGAGGTCGGTCGGCGTGCTCGTGTTGCGCGCGCTCATGCCGGTGGGCTCGACGATCGTGGTGCCGGTGAGGCCGTTGGCCGCGAGCCAGCGCCGCGCTGCCGAGACGAAGGACCCCTGCGACCCGTACGCCCAGGTCGACACCGCTTCGGCGTAGTTGCTCGCCGACGGGATGAGCATCGTCGCCAGGGCGTCACGCTCCGACATCGAGCTGCCGATCGGCATCGGGGCGATCGTCGCCCCCATGACGTAGTACTTGTCGTACAGATCGTGGTCCGCCTTGCTGAAGGTGATCGTCGGACCGGGATCGTCGACGTCGGCGAGCGGTTTGGCCTCGAGGATGACGAGCGCCGTGATCAGCTTGCTGAGGCTCGCGATCGGTCGCGCGTCGTTCGTGCCCGTGGTCGCCCACATGCTGCTCGCGGCCGGGCCGAGGTACGCGTCCGCGCCCGAGATCGCGATGGCCGATGCCGCCACGGACGGGAGCACGATCGGTGCGGGAGGAGATGTCGGCACCGCCGGCGCCTGCGAGCTCACGGCCGGAGCGCTCAGCGGGGCGGTGAGCGCCCACCCGACGTACCCGCCCGCGCTGCCGAGGATGACGACGAGGATGATCGCAGTGATGAGCAGACCACGTCGACGGCGTCGGCGGCCTGCCTCCGGATCGATGTCGGCGAGCCCTTCGGTCAGCTCCTGCTCCTCGCGCATGAGCTCCGCGAGATCGGCGAACTCATCGGTCACCTCGTCGTGCGTCGCGATCGCTGGCCTCCGTCCGGAAATCTGCTCCCATCATGCATTATCCGCAGGGATGCCATTGCTCGGAGTTCGCCGGGAACGCCGGGGTCGCGGTCAGGCGACGGTGAGGGACCGGAGGGCCCGCAGGCCGTCTTCGACGAGCTCGGGCAGTTCGCGCGCCTGGCCGTCGGCGATCCAGTCCGCGAACGCGGTGCTGAAGACCGCGATGCCGGCGCGCGCGGCGATCGTCGCTGCCGGTTCGGCGACGCCGCGCTCGCGCAGCGCCGCCGCCATGCGATCGGCGACACCCGCCATCTTCCACAGCTCGCGCTCCTGCAGGCCGGGGTTCGCTGCGATCACCGTGGCACGCACGCGGGCGCCCTCCCGCCGCTCGGGCGCAAAGAGGACCTCGCCGGCGCGCAGCCCGGCCGTGACGGCATCCAGCGGCGACGCATCGGCGGGGGCTTCTTCCACCCCGATCACGAACCGTGACGCGAACTCGCCCTGGTCGCTGAACAGCACCTCGCGCTTGTCGGTGAAGTAGCGGAAGAAGGTCCGCTCGGTCACCCCGGCGCGCTCGGCGATGGCTGCCACGGTGGTGGCCTCGACGCCGCGCTCGGCGAAGAGCTCGACGGCGGCCTTGCGCAGCCGACCGGCGGCATCCGGCTCCCACCTGACCATGATCCGATCCTAGTCGATGACAGTTACTGACATCAGTGCTACCGTGGTGATGTCAGCACATGACATCACCACCCTTGGAGGAAACATGCGGTACTTCGTCACAGGCGCGTCCGGCTGGATCGGCTCGGCCGTCACGCGCGAACTCCTTTCCGCCGGCCACGAGGTCACCGGTCTGGCGCGGTCCGACTCCTCGGCGGCCGCCGTCGCCGCGCTCGGTGCCGACGTCGTGCGCGGCGATCTCACCGACCTCGACGTGCTGCGCGATGCCGCCGCCTCCAGCGACGCCGTCGTGCACCTCGCATTCATCCACGACTTCAGCGACTTCCTCACCTCGGTGCGCGTGGACCGCGAGGCGATCGACGCCTTCGCATCGGCGCTCGAAGGCACCGGCAGGACCCTCGCGATCGCGTCGGGCGTCGCCGGTCTCGTGCAGGGCCGCCCCGCCACCGAGGACGACATGTCGCAGGTCCCGAACCCGCGCGCCGACAACGCGGCCTTCGTCCTCTCGCTCGCCGACCGCGGCGTCACGCCGCTGATCCTGCGCTTCGCACCGAGCGTGCACGGCACCGCGGGCGACCACGGCTTCATCAGGACGATCGCCCAGGTCGCCCGCGAGCGGGGCGTGTCGGCGTACGTCGGCGACGGCGGGTCGCGCTGGGCCGCGGTGCATCGCGACGATGCCGCCCACGTCGTCCGTCTGGCGCTGGAAGCGCCCGAGCGCGGCGCCGTCGTGCATGCCGTCGCCGAGGAGGGCGTCTCCGCGAAGGCGATCGCCGAGGCGCTGGCCGACCGGCTTGGCCTGCCGACGGCGTCCATCGCCCCCGAGGAGGCCCTCGACCACTTCGGCTGGATGGGCCGCTTCTTCGGCCAGGACCTCGCGGCCACGAGCACCATCACGCGGGAGCGCTACGGCTGGACGCCCACGCGCCCGACACTGCTCGCCGACATCGCCGCGGGCGGCTACGACGTGCCGGATCGCCTGAGCGCCTGACAGCGGTGGCCCGGCCCGGGACTCCGGGCCGGGCCGATCCGTTGCACTCAGGCGGCGACCGGGCGGTACACCGCGTGGATCACGCCCTGGGGCAGCACCGTCGCGTCGTCGAGGGTGTACGAGGCGGCGGCATCCCCGTCGAACAGCCGACGCCCCTCGCCCACTGTCACAGGGTGGACGAGCAGGTGCAGCTCGTCGACGAGCCCGGCGCGCAGCAGCGCCTGCACCACACTGGTGCTGCCCGTCGTGAGGATGTCGCCGCCCTCGGACGCCTTGAGCGCGGCGACGCCGGTCTCGAGGTCGCCGTCGAGGACCGTCGAGTTCTGCCAGTCGAGCTCGTCGAGCGTCCGGCTCACCACGACGCGCGCGTTCTTGTTCATCTTCGCCGCGATGGGATCGTCGGCCGGGGCGTGGGCGAACGCCGCGGCGAAGCCCTCGTATGTCACCCGGCCCAGCAGCGTCGTGTCGCACGTGTCGCTGAGGCCCCACATCACCCCGAACATCTCGGGGCTCGCGTAGGCCATGTGCCACTGCTCCGGCGCCTCGACGACGCCGTCCAGCGAGATGAACTCTCCCACGATGATCTTTCGCATCTTCTTCGTCCTGTTCGTGTGCGGGCGTTCCGTTCGATCGCCCTCCTACTCACACACCGAACGGCGGCACCCGATTGCGACACCGGTCTGGCATGGATTTCTCGGCAGGTGGATGCTGGTCCCCATGCGCTATCTGATGACCACGAACGGCGGCGGCCCGGCGCCCGACGAAGCCCTCTTCGCAGAGATGGGTGCGCTGATCCGCGAGATGGCGAGCGCCGGCGTGCTGCTGGCCACGGGCGGTCTCGGCCAGGGGTTCCACGTCGCGTCGCAGGGCGGCGAGCTCTCGGTCACCGACGGCCCGTATGCCGAGGCGAAGGAGACGATCGTGAGCTTCGCGCTCATCGAGGCGCGCTCCGACGAGGAGGCGCTGCAGCTCGCCCGGCGGTTCTGGAGCGTCGTCGGCGACGGGGAGGGCGACGTGCGGCCGGTGTTCGGGTCTCCGGAGTGAGCACGGTCCGCGACCCCGGCAGCACCGTCGCGGCGGTCTACCGTCTCGAAGGCGCCCGGATCATCGCGGGCCTCACCCGCACCACCCACGACGTTGGGCTCGCCGAAGACAGCCTGCAGGACGCCATGGTCGCCGCCATCGAGAAATGGCCGGCCGCCGGCATCCCCGCCAATCCCGCGGCCTGGCTGACGCTGGAGGCGAAGCACCGCGCGATCGACCGCATCCGCCGGGCGGTGAGCCTCGACGAGAAGCTGGGCGCGGTCGCGCACGACGAGCGGCAGCGCGCCCGTGTCGACGTCGATGTCGGCGGCCACGACTTCGACCTCGTCATCGAGCACGAGGGCATCGCCGACGACGTGCTGAGGCTGCTGTTCGCACTGTGCCATCCGTCGCTGCCGCGGGAGTCGCGGGTGGCCCTGACGCTGCGCCTCGTGGGCGGGCTCACGCCGCGCGAGATCGCGCACGCGTATCTCGTGCCCGAGCGGACCGTTGCGCAGCGCATCCTCCGTGGCCGCCGCCGGCTCGCCGCGGACGGGTTCGACGCCGCCGTCCCCGCGGCCGCCGAACGGCAGGAGCGGCTCGGCGGCGTGCTGGAGGTCGTGTACCTGATCTTCACCGAGGGTCATGCCGCCACCGTCGGCGACGACTGGGTGCGACCGGAGCTGTGCCTCGAAGCCCTGCGGCTCGCCCGCATGCTCACCGAGCTCGCACCGGCCGACGCCGAGGTCCACGGCCTCGCCGCCCTGCTCGAGCTGCAGACCTCCCGTCTTCCCGCGAGAGTGGATGCCGGCGGTGCCCCCGTCCGTCTCGCCGATCAGGACCGCGGCCGATGGGATCAGCTGCTGATCGCCCGCGGCTTCCGCGCGCTGCTGCGCTCCCGCGAGCTGAGCGTCGTCCCGGGTCCGTACGCGATCCAGGCCGCGATCGCCGCAGCCCACGCGCATGCGCGCACCGCCCCCGACACGGACTGGGCGTCGATCGCCGAGCTGTACGGGCTTCTCGCGCACGTCGCACCGTCACCGGTCGTCACCTTGAACCGTGCCGTCGCCGTCGCCCGCGCAGATGGGCCGGAGGCGGGGCTGCGGGTGCTGGACGAGCTGGCCGACGCGCCGGAGCTGTCGGAGCATCACCTGCTCGCCGCGGTGCGCGCCGACCTCCTGGGAGAGCTGGGCGACGCGTGGGCGGCTGCCGTGGAGCTGCGCCGCGCCGCCGCGCTGGCTCCGACCCCGCGGGAGCGGGAGCTGCTGACCGGGCGGGCGGACGCACTCGCGCCCGGCGGAGCACCGGCTGACACACTGGGCGGATGAGCACTCTTCGCGATCGACTCCGGGCCGAGGCATCCATCGTCGGAGAGGCTCCTCTGTTTCACCCGTCGCTCGCGCCCGACGACCCGCAGGAGCTGTTCCGCGAATGGCTCATCACCGCGCTGGACGCCGGCGTCCCGGAGCCCCACGCGGCGACGCTCTCGACGGTCGACGAGCACGGCCGCCCCGACGCCCGCGTGCTCGTGCTCAAGAACGTGACCGACGGCGGCGCGTTCGAGATCGCCACCGGCAGCGAGTCGGCGAAGGGGGCGCAGCTGCACGCGAACCCGAACGTCGCGCTGACCTTCTACTGGACGCCGCTCGCGCGCTCGGTGCGCATCCGCGGGGTCGCGACACCGGCGAGCGCCGAGGAGTCGGCCGCCGACTTCCGTGCCCGCAATCCCGCCGCGAAGGCGATCGCGCTGGCCGGACGACAGAGCGCTCCGCTCACCGACGTCGCCGAGCGCGACCGGCTCGTCGCCGAGAACCTCGCGGCGCTGCAGGCCGATCCCGCGCAGGTGTCGCCGGAGTGGACGCTGTGGCGCATCCGCCCGTTCGCCCTCGAGTTCTGGCAGGGCGCCCCGACCCGCAACCACCTGCGGCTGCAGTACACGCGCACCGACGAGGGGTGGCGGCGCCAGGAGCTCTGGGCCTAGACGCGCTCGGCGACGATGGTCGCCTGCAGCCGCACGCCGGGGTCGGCGCGCGAGGCCGTCGCCCGCACGCGGAAGCCCGCCGCCGCCAGGAGGCGGCTGAGCTCGTCGACCGGCCAGTAGTACGCGGTGACCACGGCGTGCGGGAACGCCTCGACCCGCTCTCCGGTGAAGAACCCGACGAGCAGACCGCCACCGGGACGGATCACCCGGGCAAGCTCCGCGAGAGCGGCCGGCAGCTCGTCCGGAGCGAGATGGATGAGCGAGTACCACGAGAGGATGCCGGCGGCCGAGGCGTCCGGCAGGTCGAGGTCGGGCAGGCGCCCGGCACGGAACGACGCGTCCGGAAAGCTCGTGCGGGCGTGCTCCAAGAATTCCGGCACCATCTCGATGCCCTCGGCGGGGACGCCGTGTCGCACCAGGTAGTCCGTCCAATGGCCGGGGCCGCAACCGACGTCGAGGACCGGGCCGTTCAGACCCCGAGCCCACTCGAGGATCAGCCGACGGTCGGCGGCGGGTGCGGCATCCACTCTTCCGAAGAGGTCGATGTACTCGGCCGAACGCGCACCGTACGCGACCGCGACCTCGGGGGTGGTCATCGGGCGTCGGGGAACGACGGGTCGGCGCCCCACCGGAACGCGCCGGCCACGAACCCGGCAGGCTCGACCCGGACCACGTGCGACGGCAGCACCGGGCCGTACACGTGCGGGTAGTCCTGCCCGTCGCCGCCGTCTTCGAAGCGCACGTCGGTGCCGTCCGCGCGTACGAGGTCGACATCGATCACCAGCACGACGAGCGCCTCGGGGTCCTCGCGGTAGAACCGCTCGGCGACCCCGCTCACCTGTTCGCCCGTCGAGCCGTGGATGAAGCCCACCTCGTCGAGCCCGCGCCCCCGGGTCGACACCGTGTAGCTCCCGTCGCGCCGGGCGCGCTCCCAATCCGAGCGATGGGCGACATGCAGGATCTCCACCGCTTCAACCTAGTGCGGATCGCGCGCATCCTCGCCGCCTCGAGGCCGCGGCGCCACGAGCGCGGGCGGCCTCTCGGCTAGCATTCCAGGATGATGAACCCGGCTCCGATCGACGACGTCTCCATCGGCGGCGAGGGCATCCGGCTCGGACAGTTCCTCAAGTTCGCCGGCATGCTCGACTCGGGCGGGGACGTGAAAGAGGCCATCATCGACGGCTATGTGAGCGTCAACGGCGAGGTGGACCGCCGCCGCGGTCGGCAGCTGCAGCTCGGCGATGTCGTCGCATACGAGGGCCGCCGGGTCCGCGTCTGCGCCTAGGCCTCTGGAGACTCCTCGCCACGCGCTTCGCCGTCGTGCTCATCGCGCGCGGCGCCTTGTCCACCGGCCGGGCGATGCGGTAATACTTGCCCATGGCGGCGAAGGCAGATGGTCAGCGGCCGGCTCTGATCCCGATCATCGGCCAGCTCCGGTCCTATCAACGCGGGTGGCTGCGCGGCGATCTGATCGCCGGCGTCACCGTCGCCGCCCTCATCGTCCCGAAGAACCTGGGGTACGCCGGCATCGCGGGCGTCCCGCTGCAGAACGGCCTCTACGCCGCCGCGGCCGGCGCGATCCTGTACGCGATCTTCGGGACGAGCCGGCAGATCTCGATGGGTCCGAGCTCGGGTCTGGCCGCGGTCGCGGCGAGCGCGGTGCTCGCCGCGAGCATCGTCGGCGAGCAGGATGTCGCGTCGTTCGTCGCCGGCATCACCCTGGCCTCCGGCATCCTGTTCCTGTTGCTGGCCGTCTTCAGGATGGGCTGGATCGCCCAATTCCTCTCGCGCGCCGTGGTCACCGGGTTCCTGTTCGGCGCCGCGATCGACGTGGTGATCGGGGAGCTCCCGAAGCTCACCGGCACCGAGACGAGCGGGGCCAATCCGATCCAGGAGCTGTGGTCGTGGTTCGGGACGCTGGGCGGGACCCACCCGACGACCGTGCTCGTCGGCGTCATCTCGCTGGTCGTCGTCTTCGGGCTCCGGGTGATCGCACCGCGCGTTCCCGGCGCCCTCGTGCTCGTGGTGGGGGGACTGCTCGCCTCAGCGCTGTTCGATCTCGGAGCCAAGGGCGTCGCGGTGGTCGGCGATGTGCCGCGGGGGCTGCCGGCGCTGCAGGTCCCGGACGGTCAGCTGCTGTGGGAGCACGCAGGCACCGTCGCCCTGGCCGCCGTCGCGCTGGTCATGATCGGCTTCTCGCAGACCGCGGGCGACGCGCGCACCTTCGCCGCCAAGCACCGCTATCAGATCGACATCAATCAGGAATCCGTCGCGCAGTCGATGGCCAACATCGGCTCCGGACTGTTCCAGGGCATGCCGGTCTCGACCAGCCTGTCGGCGAGTTCGCTCAACGACCGCTCTGGCGCCAAGACGGGCGTGGCATCGCTGACCTCCGGCGTCACCGTGCTGCTGACGCTCCTGATCCTCGCCCCGCTGTTCTCCGACCTTCCGAAGGCGGTTCTCGCCGCGCTGATCATCGAAGCCGTGGTCAGCGGCATGATGGACCTCCCGGAGATGAGGCGCCTGTTCCGCGTGAAGAAGGTGGACTTCTGGATCGCCGTCGTGGCGCTCCTCGGAACGCTGGTGTTCGGCGTCCTCGCCGGAGTGATCATCGGGATCGGGCTCTCGCTGGTGTGGCTCATCGCCGTGGCCACGCACCCCGAGATGCCGACCCTCGGCCGAGAACGGGGCACCCAGGTCTTCCGCGAGGTCGAGACGTTCCCCGACGACGAGGTCGTGCCCGAGGTGGCGGTGGTCCGTTTCGACGGCGGCCTGTTCTTCGCCACCGCCGATGCGCTCGAGGACCACGTGCGCGAGGTCATCCAGACGGGCCCCGAACTGACCGGCATCGTCCTCGACTGCGGAGGCATCAACTTCATCGACTCGCAGGGCGCCGCATCGATGGCGGACGTCGTGACCCTCGCCCGCGACGCCGGCGTGCAGCTGCGGCTGACCAGGCTGAAGCCCGGTCCGCGCGCCGTCCTCGACCGCGAAGGCGTGATCGAGCTCATCGGAGCCGACCACATCCACGGCAACATCCACCGCGCCGTCGAGGCGGAGCAGCGGGATGCCGGGAACGGACGGGACGGCAGCCCACCCTGACGTCGCGTTCCGGGCCGCGGGTCACGCCGCCGCGTACTGCGGGCGCCCGGCGGGCCGGAAGGAGGGGACCGTGACCGCGTCGCCTCATCGCGGGACCGCGACCTCCATGCCGATCCACCCGTCTCCGATGACGACGAGGGATGCTGGCCCGCCGTCACCACCTGGTGCTCAGGGCGTTCCCGCGCCGTCGCCGGGGGTCTCGGCGACGGCGAGGATCGCGTCCGCGAAGGCCCGCGGTGCTTCGGCGGGGAGGTGATGGCCGGCGTTCGCCACCGTGCGGTGCTCGCGCCATCCGGTGAACAGGTGGGCATCGTGGCTGCCGTCGGTCGCCGGGAAGTTGCCGTCCGCGCCGCCGTCGAGGGTGATCGTCGGCACGCTGATCGACGGGAGCGAAGCGAGCTGGGTCTCGATGTCGAGGTAGCTGTCGTCCCCGGCGACGAGGCCGAGGCGGTGCCGGTAAGAGTGGATGACCACGTCGACGTAGTCGGGGTTGTCGAAGGCCAGTGAGGCACGGACCAGCTGGCCCTCGGAGAAGGACCAGGCGGGCGAGTTGCGCCGCCAGATCACGCGGGCGACTTCTCGCCGATTCTGGTCCAGGCCTGACCGCCCGCGGTCGGTCGCGAAATACCAGAAGTACCAGAACCCCGCTTCGCGATCCGGATCGATTGGCGTCCCCGACGACGCGATGTCCTGGATGAGATACCCGTTGACCGACACGAGCCCGCCGATCCGATCGGGATGCAGCGCAGCCACCACGCACGCGGCCCGCCCTCCCCAGTCGTATCCCGCGAGGATCGGCTCGTGCAGGTCGAGGGCGTCGATGAAGGCGAGCAGGTCGGCGCCGAGCGCCGCCTGCTGACCGCTCCGGGGCGTGGCCTCATCGAGGAAGCGCGTCGGGCCATGCCCGCGAAGGTAGGGCACGAGGACACGGAAGCCCGCCTCGATGAGGAGCGGGGCGACCTCCGCATAGCTGTGGACGTCGTACGGGAACCCGTGCAGCAGCACCACGGGTTCACCGCCGGTGGGTCCGAGGTCGTAGTAGCCGACGTCGAGCGCTCCTGCTCGGACATGGCTGATCTGCACACGGGGATCGATCATCGGGACTCCTCAAGGGGGCGTTCGCAGTCCCGGCCGCGGGCAAGGCCGGGACTGCGAGTCGGGGTGAGTCAGGCGGCTGCCTCGACGCCGGCGATGTAGGCCTTGCCTGCGGCCGCGATGGCCTGGACGACGACCTCGGGGTGTGAGACCGAGATGGCGTGCGATCCGCCCGCCACCTCCCACGTCTCGCGCGAGGCGGCACGGTCCGCGCCCGCACGGTGCACAGCGACCGGGATGTTCAGGTCCTCGTCGCCGAACACGTGCCAGGACGGGATGTCCTTCCAGGCAGGGCTCGCGGTCGGCAGCCCCTCCGACAGCGCTGCTTCGGTGACCGGGCGCTGGGTGGCTGCCATGAGCGCCGCCTCCGCCTCCGGCACGTCGGCCGCGAACTGGTGGTGGAAGACGTCCTGGCGGATGACGAACTCGTTGCCCCCGGATGCCACGGGGTATGCGGCCAGCGCCTCGCCGAGGGTCGACCCGGGCTCGCTCGTCGACAGGACGAACGCGCTCTGTCCGGTCTCGGGCACGAAGGCGGCCACGTAGACGAGGCCGACGACCGCATCGTTCTGAGCGGCCGCTTCGGTGATCACCAGCCCGCCGTACGAGTGGCCGACGAGGACGACAGGTCCTCCGATCGAGGCGATGACGTCGCGCACGTAGGCGGCGTCGCCGGCGAGGCTGCGCAGCGGGTTGGCTGCGGCGACGGCGGTCACGCCGTGCTCGCTCAGCCGGGAGATGACGCCGTTCCAGGACGACGATTCGGCGAAAGCGCCGTGGACGAGGACGATGGTGGGCTTCTGGGCGTTCATTTCAGTGTTCCTTTCGGTGTTTCAGTTGCGGCCGAAGGCCTTGCGGAGGGTGTGGATCGCCTGCTCGATCGCGGCGGTCGTCGCGGCGGACGGGCGCAGCGGGTTGAGCATCATGAAGTCGTGGATGGTGCCGTCGTACCGCACGAGCGTCGTGGGCACGCCGGCCTGGATGAGGTTGCGACCGTAGGCCTCGCCCTCGTCGCGGAGCACATCGTTCTCGTCGACGATGAGCAGGGTCTCGGGGAGTCCCTTGAGCTCGTCGATCGGCGCCTGCAGCGGTGACGCGGTGACATCGCTGCGCTTGTGCACGTCGGGGAGGTAGTTGTCCCAGAACCATGCCATCGCGTCGGCACGCAGGTGATAGCCCTCGGCGAACTCGCGATAGCTGCCGGTGTCCTGCCGCGCGTCGGTGACCGGGTAGTACAGCGACTGATGGATGAACGCGACATCGCCGCGCTTCTTCGCGAGGATCGCGAGCACGGCAGCCATGTTCCCGCCGACCGAGTCCCCGGCGACCGCCAGGCGTGCGGCATCCAGTCCCTTGTCGGCACCGTTCTCGGTGACCCATCGGGCCGTCGCGTAGGCCTGCTCGATGGCGACGGGATGCCGCGCCTCGGGCGAGCGGGTGTACTCGACGAACACCACCGCCGCCTCGATGCCGGTCGCGAGCTCGCGGACGAGACGGTCGTGCGTGCCCGCGTTGCCGAGGACCCACCCTCCACCGTGGACGTAGAGCACCACGGGAAGGGGGCCGGTGGTGCCGACGGGCTTGACGATGCGGACCTTGACGTCGCCGACGGCGGCGGGCACCGTGATCCATTCGTCATCCACTTCGGGGAGGTCGACGGGGCCGGCCTGGACGTCGTCGAGCAGCCTCCGCGCCCCGTCGACGCCGCGCTCGACGAGCGTGGGCGGAGCCGCGGCCGCTTCCGCGAACGCGCGCGCTTCCGGCTGCAGGATGTGTTCGGTCATGTCGCTTGCCCCTCTCTGAGCGGTGTGGTCCGGTCGGAATCAGCCGGCTTGTAGAAGAGGACCGGACAGCCCGCACGGTTGTGACAACCACGCGGCGATCGAGGCCTCGGACAGACCGACGTCACAGTTCGGCCCGCTGCACGGTCTGTTGCTAGGGGCGCGCATCCGCCTGGACACCGGCATCCGATCAAGAAGGGCTCCACCATGACCAGCACCATTGAGCAGACCGACCGCGAGCTGCACGGAAAGGTCGCGCTCGTCACCGGCGCCTCATCGGGGATCGGACGGGCCACGGCGCTCGCGCTGTCCGAGGCAGGGCTGCGAGTCGCCGTCGGCGCCCGTCGCACGGACCGGCTGAGCTCGCTCGCCGACGCCGCCCCCGGCGAAATGCTGAGCCTGCCGCTGGATGTGACGAGCTACGACTCGGTCGCGCAGGCGATCGCTCAGATCGTCGAGCGCTTCGGACGCCTGGACGCGCTGATCAACAACGCCGGCCTCATGCAGAGCGGGATGATCCTCGGTGCCGACGTCCGCGAATGGGAGCGGATGGTCGACACGAATCTGCTCGGCTCGATGTACGCCGTGCATGCGGCGCTGCCGCACCTCATCGAGGCGAAGGGCCACATCGTCCAGGTCTCGTCGACCTCGGGACGGATCGCGTCCCTCGGCAGCGGCGTCTACGCGGCGACGAAGTTCGGCGTGAGCGCCTTCACCGAGTCGCTGCGCCAGGAGGTCACCGCACGAGGCGTGCGCGTCACCCTCATCGAACCGGGATTCGTCGCCACCGAGCTGACCAGTCACATCACGGACGAGACGATGCGCCAGGCGGCATCCGAGATCGCGGACTCGATGCGCACTCTCGAAGCCGGCGATATCGCCGAAGCCGTCCTGTACGCGCTCCGCCAGCCCGAACACGTGTCGGTGAACAGCATCCTCATCCGGCCGACCGACCAGGTGCGGTGACGCCACCGAAGCCGACGGGCGAGATCAGGTCGGTCCTGTTCGACGCGCCTCGGAGACCGGCCGTGGATCCATGAGGTTACGGTTCCGGTGCGGCGAAGACCGCGGCGACAGCCGGGGCCCACTGCGTCGCCTTGTCCATATAGGACACATGAGAGCCCGGAAGGGTGACGAACGCGGCATCGGTCTCCGCCGCGAGTGTCCGTGCCACGTCGGCGAGCCAGACGCCTTTGCGGACGGTCCAGTCGCCCGCAGCGAACGTCAGCTTCGCCGACATCCTCTGCAGGAGGTGGATGTCGGGTGTGTACCCGGTCACCGGGAGGAGTTCCTGATCGATGAAGATCTCATCGGCCAGACGGTCGGGGAGGCGGCGCCCGTCGGCAGGCTTCGACTCGCCACGCAGGTACAGCTTCAGCCTCAGATCAGCCAGCAGCGGCGCAACCGTCGCCTTGCCCAGAACGCCGGTGCCGAACTTTGCCGCCGCCTGGGACGCACCCTTCGTCTGGGACAGGTGGCAGCAGTCTTCGAAGAATGCCTGCCACTTCGCGGCGTCCGGTGCCCATCGAGTCAGTGGCGGCTCATGCAGGATCGCTCGCGTGACGGTGTCCGGGTGGGACTGTGCCAACTCGAGCGCGATGACAGCCCCGCTGCTGCTGCCCAGCACACACGCTGAACTCTCCCCGACTGCCTGCAGGATTGCGACCGCATCCCGCGCCTGCTGGGCGACGCTGAAAGCGGACGGGTGATTCGCAGTGCTGCGCGCATTCGCGCGACGGTCATAGGTGATCACGGTGAAACGGTCGCCCAGCTGATCCGCAAGGGGCAGGAAGCCGTCACCGTCACCGCCGCCGCCTGCGATCATCAGGATCGGCGCCCCGGCACCCGTGACCTTGTAGAAGAGATCGTCGCCCTCGGTCGACACGCGCCCTCGCACGCGGGCCACCGTGCTCGATCCGGTGCGTCCCATGCGGGCCATGCTGGCAGATTCGGCGAGACAGCGTCCACCCGTTGTGCCGGCGACCGCAATCGGCCTTCAGCCGTGAGCGATGAAATGGCCCCGCGGCACCAGGCACGTCCCCCCATTCGTTCCCACGCACCCGTGCGAACACCCGCGATGAATATCGTCTGACAGGGCTTTGGACGACTGACCGGTCCGCGTCATCGGCTCGTGACGATCGCGTTCACGAGGGCCTCGATGGGAGCACGCGCTGCGCGGGGGTTGTCGAGCAGCACGAAGTCGACCTCGCTGAGCTGCGGCAGCGCCCAGGCCGAAGGGGCGAGATCGAGTGTCTCGGGCACCATGGTCCGGGGGAAGACCGCGACGCCGAGCCCGGCTCGCGCGGCGGCGGTCGCCCCGTTCACCTCGCGGACGTTGCAGGTGATCCGCCAGCTGCGACCGGCGCCCTCGAGCGCGTCGATGGCCGCCGCGCGCGAGATGCTGGGCGGCTGGTAGACGATCAGCGGGACGGGGCCCTCCGGGTCCATCGTGAACGAGCGGTGCGCCACCCATAGGTGGCGTTCGCGGCGCACCAGGCGGCCCTCCGGCGCCCCCGACTCCTGCTTCACGTAGACGAGGTCGAGCTGCCCGGCACGGAGGCGCCGGGCCAGGGATCCGCTCTGCGCCACGGTGAGCTCGAGGTTGATCTGGGGATAGAGCTGACGGAAGTTGCGAAGGATCTTCGGCAGCTGGGTGAGCGCGAGATCGTCCGCCGATCCGAACCGGATCCGGCCGCGCATCGCCGATCCGGTGAAGTACGACGCGGCCTCGTCGTGGGCGGAGAGGATGCTGCGAGCGAATCCGAGCATCGCCTGGCCGTTGTCGGTCAGCGCCACGCGCCGGGTGTCGCGCACCAGCAGCTGCCGGCCGGCCGCGGTCTCGAGCTTGCGCACCTGCTGGCTCACGGTCGGCTGGCTGAGCCGGAGGATCTCCGCGGCCCGCGTGAAGCTGAGCGTGTCGGCCACGGCGACGAAGCTGCGCAACAGCTGCGGATCGAACACACGACCTCCTTGACCGAGGCCAGTCTATTGACGAATCCAATGACATTGATAGGTGCGATTCTCAATCACAATCTCTCGCGCCTGGCTACCGTCGAAGGGGTGAGCATCACGCGTGACCCGGCACCGCCCGCCCCCCTCGACCTGCTTCCCGAGACGGTGACGGCGCCGATCCCGGTCCTGGAGGGGCGACGAGGGTGGCGCGAGACGTTCAGTGCGCTGGGCGCGCACAACTACCGGCTGTACGTCTCGTCGATGCTGCTCGCCAACGTCGGCGGATGGATGGCGAGGATCGCGATCGACTGGCTGGTCTTCGAGCTGACCGGCGACGTCGCGATGGTGGGACTGGTGGTCGCGCTGCAGTTCGCCCCCACGCTTCTGCTCGGGCCGTGGGCCGGCGTCATCGCCGATCGCTTCTCGCGGCGCAGGACGCTCATGATCACCCAGTCGATCGGAACGGTCGCCAACGCCCTGCTCGCCGTGCTCGTCCTCACCGGGCAGTGTCAGCTCTGGCAGGTGCTCACCGTCGCGCTCGTCACCGGCACCTCCATGGCGATCGACGGCCCCAGCCGCTCCGCCTTCGTCTCGGAGATGGTCGGCACCCACCGCCTGCGCAACGCGATCAGCCTCAACGCCGCGGTGTTCCACTTCTCGGGACTCGTCGGCCCCGCCCTGAGCGGCATGCTCATCGTCGTCGTCGGCTCCGGCTGGTCGATCGCGGTCAATGCGACCGCATCCCTCATCGCGGTCATCGCACTCGCGTTCATGCGCCCGGGCGAACTGGTGCGCACCGCCGGCGCACCGCGCGGCAAGGGCCAGATCCGGCAGGCGCTCCGCTATGCCGTCGGCAAGCCCACGATCCTCTGGCCGCTGCTCATGCTGGCCGTCGTCGCCGTGTTCGGGATGAACCTGCCGGTGCTGTTCACGGCCTCCGCCGACGAGACGTACGGCACGGGTGCGACCGGCTACGGCCTGTACAGCTCACTCGCCGCCCTCGGCGCTCTCATCGGCGCGGTGCTGTCGACGCGTCGAAGAGTGCTGCGCCTGCGGACGATCGTGCTGGCGACGATGCTGTACGGCGCCGTCACTGTGTTCGCCGGCCTCGCCCCGACCTACGGGCTGTTCCTCGGCGCAGTCGTGGGCATCGGCATCTCGCGCCTCACCTTCGCCACCGCCGCGGAGTCGCTGACCCAGCTCTCGACCAACATGGCGATCCGTGGCCGCGTCATGTCGTTCTACCTCATGACGGTGACGGGCGGTCAGGCGCTCGGCGGCATCATCATCGGGTCGATCGCGGAATCAGCCGGAGTCACGACGGCGTTCGCGGTGGCGGGAGGCGCGCCATTGATCGCCGGGACGGTCGCCTGCGTCGCGCTCGCACGATCCCGACGGCTTCGGCTCGTCGTGCGTTCGCGGCGCGTGCGCATCGTTCAGGTCGCATAGGCGCGCCCCGGCGGCGAGCACCCCGGGTGGATCCGGCACCGTTAGCATCGATCGATGAGCAAGAACGCCGTCATCTTCCACGGCACGGGCGGTCACCCCGACGTGGCGTGGTACCCATGGCTCGACCGTCAGTTGACCGCGCGCGGCTACCGGGTGGAGCGTCCGCACTACCCGGGAGTGAATGTCGATCCGATCGCCGAGTTCTTGCCGAAGGTCCTCGCCGGCCACACCTTCGACGCGGAGACCGTACTGGTCGGCCACTCCGGCGGCGCTGCCCTGCTGCTCGCGCTCCTGGAGCACCTGCAGGCTCCGGTGGCTCAGGCGATCCTGGTGGCGGGGTACGCGACCAAGCCCAACGACTCCGATGAACCGGTGCTGCAGGGCGTCTACGACTGGGACCGCATCCGCGCGAATGCCGGCGATCTGTATCTCATCAACTCGATCACCGACCCGTACGGCTGCGATGCCGAACAGGGCCGGCTGATGTTCGAGCACCTGGGCGGCACACAGATCGTTCGCGACGAGGGCCACTTCGGGGACTACGACCAGCGGTACGACACGTTCGAGCTGGTCGATCGGCTGATCGTCTAGTCGGCGACGGGCCATCCGAGCACAGCCCAACCCCATCTGTGCCGTCTGACACCACTGCTGCACGCCGGAGGAATCACATGTCTCGTTCGCCGGTCCTCGCCGTGCTCTGGGATGCCGATGGCGTCCTGCAGCACACGCCGTCCGATGTGTGGCAGCTCGCCACCGCAGTCGTGGCTCAGTTCCCCGGCGCCCTCACCGGCACTCCGATCGATGAGGCGCGTATTCGGGAAGCCGCTGTGGCGGCAGGGCTGGGTGATCGCGTCGAGGATGTCCTCTCGGTGTGGTGGACGTTCGACGTGCTGGCCCCCTCCCTGGCGATCGTTTCGCGGGTCCGCGCCGCCGGCACGCGCTGCTATCTCGCGACCAATCAGGACACCTACCGTGCGGCGTGCATGCGCGACAAGGCGCCGTACGACGAGGCCTTCGACGGCGCCTACTACTCCTGCGACGTCAGGGCGGCGAAACCGGCGGCCGGGTTCTTCGATCACATCGCAACGGACCTGGCGCTGCCGCCGGAGCGGCTGCTCTTCCTCGACGACCAGCCGGCGAATGTCGAGGGCGCGAGGCTCGCCGGCATCCGCGCAGAATGCTGGACGCACACCGACGGGATCCCCGCACTGCTCGCCATCCTCGACCGGCACGGGGTGCGGGTCGCGGACGAGTCTTGAGCCAATTGTGAGCCCGTCCTCCTCGGGTGAACATCGCCGATCTGCAGTCCGGCAAAGATGACGGATCCGGCGGCATGGTCTCGCTCAACCACTACGCGGCCGGTGCCGTCGGCGACTGGCTGTACGAGCGGGTCGCGAGCATCCAGCCCACCTCCGGCGGCTATCGGACATTCCGGGTCGAACCACTGGTCGGCGGCGGCCTCACCTCCGCGGAAGGCGTGGTGGAGACCCCATACGGAAGGGCCTCATAGTCCTGGACGCTGGATGGCGACAGATTGGTCCTGAACGTTCACGTGCCGGTGTCCACCCGCTGCACGATCGTCCTCCCCGACGGCACCGAGATCACGGTCGCCAGCGGCATCCACGAGTTCTGGTGCACAGTGGCTCCCAGGCCGCGGCATCCAGCCGCCGACCTCACGCATCGGTGGCCGGATGACGTAGACGGGTCGACGAGCCGCTGGAGCTGCAGGCCGTCGATCAAGGCGACGCCGTCGGCGCCGACCGGGCGTCCCCGCAGCGAGATCCCTCTCGCTCAGGCTCGACGATAGCGACTGACCCAGAGGCCGGGAACCGGCTCAATATCGGATTGGTGCAGGAATCCGAGTGACTCGTACAGCGCGCGAGCGGGAGTGTTGTCGCGTCCGGTGGCCACCACCGTTACGGGCGCGAGCGACATGACCTCGATCACGAGGGCGGCACCAAGGCCTCTTCGGTGGTGCGTCGGACTGATCATGAGGCGGTCGAGATCGACGACGTCGTCGTCGATCTCAAATCCCACCGCCCCCACGATCCGATGGTCATCGTCGAACGACGCGATCCATTCCAGGCCAGACGAAAGCAAGTCCGACTCCGCCTCATGAAGCGGCGGAATGCGGTCGTCGCCAATCAACTCAGCCTCCACGGCATACGCCTTGTGCTGAAGGTCTAGCAGTCGCGGGGCGTGAACCCGGACTTCTTCCGCGGTCAATCTACGCATCCTCACGGTCCGATTCTCCTTCACGTGGATAACCGCTGCGCCGTCCTTGCAGCGGCGGTCCCGGTCACCAGCCGATGAGATCGCACGCCCCAGGGATGGATGCCGCAAGCCCGTGCTTCCGTTCTTCTACAGCATCGACGTCACGTCGACCCGACCGACGGGCGAGTGACTCTGGCGACCCTGACCGATGCCGGACACGAGGAGGTTGCTCGATCGACCCCTGCGCACCACGCCCTCGTCGAGAGACTCGTCTTCGAGTCCCTCACCGAACAACAGGCGCGCCAACTGGGCAGGATCAGCAGACGCATCATCCACGCCGTCGACCCCGCCGCCGCATGGAGTCCAGCCGACGGCCGCGCGTCGTCGTCATAGCGCTCGGGCGGGCCTGGGACCGACCGGGGTCGATCAGCGGGCAGCGAGCTGAGGGATCGGGCCGTCAGCGGTCGAGCCGGTTGAACTCTCTCCCCGCGTCGATCCAGAACAGGAGTCGCTCGTCGTCTGCGAGCGCGTCAGGCTCGACGAGCAGCCAGCCGGGTCCCATCTCGCGTCGATTCGGGCCCATGACCGCACGTGCCGCACCCGCCTCAAGCGTCAGCGTCGCGGCATCGTCGGCGCTGACCCTCACCAGCAGTTTGGCATCCCGCATCACCGCAACGACGATCCGGTCGTCGAGGAGAAACGCGTGACTGCCGAACATCGCCTTCTCGGTGAGATCCGATTCGCCCGCCAGGAGCGCACGAGTACGGTCTGTCAACTCCCGCTGCGCTTCGCTCGTCGGCATCGATCAGCCCACTCCGAGTCCGGCGAGGAACGGCAGGTCAAGCGCCACGGGCTTAGTCACCGCGACGTAGACGAGTCCGGCGAGTACCGCGACGTTGATGAGGACCGTGAGCCAGAACATGCGCCGGAAGGAGCGCTTGCGCGTCTTGTGCCGGAATACCTGCTGTGCAATCAGCGCCCCCGGCCAGCCGCCGAGGAGGCCGACTGTGAGAAGGGTCCGCTCCGAAAGGCGGCCACGACCTGCTTTCGCCGCCGACTTGTCGACACCGTAGGCGGCGAAGCCCCCAACGCTCATCACAAGGTAGAGCACAGGGATCCACAGCGGGAGGTCGGCCGCAGAATACGCAACAGTGAACGCGGCCGCGAAACCGCAGAGGACCGTCCAGCTCAGCGCCGACGGGAGCGGCTTCGACATGTCGCGGGAACGACGATCGACGACGCCCAGACGTGTCGATCTGTTCGAGCCGGTGGTCACCTGCTCGATTCTAGGGAGACGGGTCGACTCACGACTCATCCGCTGCACGCCCCAGTACGACGTCAGCCGCGATCGTTGAGCGGTCGTCCTTCGAGCAGAGATTGCTGTTGTCGATCACTTCGCACCTCACCCGCGCGGTCCGCCCGCATACTCAGGGCGGATGGCTCGGAGGCGGTACCTCAGCGAGCGCAGATCTTCCTACCGCCCAAGGCGTCCAAGGGCCACCAACTGTGCGGGGTGTTGACCCCCGCCGGTCTCCGATCTGTGACCTGCGATGCCGGGGAATCACGCGCTTCCCTGCCCCCGCACCCACTCGAATGCGGCTGGCTGAGGCGCCCGCTGGTCCCCCAGGCGTCCCCCTCGGGGGACACCTGGGGGGCGAATCATGACAGATCGACACACCCAGAGCTTGGCCGCACGAACGAGAAAACCCCCGGATAACCGGGGGTTTTCTGCGGAGACGGAGGGATTTGAAACTCGTCGAGCGACATCCTCCTCGTTCCTTGCCGATCGTCAACCGCGGAATTTCGCGGTTCCCGGCGGCGCTGGCTTCCGTCTGAATCGCTCTCGATCGGCAATAATCTGTACCGGCCGTGGGCACCAGGTGGGCAGGGGCCGTCGCAGTCGGACGAGCAAGAAACCCGACTTCACCGCTCGTGAATACCCCGCGCGAGAGCCCCACCTTAGCAGGGTAGATTTACACGGCTCTCCACTACCGGATGAATAACGCTGACCACAAATGGAATGCCTGGTCAACCAGTTTTTATGGTCGTCTCTACCGGCTCACGTGGTTCGCACGAAAGGCACTCCACGCACTCCAGAATCGCCGTGATTCGCCCTCCTCGGAATGCTCGGAGTCACTTGGGGGTCACCTGTGCCGCCACTCAATTGACACCCGACAAGGGTCAACCTGCTGCTTGATGATCCGTCACGAGTTCTACCGCCCGAGGATCTGGCTCTCACACAGAGTCGTGGATCGCGGCGCTAGTTGGCGGCTGCGAGGGTTTCGCGCTTCGCGAGCCGCAGCCAGGTTTCGACGACAGTGTCTGGGTTGAGCGACATCGATTCGATGCCCTGTTCAACGAGCCATTCGGCGAGGTCGGGGTGGTCGCTGGGTCCCTGCCCGCAGATCCCGACGTACTTGCCGGCGCGGCGGCACGCCTCGATCGCCATCGTGAGCATCTTCAGCACGGCGGGGTCTCGTTCGTCGAACGTGGCGGCGACGAGCCCGGAGTCGCGGTCGAGGCCCAGGGTGAGCTGGGTCATGTCGTTGGAACCGATGGAGAATCCGTCGAAGTACTCCAGGAACTCGTCGGCGAGAACCGCATTGGACGGCAGTTCGCACATCATGATGACCCGCAGCCCGTTCTCGCCACGGCGCAGTCCGTTCTCGCCGAGCAGCTCGATCACGGCGTGCGCCTCGCCGACGGTGCGCACGAACGGCACCATGATCTCGACGTTGGTCAGGCCCATCTCGTCGCGGACGAACTTGAGGGCTTCGCATTCCATGTCGAAGCACTCGCGGAAGTCCGGTGAGATGTATCGCGAGGCGCCCCGGTAACCGAGCATCGGGTTCTCCTCATGCGGCTCGTACAGCTCACCGCCGATGAGGTTGGCGTACTCGTTGGACTTGAAATCGCTGAGTCGCACGATCACCTTCTCGGGGGCGAACGCGGCGGCGAGCATGGATACGCCTTCCGCGACGCGTTGCACGAAGTACTGCCGCGGGGACGGGTAGGCGGCGATCCGCTCCGAGATCTCGTCGCGCAGCGCCGGCTCCAGGGAGTCGTGCTCGAGGAGCGCTTTCGGGTGGATGCCGATCTGCCGGTTGATCACGAATTCGAGGCGTGCGAGTCCGACGCCCTTGTTGGGCAGCTTGGAGAACGCGAACGCCTGGTCGGGGGTGCCGACGTTGAGCATGATCTTCGTCGGGGCTTCCGGCATCTCGTCGAGCTTGGTGATGACCTCGTCGAAGGCGAGGATGCCGTCGTAGACGAACCCGTTGTCGCCTTCGGCGCAGGAGACGGTCACCTCCTGGCCGTTCTGCAGCGCGATGGTGGCGTCGCCGGTGCCGACGACGGCGGGGATGCCGAGCTCTCGGGCGATGATGGCGGCGTGACAGGTGCGGCCGCCACGGTTGGTGACGATCGCGGACGCGAGCTTCATGATCGGCTCCCAGTCCGGGTCGGTCATGTCGGCGACCAGCACGTCGCCAGGCTGGAACTGGTCCATCTGCGCAATCGACTTCATCACCCGCACCGGGCCGGCGCCGATCTTCTGCCCGATCGCGCGGCCGATCGTGATCACCGTGCCGGGCTCTTCCAGCACGAATCGTCGGGTGACATTTCCGTCCACGCGGGACACGACCGTCTCGGGACGGGCCTGCAGAATGTAGAGCCGCCCGTCGACCCCGTCCTTGCCCCACTCGATGTCCATCGGCCGGCCGTAGTGCTCCTCGATGATCAGAGCCTGACGGGCGAGCTCCTCCACCTCAGCGTCGGTGATGCTGAACCGAGCACGGTCCGCCTCCGCGACATCCGTGAAGACGGTGCTGCCGCCGACGTATCGTCCGTGCGCGTAGACCATCTTCACCGCCTTCTCCCCCACCGACCGCTTCAGAATGGACGGCCGGTCCGCACGCAGCGCCGGCTTGTAAACGTAGAACTCGTCCGGATTCACCGCACCCTGCACCACCGCCTCGCCCAGCCCGTAGGAGCTCGTGATGAACACCGCGCGATCGAACCCGGACTCGGTGTCGACGGTGAACAGCACACCGGAGGCGCCGACATCCGATCGGACCATCCTCTGGATGCCCGCCGAGAGTGCCACGTCATGGTGATCGAAGCCGTGGTGCACCCGGTAGGCGATCGCCCGGTCGTTGTACAACGACGCGAACACGCTGCGGATGGCGGCGAGGATGTTGTCGATGCCGCTGATGTTCAGGAAGGTCTCCTGTTGGCCGGCGAACGAGGCATCGGGCAGGTCTTCGGCCGTGGCACTGGAGCGCACCGCCCACGACACCGACTCTGGCTGCGAGTCGCTCGCAACAAGGGATTCGTACGCGGTGCGGATGCCGGACTCGAAGTCAGCCGGGAGGGGCTGGTTCTCGATCCACTCGCGCACGTTGGCGCCGACGCGGGCGAGTTCGGCGACGTCGGTGACATCGAGGGCCTCGACCGTGCTTCGGATCCGCTGGTAGAGACCATCGGCGGCCAGGAAATCACGGTAGGCGTCGGCCGTCGTCGCGAAGCCGCCGGGCACGCTGACACCGGCGCCGGAGAGGTTGCTCACCATTTCGCCGAGCGAGGCGTTCTTCCCGCCGACCTGGCCGACGTCGTTCATGCCGATCTCGGTGAACCAGAGGATGTTGTTCGTCATATCGTGTCCCGATCTGTTCTGGGTGGGGCGCGCAGGGCGATGAGTGGGTTCGGTTTCGTGCGGGTTCGGGGCTGCTTTAGGACCGCAGGTGCATGGACTGCATGATGACCGCCGACATCTCCTCGACGGATTTCGTCGAGGAGTTGAGGAACGGCACACGGTTGCGGCGATAGAGGTCTTCTGCGCGGCGGAGCTCGCGGGTGCACTGGGCGAGGCTCGAGTAGGTCGAGTCCGGGCGCCGCTCATGCCTCACCTGGCTGAGCCGCAGGGGCGTTGTCGTCAGCCCGAAGCATTTCGCGCCGTACTTCGCCACGGTTGACGGGAGCCCATCCGACGGGAAGTCGTCGTCCGTCAACGGGTAGTTCGCCACGAGCAGTCCGTATTGCAACGCGAGATACATCGTCGTGGGGGTCTTCCCGCAGCGCGACGGGGCAATCAGGATGACATCCGCGATGTCGAGGGCCCGGCCGCTTTGACCGTCGTCATGCTCGATCGCGTACTCCACCGCCCTCATCCGGGCGAAGTAGTGCTCAATATCGCCCAGGCCGTGGAACTGCCCCAGCTGTTCCGATGCGGTCGTGCCGAGCGCGTCCTCGAGTTCGGTCAGATGACCGCCCAGAAGATCGATGATCACTGCGCCGGACTTCCGCAGCACGTCGAGGATCTCCGCCGACTTCACCGTCGCGAAGATCATCGGCGCGGCCCCGCGTTCGGCAGCCGCGTGGATGTCGCCCACGACGTTCTGCGCGCCGGCCACCGTGTCGACGAAAGGGATCGTGTGGCGCTGGAACCCGATTCCGGGAAAGTTCGCCAGCAGCGCGCTGCCCAGAGTCTCGGCGGTGATGCCGGTGCTGTCTGACACGAAATAAGCGGCACGCACGCGAGCTTGCGCGTCGACGCTCGACGACACCTGTGTCCGAGCATCACCGAACATTCAGCCTCCATCATTTGTGCGTTCAAGAGCGGTTGCTGTCACCGAGCTTGAGGGACTTTCTGCGATCCTTCGACGCCTCTGGAAGTTAAGAACGCCCAGATTCAACGCCATGGCAAGGAACCCTTCGATCGGACGTATCGAGGACACCGGCACGCTGTCATCCGCAACTCTGGCGCGAGCCTGAGGCGGGTTCTCGCGTGGGCCCACCCGAGACGGTGAGATCCATACCGTCGTCTCAGTCGACGTGGAACACTTCTGGGATCATGTGCCACCACTCCCCCTCGTCACGCTCGGCGACGGGACGCTGCAACGGCTCGCACACCGCCCACCACTGCTGTGTCGCCTCGTCCGCTGCCATGGCTGCCATGTCGGCGTCGAAGTCGTCCCCGACGTAGTCGAAGGTCGCGAAGAGCAGCGTCTCGTACCGGTAGATGGTGTAGTTGCGGATGCCGCTCGCGGCGATCTGGGCGAGCACCGCCGGCCAGACCGCGGAATGGAGGCGTTCGTATTCTTCGATCGACTCGGGATCGAGTCGAATCACCTGTGCGACGCGCATCACGCGGGGATGGGTCGGACGCGCAGGTGGGTGGCGCCGCCGTCGACGTCGAGGGCGGTGCCGGTGGTCGATCCGGAGAGCGGACTGGCGAGGTAGCAGATCGCCTTCGCGACTTCTTCCGGGGTGACGAGTCGGCCGATCGCCTGTCGCGCGTTAAGTGCGGCGAGTTCGGCTTCTGGATCGTCCGCGGCGGACAGGAGGCGTGTCACCCATGGGGTCGCCGCGGTGCCGGGGCAGACGCAGTTGACACGGATGCCCTCCCTGACATGGTCGGTGGCCATCGCCCGGGTGAGAGCGAGGACGGCGCCCTTCGAGGCGGAGTACAGCGCGCGCAGCGGCAGCCCGCTCTGCGCCGCGATCGAGCTGGTGTTCACGATGGCGGCGGCCGGGCTCTCCCGCAGCCACGGCAGCGCGGCGGTGGAGACGCGAGCGATTCCGGTGACGTTGATGTCGAGAACGCGCGCCCACTCGTCGTCACCGTTGTCGGCGACCGTGCCCGAGGCACCGATGCCGGCGTTGTTGATGACGATGTCGATACGCCCGAAGCGATCACCGACCGCAGTGATCGCCGCCGCCACGGAACCACGGTCAGAGACATCCGCCGTGAAGCCTTCCAGCGGCGCGGGAACGTCGGGGCGGACATCGAGCACCGCAACGCTCGCGCCCCGACCTGCCAGTTCGAGGGCCGTGGCCAACCCAATGCCGGACGCTCCGCCGGTGACGACGGCTACCAGTCCGTCGAAGTCGTGTGCGCTCATGCTTGCTTCATCTCCTGTCGGGCTCGTCCGAGCCCATCGATCTCGAGTTCGACGACATCGCCCCCTCTGAGATAGGGCTGGTCCGGCATCCCTAGCGCGACCCCGGCCGGAGTCCCGCTCGACTCATGGCTCGTCGCGGCGGCGGCGGTGCCCGATCCGCAGTCGCCGCGACGCCGAAGATCATGGTCACCGTGGAGCCGTCCTGGCGCAGTTCGCCGTTGACCCACAGCCGCATCCCGAGCGACGCAGACGATCCTTCCCGGTCGTGCGATCGGAGAACCGACGCGGACGCCGGTCGGGTTGATCTCGGTCAGCGTGCCGGCGGACACCTCCTCCGCCGCGCGCCCAAGCCCGTCGCCGCCGAGGAACCCGCCGTCGATGTCGGCGGTCAGAGCGCGCAGGTCGAACGTTCCTGAGTCGGTGTGGACGACGGGGATCTCGCTTCCCGGTGCGCCGAGCCTTGCAAATCTCATCGTGGCCATTCGTTCAGCCGGTACCACGCCTGGGTGGTCCGGTGGTGGATCAGGTCGAGGTCGGCCGCCGAGACGTCCAATGCGGCGTGGAGGCCCTCGAAGGTGCGGGTGTATCCGCCGGCGAGCAGGCACACCGGCCAGTCCCCGCCGTACATGAGCCGGTCGGGCCCGAACGCATCGACGGCCTCCGCCACGACGGGGCGCAGCGAGTCGACCATCCACGAGTCGGGTGCGCCCACCGAGCTGGCCAGCCCGGAGAGCTTCGCGGCGACGTTCGGCGACGCGGCTGCCGCGCGCAGCCGGGTACGCCAGTCGGCGAAGGCCTCAGCATCCCCGCCGATCGGCGGCTTGCCGAGATGGTCGATCACGATCCGCAGCGACGGATGCCGCGCCGCGAGCTGCGGCACGAGGTCGAGGGCCGCGGGCCCCGAGGTGACGACGTCGAACGCGAGTCCAGCGGCGGCAACCAGGTCGAGACCCGCAGCGACGTCGTCGCGCAGCACCCACCGGGGGTCGGCCATGTCGTGGATGAGGGCGCGGACGCCGACCACCATGCCGGTGCTGAGACGAGCGGCCAGCGCGTCGGCGAGCCCGGGCACCTCGAGCGGAAGCCATGCAACGACACCCGCGACTTCGGGATGCGTTGCGGCTTCGGCGAGCATCCGGTCGGTATCTCCAACGGTGTCCGCGGCTTGCACCAGCACGAACCGGTCCACGCCCAGCGCAGCGACCTCCGCCGTCACGTCGCCCAACCCGAAGTCGCGGTCGAGCACGGCCAGGTGCGGTGTGATCCAGCCGTAGTCGCCCGAGTCACGGTTCCAGATGTGCGTGTGCGCGTCGATGATGCCGTTCACGCCGCAGCCTCCGGAACCAGAAGGTGTCCCGCGTCCGCGAGTGCGCACCACAGCTCATCAGGGATTGGCGTGTTGAGGCGCTCGACGGCTTCGCGGGCTTGAGTGGCTCCTCGCATTCCGGCGACCACCGTCACGACCTGTGGGAACCGCAGGGGATACTGGATAGCCGCTGCGGGGAGCGCAATTCCGTGGTCGCGGCAGATCCGTTCGATATCGCGTGCCTTGACGAGGACATCGGCGGGGGCCCGCCCGTAGTCGTATGTGGCGTCGTCGGGAATGCGCTCGCGGCTGAGCAGGCCGGAGTTGTA
This sequence comes from Microbacterium jejuense, assembly GCF_039544225.1. Taxonomy (NCBI): domain Bacteria; kingdom Bacillati; phylum Actinomycetota; class Actinomycetes; order Micrococcales; family Microbacteriaceae; genus Microbacterium; species Microbacterium jejuense. The sequence goes on from NZ_BAABLG010000008.1 coordinate 407,682, forward strand.
GACCGCGGCCGCGACGACGGCGACGTCCCGCTCGGCGGCGAGGCGCAGCATCCGCTCTGCCCGGTGCTGCTCGAGGAGAGTGAGCCGACCCGCGCACATCACGATGTCGAGATCGGTCTGCTCGATCAGGTCGGCAAGCATCTCGGCCTGATTCATACCGGCACCGAAGCCCGCGATGACGCCCTCGTCCCGCAACTGAGCGAGCGTCTGCGCACCTGTGGTGGATGCTGCGTCCCAGTGATCGTCCGGATCGTGCATGTAGACGATGTCGATGTGCTCGACCCCGAGTCGTTCCAGGCTGTCTTCGATGGAGCGCAACACTCCGTCCCGGCTGAGGTCGTAGACCCGGCGATGGTCGGCGGGCACGTCGAACATGGCTTCGTGGTCTCGTTCCGCGGCCGTCTCGGGGCTGGGCACGAGCACCCGCCCCACCTTTGTGGAGAGGACGTATTCGTCTCGCGGGTATGCGGACAGCGCGCGTCCCAGGCGTCGCTCCGAGAGTCCGAGGCCGTAGTGCGGAGCGGTGTCGAAGTAGCGGATGCCGCTGTCCCACGCCGCGCGGACGGTCGCCTCGGCCTCGTCGTCCGAGATCGCCTGGTGCAGGTTCCCGAGCTGCGCACAGCCGGCGCCCAGCTCCGTGAAGGCGAGGCCGCGGTGCTGGCGCGTGAGCAGAGTCACGCCAGGATCCTGTTCTCGGTGGTCTCGACGATCCTGTTGTCGATGGCGTCGCGGTCCCAGTCGATGCCGAGCCCGACCGTCTCCGGGGCGAGGGCGCGTCCGTCCTCGATGGTCATCTCGGTGCGGGTGATCGCGCGCAACTGCGGGATGTGCTCGACATAGCGGCCGTTCGGGACGGCGGCGGCCAGGCTGACGTGCAACTCCATCAGGAAGTGCGGGCAGACGTCGACGTTGAACGCCTCCGCCATGTGGGCGACCTTCAACCACGGGGTGATGCCGCCGATGCGGGCGACGTCGACCTGCACGATCCCCGCCGCACCCCGGTCGAGGTACTCCCGGAACTGGGCGATCGAGTACATCGACTCCCCCACCGCGATCGGCGTAGATGTGGACCGGGCGAGCCGGACGTGGCCTTCGATGTCGTCGGCCGGGAGGGGCTCTTCGATCCAGCCCAGGTCCAGCCCGTCGAACAGCCGCGCCCGACGGATCGCTTCGGTCGCGGTCATCGACTGGTTCGCGTCGACCATCAGCTCGAACCCGGGTCCCACGGCATCTCGCACCGCCGCGAGGCGCTCGCGGTCCTCATGCCCGGTGGGCTTGCCGATCTTCACCTTCACCCCGCTCAGGCCCTTGCGCTGCGAGTCCAGCGCGCCCTGCACGAGTTCGTCGACGGGAAGGTGCAGCCAGCCGCCCTCGGTGTCGTACAGCGGCACGTCACGACGGAAGCCGCCGGCGAGCCGCCACAGCGGCAGGCTGGCACGCTGAGCCGCGACATCCCACAGCGCGGTGTCGACCGCGGCGAGCGCGAGGGAGGTGATCGCGCCGGTCGTGGTGGCGCGGGTGGAGGCGAACAGGCGATGCCAGACCGCCTCGATGCGGTCGGCGTCCTCGCCGATCACGAGCGGGAGCAGGTGGTCGCGCAGCATCGACAGCACCGCACGACCCCCAGTTCCGATCGTGTACGAGTAGCCGAGACCATGCAGGCCGTCGCTCGTGGTGAGTTCGACGAAGATCGTCTCCTGCTTCACGAAGCTCTGCACGGCATCCGTGCGCTCCGTCTCGACAGCGACGTCGACGAGGAAGGCGTGTGCGTCGGTGATCGTGGTTGTCATTGGTGCTCCGGGGCAGGGGTGGATGGTCGGGCGGTGTCAGTGGTCAGGGTGAGGGATGCCGAGCCCTCCAGTCGTCGTCGGATCCAGTCGGCGCGGGCTCGCAGTGCCTTCTGCGACAGTTGCGCTGCCGGGAATGCGAGGTCGAACCCGTGGTAGCCGCCGTCCCAGACATGGAGTTCGACATCACCCCCGGCCGCTCGGATCCGTTGAGCGAAGTCGATGTCCTCGTCGCGGAAGGTGTCCATGGATCCCACGTCGATGAAGGTGGGCGGCAGTCCGGTGAGGTCCTCGGCGAGGGAGGGCGATGCTTCGGCGGGGATCTCGTGAGGGGCCTGGTCGCCGAGTAGGGCCGCCCATCCGACCGCGTTGCTTTCGCGATCCCAGATGCCGGAGCCGGCGAACTGGAGTGCGGATGGCGAGTCGTTCCGGGCATCGAGCATCGCGCACATGAGCACAACGCCGGCTAGCGGGCGGCCGCCTCGATCCCTGTGCTGGAGCATCATGCCTGCGGCGATCCCGCCGCCAGCGCTCATTCCGGCCAGGATGATCCGGGCCGGATCGACTCCCAGGCTCGCCGCATGCTCGATGGCGTGATCGAGCGTGGCTACGCAGTCCTCGAACCCCGCAGGGAATGGATGCTCTGGCGCGAGTCGGTACTCCGGGAGGAGGGCGACTGCTCCGAATTCCTCGACCCAGTCAGCCACCATCTCCACCCCGGTGTACCGGGAGCCCATCACCATTCCCCCGCTGTGCGGATGAACGAAGCACGGCTTGCCCGCTGACGCGGTGGTCGATGCAAGCACGGCCACCTCGAACGGCGTGCCGTCACGGCTTGTCAGCGTGATCGTGGACACGTTCAACGGCCGTCCGGCGATGACGTCCTCGATCGCGGGCGCCACCCATTCGGCACGGCGAGGGATGATCTCCTCCGCGGTGAGGCTGGTGGGCCATGGACCTTGCAGCGTCAGGAGCTGCAGCAACTCAGGGTCGTACACGATTGCAGCTGCTCAGCTCTCGAATCCGCTGTCGACTCGGGCGGAGATCCTTGCCAGGAAGCTCCGTCGCGCGTCGTAGATGGCGGTTCCGACCGTGGTGGTGGGAGGGAAGTCTTCGACGCGATGCATGACTCCTGCCCACACGTGAAGGTCGACGGGTGCGCCTGTCTGCATCAAGCGGGAAGCGAAGTCGATCGCCTCGTCTCGGAAGATGTCTGCGGAGTACGTCTCGATGAAGGTGGGTGGGAGGCCGGTGAGGTCGATGGCTCGCGACGCCGCCGCGTACTCGCTGACGTCCGGTCCACCGCGGCTGTCGCCGAGAATCGCGGTCCAGCCGGTGGCGTTCGAGCGCCGGGGCCACACCACCTCCTCGAACCGGTTGGACTGGAATGACTCGCGGTCGTCCAGCATCGGAGTGAGGAGAATCAGGTGCGCGAGCGGAGGGCCGCCGTGGTCCCGGGCGTAGAGGGCGGTGCCGGCTGCGACGCCGCCGCCGCCGCTGACTCCGAGCAGGCCGATGCGGGAGGGGTCGACCCCCAGCGTCCCAGCGTTCTCACTTGTCCAGCGGAGCGCTGCGAAGCCGTCTCGAACCTGTGCCGGGTGCGGATCCTCGGGCCCGACTCGGACACCCGCGACGACGATGGCGATCTGGTGGCGCGCAACCCAGTCCAGCACGCCGAGACCGAAGATCTTCGTCCGGGGATGACTGACGATCTTCCCGCCGCAATGTGTGAAGACCAGGGCGGGGCGGTTCCCGGTGGAGTTCGTCGGCGTGAGGACGAGTGCGGGGATCTCGGGATCTCCGTCCAGGCCCGGGATGAGGATGTCCCTGAAGGTGACGCTGCCGTTCTGGCTGAGCGTCTCATCATCGTCGAGCTGGTCGAGTGAGTCGGCTCGCAGTTCGGCTATTCCTTCGGCTGTGATCGGCTGCAGGGCTTTCGAGCCTGGCGCGAGACCTCCCTCGGGGCCGAATACGGTGTCCCGGTACTCGAGATCAAGCCGCGGGCGCTTTGTGATGTCGGTCATGGGAGTGTCAGAGCTTGACGACGCTGCGGGAGGCGATCGGTGGCGCATCCGCGCCCCACAGCTCTTCGTATCCCATTCCGGGTCCGGTCGGTGCGTGGACCAGTCCGAGAGCATCGACCTCGGGCCCGCGGGTCACGGGGTTGGAGGTGACGAGGCTCTCGAAGTAGGTGGTGTTCGGGATCGACATGCACAGGTGAGTGTTCGGCAGACCCATCCCATGCACCTCAGCGCGGAGGTGGAACGAATCGGCGAGGTGCGCGATCCGGAGCGACCCGGTGATTCCGCCGCGCAGGGCCGTTCCCGTTCGCACGGCGGATGCGCACCCGGCGGCGATGAAGTCAGCCGTGTTCATGTGGGCGCCCGCGCTGACCTCGGCGACGAGCAGCGGGACCGAGACGCGCTCGGCGAGCTGCTTGTAGGCGGTGACGCTGAACTCGCGCATCGGCTCCTCGTACCAGAGGTAGTTCGCTTCGCTGAGTGCTCGACCCACGAACACCGCGTCCAGAAGGTCGAACCCGGCCGAGCCGTCGTACATCAAGGGCACGTCGGGCCCGACGTGCTCCCGGAGCGCGGTGATGAGGCGGCTGTCTTCGCGGGCGTCGCCCCAGGCGTGCAGCTTGATCGCGCTATAGCCCAGTTCGAGACACTGGTCGGCGACATCCAGGTATTCCTCGACGCTGCCGAACGTGACCGTGGACGCGTACGCCGGGATCGAGTCGCGGAACGAGCCGATCAGCTTGTGGACGGGTTCGCCGGCGGCCTTACCTGCGATGTCCCAGAGGGCGTCGTCCACGACGCCGATGATGTAGGTCGGGAAGTTCTCGATGCGGTCGAGCTCCCACATCCGATGCCACAGCCATTCGCGTCGAAGCGGGTCGGTGCCGACCAGATCGTTGCGCAGGCGGCGGTCGACCAGGTCAGCCAGAATCAGGCCGCGCTGGCATTGGGCGTAGCCGCGGATGCCGTCGTCGGTGGTGATGACGAGCCATGCCGTGGTGCGGGCGGGTTCGGATCCGGGCAACCCGTGCCGCCAGACGAAGGCCGGTTCAGCGGGCGGTTCGTCCGACAGCAGCACATCGACCGAGACGATCTTCATGACTTCTTACTCCAAGTGTGTGATGAGAACGGGCCCGCTGGACCCGCCGGCGGTCGGTGTGGGTCAGCTCTTCACCGCGCCCGCGAGGACCCCACGCGCGAGCAGCCGGGACGAGGCGACGAACACGATCAGGATGGGAACGGCCACGATAAGTCCGGCCAGCGCAATCTCCGGCTGGCGGATGGGGAGGATGCTGGCGCCGATGCCGGGATTGAGTGCCGGCGTCGCGCTGAACAGGACACCCAGGCCGACCGGCAGCGGGAGGATGTCGCCCGAGGTCACCATGACGTAGGGCAGGAAGTAGTTGACCCATGTCGCCGTGAAGCTGAAGAACGCGAGCATCCCGAGCAGACCCTTGGACAGTGGCAGCGCGACGCGCCAGAAGGTGGCGAACTCTCCGCAACCGTCGATGCGGGCTGCTTCGTAGAGCTCCTTCGGGATCGCGGTGGAGAAATAGATGTAGGCGAGGAACACTCCGAACGGGTAGAACGAGCTCGTCAGGATGATCGCCCACGGGGTGTTGTAGAGCCCGATCGCCGACACCTCGATGAACAGCGGCAGGACAAGTGCCACCGGCGGCACGATCATCGCGATGAGCGTGGCGATCACCAGGGTCCGCCGGAACGGGATCGGCGCGGTCGCCAGGGCGTAACCGGCGAGGATCGCGGTCGCGCACGCGATGAAGACGATCATCGCGGTGTACCAGACCGAGTTCCAGATCCACGTTACGAGACGCCCGTCCTGGAAAAGCATCAGGTTGTTCCAGGCGACGCCGTACTGCGCGAACGAGCCGAACGAGAAGGGATGCTGCGACGTCAGTTCCTGTGCGGTCTTCGAGGGCGCGAGGATCAGCCAGATCATCGGGACGATGCTGAACACCGCGAAGACGATGAGGACCAGCCAGATGATGACCCGTCCCGGCAGGGCGCGCAGATTCACTGCGCGGGAGCGGGGGGTGGCCGCGGGGTCGCCGGCCACCGGCGGGGCGACGATGGTGCGCGTGATGGTCATGCCGCACTCCCTACGAGACGGCCGGCGCGTCGTGCGACACGGCGGGACTTTCTTGTTTCGGCGCGGACGTCCTCGAAGAAGTCCATGCGGAAGATGGCGACGAGCGCGGCGATGATGCACACGACGAGCAGCATCAGGGACAGCGCGGCGGAGGCTCCGAGGTTCGCGTTCTGGAACGCGAAGGTGTACGCGAGTTGGTTCAGCGACCAGTTGTCGGCGAGCCCGGTGTAAACGGTGGAGGAGATCAGGTACGGCTCGACGAAGATCTGCAAACCGGCCGCGAAGGTCAGGATGGCCATGTAGATGAGGTAGCGGCGGATGAGGGGCAGCTTGATCTGCACAGCGAGCTGGAATCCGTTCGCCCCATCGATCCGTGCTGCTTCGAGGATGTCGTCGGGGATGGACTGCAGCGAGCCGTACTGCACGATGATCCAGTTCCCGGCGCCAGTGAAGAACGCCATCAGCACGAAGATCCACACCAGGCTGCCGGTGTTCCAGATCTGCGAGCCCTCAGTGATGCCCATCGCGGAGAGCAGGTCTGCGTACGGCGAGTAGGTGGGCTCGAGCATGAAATACCAGACGAGGATCGCGACGGCGCCGGAGATCGACGCCGGCACGATGTAGGCGGCGCGCAATCCGATCGTCCATCGCGAACGCACCGCGTCGAGCAGCAGCGACATGGCTGCGACGACCACGATCATGAGCGGGACGTAGATCACCAGGAATGTGGCGACATTGGTCAGCGCCGGGAGGAACCGGAAGTCCTGGAGGACCAGCAAGTAGTTCAGGAACCCGCCCGCGGGGTTTGCCATCGACGGCTTAAGCGCCGTGAAGAACGCCATCACCACGGGCACCACCCCGAAGGCGATGAGCAGAATCAGGTACGGGGCGAGCATGAGCAGCCCTGCGAGGGCACCCATTCTCTTGATCCGTGAACGCGCCATCGCGTCACCGGTCCTTTCGATCTGTGACCCGGGTGGGTCGGCGCCGTGCGGCTCCGACCCACCGGGTCGACGGGACTATGTCCTACTGGACCACCTTGTACCCGGAGGCGGGAGCGAGCTGGATCAGTGACTCCTGGAACTTGCGGATCGCATCCGCGACGGGTGCGCCGCCGGTGATCTCGGTGGCGAGCACCGATCCGATCTGCCCCTGGATGTCGAACCGCACCGGCTTCTCACCCGGGTTGATGAGCGTCGCCTGCGCCACCATGGCAGGCACCGGGTCGACGGCGTAGTACTCGTCGCCGCTCACCCGCTCCGCCCACGCCTCGAAGGCCGGGCCGGATCCCGGGAAGGTGACCGAGTCAGTCAGCATCTCGGGGTCGGTGGCAAGGAACACGACGGCCTCTGCCGCCGCCTCGGGGAACTTGGCGTGGGACGATGCCATCCAGATCCCGCCACCCCACTCACCCGAGTAGGCCTCTTCGCTGTCGCCCCACTTAGGCATCGGCGCCGCAGCGACGTGCCCTGCGGGAATGGCCCACGAGCTCTCCGGCCGCAGCACGAACTCGCCGAACCACGACGGCCCGAAGGTCATCGCGACCTTGCCCTTCTGCGCGACATCGGCGAGGAAGCCGGCGTCGAACGACGACCGCGTGTCGAGGACACCGGCGTCGACCAGCGGCTGGACCAGGTCCGCCACGCGCTCGCACTCAGGGGCATCCGGGTCGATGCGCACCGTCGCGGCATCCTGGGCCGCCGCCATCGGGCAGCCGCTGGGCCACAGGTAGGACGCGTAGAAGTTCTGGTCGCCGATCGCGCCGGCCACATAGCCGGTGCCCTGCAACTTCATCGCCTCGGTGGCGAACTCCTCCATGGTCGTCGGTACGGTCAGTCCGAGCTCGTCGAACAGCGGAGCGTCGTACCACAGCACGGTCTGCGCCAGATCGTTCTTCAGGCAGTAGAAGTCGCCCTCGATCTCGCACCAGGAGTTGGCGCCGTTGTAGTCGTCGAAGACGGACTTATCGAGTGTCTTCGAGAGGTCGGCGGCGTACCCGTTGCTCGGGTCAGCGAGGATCGCGACGTCATTCGGCGCGCCGGCGAACACCACGTCGGGCCACCCGCTGCCGGTGGTGTTCGCGAGCGAGATCTTGGTCACGAGCTCGGTGGTGTCGATGACCTCGATGGTGACATCCACGTCACCTTTCACCGAGTCCTGGTAGGCCTTCGCGGCCGGCTCGCGGACAGAGTCGACCCAGACGACGACACTAGGCGTCTCGCCTTCTGCGGGCGTGTTGCTGCCAGCGGTGCAGCCGGACAGACCGACGGCCGCGATAACGGCCATCGAGACGATGGCAACTCGTTTGTTCATCTTGATCCTTTGTGCGAAGGGCTGTGTCGTGGGCTTCCTCGCCCACGTGGAGGCCTGGAGGTCCTCCTTCTTCATGCATCGAAGTTCAGGCTGGAAACTTCGTACACGATTCTGCTAGCGTGAACCCGCGGTACGGGAGTGTCAAGGCACCCGGTCCAGGAAACATGATCATGCGGATCCCGCCGGCAGATCATGCGTTAACAGGAGAGGTGATGACCGAGCAGATGACCCCCAGAGAAGAGCTCACGCTCCTTCGCCCCGCACCTCGTCGGATGCTGGCCGATGAAGTGTACGAAATCCTTCGCGAGAGCTTGATCTCACAGCGCATCCCGCCTGGCGCGCGGCTCAATCTCGACCGGCTCGCTCGGGAGCTTCACGTCTCCAACACACCCGTACGCCAAGCACTCTCCCGACTCGAGGCGGATGGGCTCGTCCAGAAGGAGCCCTACGTCGGGTTCACCGCCTCTCCCCTGCTCGACTCCCGAACCATCGAGCAGCTCTACGATCTGAGACTGCTCATCGAACCCACGAACGCGGAGCGGGCCGCTTCCGCAGTGGCCCGGGAAGGCGTGGATGAGCTGACCGCCATCTGCGTCGGCGCCGACGCGCTCCTCGCGGAGTCGTCGGCCGAGCACGCGGAGGCACTCGGTGCGGCCGACATGGAGTTCCACGTCAGCATCGCCAGGAGCGCAGGCAACGACGTCATCACCGCGCACCTTCACGAGGTGCTCACCCAGATGAGCCGCTACACGCTCTACACGAGCGATGACGCCGCGCATCTGGCCTGGGCTGAACACCGCACGATCCTGGACGCGATCGATGCATCGGACTCGGGTGCCGCGACGGAGGCGATGCGCCAGCACCTGCGACGCGGACTCCACCGCGTGCAAGATCTCGTGAACTGACTCACCCGGGCTATCGGACAGACACCCGGCATGCAGGAGAGTGCACCACCTGTATTGGGTGGCGCACCCTCGCGAGGTGGTGCCAGGGTGAGGCGCGGAATTTCGCCCCACGACGATGCAGCGAGGACCACACCCTGCAGGGTTCGGTGAAGGTGGTGCCCCTCAGGTGACCCCTGGGTGTCCCCCACCCGGGGACACTTGGCGCGCAAGATTTGGTGAACTGGGCTCGCTGATCACGCGAAAAACCCCATCTGACCTAGGATTCCTCCGCGGATGCGGAAGGAAACCCGGCAACGCCCGACCACGGCTGCCACCCCACCCAGCCCGAGACTGAGTCGAGGCGTGTGCTGGTCAGCGGTACTCGGGGTTGAACCCGAACCGCTCCCCGTCGTTCCATGCCTTGCGGAGGTTGCCGTACGCCGGGATGCCGCCGGCATCCTTCAGCATCCTCGCCAGATGGAGGAGGTTCCAGGTCATGAAGGTGGTGTTGCGGTTCGTGAAGTCGTTCTCCGGGCCTCCCGAACCTGGATCGAGGTAACTCGGGCCAGGGCCGACCTCGCCGATCCAGCCGGCGTCGGCCGCGGGTGGGATGGTGTAGCCGATGTGCTGGAGGCTGTAGAGGTTCGCCATCGCGGCGTGCTTGATGCCGTCCTCGTTGCCGGTGATCATCGTTCCGCCGACCTTGCCGTAGTACACGTACTGACCCTTGTCGTTGTAAAGCCCGCTCATCGCGTAGAGACGCTCGATCAGACGGCGTGTGACCCTGGCATTGTCGCCCAGCCACAGCGGACCGCAGATCACGAGGATCTCGGCCGCGTCGATCAGCGGCCAGATCTCGTCGGGCCACGCATCAGTCGCCCAGCCATGCTCCCGCATGTCCGGGTACACGCCCGTGGCGACGTCGAAATCGACGAACCGGATTGACGTCACCTCGACGCCCTGCGCGCGCATCAGCGCGATGCTGCGATCCATCAACCCCTGGGTGTTGCTCACCTCGGGCGACTTCTTGAGCGTGCAATTGACGTAAACGGCCTTCAGGTCGCTGTAGTCCCGCGGCGAATCGGCCATGATCGCTCCATCCGTTCTCGGGCACCATCTCACCCAGGCTGCGCCTTGTCCAGCTGCGCCCCGCACAACGCCGAACACACCCCGGACGTCCAGCGGCCACGGATGTCCTGGTAGATCACAGGACGGAGGACTTTCACCCCTCCGTCTCCTGGTGGGCAGGCGGTGGGCACATGCGGGGCGCAGTTCATGTTGCTGAGCAAAGCGCGCAACGCAGTCCCTAGGGAGTGAGCAGACAGCTCTACAGGGGCCGCCGCGCCCGAAACGATCCTCTGATCAGCAGTTCAGGCCTCTGAGCCGTGCCCACATCTGAGACGGAACGAGCCAGATCGAGAAGGATCGAAACCCCGGAAACACGCCTCAGAACGATGTCAAATCGGGCGAAAAACTGCGGAGACGGAGGGATTTGAACCCTCGGTCCCCTTGCGAGGACTCCACCTTAGCAGGGTGGTGCACTAGGCCTGACTATGCGACGTCTCCAGGCATCCTGTGCTCGTGAGCAACCGGATGCGCCCAGCAATCATAACCGGTCGGCGACGCTCCGCCGAACCACGTCACTTCCCCTTCACCGTGCAGGTGGTCTGGTCGGCGGTCTGCCCGGCGATCGTCGAGGGCAGTTCGACGCGCTGCTCAGGCGCCGGAGTGCCCGCGTCGGCCGACGCCGAGGGCGCCGGCGTGGCCCCGGGCTGCGCGACCTCGCCCGTCACCTCGACACCGCTTCCCTGGCTCGAGTCGCCGGTGAGGGTGAGCGGCTCGTTGGCGTCGAGAGCCGCGAAGAGCTGGTCCGCAGCCTCCTTCACCGGGTAGAGCTGCTTGTAGTCGCTGGAGTACCGGGTGGGGTACTGCACGAAGACGATGTCCTGGAAGGGCACGTTCTTGACGGCCATCGCGATCTGCACCATCAGCGTCGGGTTCGCGAGTCCCGAGCTGAGCACGAGTTCCTTTTTCTGCATCTGGCCGATGGCCGTGGTCGCGAGGGTCAACAGTCGCGCCGGGTCCGCGAGCACGGCGTCGGACTGCAGCTTGCGAACCATCGACGACATGAACTGCTGCTGATTCGAGATGCGGCCGAGGTCGGACCCGTCGCCGATGCCGTGACGGATGCGTAGGAACTGCAGCGCCTCCCAGCCCTGCAGCGTGTGCTCCCCCTCAGAGAGCGTGAGCCCGGTGTGTTCGGGGTCGCTGATGCCGCCGGCGCCGATGCAGACGTCGACGCCGCCGATGGCGTCGGACATCGCGATGACGCCCGACCAGCGGATCGCGGCGGCGAAGTCGATCTGCTGCTTCGTGATCGCCTCGACTGTCATGACCGTGCACGTCAGCCCGCCGTACGAGTACGACACGTTGAGCTTCTGCGACGACATCGCCGAGTAGTTGCCGCTGCCGTCTTCTTTCGGGCACGACGGGATGGGCTCGAGCATGTCGCGCGGGAGCGACACCACCGTCACGCGCCGCGGCTCGTCCGAGATGTGCACGAGCATCGTCACGTCGTTGCGCTCGCCGTCGGTGTCGCCCGACTGGCAGGCGGTCGACAGGGCAGCATTCTCGCCCTCGCACGAGTCGGTGCCGACCATCAGCAGGTTCACGCCGCCCTCGATCGCGTCCAGCGACGGGGGCAGCTCTTTGTCGGCGGGCAGCAGGACGGAGTTCTCGGCGACCGTCCGCGCGGCATCCCAGATGTTGTACGCCGTGATGCCGGTGGCGCTCACGCCCATCACGGCCACCACGACGCCGAGCATGGCGAGGACCGAGACGAGTGGATGCCGCGTCCGCAGCACTCCGTGGCGGGCAAGCGTGACCCGGCCCCTGTCAGGGGCCCGGCGCGCCGAGGGCATCAGCCCTTGGCCCTGACGTTGCCGGCCGAACACGTCTGCTGCGCGGCGTTCTGACCGGTGATGTTGTCGGGAAGGACGGCGGTGCCGTCGGTGGGCGTCGCGTTCGGATCGACCGTCGCGTTCGGGTCGACAGTCGCGTTGGGGTCGACCGTGGCGTTCGGATCGGTGGTCTGCGGCTCGACGATGACGCCCTGCGACTGCTGGGTGACATCGAGCTGCTCGTTCGCGGCGAGCGCGGCCCACAGCTTCGCCGCCGAGTCGAAGTCGGGCACGACGCGGTTGCTGTCGGCCGGGTCTTCGAGCACGGGGTACTGCACGAACACGATGTCTTCGAACGGCACGTTCTTGACGGCGAGCGCGATCTGCACGAGGGTCATCGGGTTCGCGAGCGACTTGCTGGGCGTGATGTTCTCGGATGCCGTCGTCGCGAGCTTGTAGAGGGTCGCGGGATTCGACAGCACCTCATCGCTCACGAGCTTGCGGGCGAGGCTCGACATGTACTGCTGCTGGTTGGAGATGCGCGAGAGGTCGCTGCCACCGGTGAGGCCGTGGCGCGTGCGCAGGAACTGCAGCGCCTCGAGGCCCGAGATGGTGCGGGGGCCCGCAGGCCAGTCGATCCCGGTGTAGACGTCCTTGATGCCGCCGTTGCCGATGCAGACGTCGACACCGCCGATCGCGCCGGTGATGTTGATGACGTTGCCGAAGCTCACCTTGGCCGCGAACGGGATGTTCTCGCCGCTGAGCTCCTTGATCGTCTTGGCGACGCACGACAGGCCGCCCATCCCCCACGCCTCGTTGATCTGGGTCTTGCCGGTGGCCTCCGACGTGGAGCCGTCCTCACGCGTGCACGAAGGGATCGACACCATCAGGTCGCGCGGGAACGAGACGACGGTGACGCGGCGCGGGTTGTCGGAGATGTGCACCAGCATGTTGACGTCGTTGAGCTGACCCTCGGCGTCGGGACCGGTGCACCGAGGACCGAAGATGTACGCGTAATCCGGCTCGCACTCGTCGGTGCCGACGAGCAGCAGGTCGACGCCGCCCTCGATCGCGCCGATGTCGGGCGGGATCGTGCCCTGGTCCTCCAGGTCCACGGCCTGGCTGGTGAAGCTCTGCACGACGTCCGTCGCGGCGTACGCGGCGACGCCGAGTCCGGAGACGAGGACGACAGCGGCGACCACGCCCACGATCTTCATCAGGAACGCGAGCGGGCTCGGAGAGCGCAGCTCACCGTGGCGCGCCACCGTGCGGCGGCCGCGACGAGCGTGCTTAGTCGCCTGTGTCACTCGGTTCCTCTCCGGGGAATGCTTGCCTCACGGTTCGCCCCCCGGCACCCATGTCTGCGGAGGGTGTGGGATTCGAACCCACGGGACATTGCTGCCCACTGGTTTTCAAGACCAGGTCCATCGGCCGCTCGGACAACCCTCCCGACGGACGCCGCCCTTGCGGGCGACATCTGTCGAACAGGCGTCGAGTCTAGCCGACTGCTCTGTCGGCCTATTCTTCCAACGCCGGCTGGCAATCCTCTGGACGCTGCGACGGTGTCGGCGACCGGGATCACAGCAGTCGCAGCACCGCCGCGACGCCGCCGGCCTGGACCGACGTGGTGGTCTCGCCCGCGGCATCCCGGACCTCCTGGGGGCCCTGCGCCATCGCGACGGCACGACCGCCGTTGTCGAGCGCCCACCGGAACATGCCGACGTCGTTACGCCCGTCGCCCATCACCAGCACGTGCTCGGGGTCTATGCCGAGCGCGGTACGCACCCGCTCGAGGCCGGTGCTCTTGTCGACGCCGAGCGGGGCGATGTCGAGCCAGGCCGTCCAGCCGACGGCGTACGAGACGTGGTTGAGGCCGATGTGCGAGACGAGCTCGACGAAGTCCTGCTCGCCCTGGTCGGGCGACACCACCACGACGCGGCACACCGGCTGCGCGGCGAGCTCTTCGAACGGCACGCGCCTGGCGTTGCTCAGGTTCCAGTCCTCGAGCGGCTCGGTGTACAGGCGCCGGCCGTCGGCGAGCTCGACCATGTAGCGGGCGTCGGGCAGATGGTCGCGCAGCTGATGCAGCACCTCGCGCGGGTCGAACGTCTCGACGTGCCAGCGCTCGTAACGCAGCTCGTCGGCCTCGACGCGCTTGAGCACCACGGCCCCGTTCGAGCACACCGCGAACTCCGGGGCGATCCCGAGGACCCGCAGGATGCCGCGGGTGCCCTCCCAACTGCGCCCGGTGGCCACCATCACCTCGTGGCCGGCGCGATGCGCGTGCTCGACGGCATCCACGACCCCCGGGCTCAACGATTCGTCTTCGAGGATGACGGTGCCGTCGATGTCGAGGGCGATGAGCAGGCGGGAGGTTTCGACGCCCGGGTCTTCGGTGTCGCGCGCGACCTGCTCGACGAGTCTGGCGGCCTTCTTCGGTTTGACGACCTTGATCGACCCTGTCGCCGGCAGGTGCGCGTCGCTCACGCGATCGGCTCCATGACCTCGAGTCCGCCGAGGAAGGGCCGCAGCACCTCCGGCACCGTGACCGAGCCGTCCTCGCGCTGATGCGTCTCGAGCATCGCGACGATCCAGCGGGTCGTCGCCAGCGTGCCGTTGAGCGTCGCGACGGGGTGCGTCTTGCCGCCGTCGGGGCGATAGCGGATGTCGAGGCGGCGCGCCTGGTACGTCGTGCAGTTCGAGGTCGAGGTCAGCTCGCGGTACGCCCCCTGGGTGGGCACCCACGCCTCGACGTCGTACTTGCGCGCGGCCGACGAGCCGAGGTCGCCGGCGGCGACGTCGATCACGCGGTACGACAGCCCGAGATCCTGCAGCATGCGCTCCTGCAGGGCTACCAGGCGCAGGTGCTCGGCCTCGGCCTCTTCGGGCGTCGTGTAGACGAACATCTCGAGCTTGTTGAACTGGTGCACCCGGATGATGCCGCGGGTGTCCTTGCCGTACGAGCCGGCCTCGCTGCGGTAGCAGGTCGACCAGCCCGCGTAGCGCTTGGCGCCGCGCGACAGGTCGAGGATCTCGCCCATGTGGTAGCCGGCGAGGGGCACCTCGCTCGTGCCGACGAGATACATGTCGTGCTCTTCGAGGTGGTACACCTCGGCCGAGTGCTTGCCGAGGAAGCCGGTGCCCTGCATGACCTCGGGGCGCACCATCGTCGGCGGGATCATCGGCGTGAAGCCCGCCTGCAGCGCGCGATCGAGCGCGAGGTTCATGAGCGCGATCTCGAGGCGCGCACCGATGCCGGTGAGGAAGTAGAAGCGGCTGCCCGACACCTTGGTGCCGCGCTCCATGTCGATGGCGCCGAGCTTCTCGCCGAGTTCGAGGTGGTCGCGCGGCTCGAAGCCGAACGCGGGGATCTCGCCGTGTGTGCGCAGGGTGATGAAGTCGTCCTCGCCACCCGCAGGAACACCGTCGACGACGATGTTCTCGATCAGGCCGAACGCCTGAGCGGATGCCTCTTCCGCGAGCCCGACAGCGTGCTGGGCCTGCTTGACCCGGTCGCTGAGATCCTTGGCCTCGGCGACGAGCGCCGCCTTCTCCTCTTTCGGAGCCTGCGCCACGCGCTTGCCGTGCGCATTCTGCGCGGCCCGGAGCTCTTCGAAGGCCGTGATGGCCGCCCGGCGGTCACGGTCGGCGGCGAGCGCCGCGTCGACGGTGTCGGGCGATTCGCCGCGCGCCTCCTGAGAGCGCTTGACCAGCTCAGGATTGTCGCGAAGCAGCACGGGATCGATCACCCTGCAAGCTTAGTCGCGGGCGAGGATGCGGCATCCTGAACACCGCTCGCCGGGCGATCAGCGGCACTAGGGTGAACCCATGACCGAAGCAGCCGCCGCCGCGAGGCGCGCCGCGCTCGTCTACAACCCCATCAAGGTCGACGCGCAGACGCTCCGCGCCACCGTCACCCGGCACTCGGCCGAGGCCGGGTGGGCAGAGCCGGCGTTCTACGAGACGACGGTCGACGACCTCGGCGACGGCGTCGCACGCGAGGCTCTCGCCGCCGGCGCCGACGCGGTGCTGGTGGCCGGCGGCGACGGCACCGTCCGTGCGGTGTCGGAGGCGATGGCGGACTCCGGTGTGCCGCTCGCGATCGTGCCCAGCGGCACCGGCAACCTGCTGGCCCGCAACCTGCGGCTGCCGCTGACCGACCCCGCCGCGATGGTGCGGGCGGTGTTCGAGGGCGACACCCTCGCGATGGACATCGGCTGGTGCCGCATCACCCGCCCCGACGGCGACACCGCCGAGCACGCGTTCGTGGTGATGGGCGGCATCGGGCTCGATGCCGCGATGATCGCCAACACCCGCCCGCAGCTGAAGAAGGCCGTCGGCTGGGTGGCCTATGTGGACGGCGCCGCGCGCTCGCTGCCCGGCGCGAAGCCGTTCCGCGTCATGTACCAGCTCGCCGGGCGCCGCCTGCATTCGACGAGGGTGCAGAGCGTGCTGTTCGCCAACTGCGGGTCGCTGCCGGCCGGACTGGAGCTGATCCCCGAGGCCTCCGTCGCCGACGGCGACCTGGACGTCGTCATCTTCCAGCCCAAGGGTCTGTTCGGCTGGCTGTTCGTGTGGCGCCGCGTCGCCTGGGACAACAGCGTGCTGCGCCGCTTCCGCGCCGGCCGCGAGGTGCTGTCGCTGCGCACGAGAGACAACTCTGTCGTCTATTCACGCGGCCCCGGCATCGAGCTGGCCGCGCAGAAGTCCCGCCCGGTGCAGCTCGACGGCGACGAGTTCGGCGTCGCGACCGCCGTGCGCGTGCACGCGGCCGCGGGCGCCCTGCTGGTCGCGCTGCCCGCCGGCCACGACACCACCGGCCTGTGATTCAGGGATGCCGGGCGCCCCGGCATCCACGGGCCCAGTGACGGTCGCTGAGCCCGTCGACGTCGTCAGCCCTTCACCGCTCCGCCGAGACCGGCCGAGCGCAGGAACACCGACTGGAACACCAGGAACATCGCGATCGGGATGAGCGTGGCGATCGCCAGCGCCGCGAGGAACACGTCCAGCTCGGTCTGGCTCGCCACGGCCGGCAGCCGCACCGACAGCGGCTGCACGCGCGGGTCGGGCAGCACCAGCATCGGCCAGAGGTAGTCCTTCCAGGCGGCGATGATCGCGAACACCGAGACCACGCCGAGGATCGGCTTCGACATCGGCAGCACGATCGACCAGAACAGGCGGAACGGTCCCGCGCCGTCGGTCTTGGCGGCCTCGAACACCTCGCGCGGCAGGTTGTCGAAGAACCGCTTGACGAGCAGGATGTTGAACGCATTGGCGGCCATCGGCAGCCACACCGCGAGGTAGCTGTTGAGCATGCTCGCGTCGCGGCCGAGGAGCGGTGGCGACACGATGGTCAGGTACAGCGGCACCAGCAGCACGATGCCGGGGATGAACAGGGTCGCCAGCACCAGGGCGTTCAGCACGGGCGCGTACTTCGGACGCAGCACCGACAGCGCATACCCGCCGGTGGTCGCGACGAACAGTTGTACGAACCAGGCGCCGGCGGCGATCACGATCGTGTTGAAGAAGTACTGGTCGATGTGGATGTCGTTCCACGCCGTCGACAGGTTCGCCCAGTCGACGCCGTTGGGCCACAGGGCGAACGGCTGCTGGATGGTGTCCTGCGAGGGCGTCACCGCCGACTTCGCGAGCCACAGGATCGGGCCGAGACCGGCGATCACGAGCGTGACGAAGAGGAACACGTGGGTCACCGACATGCCGAACCGCGTGCCCGGGCGACGCCGCTCGGACGCCGAGACGATGGTGCGCTCGGCCAGGTCGTCGATGGAATCGCGCTTGCGGGCGCTACCCAGACCCCGCCGCGACAGGAAGCCGCGCATGCCCTCGCGGCGCTGGGCGTTCGTGATCGTCGTGGTCATGAGGTGCTCCAGCGGTTCGTGAGCTTGAAGTACAGCCAGGACAGGATCGCGAGCACGATCGCGAGCAGCACCGACACCGCGGTGGCCTCGCCGTAGTCGCCGCCCAGACTGTTGCGGAACGCCTTGTCGTAGATGTACAGCAGGATCGTCTTGGTCGCCCCGGCCGGCCCGCCGCCGGTGAACAGGAACGGCTCGAGGAACACCTGCGCGGTGGCGATCACCTGCAGGATCAGCATCACGAAGAGGATGCCGCGCAGCTGCGGCAGCGTCACGTGCCAGATCTTGCGCCAGATGCTCGCGCCGTCGACCTCGGCGGCGTCGTACAGCTCCGGCGGCACCGACAGCAGCGCCGCGAGGTAGATGATGATGGACCCGCCCGCGGCCGCCCACGTCGCCTCGAGCACGAGGGAGGGCATCGCCTGCACAGGCGACGAGATCCACAGCTGCGGCGGGATCCCGAACCAGCCGAGCACGGTGTTGAAGACGCCGTTGGGCGAGGAGTCGTAGAAGAACTTCCACAGCAGCACCGCCACGACGGGCGGGATGACCACCGGCAGGTAGGCCAGCGCCGAGTACAGGCCCTTGCCGCGGCGCACCTCGCTCATCAGCACCGCCATGAACAGCGGCAGCGGAAAGCCGAACAGCAGCGCCAGCACCGCGAAGTAGAGCGTGTTGATGACCGCGCGGCCGAGCTGCGGATCGCTCAGCACCGCGAGGTAGTTGTCGAAGCCGACCCACTCCGAGACGAGCAGGTTCGTCTTCTGCAGGCTCATGATCACCGACTGGACGATCGGCGACCACGAGAAGAAGAAGAACACGAACACCATCGGCAGCACGAACAGCAGGTTCGCGAGGCCTCCCCCGCGGTACCAGGTGAGCGGGGTGCGGCGGTGCGTGCGTCTCGCCGGCGGTGCGGGCGGCGGAGCGGCTGCCGCGGCGGCAGGTCGCTCCGGAAGGGTCGCGGTCATCGTTGGCCTTGCTGTGTCGGGTGCTGCGCGTGGGGGATCAGGACGAGGGTGGATGCCGCACCCCGGGGCTTCGAGAAGCGCCGGGGTGCGGCATCCGTCCGCCTTACTCGTCGAGCAGAGCCTGGGCGTCGGTCTGGGCCTGGGCGAGCAGCGCGTCGATGTCGGCGTTCTGGTCGGTCAGGACCGACTGGACGACGGTGTCGAGCAGAGCGTAGACCTCCTGCGTCGACTTCTTCGGCTCGCCCACCGGCGTCTGGTCCCAGATGTTCTCGGTGAACGGCGTCATCTGGTCGCGCGGCACGTTGATGTAGGGCTCGATCCAGGTGAGGGACTCCTCGTACAGCTCACGGCTGAGCACCGGCAGCACCGGCGTGCCGACGGCCTGGTCGGAGTCGGCGAGCGCCTTCGCGTCCTGCACGGCGGCGTCCTCGTCCATCAGCTTCTGCATGTAGTACCAGTCGATCCACTCGACGGCGGCCTCCTTGGTGGCGTCGTCGACGGTCGGGCTGATGACGGCGATGTCGCCGCCGCCGAGCGTGCCCGGGTCGTCGCCCTCGATCGGCACGACGCCGAGGCCGTACACGTCGGGGTTCAGGCCGAAGTCGCGCACCAGGGCGGTGTAGACGTCGGAGCCCGACGTGTACATGCCGATGTTCCCGGCAGCGAACTCCTGGTTGATCGTGCCCCAGTCCAGGTCGACCTTCGAGCCGAACGAGTCGTCCTCCCACTTCAGGTCGTGCAGGAACTGCAGCGTCGCCTTGGTGGCGTCGTTGTCGATCGTCGAGGTGGCGGTGCCGTCCTCGTTGTCGGTCTGCGTGCGGCCGCCGCGCGCGACGGTCTGCGCGGTCAGCTGCCAGCCGCCGGTGTTGTTGATCGCCATCTGCGCGTAGCCGGCCTTGCCGGTCGCGTCGTGGATCTTCTTGGCGTAATCACGCACCTCGTCCCACGTCGTCGGCGGCTGGTCGGGGTCCAGGCCCGCCTGCTCGAACAGGTCGCGGTTGTAGTGCAGGCCCATCGCGTAGGCCTGGCGCGGGAAGCCGTAGATCTTGCCGTCGTCGCCGGTGACGCCGTCGAGGATGATCGGGTTGAAGCTGTCCTCGTAGCCGAGGTCCTTCATCTCGGCGGTGACGTCCATGAGCTGGCCGTTCTCGAGCAGCGTCTTGGAGTCCGTGAACGGCACAGTGAACACATCGGGCAGGCTGCCGCCGGCCAGCTGCACGGCGAACGTCGGGCCCTCCCACTCGTACTCGACACCGATGATGTCGATGTTCGGGTGCTCCTTCTCGAACTGCTTCTCCTGGGTCGCGAACGCCTCGTAGGCGGCCGCGTCGGCACCGGGCGGGAACGTCGCGACGCGCAGCTCGACCTTTCCGCTGCTGTCGGAGTCGCCGCCGGCCGCCGAGCAGCCGACGAGCGCGCCGACGGTCGCCACGGTGGCGACACCGGCGAGCAGGACCCTTGCTGGTGACTTCATCGTCTTTCCTTTCTGTGAGGGCGTCCGCGTCAGCCTCTCGGCGCGGACATCCCCGGGGTGGTGTGGGTGGTGCGGGTGTGGGACTCGGGTCGCAGGCGCAGCCAGACGGCCGCGTCGCCGGGCAGGGCGCCCGCCTCGAGCGGCGAGCTCGAGAGGAGGACGGTCACGCCGGGGGGCAGCGTGACCGGGTCTTCGCCGGCGTTGACGATGCACGCGAAGTCGTCGCCGCGCCGGAAGGCGAGGATGTCGGCGCCGTGGCCGGGGCCGGTGCGCGCGGCGAGCCCGGGCGCGTCGTCCCACCACGTGAGCGGGCCGTCACCGAGCTCAGGCAGCTCCCGTCGCAGCCGCAGGGCGGCGCGGTAGAGGCTGAGCGTCGAGGCCGGATCAGCCTCCTGCGCGGCGACGGTGAGCGCGCTCCACCCTTCGGGCTGCGGCAGCCACGGCTCGGCGCCGTCGGCGCTGAACCCGAACGGGGCGCGGTCGCCGGCCCACGGCAGCGGCACGCGGCATCCATCCCTCCCAGGGTCCGTCCCGCCGGAGCGGAAGTGCATCGGGTCCTCGATGAGGTGCAGCGGCAGGTCCTCGACCTCGGGCAGGCCGAGCTCGTCGCCCTGGTAGATGTAGAGGCTGCCCGGCAGCGCCGCGACCAGCAGTGCGGCCGCCCGGGCGCGGTGCAGCCCGAGCTCGGGGTCGGTCGGCACGCCGAACCGCTTCTTGAGGAACGCGAACGCCGTGTCCTCCCGGCCGTAGCGGGTGACCGGCCGGGTGACGTCGTGGTTGCTGAGCACCCAGGTGCTCGGCGCGCCGACCGGCGCATGGGCCTGGAGCGTCGCCGAGATGGACTCCCGGAAGGATGCCGCACCCCAGGGCCGCGCCAGGAAGTCGAAGTTGAAGGCGGTGTGCATCTCGTCGGGGCGCAGGTAGTTCGTGAACCGCACGATGTCGGGCACCCAGATCTCGCCCACGAGCACCCGCGTGCCGGGGTACGAGTCGGCGATCGCGCGCCACGAGCGGTAGACGTCGTGCAGCTCGTCGCGGTCCTCGGTGGGGTGCTGGCCGGCACCCTGCTTCTCGCCCACCTCGGGCAGGTCGGCGTCCTTGATGAGGAGCGCGGCGGAGTCGATGCGCACGCCCGCGACGCCGCGGTCGAACCAGAACCTCAGGATGTCCTCGTGCTCACGGCGCACGTCGGGGTGGTTCCAGTTGAGGTCAGGCTGCTCGGGCGTGAACATGTGCAGGTACCACTCCCCCGGCGTGCCGTCGGGGTTCGTCGTGCGCGTCCACGTCTCGCCCTGGAAGCTCGACACCCAGTGCGTCGGGATCTCGGATCCGTCCTCGCCCTTGCCGGGGTGGAACCAGAAGCGCTCGCGCTCGGGGCTGCCGGGACCGGCTGCCAGGGCGGCCTGGAACCACGGGTGCTGCTCCGAGATGTGGTTCGGGACGACGTCGATGATGGTGCGGATGCCGAGGGCCAGCGCCTCCTGGATCAGCAGCTCGGCCTCTGCCAGCGTGCCGAACCGCGGGTCGATGTCGCGGTAATCCTGCACGTCGTAGCCGCCGTCGGCCAGCGGGCTCGGGTACCAGGGGTTGAACCAGATCGCGTCGACGCCGAGGTCCTTGAGGTACCCGAGGTGCTGCCGGACCCCGGCGAGATCGCCGGTGCCGTCGCCGTTCCCGTCCGCGAAGCTGCGCACGTAGACCTGGTAGATGACGGCCGACCGCCACCACAGCGGATCGTCGCCGGCGGGCACGACACGTGCGCCGTGCGTCAGGACCTCGGTGTCCACAGAACTCCTCGTCGTCGATGGAAAGTCTCGATGGAGTGAATGTACGGCGCGGGATCGGTTAACGCAACTCTTTGACATATCCATGCAAGATCACGATTGTGCAACGTGCGTCCCCTCCCGGATCCACGCCGGCGGCACGACAACCCCGGAGATCTCGCCCCGCTCGGATGCCGGGGCGCGAAACGTCCGAGCTCCGCGAGTTCTCCGAGCCGGGCGCGGGCGCGCGCAGGACGCGCGCAGCGCACGCAGCGCGGGGCGGGGGCGGGGCGGGATCAGCGGGCGGCGGGGCCCGTCGAGGCGCGCAGCACGAGCTCGGGCTCGAAGAGCAGCTCGTCGCCGGCCTCGGTGGTGCCGGCGATCTGCGACAGCAGCAGGTCGATCACGGTGCGCCCCATCGACTCGATCGGCTGGCGCACCGTCGTCAGCGGCGGCTCGGTGCAGCTCATCAGGAACGAGTCGTCGTACCCGACCACGCTGACGTCGTCGGGCACGCTCAGGCCCGCCCGGCGGGCGGCGCGCACGGCGCCGAGGGCGAGTGGGTCGCTCGCGCACACGACGGCTGTCGCGCCCGCGGCGAAGAGACGGGATGCCCCGGCCTGGCCCGATTCCAGCGAGTACAGGCCGCGCACCACGAGTCCTTCGTCCAGCGGCGAGCCCAGTCGCTCCAGCAGGCGGCGGGCCGCCGCGAGCTTGCGCTGCGAGGGGATGTGGTCCAGCGGCCCCAGCAGCATGCCGATGCGGCGGTGGCCCAGCTGGTGCAGGTGCTGGATGGCCTGCTCGGCAGCCGCGGCGTCGTCGGTCGACACCGTCGCGAAGTCGAGCGCGCTGATGCGGGCGTTCACGAGCACGGTCGGCAGGTTCACCTGGCGGATGCGCTCGTAGTGCTCGTGCGCGGCGTCGGCCTGGCTGTAGTTGCCGCCGAGGAAGATCACGCCCGACACCTGCTGCTGCAGCAGGAGGTCGACGTAGTCGGATTCGGTGATGCCGCCGGCGTTCTGCGTGCACAGCAGCGGCGTGTAGCCGTTCTGGGTGAGCCCGCCGCCGATGATCTCGGCGAGCGCGGGGAAGATCGGGTTCTGCAGTTCGGGCAGCACGAGTCCGACCAGCCGCGCGCGTTCGCCGCGCAGCTTGGTGGGCCGCTCGTAGCCGAGCACGTCGAGCGCGGTGAGCACGGCCTGGCGCGTGGCGTCCGAGACGCCGGGCTTGTCGTTGAGCACGCGGCTGACGGTGGCCTCGCTGACACCCACCTTGCGCGCCACTTCGGCGAGACGCTTCGACATGCGCTCAGTGTACGCAAGAAATTGCAGGATCGCGCAAGTGGCTGCAAGCGGCGTCGGCGAGCTCGCCGGCTGCCACGCAAGCCCCGCCCGGCACGCGGACGGCAGGATGGGGTCATGGTCCGACCGTCGATCGTGTGGTTCCGCGATGATCTGCGTCTCGCCGACAACCCCGCACTGCGCGCGGCGATCGATCGCGGCGAGCCGATCGTCGCGCTCTACGTCCTCGATGAGGAGTCGCCGGGAGTCCGCGCGCTCGGCGGCGCTGCGCGGTGGTGGCTGCACCATTCCCTCGCCTCGCTCGGCGATCGGCTGCGCGAGCGCGGGGCGACTCTCGTCCTGCGGCGTGGACCCGCCGAGCGGATCGTCCGGGAGCTGGCGGTGGATGCCTCCGCCGGCGCCGTCTTCTGGAACCGGCGCTACGGCGGCCCCGAGCGCGAGATCGACACCGCACTGAAGACGGGTCTGCGTGAGGAGGGCGTGGACGTCGCCTCGTTCACCGGCTCCCTGCTGTTCGAGCCGTGGACGGTGAAGACCGGCGCCGGAACCCACTTCTCGGTGTTCACGCCGTTCTGGCGCGCGTGCCTCGCCCTGCCTTCGCCGCGCGCACCTCTGCCGGAGCCGCGAAAGGTCGACGGGCTGCGCGGTGGTGTGGCATCCGCTTCCCTCGAGGACTGGGAGCTGCTCCCTCGGCACCCGGACTGGGCGGGCGGGCTGCGCGACACGTGGGAGCCCGGCGAGCCCGCCGCACGGCGGCGGCTGCGCGAATTCCTCGAGGACGACCTCGCCGCGTACGACCGGGCGCGCGACGAGCCTGCCGCGGGCGCGACGTCGCTGCTGTCACCCCGCCTGCGGTGGGGTGAGGTGAGCCCGTTCACCGTGTGGCACGAGACCGTCGAGGCCGGTCACGGCGGGCGCTTCCTGTCGGAGCTCGGATGGCGCGAATTCGCGTGGCACACGCTGTTCCACTTTCCGGAGCTCGCGACGAAGAACCTGCGGTCCGAGTTCGACACGTTCCCGTGGCCGCGGCTGAAGCGCGCGCACCTCGAGGCCTGGCAGCAAGGGCGCACCGGCGTCCCGCTCGTCGACGCCGGCATGAACGAGCTCTGGGCCACCGGCTACATGCACAACCGGGTGCGGATGGTGGCGGCATCCTTCCTCGTCAAGAACCTGCTGATCGACTGGCGACGCGGCGAGGAGTGGTTCTGGGACACCCTCGTCGACGCCGATGAGGCGAACAACCCGTTCAACTGGCAGTGGGTCGCAGGCTCCGGCGCGGACGCCGCACCGTACTTCCGGATCTTCAACCCGCAGCTGCAGGCGAAGAAGTTCGACGCCGACGGGCACTACGTGCGCGAGTGGGCTCCCGCGTCCCTGAGCGACGACGGGCCCGAGCCTCTCGTCGATCTCGGCGAGACCCGCGCGGCGGCGCTCGCGGCGTACGAGCACGTCAAGCGGGCCGCGCGCTCCTGAACGCGCGGCCCGCCCGGGCTTCACCAGGCGTAGGCCTCGGGAGCCTGGCCGCCGGGGCCGGGGAACAGCTCGTCGAGGGCGGTGAGGTCCTCGGCGCTCAGCCGGATGTCGAGCGCCGACACCGCCGACTCGAGCTGCGCCACGGTGCGCGGTCCGATGATCGGGCCGGTGACGCCGGGCTGGTGCAGCAGCCATGCCAGTCCCAGCGCCGACGGCGTCCATCCACGCTCCTGCGCGAACGCCTCGTACGCGGCGATCTGGTCACGGCGCTGCTCCCGCTGCGACGTGATGCGCTCGGATCCGGACCGGGCCGAGGCATCCGAGGATCCCCCGCTGAGCAGGCCGCCCGCCAGCGGCGACCACGGCAGGATCCCGAGACCGTAGTTCTGCGCCGCCGGGATCACCTCGAGCTCGATCGAGCGCTGCGTGAGGTTGTACAGCGACTGCTCGCTCACCAGGCCGAGGAAGTGGCGCTGCGCGGCGATCTCGTTGGCCTGCGCGATGTTCCACGCCGCGAAGTTCGAGCTGCCCGCATAGACGACCTCGCCCTTCGTGACGAGCACCTCCATCGACTGCCACAGCTCCTGCCACGAGATGTGCCGGTCGATGTGGTGGAACTGGTACAGGTCTATGCGGTCGGTCTGCAGGCGCCGCAGCGACCCGATCGCCTCACGGCGCACCTGCCAGGCCGAGGCGCCCCGGGCGTTGACGACATCGCCGTCGGGCGTCGGATCGACCATCGGCGAGTGGACCTTGGTGGCCAGCACGACGTCGTCGCGCACGCCCGGCCGGGCGGCGAACCAGCGGCCGATGATCTCTTCGGTGGCGCCGCGGCCGCCCGCGCCGCCGTAGCCGTTGGCGGTGTCGATGAAGTTGACGCCGAGCTCCAGCGCGCGGTCGAGGATGGCGAACGAGTCCTCCTCCGAGGTGCGGTCGCCGAAGTTCATCGTCCCGAGCACGATCCGCGAGACGGAGGTGCCGGTTCGTCCGAGGTGGGTGTAGTCCATGCGGACATCGTCACACGGGGTCGCACGGTGGCGGGCCGAATCGCGAAAACGTTTCCCGCCTGTCCTTCCGTCGCGGTGTCGGAATGGGATGCCGCGCCCCGTGGTTGCGCCACGTCATGACGACAATCGGAATCATCGGTGCAGGACACATCGGCAGCGCGCTCGCCCGCGCCTTCTCGGAACTCGGCTACGACGTGGTAATCGCGAACTCCCGCGGCCCCGAGACGCTGACGGACGTGGTCGCCGGGCTCGGCCCGAAGGTCACCGCGGCCTCCGCCGCCGATGCCGCCGCGGCCGCCGACATCGCGGTCGTGACGGTTCCGCTGAAGGCGCTGAAGGACGTTCCGGTCGAGCCGCTCGCGGGCAAGTTCGTGATCGACACCAACAACTACTACTTCGAGCGCGACGGCCACATCGAGGCGCTCGACCGCGGCGAGACCACGACGTCGCAGCTTGTGCAGGATCACCTGCCGACCTCGAAGGTCGTGAAGGGGTTCAACCAGATCCTCGCGTCCGACATCAACACGACCGGGCTCCCGGCGGGCACCGCCGACCGGCGCGCGCTCGGCACCGCGAGCGACCACGACGACGCGGTCGAGCTGATCACCGGCATCTACGACGCTCTCGGTTACGACACCGTCAGCGCCGGGCCGCTCAGCGAGTCGTGGCGCCTGGAGCGCGACCGCCCCGCCTACGTCACCCGTCAGAACGCGGACGAGCTGCGCGCCAACCTCGCGAGGGCGAACCGCCTGCTCTGACTCGGCGCCGGCGGCCGCCGTGCGCGCGGCCGCAGACGGATTCCGGCACGATCCGGAATGCGGATGCCGGGGCGGGAGGTTGCAGATGACGATGAGCACTGCAGCCCCCTCCCCGGCCACCCCCTCGACTCTCGCACTGTCGGTTCTCGACCTGGTTCCGGTTCGCACCGGGCAGACCAGCGCGCAGGCGGTCGCGGCATCCCTCTCGCTCGCCGACGCGGCGGATCGGCTGGGCTACCGCAGGTACTGGTTCGCCGAGCATCACAACATGCCCGCCGTGGCCTCGACCACGCCTCCCGTGCTGGCGGCGGCCGCCGCGGCCAGGACGTCGCGCATCCGGCTCGGGTCGGGCGGCGTGATGCTGCCGAACCACTCGCCGCTGGTCGTCGCCGAGCAGTTCGCGGCGCTGGAGGCGCTCGCCCCCGGACGCATCGACCTGGGCCTCGGCCGCGCTCCCGGATCGGACCCCGTCATCACCCAGCTCCTCCGCCAGAGCGGCACCACGAGCGACGTCGAGCGGTTCCCCGACCACGTGCGCGACATCATCTCGCTCGTCGCGCCCGACGGGGCGTCCCTGCGCTTCACCTCGGGCGGCACCTACGACGTGCACGCGACGCCCGCGGCGACGACGACACCCGAGGTCTGGCTGCTCGGTTCGAGTGACTACTCGGCGCAGCTGGCAGCCTCTCTGGGCCTTCCGTACGTCTTCGCCAACCACTTCTCAGGCGAGGGCCTGGAGCGCGCGCTCGACCTGTACCGGTCGTCGTTCGTGCCGTCCGAGACGCTCTCTGCGCCGCGCACCTTCCTCACCGCGAACGTGCTGGTCGCGCCCACACCTGAAGAGGCCGAGGCGCGCGCCCTCCCGAACCTGCGCATGACCGCTCGCCTGCGCACGAACAAGCCGCTGGTCGCGCTCGAGACGGTCGAGCACTCGCTCGCGAATGCGGCCGAGTTCGCCGGACTCGGCGACACGTTCATGGCGTCGGCGCGATCGAAGTGGTTCGTCGGGACGGCCGAGGCCGTGGCATCCGAGCTGCGCTCCTTCGCCGCGCAGCACGGCGTGGACGAGGTGATGATCTCGCCGATCGCCGGATCGTACGAGAACGAGCCGATGGATGCCGCTCCCGGTCGCCTGCAGACCCTCGAGCTGCTGGCGGAGGAGCTCATCGGCTGAGGGGTCGGCGCCGGGGTCAGTGCCCGGGCGCCATCCGCAACTGGAGCATCGCGGCGAATCGCGCCTCGGGATCGTCGAGATCCAGGCCCGAGACCGCCACGGCGCGGCGGAGCCGGTAGCGGAACGTGTTCGGATGCACGAACATCGCGGCGGCGGCGTTCGAGACGTCGCCGAAGCCGTCGAGCCACGCCGCGAGCGTTGGCAGCAGACTGGTCCCGTGCTCGGCGTCGTAGTGGCGCAGGCGCGCGACGGGACCGACGGGCTGCTCGCCGCGCGCGCTCACGATGTCGCGCAGCTCGATGAGGAGCGACTCCGTCTGCACGTCCGCCAGACGCGCGACGCGCCCGCCCGCATGCCCTTCGCGCAGCACCCGCAGCACCCGGTCGACGATCGCGCGTGACATCGCGACGCCGGTGAGCTCGCGCGCGGGCGAGCCGACGGCGACGAGCGCCGGCATCCGCGCCCCGACACGATCGAGGAAGTCCCGGGCGACACGGGCCGCGCGCTCCTCGGCGCCCGCCTCGTCGTCCGTCGCGGGAAGGATGCCGTAGACGACGTCGCCGACCAGCGCGGCGGCCGAGCCTGCCCGCACGGCCGACAGGTGCACGGCGAACGCGTCGGCGAGCCGCTGCCGCTCGCCGACCATGAGCTGATCGGACCGTGGTGGGCGCTCGCCGCCGGGCGGGATCAGCGCCACGCCGAGCACGACCACCTGCTGTCCGGCGAGGCCGAGCCGGCGCAGGGCGCCCCGCGCCCCCGCACCGCCTTCGAGCGCCGTCGCGACGAGCTCGGTCGACAGGCGCCGCTGCACGTCCGCGCCGGCGCGCACACGCAGCAGGTGCAGCGCCACCAGCTTCGCCGAGTCGCGCAGCGCTGCGGTGCGCTCCGGGGTGAGGGGACCGTCCATCGCCGCCCACACGGATCCGAGCACCTCGTCGCCCGCCCGCACGCCGATCGCGACCCGCTGCGTCGTGAGCCCCTCCTCGCCGATCGCGAACGGATCCACGACGACCGGACGGTCGTAGCGGTACAGATCGCGGAAGACCCCCCGCTCGGTGAGCACACGGGCGAACCGGTCGGGCACCCGGCGGCCGATGATCGTCTCGGCCCGCGAGGCATCCGCCTCCTCCTGCCGGCCCGAGAACGCCAGCACGACCGACGAGCGATCCTCGATCGTGACCGGCGCGTCGAGGAGTGCGGCGATCGCGTTGGCCACGGCGAACAGGTCGCCCGAGGGCAGGCCGCCCAGCGACTCGTGCTCGGCCTGCCCGACGTCCCCCTCGGCGAGCAGCGAACGCAGCAGCGCGGCCAGCTGGCTCCAGGTGGCACCGCGCGCCAGCCCGAGGAGCATGACGCCGGACGCATCGGCCGCGGCGAGCGCGGCGTCGGTGAGCTCGATGCCCGAGCGCACCACGAGTGCGGCCGCATCGCGCGCCCCGACCTCCGTCACGACCTGCTCGACGTCGGCGGCCGAGACCAGGCCGATCCCCAGCACCAGCGCCCGCTCGGGGTAGACGGGTTCGTCGATCGGATCGTGGATCACGACCCCGCCGACATCGACGGAGGCGTCGACGTCCCCGTGCAGCGGCTCGAGGAGCGTCACGCCCAGGTCGTCGAGGATGCGACCGAGATTCGATCGTGGCCTCGGGCTCATGGTCGGGAGCATAACCCGCTACAGGGCCACCCACTCGATCGAGGTGGTGAGCTCGTCCAGCACCTCGGGGATGGGCTCGAGGCCCAGGCCCGGTCCCTGCGGCACGTCGAGGTGGCCGTCGCGCATCACGAACGGTGCCGTGATGTCGGTCGCGTAGAACCGGTCGCTCGCCGACACGTCGCCGGGCAGCGTGAACCCCGGCAGCGAGGCGAGCGCGACGTTCGCCGCCCGCCCGATGCCGGACTCGACCATTCCACCGCACCACACCGGGATGCCGTGGGCGACCGCGAGGTCGTGGATGCGCCTCGCCTCGAGGTACCCGCCGACACGGCCGGGCTTGATGTTGATGACCGAGGTCGCGCCGAGCCGGATCGCCGCGGCGGCGGTCTGGGCCGAGGTGATCGACTCGTCGAGGCAGATCGGGGTCTGCACGATCTTCGCGAGGTCGGCGTGGCCGAGCACATCCTCCTCTTCGAGCGGCTGCTCGATCAGCAGCAAGTCGAAGGCGTCGAGCTTGGCGAGGTGGCGGGCATCCCGGAGCGTGTAGGCGGTGTTGGCGTCGACCTGCAGCTGCACGTCGCCGCCGAAGCGCTCGCGCACCTGTCGTACGGGCTCGATGTCCCAGCCGGGCTCGATCTTCAGCTTGATGCGCACGTACCCCGCGTCGAGATAGCCGCCGACCGCGTCGAGCAGCTGCGGGATCGACTCCATGATGCCCACCGACACTCCGCAGGGCACACGGTCGCGCACCGATCCCAGCTCACGCGCGAACGAGCGGCCCTCGGTGCGCAGTTCGGCATCGAGCACCGCCATCTCGAGCGCGGCCTTGGCCATCCGGTGACCCTTGAACTTCTTGAGCGCTTCGCCGACGGCGTTCGCATCGCGCACTTCCGCCGAGGCGAGCGCCGGGATGAGCCAGCGCTTCATCGCGTCGACGGCCCCCTCGGTGTACTCCGGGGAGTACACCGGATCGAGCAGCGTCACGCATTCGCCCCAGCCGGTCGCGGCATCCGTCACGACCTTCACCAGCAGGATGTCGCGCGCCGTCTGCGTTCCGAACGACGTGCGGAACGGCGAGACCAGCGGCATGGCGACGCGCCTGAGCTCGAACCCCTCGATGTTCATCGGGCGTTTCCCTGTCCCCTTCTCACGATGTACCCCTCTGCACGGTCGAAGCCGACGATGCGTCCGCCGCCGTCCAGCAGCCGGGCGAGCCGGTCACGCACATCCCGACGCCACTCCCCCGCCCGCGCGGGATCGGTGCGGCGCAGCCTCTCGATGTCGGCCGGCACCGCCACGGTGACGATGTCGGGCACCGTGGCGTCGACGCCGAGCGGATGAGCGGATGCCGCGGCCTCGACGTCCGCGTCGAGCAGGTCCCAGCGCACCAGCAGCCGATCGGTGTCGTCGCCGCCGTTGATCGCGTCCGTCATCGGGCCGTAGAAGTTGGCGAGGTACTCGGTCGGACGAGCACGTAGCTTCGCGATGTTGAAGTACGCGTTGCGCGCAACGAGGGGATCGAACGTCCACTCCACCGCCTCGATGCCCCGCGCGAGCGCCCAGCCGCGCTGGTGCAGCTTGATCGCGAAGCCGACGGCGCGCCCGACGTGCGACGCGGCGACGCCCGCGATGTGGCTGTGCAGCGAATGACGGTCGGGAGTGGAGTGGAACGCGACGGCCGCCCCCACCAGCTCGCTGCCGTCGAAGGCTCCCGAGATGTAGTTGCCCGACTTCGCGAACGCCCGCAGCAGCTCCGGCGGGACCGGCGGGTTGTCGGCGCTGCGGCCCCAGATGCGCGACAGCAGCTCGATCACCGCCGCCTCCTCCTCGAGGCCGGCGACCTCGCGGACCTCCACGCCGGCGCGAGCGGCGACCTCCTCGGCTGCCGACACCGCCGTCGCCGCGGCATCGCGTGCGAACACGACCTCGGTCATGCGTCCCCCTCCCCCGAC
The DNA here is from genome assembly GCF_039544225.1 of Microbacterium jejuense. Lineage (NCBI taxonomy): Bacteria > Bacillati > Actinomycetota > Actinomycetes > Micrococcales > Microbacteriaceae > Microbacterium > Microbacterium jejuense. Next base: position 439,100 of record NZ_BAABLG010000008.1, read on the forward strand.
CCCGACGCGTTCGCGACGAGATCCGCGACGAGCGCGGCGACCAGCCGCGTGCGCGGCTCGAGCTCGTCGATCAGCACGTGCTCATGCTCGGCATGCGCTCCGCCGCCGACTGCGCCGAGACCGTCCAGCGTCGGCACCCCGATGCCCGCGGTGTAGTTGCCGTCGCTCGCCCCGCCCACCGACACCCCGCTCAGCGGCTCGAGGCCGAGTGCGGCGGCGAGCACCTGCGCGCGGGCGAACAGCTCCGCGGATGCCGCGGCCTCCAGCGGCGGCCGGTTGACGCCGCCTCGCACCCGCACCCGGGCGCCTGGGGTGACGGGGGCGAGGGCGCGCAGCGCCGCATCGACCCGTTCCTGCTCGGCCGCGGTGCGTGCCCGGACGTCGACCGCGACGGAGCCGCGCGCCGGGACGGTGTTCGTGGTGGAACCGGACCCCGCGACGGTCGGGGTCACCGACGTGCCGATCGCGGGGTCCGCGAGCGCGGCCACCGCCAGCACCTCGTGGGCAAGCTCCACGGTGGCGTTCACGCCCTTCTCAGGCTCCAGTCCCGCATGCGCGGCGAGCCCGTCCACCACCACCTCGTAGAGCGAGACGCCCTTGCGCTCGAGCTTGAGGGCCCCGCCGTCGGCGGAGGCCTCGAGCACGAGCGCGGCGCGCGCTCCTCGGGCGGTGTCTTCGATGAGGGCGCGGGAGCTCGGCGAGCCGACCTCCTCGTCGCCCGTGACCAGCAGGGTCACACCGTCGCGATCGGTCAGCGACGCGATCGCGTGCACGGCCATCGCGAGCCCGGCCTTCATGTCGAAGCATCCGGGCCCCCGCAGCATCCCGTCCGAGACGACGAACGGCAGCCGTTCGATCGTGCCCAGCGGCCACACGGTGTCGTGGTGGGCCAGCACGACGACCCGCGTCGCCGCACCGAACCGCCAACGCAGATGGGTCACCCCGTCGAGCACGATGCGCTCGGGTGCGACCCCCAGTGCCCGCTCGCCCAGCGCAGCGACGACGTCTGCGGAGCGGGCCACGGCGGCGAGGTCGGACGACGGCGACTCGCACTCGACGAGCGCGCGGATGGAGTCGACGATGGTGTCGACTCCGACGGACACGGTCGTCATGCCGGCACTGCGACCTTCTCTTCGTCCTCGATCGGCGACGTGCTGACGGCATCCGATACCTTCGGGGTCGCGCGCGCGCCGAAATGCACGTACTCCTCGCCGGTCGGGAGCGCGTAGAACGTCACCGTGATCCAGGTCTGGGTGCCGGGCGCCCGCACCGCGAACAGCCTGTCGCCGAGCGCGACCATCGGCAGCTCCTCGGTCGGGTTCGGCTCGAGCTCGGCGAGGGGTCCGAGCACCGTCGAGCGCAGGATCGGTCCGTCGTCGCCGTTCAGGACCTCCATGCGGACGGACGCGCGCTCGTACGTGCCGACGAACGGGGCGATGTCGACCTCGACCGGCTCATCGGGCACGGCCACCGGAGCCTTCATGTCGATGCCCGCGAGCTCGGCGAAGATCTCGCGGTACAGGGACTCGTACAGGTCCCGCGTGTTGCCTCCGTTGGTCAGGAGCGTCACCGCCAGGCCCGACGGACCATGGATGCGCAGGAACGCGGCCTGCCCGATCGTGTTGCCGTCGTGTCCGTACAGGCGCTCGCCGTTCCAGTCGAAGCGGATCCAGCCCAGGCCCCACGAGTCGCCGAGCACGTGCTTGTCGGGCACCTCGGCCTGGAACGCCTGCATCTGCCCGACAGCGTCCTCCGACAGCAGCCGGGTGCCGTCGGCGGTGACGCCGCCCGCCATGTGCAGCCGCGCGAACGCGAGCACGTCCTCGGCGCGCGCGGTGATGAGCCCGGCCGGGCCGACTGAGCGCATCAGCCCCCATGCCGGCGTGACCACCTGCTCGCCGGCGACGTCGACGTGCCCGACGGCGGCGGCGTACCGGATGGCGTCGTCGGGCAGTGTGACCGTGTGCGTGAGCCCGAGCGGCTGGAAGAGCAGCTCCGCCATGGCGGCATCCCACGTCTTGCCGGTGATCTTCTCGATCACCCGGCCCAGCAGCGAGAAGCCGGAGTTGCAGTACGACCACGTCGCGCCGAGCGGGTGGTTCTGCCCCGCGGTCCTCAGCTCGGCCGTGTACTTCTCCAGCGCGTCGTCGCCCCTGCCCGTGTCGGTGAACACGTCGCCGTCGATGCCGCTCGTGTGGGTGAGCAGGTGCCAGATCGTGACGCCGTCGGTCAGCTCGTCGTCGATCAGCTCGAGCTCGGGCACGACGTCCTTCACCTTCGTGTCGAGCGACAGCTCGCCGTGCTCGATGAGGCGCATGACGACGGTCGCCGTCCACACCTTCGAGATGGAGCCGATCTGAAAGATCGAGTCCTTCGTCACCGGCGCACCCGTCGAGATGTTGCGGTTGAGGGTTCCGTGCGAGGCGGTCACGATCTCGTCGTCGCGCCGGTCGCCCACCCGCAGGATGCCGAGCTGGGCACCGGGCACCTTGTGCACCTTCGCGAGCGCACCGAGCCGGCGCTGCCAGTGCGCGACGTCGATCGCGGCCGGGCGGGCGCCGGCGGCATCCCCCGCGTACTGCTCGACCCAGTCGACGATGCGGCGGTTGTAGTCCAGGCGGTGACTGGGCGTACCGAGGATCGGGAAGATGTGGCTGCCGCCCGGGTAGATGACCAGGCGCGTGGGAACGCCGCTCTCGCGCAGCGCATAGTGCCACTGCTCGGCCTGGCCGATCGGGCACCGCACGTCGTCGCCGCCGTGCAGCACGAGTGTCGGCGTGCTCACCCGCTCGACCTGCGCGTACGGCGACATCGCCGCGAGGCGCTCACGGTCGGCCGCTCGCCAGGGCATGGCGCCGACCTCGAACACGTTGAGCAGGTGTGCTTCGTCACTCGTCCCGCCCATGCTCGTGAGGTCGCTGACCACGCCGCCGGTGACCGCGGCCGCGAAGCGGTCGTCGCGGCTCGTGAGGTAGCAGGTCATGAACCCGCCGTAGCTGTAGCCGGCGATCGCCAGACGCCGCGGGTCGGCGATCCCGTCCGCGACGAGCCGGTCGATCGGCTCGAGGAAGTCGTTCGCATCGGCCTCGCCCCAGCCGCCGTCGACCGCGGTGAAGAACTCCTCGCCGTAGCCGTCGCTTCCGCGCGGATTGATCATGAGCACGCTCCAACCGCGCGCGACGAGCTCCTGGTGGTACAGGTGCATGTCGTCGACCGCGCCGTTCCACGCATTGTGCGGTCCGCCGTGCACGTCGACCAGCAGCGGAGTCGGACCGGATGCCTCGGGGTCGCGCAGCAGCCAGCCCTGCACGGTGGTGCCGTCGCCGATGAGGAACTCACGCGACTCACGGACGAACAGCTCGCCGCCGTCGGGCGCGGCGCCCTGCTCCGCCACGACGATCTCGTCGCCCGACGCCAGGTCGACACGCACGATCTGGCCGAACGAGGTCGGCGTCCCGAGCCCGACCGCTGCGACGCCGCCCTGCACCGACAGCCCCGAGACGACCCGTCCCTCGCCGCCGAGCACCAGCCGCGGCACACCGCCGTCCAGCGGCACCGCATAGAGGTGGGAGCAGCCGCGGTCGCGCACCGCGAAGACGACCTCTCCCGCCGCCGAGACCTGCGGCAGCCCACCCGGGTATGCCGGGGCCCCCGGCATGACGTTGCGGTCGAGCGCGCCGGCGAGCTCGGTCGCCGCGCCGGTGGCGAGCGACACCGAGTAGAGCCGTGCGATGCCGGACGGATCCCCCGCCCAGCCGACCACGACGAGCCGTTCGCCGTCGGGTGCGTAGGCGACCGTCGCGGCGGCGCCGTCGGCGAAGGCGACGACCCGGGCCGCCGCCGCAGGGTCGCCGGGATCGATCACGTGCACCGCCGAGCGGTAGGTCAGGTCGTCGACACCCGCCGGCTTCGCCGCGAAGGCGATGCGCGTGCCGTCCGGAGACCACGAGGGACTGGTGGCATGCGCGTCGGCCGAGGTGAGCTGCCGGGTCTCGCCGCTGGCGACGTCGAGCACGTGCACCTGCATGCGCGCACCGCGCAGGTACCCGGTGCCGTCGGCCTGGTACCCGATGCCGTCGGCGACGATCGGCGCGCCCGCGCGCTTCGAGCGGTCATCGGCGGACTCGCCGTCGCTCGCCTCGAGGTCGACGGGCGCCGAGAACGCGATCTTCGCGCCGTCCGGGCTCCACACCGCTGCACCCGCCCCGAGCGCGAGGCTGGTGCGCTGGTCGGCTTCGCCGCCCGCGATCGGCAGGGTCCACAGCTGGCCGTCGCGCAGGAACGCGAGCGTCTGCCCGTCGGGCGAGAACACCGGTGCGGAATCGGCCGTGCCCCGCGTGAGGCTGCGGGGGGCGGCATCCGATTCCGCGATCCACAGCGAACTCGTCGCGCGATCGGCATCGCCGTCGACGCCGCCCAGCACGTAGGCGATGCGGGAGCCGTCAGGCGACAGTGCCGGCTGGCTCGGGACGGTGATCTCGAGCAGGTCGTCGATGCGCAGTCTGCGGGTCATGGGTTGCTCCTCAGGGTGTCGGGACGGATGGGATGCGGCCGGGGATGGCGGCCAGGAGTTCACGCGTGTAGGGGTCCTGCGGGGCGGCGAGCACGTCGGCGGTCGGCCCCTCCTCGACGATGCGGCCGCCGTGCATGACGGCCACCCGCGAGGCGACGTAACGCACCACGGCGAGGTTGTGCGAGATGAAGAGCATCGACAGGCCGAGCTCGGCCTGCAGCTCCCGCACGAGGTTGAGGATCGCTCCCTGGATCGAGACGTCGAGGGCCGACGTGATCTCGTCGGCGATGAGCACATCCGGCCGGCCCGCAAGGGCTCGCGCGATCGCGACGCGCTGGCGCTGGCCGCCCGACAGCTGCGCGGGGTACGCCCCCGCCCGCCCCGGGTCGATGTGCACCAGGTCGAGCAGCCGCGCCACCTCGTCACGGCGCGCGGACCGCGCCAGACGGTGCGGCAGGATCTCGGCCACGCTCTCGCCGATCGTCATGCGCGGGTCCAGCGACGAGTAGGGGTCTTGGAAGACCATCTGAAGCGGGCGGCGGCCATGTCGCACATCGACGGCCTCGCCGTCGATGAGGATGCGCCCGTCATGCACAGGAACGAGCCCGACCGCCGCCCGGGCAATGGTGGACTTGCCGGAACCCGACTCGCCCACGAGTCCGACAACCTCGCCGTCGGGCACGGTGAGGCTCACCCCGTCCACCGCGGTCATGGCGTTGCGCCCGGACCCGAAGCGGACTGTCACATTCTCGAAGCGCAGCTCGCTCACGCGACGACCTCCTCGACGTCGCGCGCGGTGGCCAGCGCCGCGAGCGGCTCGTCGGCGTGCCAGCACGCCACGCGGTCTCCCGTGGCGGTCGTCACCAGCTCGGGGTCGACCTTCTCGCAGTGCGCGTCGGCGAGGGGGCATCGGGCCGCGAAGGCGCACCCCGTGGGCACGTCCGCCGGATCCACCGGCCGGCCGGGGACGGTCGCGAGCGGCTGGGAGATGTCGGTGTGCATGTCGGGGACTGCCGCGAGCAGCGCCCGCGTGTACGGATGCCGCGCCCGCGCCAGGTGCGATGCCGGAAGGTCCTCCACGATCCGTCCCGCGTACATCACCAGCACGCGGTCGCAGATCTCGGCGACGACGGAGACGTCGTGACTGATCAGCAGGATGGCGACGTCATCCTCGTCCCTGATCGACTTCAGCAGGTTGAGCACCTGCTGCTGCACGGTCACGTCGAGCGCCGTCGTGGGCTCGTCCGCGATGACGAGCCGCGGGTTGCCCATCAGGCCCATGCCGATCATGGCGCGCTGGCGCATGCCGCCGGAGAACTCGTGCGGGTACTGCCGCGCCCGCCGGTCGGGCTCGGCGATGCGGACGGCACCGAGCCGGTCGACGGCGCGGTCATGCGCCTGACGCCGGGTCAGCCCGTGGTGCTGGGACGAGACCTCGGCCAGCTGCGCCCCGACCCGCTTGGTCGGATTGAAGCTCGTCATCGGGTCCTGGAACACCATCGCCAGGGACGTGCCGAGCAGACGGCGGTGATCGGCGGGATCGCCTTCCAGCAGGTCGGCGCCGACGAAGCGCAGCGTCCCGGCATCCACGACCCCCGGCTCCTCCACCAGCTGCGCGATCGAGAGTGCCGTGAGCGACTTTCCCGAACCGGACTCCCCGACGATGCCGACGACCTCTCCGCGCCGGAGCGAGAACGTCACCCCGCGAACGGGCTGCACCGGCCCGTGCACCCCGGGGAACGTCACCGTGAGGTCGCGCACCGCGAGGACCTCGTCCACGGGTGCGGGACCGGATGCCCCCGCCGCCCGTCGCGGTTGCACCGACGCCAGCCGGGCCACGATGCCGGTGGCTTCGACACCGAGCGCGCGTGCCGCCGCCTCGCCGACGAGGTTGAACGCGAGGCCGGCGATCACGACCGCGATCCCGGGTGCGAGCGCCGCGAGCGGGTTGAGGTAGATGCCCGACAGGCCCTCCATCATCAGACGGCCCCAGTCGTATTCCGGCGGCTGGATGCCCAGCCCCAGGAACGACAGGCCCGCGAAGGCGAGCAGCGCGCCGCCCGCGCCGATCGTCGCGTTGACGATGAGCGGCTCGCCGATGTTCGGGAGGATGTGCCGGAAGAGCACGCGGAAGCGGCCGATGCCGCCCACCCGCGCGGCCGCCACGAAGTCCCGCGAGGCGACTCCCGCGACGAGCGTGTGGCACAGCCGGGCGAAGCTCGGGGCACCGGCGAGTCCGATCGCGAGGGTCGCCCCCAGCCACCCCGTCCCGAAGATCACGGCGAAGAACAGGGCGAGCAGCAGTGCGGGGAAGGCGACCGCGATGCCGACGAGCCAGGTGATCGGCTTGCCGGCACAGCCCAGCAGCAGTGGTGCGACGCCGAGGACAAGTCCGACCGACACCGCGACGAGGGTGGCGACGAGCGCGAGGACGACCGAGAGCCGCGTCGCCACGAGAACGCGCAGCAGCAGGTCGCGCCCCAGTCCGTCGGTGCCGATGGGATGCTCCGGCGACGGGCCCGCCAGGATGTCGTCGGTGTCGACGGCGGCGGCCTGCTCGCCCCACAGGATCGGCGCGAGGATCGCGGTCAGCAGGACGATCGCGAGCAGGATCGCGGCCGCCGCGCCGAGCGGCGTGCGGAGGGTTCGACTCACGGCGCCCACGTCAGCTGTCCGCCACGGTCGTACGAGGATCGAGGATCGCGAGGGTCGCGTCGACGATCGTGTTGATGATCAGCACGCCCGCGCCGTAGACGAGCACCGTCGCCTGAGCCATCGGGTAGTCCTTGGTCTGTATGGAGCTGACGATCGTCGAGCCGAGGCCGGGCCACGCGAACACGTTCTCGACGAGCACGGTGCCCACCACGAGCGAGCTGAGCAGGAGTCCTGCGAGGGTCAGCGTCGCGGTCACCGCGTTGGGCAGCGCATGGCTGAGGTAGACGCGCCACGCCGGCAGCCGCTTGGCGCGCGCGGTGCGCACGAAGTCCGCGCCGAGCACGGCGAGCATCTCGACCCGCACGATGCGCGCGAGAACGGCGGCCGGTCCGAGCGCGAGCGCGATCACGGGGAGGATGTACGACTCGGGGCCGCTGCGGCCGGCGATCGGCAGCCAGCCGAGCGCGACGCCGAACACCGACACGAGCGCGACGCCCAGCAGGAAGTCGGGGATCGCCGAGAGGAAGATGCTGCCCGACGCGAAGCCGAGTTCGAGCTTGCGGCCACGGCCCCGCCGGGTCGCCACGGCGATCGCGACGCCGACCGGGACCGACACGATGACGGCGAAGACGAACGCGAGCACCGCGAGGCTGAGCGTCGCCGGCAGGCGCTGGGCGATCGTCTGCGCGACCGGGAGCCCGGTCTGGATCGACGTGCCGAAGTCGCCCGTGAGCACGCCCTTGAGGTAGTCGAAGTACTGCACGATCAGCGGATCGTCCAGCCCGAGTGACGCACGCTTGGCCGCGACGAGTTCGGCCGACGCGGTCGGGCCGAGCGCGGCGCGCACGGGGTCGCCCGGGATGAGGTGGATCATCAGGAACGCCGCGGTCACCAGGACCCACAGCGACACCAGCAGCCGCCCGGTCCTGCGGGCGATGAACCGGGGCCAGCGATGGTCGCGGGCTCGGCGCTCCGTTCCCGTGGACAGGGCAGCTGCTGAAGTCATGAGTGCGTGTTCCTTCTCACGCCGGTCGCCCGGCGCTGCTCACTGGGAGGTGCGGGTCAGCCCGCGATCAGCCGGATGCTGGTCGGCACGATCTGGTCGAGCATGGTGAACTCGGCGCCCTTGGCATAGGTCTTGACGACGTTGTTGGCGAAGGGGACCACGTCGGCGGCCGTGAACAGCGCCGTCTCGGCTTCCTTCCACGTGTCGCAGCCCTCCGCCCCGACCATTCCCATCGCCGCGGCGACTCCCGCCTCGTAGTCGGCGTTGTGGATGCCTGCGAAGTTCGTGCCGTCGGGTGCCGATGCTCCCGAGACGAAGCCGACCACCTGGTCGGGGTTGCTGACGTTCAGCGGCACCCACGCGACATCCCACGCACCGCTGCCGAAGATCGTGCCGGTGAGGGTCGTCGAGTCGTTCTGGGTCGGCGTGGCCTTCACGCCGATCTCCTCCCATTGCTGGGTCGCGAGCTCCGCCGCCGAGGTACCGCCGGTGCCGAGGGTGTTCGCGTAGAGGAACGTCAGCTCGAGCTTCACGCCGTCCTTCTCCCGGATGCCGTCGGCGCCGGGAACCCAGCCCGCGTCCTCGAGCGCCGCGTTCGCGGCATCCACGTCGAACACGGGCACGTTGCCGCTGACCGCGTCGTAGTCGCACGTCGACGGCGGGAGCACCGTCAGGCGCGTCGCGGGCTCGCCGGCGTTGCTCGTGACGACCTTCTGCAGTTCCGCGAGGTCGAGTGCCTGCGTGAGCGCCATGCGGACGGCGGGGTCGCTGGTGGCGTGCCCGGCGTTCTGGTTGTACCACTGCTCGCCGACGAGGGCGGGAAGCCCTTGGGAGAACAGACCGGCGGCCTCCAGGCGCGCCGCGTCGGGACCCACGATCGAGGCGGCGTTGATCTCTCCGGACAGCACGAGATTCGCCGCTGTGGTCTCGTTGGGGATGATGCGGGCGACGATCTGTGCGGGCAGCCCCTCCTCGTCGGCGGTGACGCCGCCGGGTCCCCACGCGTAGTCCTCGTTGAGTTCGTAGGTGTAGTGGTCGTTGGGCACGGCATCGGTGAGGACGTACGGCCCGGTGCCGAGCGTGGCTGCGGTGAGCTGATCGCGGTCGTCGAGGCCAGCTGCGCAGACCATGGGGACGTTCGCGAGGCCCTCCAGGGCGAACGGCGCCGGTGCGGCGAGCTCGATCGTGATGGTGCTGCCGTCGGCCTCGGCGCTCGCGACGGGAGCGAGGAACGATCCGAGGAACGGGCTCTGGTTCTCGGGGTCGGCGATCCAGAGGATGTTCGCGACTGCGGTGTCGGCCGTGAAGTCCGAGCCGTCCGAGCAGGTGATGCCGTCGTTGAGCGTGAGCGTGATCGCCGTGCCGTCGATCGACCAGTCGCTCGCGAGCTGCGACTGCACCTTGCCGTCCTGGTCGATCGACACGAGCCGGTCATAGGCGAAGGCCGACAGCTGGAACAGCGTGCTCACCGCGGATGCCTGCGGATCGAGGGCGCCGGGGTCGGCGACCATCGAGATGGTGAACGTACCGCCGTCGACATAGCCGGATGACTCCCCGCCGTCGTCGCCTGCGCCGGAGCATCCGGCGAGTGCGGCGACGGCGACGGCGGTCACGGCGACGGCCACGGCAGACCTCGTGAAGGAGTGCATGCGATCTCATTCCTGATGCGGGGGATGGTGCGGCGGTGTGGCCGCGTGCTGTGAAGGAGTGGTTCAGTCGACGCGGCCGATGGCGCGTCCGTAGTGGATGTACTTGCTGCGGCCGGCGCCGTCGTCACCCAGGAAGGCGTAGATGACGTGCATCTCTTTCATGGTCGGCTCGACGGCGATCAGCGCGCCCTCGCTCAGCCCGACGAGCTCGACGTGCTCGGGCTTCTGCCCCATCTCGGCCATGATCCCCTTGGGGTTGCTGTCCAGCCAGATCCTGCCGTCGTCGTCGAGGCTGACGGTCATGTCGAAGGTCGAGTTCGAGTACGAGCCGACGTACGGCGTCGCGTCGACCGGCTCGGGTTCGGCCGGGGGCTTGCGGAATCCGTGCAGCTCCACACCGGCGACCTCGCTCACGATCTTCTTCACGGTGCTGTCGAACAGCGCCATCACGTCGCCGCCGTTGGTCAGCATGGCCACGGCGAGACCCGCCTCGGGGATCACCCGGAGGAACGCCGACTGGCCGATCGTGCCGCCGTCGTGGCCGATGACGGACGGCCCTCCCTCCACGAAGATCTCCCAGCCGAGGCCCCACGCGTCACCCATGCCGGTGAGCGTCGGCAGCTTCACCTGCGTGCGCTGCATGTCGGCGACGGATGCCTCCGACAGCACGCGCGTGCCGTCTGCGGCGACTCCGCCCGCGAGGTGCATCTGCGCGAAGGCGACCAGATCGCGCGGCGTCATGGCGAGCATGGATCCGGCGGGCTCGTTCGACTTCGCGAGCGCCCACACGGGAGCGGGCGTCTCGGTGCCGTCCTCGCCGGGACCCATGTGGCCGACTGCGGCGCGGAACAGGATCGCCTCGTATGCGCTGGGGGCGACGTGCGTGAGCCCGAGGGGAGCCACGAGGTGCTCGACGAGGACCGTCGACCACGGCTTCGCGCGCAGCACCTCGACGAGCCGCCCGAGCACGCTGAACCCGGCGTTGTTGTAGGCGAACAGCTCGCCCGGGGTGAAGACCTGCGGCAGCTCGCCGAGCGTGGCGAGGTACTTCTCGATCGCGTCATCGCCGCGTCCGGTGTCGGTGAAGACATCGCCCTCGAAACCGGCGCGGTGGCTCAGCAGCTGACGCGTCGTGATCGCGGCCGCCGCGCTCTCGTCGGCGATGCGGAACTCCGGGAGGTAACTGCGGATCGGGGCGTCGAGGTCGAGCAGCCCGTCGTCGACGAGCTGCATGACCAGCGTGGTCGTCCACACCTTTGTGATCGAGCCGATCTGGAACACGGAGTCCACGGTGGCCTCGACACCGGTCGCGGTGCTCAGCACCCCGGCGGCGGCCTCGACCACCTCGCCGTCCATGAGGACGGCGATCGAGGCGCCGGGGACGCCGTGATCGCTCACCAGTCGGGCGAACTCGGTGGCGAGGAAGGCGGAGACGTCAGCGCGGGTGTCCATGCGGACACGATAAGGAGCGCTCGGCGGCGACCTTTCGTCTGATCCGACAAATCGAGTGCGCCCCGCTCATCGGATCGGACAACCGACGGGTGGGATCGACGTGAGCCGCGCGAACGCCTCGTTCGTCGGACCGGAGACGGACCGCGCGACGTCAGTCGGTCGCGGGCTCGCCCGAGAGGAGGCCGCGCAGCCAGTCGCGCGCCTCGACGAACACGTCGTCGGCGTAGCGCTCGGGGTAGTGCACCACGGCGCGATCGGCGCGCGGGTACGAGCCCAGGAACGTGACGCGCGGGCTGAACCGGCGCAGTCCCATGAGGGCGTCGGCCATGCGCTCGTCCTGCAGGTGCCCGTCGGCGTCGACGACGAACCGGTACCGGCCGAGCTCGTCGCCGATCGGCCGCGAGGCCAGCAGCGACAGGTTGATGCCGCGCGTCGCGAACTGCTCGAGCATCTCGAGCAGGGCACCGGGGTGGTCGTCGGGCAGCTCGACGATGAGCGAGGTCTTGTCGGCGCCGGTGGGCTCGGGCGGCACGACGGTCCGCGCGACGAGCACGAAGCGGGTCACCGCGTTCGGGTTGTCGCCGATGTTCGAGGCGAGCAGCTCGAGCTCGTGGTGCTCGAGGATGCCCGGAGGGGCGATCGCGGCATCCGCGTCGCTGGATCCGTCGAGCAGGCCCATGGCGCTGGCGACGTTGCTCGCGGCGGGCACGTGAGCATGCGCCGGCAGCGCTTGCGAGAGCCACTGCAGGCACTGCGCATAGGCCACGGGGTGCGCGGCGATCAGGGTGACGTCTTCGAGGCGCGCGCCGGGCCGGCCGACGAGCACGAACTCGACGGGCACGAGGTACTCCCCCACGATCCGCAGGCCCGGGATCGTCGCCAGCGCGTCCTGCGCCGTGGACACGCCACCGTCGACCGAGTTCTCGATCGCGATCATGGCGGCGTCCGAGCGGCCCTCGACCACGTCGGCGAGCGCTTCGCCGACGTTGCGCACCGGGCGCCATTCGTGGCCGCGAGCCTCGGGGACCTGGGCCAGCGCCGCCTCGGTGAAAGTCCCGGCGGGTCCCAGATAGCTGTACGTGCGACGCACAGGGGCGGGGTCCTGGGTACCGTCGAGCTCGGAAGTCACGCGTGCCAGCCTATTCCGGTCCGCCCGCGACACGAACCGTGCGCGCGGGCCGCGAGCCAGGCAGACTAGGCGCATGAGTCGCGCAGGACAGCCCGCCGAACCCTCCGACCTCATCGACATCGATGAGCTGATCGCCGCCTACTACGACATCTCGCCAGACCCCGCGGTCGCCGAGCAGCGCGTGGTCTTCGGCACGAGCGGCCATCGCGGCTCCTCGCTGTCGGGCAGCTTCAACGAGGCCCACATCCTCGCCACGACGCAGGCGATCGTCGACTACCGCCGCACGCAGGGCATCGAAGGGCCGCTGTTCCTCGGCCGCGACACGCACGGCCTGTCGCTGCCCGCCGAGCGCAGCGCGATCGAGGTGCTCGTCGCCAACGGCGTCGACGTGCGCGTCGATTCGCGTGACGCGTGGGTGCCGACCCCCGCTCTCAGCCACGCGATCCTCGCGTACAACCGCGGGAGGGATGCCGCCGACCCCGGCCGCGCGGACGGCATCGTCGTCACTCCCAGCCACAACCCGCCGCGCGACGGCGGCTTCAAGTACAACCCGCCGAACGGCGGCCCCGCCGACACCGACGCCACCGGCTGGATCGCCGACCGCGCGAACGAGCTGATCGCCGCGGGCCTGCAGGGCGTCGAACGCACGCCGTTCAAAGACATCGACGGCGACAAGCTCGGCGACTACGACTTCCGCGACGCGTACGTGCGCGACCTCGCGAACATCATCGACGTCGAGGCCATCCGCCGCGCCGGCGTGCGTATCGGCGCCGACCCACTGGGCGGCGCGTCGGTGGAGTACTGGGCGCTCATCGCCGAGGTGCACGGCCTCGACCTCACGGTCGTGAACCCCGACGTCGACCCGACCTGGCGGTTCATGACCCTCGACTGGGACGAGAAGATCCGCATGGACCCGTCGTCGCCGTCCGCGATGGCGGGGCTCATCGGCCGCCGTCACGAGTACGACGTGCTCACCGGCAACGACGCGGACGCCGACCGCCACGGCATCGTGACGCCCGACGCCGGCCTCATGAACCCGAATCACTACCTGGCCGTCGCGATCGACTACCTGTACGCGCACCGCCCGCACTGGCCGGCCGACGCCGCCGTGGGCAAGACCCTCGTCAGCTCGATGATCATCGACCGCGTGGCAGAATCGCTCGGCCGGCCGCTCTTGGAGGTGCCGGTCGGGTTCAAGTGGTTCGTGCCCGGCCTGCTCGACGGCTCGGTGGCGTTCGGCGGCGAGGAGTCGGCGGGCGCGTCGTTCCTGCGCTTCGACGGCACGGTGTGGACGACCGACAAGGACGGCATCCTGCTGTGCCTGCTCGCCTCCGAGATCATCGCGGTCACCGGCAAGACGCCCTCGCAGCGCTACGCCGAGCTCGAGGCCGAGTTCGGGGCGTCGGCCTACCAGCGCGTGGACGCTCCGGCATCCCCCGCCCAGAAGGCGGCCCTCGGCAGGCTCGCGCCCGAGGCGGTCACCGCGACCGAGCTCGCCGGTGAGCCCATCACGGCCAAGCTGTCGCACGCCCCGGGCAACGGCGCGGCGATCGGCGGCCTCAAGGTGCAGACCGAGCACGCGTGGTTCGCCGCCCGCCCGTCGGGTACCGAAGACGTCTACAAGCTGTACGCCGAGTCGCTGCGCGGCCCCGAGCACCTCGCGCAGGTGCAGGCGGAGGCCCGTGAGGTGGTGTCGCAGGCGCTCGCGGGCGCCTGAGCCCCGGTCGCTCAGAGGGCGATCGGGATCTGCGTCGTGAGCAGACCGGCGTCGGCGAGATAGCGCTCCAGCGCGGTCGTCGCCACGCCGGTCGCCACCGAGTTGCCGCCGACGGTCGACACCTCCAGCAGGAGGTCGCGCGCCGACCATCCCGGCGACTGCTCCCGCAGGTGCGTGCGCGTGGCCGGGAGCAACTTGTCGCCGAGCGCCCACGTCGTCCAGCCGGTGAGCGTGACGACCTCGGGATTGACGACGGCGACGAGGTCGGCCAGCGCCGAGCCCAGGTAGTACGCCGTCCGCGCGATCGTCTCGGTCACCGCAGGATCGGGCTCGGGATCGTCGGCCGCCCGAGCAAGCGCGGCGATGAAGTCGCTCTCGCCGAGGCCGACCAGCGCGTGCACGGGGTCGATCTCGCGGAGCGTCTGCTGGATGCCGGGGACGCCGAGGTACGCCTCGACACAGCCATGGCGCCCGCAGCGGCAGCGCCGGCCGTCGAGCACGAGCAGCGAGTGCCCCCACTCGCCCGCCGAGTTGGTCGCGCCGCGGAGGATGCGCCGCTCCAGCACGATGCCCGCGCCCACGCCGGTGCCGAGGTTGATGGTCGCCAGGCTGGAGAAGTACCGGCCGCGGCCGAGCCACAGCTCGGCGGTGGCCATCGCCTTCAGCGGGTTGTCGATCACCAGCGGCATTCCCACGCGTTCGCGCAGCCTGTCGAGCTCGAGCTCGTGCCATGTCCAGTTCGGCACGACGACCGACACCGAGTTCGGGCCCTGCACGAGTCCCGGCAGCGACACCCCCACCCCGAGCACCTCGTCGCGGCGGACGCCGCCCTCGGCCAGCACGAGGTCGACGGCACGGCCGATCCCCTCGACCACCGAGTCGGGGTCGAGCACGTGCTCGTCGCGCGCCACCTGGGCGTGCGCGAGCTGGGTGAGCGCGGCGTCGAACACCACGGCGCGCACGTACGTCTCGGCGACGTCGACGCCCACCACGCGACCACGGGCGGCGTTCATCGCGAGCGTCGCCGTCGGGCGGCCGATGCGACCCGCTGTCACCTTCGTCTCGACGACGATGCCCTCGCCGATGAGGTCGCCGACGACGGTCGCCACTGTCGCGGGGCTCAGGCCCGTCGTCTGCGTCAGCTCGTTCCGGGTCGTCTCACCCGCCGACAGCACCGCGTGAAGCACGTCCAGCCGCGAATCGCTCCGGATGTCGCGCGACGTCCGTCGAAGCACCCCCATGCTCACTCCTGCACCGTCGAGTCTCGCCAGTATGTCACGCGCCGAGCACCACCAGCCCGGCGGTGAGCCCCTCGCCGCGCAGGCGCACCGAGGTCGCGCCCGCAGAGCGGACGAACACGATCAGCCGGCCGTCGAGCGTGCGTCGTGCGGCGGAGGCGTACGGGGTGTTGTCGGCGAGATCGCCGTTCTCGATGCCGAGCAGCACTCCGCCCTCGACCTCCACCTCGACCATCCGGTCGTCGCGCGCGACCCCGCCGGCGGCGTCGCGCAGCGTGCACTCGATCTGCACAACGTCGCCCTGCGGAATGCCGGCCGTCGTGCACGCGGCGACGGCCTCGGCCTCGGGCATCCACACCTCCGCCTCGAGGCGGACCGCCTCGCCGCGCGCCGGCAGTTCGTCCCGCGCCACGATCTCGCCGCCGCGGCGCGACTCGAGCACGAGCGGGGCCGGGCGCGCGGCGGTGACGGCGCTCCACCAGCCGTGGTCGTAGTCGCGCACGAGCGGGAGCTCTTCGCCGTCGCACGACAGCGAGAGCTCATCGCCGTTCGCGAACACCAGCACCTCGACCGGACCGGCGGCGCTTGCATCCCACTCGCGTCCGACCGGGTGCCGCCAGAAGTCTGCGCCCGCACCACCGGCGAGCGGACGCGTCACCAGGTGTGCGACAGGCTCGTGCGACCACCAGCTGCGACGCAGGTGCCACGCGTGCTTCTCGAAGCCGGCGAGGGTCATCAGGCCCGCGCCCGACCCGTGGACAGGCCAGCCGTGCGCCTCGCCGAGGTAGTCCACGCCCGTCCACAGGAACTGGCCGGCGACGAAGTCGTGGTCGACGACCGCGCGCCACTGAGCGTAGCCGTGCCCGTTCTCGCTGCCGAGGAAGGGCACGGCGGGGAAGCGCTCGTGGTCGTCCTCGTACAGGTGCTCCTTGTAGTTGTAGCCAACGACGTCCAGCGGCTCGAAGAGCCCCGTGCGACTCGACAGCTCGGGGAACGCCGCGGCCAGCGTGACAGGACGCGTCGGGTCGGCCCGGCGCACGATGCCCGCCAGCCGCCGCGCGATCGTGGTGAGCCGGCGCACGTCGGGCCGGCTCGGGTCGTACACGCGCTCGGCCGCCGGCTTGTTCGCGTCGTTGTTGCCGGTCATTTCGGCGAACAGCGGGCTCGCGTACGGATCGTTCGGGTAGTCGACCTCGTTGCCGATGCTCCACGCGATGATCGAGGGGTGATGGCGGTGTGCGTCGACCGTCGCGACGAGGTCGCGCTCGTGCCAGTGCGGGAAGTCCTTGGCATACCCCTCATGCCGCGGCGGGTACACGTTGTGCCCCTGCCACCACTTGTTCTTCGGGTTCTCCCACTCGTCGAACACCTCGTCGATGACGAACAGGCCGAGCGCGTCGCACAGCGCGTACAGCTCGGGGGCGTGCGGGTTGTGCGCCATCCGCACCGCGTTCGCGCCCATCCGCCGCAGCGACAGCAGCCGCCGCAGCCACACCGCGGCCGGCACGGCGACCCCGAGCGCGCCCGCGTCCTCGTGCAGGCACACGCCCTTGAGCACGCGGGGCTCGCCGTTGATCGAGAAGCCGCGATCCGCGTCGAAGGCGAAGGTGCGGATGCCGGTCACCAGCTCGTACGTCGACCGGCGCTCCTCACCGCCGGCCGGGAAGACGAGGGTCGTGGTGAGCCGGTACAGCGCGGGGTCGGCGTCGGACCACGGCTCGGGTTCGGGCACGACCGCCTCGAGCGCGAGCTCGATCTCGCCGGCCGCTGGGACGACGGCATCGGCGGCGAACTCGTGCACGCGGCCGGAGGCCAGCGAGCGGAGCTCGTGGCGCACTCGCACCGCCACCGGCACGTCGGCGTCGGACACCAGCCCGTGGGTGATCCGGAGCGTCGCGGCTGCGGCATCCAGCGAAGTCGTCGTCACCGTCGTGCCGTGCTCACGCAGCCGCACCGCCTCGTCGACGTGCAGTTCGACGCCGCGCGTGATGCCCGAGCCGTTGTACCAGCGGGAGTCCGAGATGTCGGTGTGCTCGACCCGCACGGCGATGACGAGATCGTCGTCGGGGGCGTACGAGAGCAGCTCGGTGATGTCGAACGAGAAGGGCACCCACCCCGACGGACGGCCGCCGAGGTGGTACCCGTTGACCCAGACGTCGGCGTTCTTGTACACGCCGCCGAACGCGAGCCGGACGTGCTGGTCGGGGAGCGCCGCGAGCTCGCGGAGCGACACGTGGGCGCGGTACCAGCCGACGCCGCCCGGCAGGTAGCCGGTGCCGCTCGACGCGTCACGGTCGAAGCCGAGCTCGACGCTCCAGTCATGGGGCAGGGCGACCTCGCGCCACGACGTGTCGTCGTGACGCTTGACCCTGGCGTCGCGGTCGTCGGCGAGCGCGAAGGCCCACCGCTCTACGGCGAAGATGCGCATACGGGGATCAGTCCTCTTCTTCGAGGGCGGACGGGGCTTTCGGGCTCGGCGCGTACCGCTCGAACACGCGCGCGAAGAGCAGGGCGCCGAGATACGCGATCGCGGCGAAGCCGATGAGCAGCCACAGCATGCCGTAGCCGGTGGCCTGCGGCGAGAAGATCGTGACGATGACGGCGAGCGCCGACAGCAGGATGACGGTGAGCGGAGCGAGGGGATGCCGGAACGACATCAGCCGCGCGTTGCGCAGCACCTCGCGGGTGCCGCCCTCGAATTTGGCGAGGTACGGGAACACGTAGAGGGCCCACATCGCCGCGACGAAGACCAGGACGAACCAGACCGCCAGCAGCACGAACCGCAGCACGCCGGTCGGCACGAGCTCGGTCACCACGACGTACCACGCCACCAGCGCGGCACCGGCGACCGCGAGCAGCAGTCCGATGAGCGTGGCCTGGCGGAAGTTCCGCCGGAACGAGCGGAAGTAGTCGCCGGTGATCGTGCGGTCGGTGTCGGTCGCGACGCGCAGCGCCACGAAGTCGAGCGCCGTGAGCGCGGCCGGCAGCGTCACGATCGGCAGCGCCGTGACGATGAACAGGATGTTCAGAAGCAT
Source organism: Microbacterium jejuense (assembly GCF_039544225.1). Classification (NCBI taxonomy): domain Bacteria; kingdom Bacillati; phylum Actinomycetota; class Actinomycetes; order Micrococcales; family Microbacteriaceae; genus Microbacterium; species Microbacterium jejuense. The sequence goes on from NZ_BAABLG010000008.1 coordinate 457,494, forward strand.
CAGGTCGGCGATGCGCGTGAGGAACCGCATCAGCGCGGAGTCCGGCGCGAAGATGCTCGCCATGCGGGGCTGCCTTTCGTGAAGGGGTGCGGAGGGTGGGGCGGGCGGGCCCGCGGCGCGCGGACCCGCCCGTCAGCGGACCGTCAGTCGACCTTGTGGTCTTCGGCCCAGGCGTCCAGGTCGGACTGGATCGAGGCGCGGGCGTCCTCGAAGCCGACGTCCTTCAGCTTCTGGCGCATCTCGGCGACCGCCGCGGCGGGGTCGTCGAACTTGCCGTACTCCAACTGCGGGATGTACTCCGACAGCACGCCGCCGATCGCCGCGAGCGTCGGGTCGATCGCCGACTTGTCGACGATGAGCGTCGAGTACGGGTAGTCCCCGGCGACCTTGTCGAGGCTCGCGTAGATGTCGTCCTTGTTCGGCGCGTCCGTCAGCTTCGGGTACTCGAACTCGTCCATGCGGCCGGCCCAGAAATTGGAGCCGAGCGAGTCGGTCGACGAGTCGTAGCCCTCGGGGTAGGTGAGCTTGCCGTCGTCGGTGAGGATGTAGTCCGTGCCCTCGATGCCGAAGTTGAGCAGGTCGTAGTCCGCCTCGTCGTTGCGGATGAGGTCGTACACCTGCAGCGCCTTCTCGGGGTTCTTCGAGTTCGCGCTGACCGCCATCGCGCCGTGCGTCTTGATGTCCTTGAAGAGGTTGCCGTTCTCCTGGCCCCAGTAGAACATCTTCGGGTCGGAGCCGGGCTGCTTCGTGGTCATGTTGTTGACGATCTGGCCGATGAAGGTCTGCGTGTGGTGCTGGTCGGTGCCCGAGAGCGCCGCGTAGAACTCCTCACGCGTGTCGCCGTCGTAGTTCAGCGCGTCCTCGCGCCACACGCCCAGGTCGTTCCACTCCTTCGTGAGCTCGGCGGCGTCGACCAGCTCGTCGCTGTCCATGTACCACGAGGTCACCTCGTACGGGTCGGACGCCGAGATCTGGAACGGCGCGTAGTTGCCGGCGCTCACGCCCTGCAGCGTCCCGAGATCGGTGTGGCCCTGGAGGTAGCCGGTGAGGGCCGCCTCGCCGTTGGCCGCACCCGCGACATCCCACGGGTAGGCGTCGGGCTTGTTGGCCTTGATCCACTGGAAGTACTTCGTGAAGTCCTCGAACTTCGTGATCTCGCCGTCCGCGAAGCCCGCCTCGGTGGCCCAGTCGCCGCGGTAGAAGAACCCGTGGTTGGTGTACTGGGTGTAGTTGTCCTCGGGGATGAACATGATCTGGTCGTCGAGCTTGGTGAGGTCCCAGTCGCCGTCCGCGTCGACCTGCGCCCAGGTCTTGGGCGCGTTCTCTTTGAGCATGTCCTCGGTCAGCGGCAGGAAGGCGCCCTTGTCGGCGTTCTCCCACGCGTACAGCCAGTCGGTCGCCGTCGTGATGAGGTCGACGTTGTCGTCGCCCGACAGCAGCTGCAGGTTGTACTGCGTCTGCCAGTCGGCCCACTCGACATAGAACAGGTCGAGCTTGGCGTTGGCCTGCTTCACGAGCTTCTCGTTCAGCTTGTCGAGCATGGCCTCGAGGCGGCCGTTGGTGGGCTTGTCGCCGAGCACCAGCATGGTGATCTCGGTCGGCTTGCCCGTGGAGTCGTCGCTGCTGTCGGCGGTGCAGCCCGCCAACGCCCCGGCGCTGAGGCCCAGCGCCGCCAGGGCGGCGACTCCCTTGATGATTCGGTGTGACATGTGAGGCTCCTTCGGCTCTCATCTCTTGGTGGGGACGTGCAGGGGATGCTTCGGCGTGCGGCATCCCGGATCACGGTCCGCATCAGGGCGGACCGTGTCGTCGGGGGACGTCAGCCCTTCACTGCGCCGACGGTGATGCCGCTGACGAAGTAGCGCTGGACGTACGGATAGGCGAGCAGGATCGGCCCGGTCGCGAGCACGGCGCTGGCCATCTTGAGGGTGTTGCTCGGCAGATCGGTGATGCTCACGTTCGAGCCGGCGACGGAGTTCCGCAGGGCGTTGGCCGTGTTGATGATGTTGTAGAGGTAGTACTGCAGCGGTTTGAACTCGACTGTCGAGCCGAGATACAGCGATGACAGGTACCACTCGTTCCAGTAGCCGAGGGCGAGGAAGAGCCCGACAGTGGCCAGGGCCGGCTTCATCATCGGGAGCGTCAGCTGCCAGAAGATCCGGAAGTCGCCGGCGCCGTCGACCTTGCCCGACTCGATGACCTCGTACGGGACGGTGCGCATGAAGTTCTTCATCAGGATGATGAGCCACGGCGTCATGAGCAGCGGCAGCCAGACCGCGAGGTAGCTGCCCCGCAGTCCCAGCGTTCGGCTCACCCACAGGAAGGTGGGGGCGAGACCGGCCGAGAACAGCGTCGTGAAGTAGATGAAGAACGTGATCTGGTTGCGGAAGCGGAAGTCCTGGCGGAACAGCGCGTAGCCCGTCATCGCGATGATGATGAGGCCGACCGCGGTGCCCGTGACGGTCATCGTGATCGTGACGATGTACGACCCGAGGATCTGCTGCGGCGCCGCGAAGATGTACTCGTATGCGTCGAGGGTGAAGTCTTTGGGGAACAAGCCGAACCCGCTCTCGCGGATCGCGGACTCGCTCGAGAACGACGCCGACAGGATGAGGACGAACGGCAGCAGGCAGAACAGCGAGAAGAACGTGATGAACACGTACGAGATGCCGCGGAGCGCGTAGTCGCTGCGGGCGAGCTTGACCGGACGCGCGCGGTTGGACCGCGTCCACCAGCGCTGCGTGCGCCGCTTGCCGGAAACGGTGGTGAGCGTCTCGGTCGCCGACGGCAGCAGCAGATCAGAAGAGGGCATAGTCCTTGTTCATCTTTCGGACGATCCAGTTCGCCAGCAGCACGATGGCGAAGCCGAACAGCGATTGATACAGGCCGACGGCCGTCGACGTCGTGAAGTTGTTCTGCGACATGACCATCCGGTAGACGGAGGTCTCGATGATGTCGGTCGTCTGGAACAGCGCCGCGTTGTTGCCGACGAGGTTCCAGAACAGCCCGAAGTTGCCGTGCATGATGCCGCCGAGCGAGAACAGCAGCAGGATGATGAAGGTCGGCTTGAGGCTCGGCAGGATGACGTAGCGGATGCGCTGCCAGGCCGACGCGCCGTCGATGGCGGCGGCCTCGAACAAGCCCTTGTCGATGCCCATGATCGCCGCGAAGTAGACGATCGAGCCGTAGCCCGTGCTCTGCCACAGGAAGACCAGGATGATGATGATCGGCCAGATGCCGGCCATGCTGTAGATCTTGATCGGGTCGCCGCCGGTCTCTTTGATCAGCGTGTTGAGCGCGCCGGTGTCGTAGTTCAGCATGTTGAACGCGATGACGCCGATGAGCACGACCGAGATGAAGTAGGGCAGGAACATCACGCCCTGCGTGACCTTCTTGAAGTACCTCAGGCGCACCTCGTTGAACATGATGGCGATCGCGATCTGGAAGATGTTCCCCAGCACGATGAACGCCACGTTGTAGAGGATCGTGTTGCGCGTGAGCACCCACAGCTGCCCCGACTTGATCAGGAACTCGAAGTTCTTGAGGCCCACGAAGGGGCTCCCGAAGATGCCGTCGGTGTAGTTGAAGTTGGTGAACGCGATCCAGATGCCGGGCAGCGGCCCGTAGTTGAACGCGATGAAGTACAGGATCGCCGGCACGCACATCAGCAGCAGCATGCGGCTGTCTTTCACGTGCTGCCAGAACGACTTCCGCCGACGCGGCGGGGTCGCCTCGGGCAGCGCCCGTGGGGGTGGCGCCGTCTGCTGGGGCGCTTCTTTCAGAGCCATCCTCCGCCTCTCTGCGGTGACAACCGGCGTCGACCTCGACACCAAGAACAGGGATAAAAATAACCCTCGATGAAACTACCGGCCACTGTAACGGCACGATTCTCGCGATGACAAGAACTTTTTTGGGAATGCGTTTTCCGCCCCGCTCGGCGACAATGGACGCATGACCGATCTCTCGCTCCGCCTCGACGACACCGACGCCGTCGTCACCGTGTCCGGCGTCGACATCGCCCGGTATGCGTTCGACGGCGGCGGCCCGGTCGCAGAGGGTCCCAAGCCGTTCCTGCATCCCCTCCGCACGCTCGACGGCGCTCCCCTGACGGCCTACCGGCCGTGGGACCACCGTTGGCACAAGGGCCTGCAGCTGACGTGGACGCACGTGTCGGGCGAGAACTTCTGGGGCGGACCGACGTATCGCCGCGACAGCGGGTACGTGCAGCTCGACAACGTCGGCCGCATGCGTCACGACGCCTTCACGGACGTGGTGGATGCCGGTCCCGCGGTGTCGTTCGCCGAGCAGCTGACCTGGATCACCCAGGCCGGGCAGGAATGGGTCGACGAGACCCGCACGCACCGCTTCCACGGCGTGGACCCGGAGCGCGGCCTCTGGATCCTCGACTTCGCGACGACGCTCCGCAACATCGCCGGGCACGGCCTCGAGCTCGGCAGCCCTACGACGCAGGGCCGCCCGAACGCGGGCTACACCGGCTATGTCATCCGCATGCCGCGGGCGTGGACCGGCGGCCGCGTGCTCGCGGGCGGCTTCGCCGACGACACCGGCGCCGACGCGGTGATGGGCGCCGAGGCGCCGTGGGTCGCGTTCTCCGGGCGGCACGACGAGGTCGACGGCGGCGGCACGGTGCTCGCGTACGCCGGCACGTCGACCGGCGCTCCGGCGATCCGCTGGTTCGTGCGCAGCGAGCCGACGCCGATCCTCGCACCCTCGCCCTCGTTCGCCGAGCACATCGTGCTCGCGCCCGGCGAGGAGCTCTCACTCACCCACCGGCACGTGTTCGGCGACCGCATCTGGACCCCGGAGGAGACGCGGATGCTGGCGGCCGAGCTGGCGCCGTAGGCCCGCGGTCGTTGAGCGGCCGAACCCTTCCGGTCGTTGAGCGCTCAACGAGCGGAAGCGGTGACCTCCAGCACGCCCGAGACCGGCAGCTCCCACGCCGAAGGCCCCGCGGCCAGCGTGTAGGCGCCGGGCTGCACACGGAGCGCACCCTGGTGGACCCAGTCGTCGACCGCGCCGGGCAGCCGCACCGCGTCGTCCCACACCGAGAGGCGGTCGACGCCGAAGGCGAGCTCGACGTCGCGGGTCTCGCCCGGAGCGAGCAGCACGCGGGCGTAGGCGACCAGCAGCCGGCGAGGCGCCGGCAGCGTCAACTCGCGCGGCGGCAGGGCGTAGAGCTGCACGAGCTCCTGGGCGTCGCGCTCCCCCGTATTGGCGACGCGCACGGTGACCCGCACCGCGTCGTCGCCCTCGCGCGGCGCGAAGCCGGCATGCCGGTGCGTCGGCGCGGGCGCCGGGGCGACGGCATCCTGGACCGTCACCGACTCGTACGACACCGAGGTGTAGGTGAGTCCGTGGCCGAAGGCGAAGGCGGGCGCCTCGGGCTGGTGCCGGTAGGTGGCGCCCTGGCGCAGAGTGTCGTAGTCGAACAGGTCGCCCGGCTGCTGCTCGGTGGCGGGCCAGCTCTGCGACAGGCGGCCAGCGGGCTCGCGGTCGCCCGAGAGCACGTCGATGACGCCGTGGCCGAGCTCCTGCCCGCCGTGGCTCGACCATACGACTGTCTCGGCGGCGGCCGCGCCGTCGAGCACGTACGGATAGCTCGACACGATCGTGAGCACCGTGCGCGGGTTGGCCTCGCGGGCCACCCGCCACGTCTCGGCCCACGCCTCGGGGAGCCGCAGGTGGGGGCGGTCCTCGGTCTCGCGGCCGTTCAGGTGCGGATCGTTGCCGACCGCCACGATCACCGCGTCCGCGCGCGCGGCGGCCTCGGCGACGGCCTCGGCGCCCGAGCGCACGACGCGCACGCCGAAGCGCTCCGCCTTGTCGAGCGTGACGGCCTCGGCGGCGAGCAGGCCCGAGTCGCGGAACGTGCGCACCCACCGGCCCGAGCCGAGGTGCAGCAGCGACACCGTGCCGTCGGCGTGGTGGTGCGCGCGGAAGCTCTCCTGCACGATCCACTCGCCGACCCGCTTCGCGTCGGCCCGCATCGGCCAGCGTGCGCCGGTCAGCAGCAGGCCGCTGGCGTGCGAGCGGAGGGTGAGGATGCCGTCGCCCCAGTCGGTCACGTCGAACAGCGCCTCCTCGCCGACGGCCTCGGCCGAGGCCTCGACGCTCGAGCCGTCCGCCGCCGCGGTGACGTAGCGCCCGGACGAGACCGCGCGCAGCGCGACGGTGTCGTCCCCGGTGACGACCTCGGCCTCGTCGAACCGCTCGGCGGCCGCGGCGCCGATGCCGACCGCGTACGGCGGCGTGCCGGCGTACCAGTCCGTGAGCACGGCGTCGGCGAGGGGGCCGACGACGGCGACGCGCGAGGTCGCGGTCAACGGCAGCACCCCGGCGTCGTTCCGCAGCACGACGACCGAGCGCACCACCGCCTCACGTGCGAGCTCGCGCGCCGCCGGCGCGTCGATGGCGTCGGCACCGATGCCCGCGTACGGGTCGGCGTCGCCATCGAACTCGCCTGTCCGGATCCGCAGCTCCAGCAGGCGCAGCACCGCCTGGTCGACGTCGTCGGCGGTCATGAGTCCCGCGGCGAGCGCCTCGGTCACGTACCCGATCGTGGGCGCGGAGTTCGCGTCGTTGTCGGTGAACGAGTCGAGGCCCGAGCGCACCAGCGCGGCCGCGGCGTGGACGTGGTCGGGCTGTGCGCGCTGTGTCGTCACGAGGAACGTCGGAGCGCCGGCATCCGACACCACCGCGATCGACTCGTCGGACCAGGTCCGTGCCTCGGCGACGAGCTCGGGCTGCGTGTGGGCGGGCACGCCGTTAACGCGGTTGTAGGCGAGCATCATGCCGCCGGCGACGCCCGCCTCGATCGCGCCGCGGAACGCCGGCAGCTCTTCTTCGTGCAGCGTGCGCAGCGACATCTCCGACGACGTCACCGACCGGTCGGTCTCGTTGTCGTAACCGAGGAAGTGCTTGAGCGCCGGCACCGTGCGCCACACGCGCTCGTGGTCGCCGCGCAATCCCCTCGAGTACGCGGTGCCGAACACGGCGGTCACGTGCGGGTCCTCGGAGTAGCCCTCCTCGTTGCGCCCCCAGCCGGGGTGGCGCAGCGTGTTGACGACGGGCGCCCACACGTTGAGGCTCACGAGCGGGTTCTCGGCGTGCTTGGCGCGCACCTCGACCGCCGCGACCTCGCCGACACGGCGCACGAGCTCCTCGTCCCACGTCGCGGCCAGCCCGACGGGCTGCGGGAAGACCGTGGCGCGGCCGAGCCACGCGGCGCCGTGCAGCGCCTCGCACCCGGTGTGCCATTCGGCCAGGCCCAGCCGCCCGATCGCCGGGGCGACCTGGTGCAGCATCGCGATGCGCTCCTCGGGCGTCAGCCGGCCGAGCAGGTCGCGCGCGCGTTCGGCGAGGGGCCGGTCGATCTGCCGGAACACGGGGACGTCGGTGGTGGCGCCGGTCATCGTCCTGCCTCCTCGAGCTCGATCGTGAGGGACGTGGATGCCTCTCCCCTGACCACCTCGTCGCCCACCTGCAGCGCCCACGGGGCGCGGGCGTCGTCGGAGGTCGCGGTGATCGTGGCGCCCTCGCGACGCACCCGGAACGATGTGGTGGCCGTGCCGTCGTGACCGGGCACGGTCGTGACCGCGTCGTAGCCGTCGGGCAGTGCGAAGCAGCGCAGGGTCACGCCGTCGGCCCAGTCGTAGTCCGGGCGGCTGTCGACGGCGCCGAACGGGAGCACGGTGCCGGGCCGCACGCGCAGCGGCACCGAGTCGTAGCCGTGGGTCTCGGTGATCCAGCGCTGGCCGGCCGCGACCGAACCGTCGATCAGCGAGGTCCACTCCCCCTCGGGGACGTAGTACTCGACGGTGCCCTCAGCGGTGAACACCGGCGCCACCAGCAGTGCGTCGCCGAGCATGTACTGCGTGTCGGCGTCGAACCCCGACCGGTCGCCCGGGAACTCCAGCACCATCGGCCGCATCATCGGCGTGCCGTCGGTGTGGGCCTGCTCGGCCGCGCCGGCGAGATACGGCATGAGCCGCATCTTGAGCTTGGTGAACTCTCGTGCCACGTCGACAGCCTCGTCGTCGAAGGCCCACGGCACGCGCACCGTCGACGAGCCATGCAGGCGCGAGTGCGATGACAGCAGTCCGAACGCCAGCCAGCGCTTGAACAGGCCGGGGTCGGGGGTGCCCTCGAAGCCGCCGATGTCGTGGCTCCAGTACCCGAAGCCCGACATCGCCAGCGACAGTCCGCCGCGCAGCGACTCGGCCATCGACAGGAATGTCGAGTCGCTGTCGCCGCCCCAGTGCACCGGGAACTGCTGCGAGCCCGCGGTCGCCGAGCGCGCGAACACCACGGCGTTGCCCACGCCCTTGTGCCGCTCCAGCGCCCCGAACACCACCTCGTTGTACAGCTTGGCGTAGTAGTTGTGCATGCGCTGCGGGTCCGATCCGTCGTGCCACACCACGCCGTCCACCGGGATCCGCTCGCCGAAGTCGGTCTTGAACGTGTCGACGCCCTGGTCGAGCAGGCCCTGCAGCTTGCCGACGTACCAGGCGGCGGCATCCGGATTCGTGAAGTCGACCAGTCCCATGCCGGCCTGCCACAGGTCCCACTGCCACACGCTGCCGTCGGTGCGCTTGAGCAGGTAGCCGGCGTCGGCGGCCTCGCGGAACAGTGCCGATCGCTGCGCGATGTACGGATTGATCCACACCGACACATGCACGTCACGTTCGTGCATGCGCGAGATCTGCCCCACCGGGTCGTGGAAGGCGCGCGAGTCCCATTCGAAGTCGGTCCACTGGTATTCGCGCATCCAGAAGCAGTCGTAGTGGAACACCGACAGCGGGATGTCGCGCTCGGCCATGCCGTCGACGAAGGCGCTCACGGTGTCTTCGTCGTAGCTGGCGGTGAACGACGTGGTCAGCCACAGGCCGAACGACCAGGCCGGCACGCGCGCCGGGCGGCCGGTCAGCTCGGTGTAGCGGCGCAGCACGTCCTTGGGCTCGGGGCCGTCGATGACGTAGTAGTCGAGCGACTCGCCGTCGACCGAGAACTGCACGCGCGAGTTGACCTCGCTGCCGAGCTCGAACGACACGTTGCCGGGGTTGTCGACGAAGACGCCGTAGCCGCGGCTCGTGACGTAGAACGGCACGTTCTTGTACGACTGCTCGCTCGAGGTGCCGCCGTCGGCGTTCCAGGTGTCGACGGTCTGGCCGTTCTTGACGAACGCGCCGAAGCGCTCGCCCAGGCCGTACACGCGCTCGCCCGGCTCGATCGTCAGCTGCTGGTGCACCCAGGTCGGGTCGACGGGCGTGCGCAGCTGCCCGGTTCCGGTCATGTGCCCGACCGAACGCGGCAGCGAGGTGGTGAGCACGCGGCCGTCGCTCACGAACTCGACGCGCCACGGCCCCGAGCGTGCGACACGCACGCTGAGCGATCCCGCCTCCAGCACGCCCCACTCGTCGTCGAGCCGCAGCGTGGGGCGGAACCCCTCGGCGGCACGGATCTCGAAGTCCGGCCCGCGATGCACGGCACCCGCGTGGCGCTCGACGTGCACCTTGACGACGCCCGGCGCCGGGGCCGAGAAGACGACGGTCAGCATCGGGCGGTTGAGCGTGTCGCCGCGATCGCGGATCACCGCGGTCGGGGCGTACACGCTCATCGTGCCGGCGGCCTCATCGAGACGGATGTCGTCGACCTCGACGGCGTAGAGCGGGGTGAGCGAGGGCCTGGTGAGCCAGTAGCCATCGGTGAACTTCACTGTGCGTGCCTTTCGATGAGCACCATGGCGGCGCCGGGTGCCAGGGTGACCTGACCGTCGACGTCCGCGTCGGACAAGAGATCCCGCCGGGCTCCGGGCACTGTCACGAGCCCGGTCGTCCGACCGTGGTTGAGCAGGAACAGGGCGTCGCCGCGCCGCACGGCCTCCACGCCGTCGGGCAGCACGCGATCGGGGGTGACGCCCGAGACGCCGGCCGCATCGAGGGCGTCGTCGAGGACGGCCCCGAGCGCGTCGTCCGACACGACCGCGCCCAGGTACCAGGCCGTGCCCGCGCCGGCGCGGTGCCGCGTGATCGCGGGGGCGCCGTCGAGGTGTCCGCCGTCGAACCGGGCCAGCACGTCGGCGCCGTCGGCGCGCAGCCGTTCGCCCAGCACGCCGGCCTCCAGCGCGACCGCCGGCACCGTCGTCCATGCCGCTTCCGCGGTCACGGACGTCGGCTCGTCGGGCAGGCCGACCCACTCCTCGCCGCTCACCCCCAGGAGGTCGCGAAGCAGCACCGGCGAGCGGCCCTGCAGGATCGCGGCGTTGCTGTCGGCGACCCCCGAGAACGGGCCGACGACCAGGCTCGCGCCGGCCTCGACGGCCGCGCGGAGGGCGGCGGCGGCATCCACCTCGACGATGTACGAGTGCGGCACCAGCACCGCGCGATAGGCCGACAGATCGGCGCCCGGCCGGACCAGGTCGACCGCGATGCCGCGGCGCCACAGCGCGCGGTGCCACCGGCGCACCTGCTCGAGCGTGTCGAGCCGGCTGGTCGGGCGGCCGGGCTCTTCGCCCGCCCACCACGACTCCCAGTCGAACAGGACGGCGACCGATGCTGCCACCCGCGCGCCCGTGACGGGCCGCAGTCGCCGCAGATCGGCGCCGAGCCCGACAGCCGCACGGAACACCTCGGTGTCGGCGCCGGCGTGCGGGAGCAGCGCGGAGTGGAAGCGCTCGGCGCCCGAGCGCGCCTGCCGCCACTGGAAGTAGCAGACCGCGTCGGCGCCGCGGGCCACCGCCTGCAGCGAGTCGAGCCGGGAGCGGTCGGCGGATTTGGGCAGATTGTGCGGGCGCCACGACGTGGCGCTCGGGGCCTGCTCCATCAGCACCCACGGGCGTCCGCCGCCCAGCGAGCGCATCAGGTCCTGGATGAGCGCGACGTCGCTCGCGGCGGTGGGCGACGCGTGGTCGGGGTACTGGTCATCCGCGACGACGTCGACCTCGTCGGCCCACGACCACAGGTCGGTGAGCGGTTCGAACCCCATGAAGTTCGTGGTGACCGGCTGGGTCGCACCGGCGGCGCGGATCGCGTCGCGCTGCTCGGCGAACACCCGCTGCAGCGCGAACGACGTGTACCGGCGGAAGTCCAGCGACTGCGCCGGGTTCACGAGGTAGGGCATGCGCCGCGGCGGCACGATCTCGTCGAAGTCGCGATAACGCTGGGCCCACACCAGCGTCCCCCACGCCTCGTTGAGAGCCTCGATCGTGCCGTACCGCTCGCGCAGCCACAGCCGGAACTCGCGCGCGGCCTCGGGGCCGAAGTCGATCTGCCCGAACTCGTTGCCCACGTGCCACATGCGCACCGCCGGGTGGTCGCGGTAGCGCTCGGCGAGATCGGTCGCGATCGCGATCGCGTAGTCGCGGTAGACCCGGGATGCCGGCGTGAACTGATTGCGGGAGCCGGCGACGAGCGCCACCCCGTCGGGGTTCACGGGGAGCGTCTCGGGGTGCACGATCCCCATCCACGGCGGCGGCGAGGCCGTCGGCGTCGCGAGATCGACGGCGATGCCGTGCGCGTGCAGCAGATCGAGAACCTCGTCGAGCCAGGCGAAGTCGCGCTCGCCCGGGTTCGGCTCCAGGCGCGCCCAGCTGAAGACGCCGACCGTCACGAGGTTGACGCCGGCTCGGACCATGAGCTCCGCGTCCTCGCGCCAGACCTCGGGAGACCACTGCTCGGGGTTGTAGTCGCCGCCGAAGCAGACGCCGAGGTCGGCGGTGAGCGGCGCGAGCGCGTCGGAGCGACGCGGGATCGGGGTGCTGACCATGGAACGGGGAACCTCTTCGCTGAGTTTCGGTCGAGGACGGGTCTTCTGAAGGCGGATCCCAAAGCTTCTGAGAACTTTCGAAGCGCTTCAACACCGAGACGATATACTAAGGGTGTGACGATGTCCACGCGCCGCGAAGATGCGGTCCCGCCGGCCCCCTCCGAGGCGCTCCACGAGCTTCGCGCGTCCTCACCGGCGGCCCAGTGGCTCGACGCCTACCCCGTCGGCAACGGGCGCCGCGGCGCCATGTGCGCGGGCCTGTCGGGCGGCGAGCGCCTGTGGCTCAACGACATCGAGGCCTGGTCGGGGCGCGCCGCGGCCGACCCGCTCGAGGATGTCGCCGTGCGCGGATCGGGCGCTCTCGACGCCGCACGCGAAGCACTCGACGCAGGCGACCTCGACGCCGCGGAAGCGCTTCTGCAGCGCATGCAGGCACCCTGGGTGCAGGCGTATCTCCCGCTCGGGTGGGTGGATGTGGACGTGGAGCTCCCGGTCGTTGAGCGAGCGGAGCGAGACGAAACGTCGTCGCAAGCCGCCCACCGGAGCCGGCCGTCCGGCGACTCCCGCGTGGCGGAGTTCTCTCCATCGGCTCACCGCGTTTCGTCTTCGCTCGTTCCCCGCTCCGCGGGGCGGCCGGGGGGTGGCCGGCCGCACTCGCGGCGCCTGGACCTGCGCACCGGGGTCGCCACGCACGAGTACGCGCTCGACGGCATCGCGGTGCGGCACCGCACGTGGGCGGACCTCGTGACGGGCGCGATCCTGCACGAGATCACCGCCGACGCCCCGGTGCGGGTGCGGGTGCACGTCGCATCGCTGCTGCGCGCCAAGAGCGCGGCGCACGCCCGCGACGGCGCTCTCGCCAACGACTGGTGGTTCCCGGTCGACGTGGCGCCGGGCCACGAGCACCCCGACGAGCCGGTCCGCTACGACGAGGCCTCCGCACGCCACGGGGCCGTCGTCGTGCGCCACTTCGGCGCATCCGAGATCGACGGCGACACGCTGGTCACGGACCCGGCGACCGCGCATCTGTTCGCGGTCGGCACGGCCGCCGCCCCGTCGCTGCCCGGCGAACCCGACCCCGGCACCGGTGCGATCGAGCGCGCCGCGGCGCTGGTGGGCGGCATCCCCTCCACCGATCCGGACGAGCTGCGCGCCGCGCACGAGGCCGCGCACCGCACACAGTACGAGCGGTGCGCGCTGGAGCTGCCCGGGTTCGACAGCGGACTCGACACGGCAGAGCGCGTGCAGCGCGCGCAGGAGGACGACGACCCGGCGCTCGCCGCGCTGGTGTTCCACTACGGGCGGTACCTGCTGCTCGCCTCGTCGCAGCCCGGCGGACTGCCGGCCACGCTGCAGGGCCTGTGGAACGCGGAGCTGCCGGGCCCCTGGTCGAGCGCGTACACGACGAACATCAACCTCCAGATGGCGTACTGGCCGGCCGAGACCACCGGGCTCGCCGAGTGCCACGAGCCGCTGCTGCGGTTCACCCGGCGACTGTCCGAGACGACCGGGCCGGTCGTGGCCCGCGAACTGTACGGCGCCGACGGCTGGGTGGCGCATCACAACTCCGACGCGTGGGCTTTCGCCGCCCCGGTCGGCGCGGGGCACGGCGACCCGGCATGGGCGAACTGGGCGCTCGGCGGCGTGTGGCTCGCCCTGCACCTGTGGGACCGCTTCGCGTACGGCCGCGACGGCGACTACCTGCGCGACGAGGCGTGGCCCGTACTCGCGTCCGCGGCGGCGTTCGCGCTGTCGTGGATCCAGGGCGACGACGAGCGCGCCTGGACGAGCCCGTCGACCTCGCCCGAGAACCACTACCTCGACGCCGACGGCCACGAGCGCGGCGTCGGCGTGACCGCGACCATGGACGTCGCGCTGCTGCGCGAGCTCGCCGACGTGTGCGGTCGCGCCGCCGTGGTGCTGGGTGTCGACGAGCCGTGGGTCGCGGACCTCGCCGCGCGCACCGCGGCGCTCCCCGGCCCCCGCGTGTCGGCCCGCGGCGACCTGCTCGAGTGGGACCGCGAGCGTCCCGAGGCCGAGCCGCTGCACCGGCACCTGTCGCACCTGGTCGGGCTGTTCCCGTACGCGCAGATCACCCCCGAGGCGACGCCCGGGCTCGCCCGTGCGGCCGCGGAGTCGATCCGCCTGCGCGGCCCCGAATCGACAGGCTGGGCCCTCGCGTGGCGCGCGGCGATGCAGGCGAGACTCGGCGACGGCGCCGCCGTGCACGAGCACGTGCGCATGGCGCTCCGGCCGGCCGAGGCGGCCGGCGGCGGGCACCGCGGCGGCCTCTACCCCAACCTCTTCAGCGCGCATCCCCCGTTCCAGATCGACGGCAACCTGGGCCTGACCGCGGCGATCGCCGAGGCGCTCGTGCAGTCCTTCGACGACGGCCCGGATGCCGGTGGCGCCGGGTCGGTGCGGGTGCGGCTGCTGCCCGCGCTCCCCCCGCAGTGGCCGGACGGAGCGGTGCGCGGCATCCGGGTGCGCGGCGACGTGTCGGTCGACCTGGAATGGGCCGGCGGACGACTCGTGAGCGCCTGTCTCCGCGCGGGCGCACGAGCGGCGACAATGAATGTGTACGGGCCGGACGGTCCGATGGGCACCAGCGACCTCGCCCCCGGCGAGACGCGGGTGCTCGACCTAGCAGGACGGGGAACCTCATGGTGACGATCGCGGACGTCGCACAGGCGGCAGGCGTATCGATCTCGACCGTGTCGTACGTCATGAGCGGCAAGCGCGCCATCTCGCAGGAGACGCGCGACCGGGTCGAGAAGGCGATCGACAACCTGGGCTTCAGCCCCCACGCGGGCGCCCGGTCGCTGGCCTCGCGGTCCACCAACGTCATCGGCCTGCAGGCACCGCTGCGCACCGGCGTCGACGTCCACGTCGTGATGCAGATCGTCACCGGCGTCGTCACGCAGGCACGCAAGCACGGCTACGACATCCTGCTGCTGGCCAGCGACGACTCCAAGGCGCTGCAGCGCGCCGCGAAGGGCTCGATGGTGGATGCGCTGCTGGTCATGGACGTCGAGTCCGACGACCCCCGCATCGACACCCTGTCAGGGCTCGACCATCCGAGCGTGCTGATCGGCCTGCCGCAGGGGCGTCGCGCGATCCCGTGCGTCGACTTCGATTTCGAGGCGGCCGGCTGGCTCGCCGTCGATCGGCTCGTCGCGCTCGGACACCGCCGCCTGGCGCTGATCGGCTCGCCGCTGGAGGTCATGGCGCGACACACCTCGTACGCCGACCGGCTCGCCCGCGGATTCCTCGCGGCGTGCGAGGCGAACGGCGTCGTGGGCACCGTCCACGCCTGCCCGAGCACGGCCGAAGCGGTCACGACGGTGGCCGATGTGATGACCGACGACCCCGGGATCACCGGCTTCTTCGTCCACAACGAGGGTGCGCTCCCGCATGTGGCCACGACCATCGCGCAGCGGGGGCGGCAACGCGGCGACGAGCTCGCCGTCGTCGCCCTGTGCCCCGACGACGTCGCGCGCTCGGTCCCCGGCCTCGCCGACAGCATCGCCGTGCCCGCCGAGGCCATCGGAGCGGCGGCGACCGACATGATCTGCGAGATCCTCGCGAACGGCACGAAGCCCGCCGTCCGGCTGCTGCCGCCCGCCCTCACCGGGGACGCCACCACCTCCTGACCCGCGACGGGAACCCGCCATGCGCATCGACCCCGAAAGCCGCGCGCTGAGCGGCCTCACGACGTTCCTGACGTTCGTCGCGCTCAACCTGCTGTACCTGCTGCTGTGCATCCCGATCGTGACGATCGGGGCCGCCACGAGTGCGCTGTACGAGGTGACGATCCGCTACTCCGACGACGAGAGCGGGCACCCGCTGAAGGACTTCCTGCCCGCGTTCCGCGCGAACTTCTGGCGCGCGACGCTGGTGATGCTGTGCCTGCTCGCGCCGGCCGTGCTGCTCGGTTACAGCAGCGTGTTCTGGTTCTCGATGCCCACGATCCTCGGCGGCGTCGCCGGCATCATGGCCGTGATCGGCGCGGCGTACCTGCTGGCCGCCTTCCTGTACGGCATGGCCCAGGTCGCGTACTTCCGGAGCACCGTGCGGCAGACGGTCAAGAACGCCCTGCTGCTCCCCGCGGCCGAACCGGTCCGCACCCTCGGTGTGCTCCTCATCCCGGTGACGCTCGTCGCCCTCACGATCCTGTTCCCGCCGTTCGGGTTCATCGTGCTGACCGTCGGCTTCTCGGTCGGGGCCTACGCCACCGCGTTCCTCTTCCGGAGCGTCTTCGGCCGCCACGAGGCCTGATCCCCGCGGCGTCGGCCCGGGATGCCGCAGCCCCCGGTCGGCCCACGGTCGCGGCATCCTCCCCTGCCCCAGGACGTGCGTGCACGAACGAAGGGCTCGGGATGCCTCATCCCGAGCCCTTCGTGTCATGCCTGTGTCAGTCGAACGCCTTCGTCACGGCGACGCGGGCGTCGTTCTGCGACTTCGCGTTGTCCATGTCGAACTCCACCACCTTGTCGTAGCCGAGACCGTCGGCCGTCGAGATGAGCTCGTCGCGGAGCGAGTCGAACTGCGACTCGTTCTCGGCGAACACCATCTGCCACGAGTACTGCTTGATGATCTCCTTGACCTGGTTGCGCAGCGCCTCGATGTCGGACGGGTCGGCCGGGGCCGCGTAGCTCGCACCCGGAGCGACGAGCAGCTCGTCATTCGTGGTGAGGTAGTCCATCGTCGAGGTCGCGTCGCCCATCTTCGACGACCAGTCCTCGGTCAGCGAGTTGGCGATCTTGGCCTGGTAGGTCGGCCAGAAGGTGTAGCTGAACGGATAGCCCGTCTCGGTGTCGACCTCCTTGGGGAGCACCGCGCTCAGGTTCAGCGCCGAGACGCCGTCCTCGTACTTGCCGCCGCCCCACTCCTCGGGCACCGTCGCGCCGCCGCCCAGGAACTGCTGGTAGCCGAAGTCGGTGAGCTCGGGCTCGCCGGCGTCGTTCACGTCCCACGTGAGACCCTTCGGGCCCGCCGTGCCGCCGGTCTGCGCGCTGCTGGCGTACGCACCCTCGGACGAGTACAGCCAGTCGACGAACGCCGCGATGCGCTCGGGGTCCTCGGCCTTCGAGCCGATCGCGAAGACCTGCTTGCCGCCGTACGCCTCGGCGCCGTACGAGAAGATGTCCTGGTCCTTCAGCGGCACCATCTCGAAGCCCTTGCCGGCCTGCATGTTGGCGTCGGTGTTGAAGGCCGACTGGCCGAGCCACGGCCACCACGAGAACAGCACCTGGCCGTTCTGCATCTTCGAGAACAGCGTGTCGTAGTTCTGCGTCGTCGACTCGGGGTCGACCAGGCCCAGCTGGTTGGCGTCGAAGTACAGCTTGAGGTTGCGCATGTACTCGCCCTTGGGGTCGAGGATGCTCTGGTAGTCCGAGCCGTCGGCCTTGGCGAGCACGAAGCCGAGCTCGTCATAGCCGTAGTAGGTCGCCGGCTGCTTCGCCGTGACCATCATGTTGCCGTCCCAGTCCTTGAACAGCGAGAAGCCGTAGGTGGGCTGCCCGTTGTCGGCGGTCGGGTGGGCGGTCTGCATCTGCTTCAGGATCGGCAGGATGTCTTCGAGCGTGCCGACCTCGGGATAGCCGAGCTCCTTGTAGTAGTCCCAGCGCATGTACGCGCCGAACGTGGGCTCCAGCCCCTCCGACGGGTCGGTCGGCTTGAGGGTCGACAGCGCCGACGGGAACCCGTAGACGCCGTCCTTGCCGTCGTTGAGGTGCTGCACGGCGGTGTCGTAGGTCGCGAGGTTCTTCATCGCCGGGTAGTAGTCCGACGCGTCGGAGACGAGGCCGCCCTCGATGAGCTCGTCGAGCTTCTGGCCCTTGTCGGTGATGATGAGGTCACCGAGGTCGCCGGCCGCGACACGCGTGTTGTAGAGGGTGTCACCGCCGCCCGCGACGTTCGGGGCGATGATGTTCAGCTTCATGTTGAACTTGTCTTTGACGATCTTGGCGAACCAGCCCTGCTGGATGCCCATGTAGTTCGCCAGGCCGTCGAACACGTCGATCGTGATCTCTTTGTCCCACTTGTCGGGGAACTCCGAGATCGCACCCTTGGACTGGTTGCCGCCGCCGGCACTGCACGAGGCGAGCGACCCCGCGGCGAGGAGCGCCACGAGCGCCAGGGACACCTTCTTTCGCAGCTTCATTGCTTTCCTTTCTTGGTGGTGCGTGACCGCCGTCAACCCTTGACGGCGCCCAGCATGATGCCCTTCACGAAGAAGCGCTGGAACAGGGGATAGATGAAGATGATGGGCAGCACCACGAGCACCGAGACGGTCATGCGTATCGACGTGGGCGTCTGCGTCGTGGCGACGTTCGCGATCTGACCGAGGTTGCCGCCGGCGTTCTGCGCGGCCTGGGCGAGGCTGGATGCCTGGTTGATGAACATGTAGAGCAGGTACTGCAGCGTGTACAGGCTCTGGTCGGTGATGTAGATCAGCGTGTCCTGGAAGCTGTTCCACTGCGTCACGGCGCTGAAGATCGCGATGGTCGCGAGGATCGGCGTCATGTTGGGCAGGTACACCTTGAAGAAGACCTGCAGGATGTTGGCGCCGTCCATCTCGGCGGCCTCCTGCAGCTCCTTCGGCATCGACTCGACGTACGTCTTGGCGAGGATGACGTTGAACGGCTGCACCACGAACGGCAGCACGTAGACCCAGAAGTTGTTCGTGAGCCCCAGCGTCTTCATGATGATGAACACCGGGATCAGGCCCGCGCTGAAGTACATCGTGATGATGAGGAAGCGGTACCAGAACTTGCGGCCCCACATCCGGGTCTGGGTGAACATGAACCCGAGGAAGCCGGATGCGAGCACCGTCAGGGTCGTGCCGAGCACGGTGCGGCCGACGCTGACGACGGTCGCCAGCGGCAGGCCCGGGAGCGAGAACACCTGCGTGTAGTTCGACAGGTGGAACCCGATCGGCCACAGCCGCACGTCGCCGAGCGCCGAGATGTCGTTGGCGCTCACCGAGTTGATGATCAGGTAGTAGAAGGGGTAGGCGCACAGCACCGCGAACACGGCGAACAGCAGGTAGTTCCCGCCGCGGAAGACGGTGTCGCCGATCGAGCCGCGGTAGCGCGCGGAGGTGTCGCCGCGCTTGGCCGTCGTGAGGGTCTTCGTCATGGTCATGGCAGCGCCCCTCAGACGATCGATTCGCCGCGGACGCGCTTGGAGACCGCGTTGACGGTGAGCAGGAGGATGACCGAGATGATGCTCTTGAGCATGCCGATCGCGGTGGCCATCGACAGGCTGTTGCCCGTCATGCCGATGTTGTAGACGTACAGGTCGAGCACCTGTATCCACTGTTTGTTGAAGGCGTTCTGGAACACGTAGTACTGCTCCATGCCGTTGTTGAGGATGTTGGCGATCGACAGCAGCAGCAGCACCAGGTAGGTCGGCATGAGCTGCGGCAGCGTGATGTACCGCATCAGCTGGAAGCGCCCGGCGCCGTCGATGCGGGCGGACTCGTACAGCGACTGGTCGATGCCGGCGATCGCGGCGAGGTAGATGATCGCGCCCCAGCCGAGCCCCTTCCAGATGCTCCAGAGCGTCATGGTGATCCAGACGTTCTGGTCGGTGTCGAGGAACTTGACCGGCGTCGTGATGAGACCCGAGTCCATGAGCACGTCGTTGACCAGACCGGAGCTGGAGAACAGCGAGAAGGCGATCATGTAGACGAGCACCCACGAGATGAAGTTCGGGAGCGACGTGAGGGTCTGCACCGAGTTGCGGAACCAGGGTGCCTTGATCTCGTTGAGGAAGATCGCGAAGAACAGCGGCAGGATCGACGTCGCGATGCCGAGGAAGCTGATCGCGAGGGTGTTGAGCAGCACCTGCCCGATCTGCGCCATCTGGGTCGGCGAGCTCACCAGCATCTGGAACCACTGCAGCCCGACGAACTCGCTGCCCTCGAGCCCCAGCGCCGGCTTGTAGTCGTACAGCGAGTAGATCCAGCCGTACAGCGGCAGGTACGAGAACAGGAACGCGAGGATGAGGAACGGGACGATGCAGAGGAACAGCGTGAACGACGTCCGGCTGCCTGCCGGGCGCAGTCGCCGTCCGCGACCCTTCTTCGAGTTCTTCTCGAGGCCCCGGACCGTCGCCTCCTGGATGACCGTCTGAGCCTGCGCCTGCGTCGTCATCGGACCGTGCCTTCGACTGTCGCGACCGCGGGGGTCACCGTCGGGTGAGCATGACGTCGTCCCATGTCACTCCTTCGTGTACGTGGCTGCCGCTCTCTCGGTGCCTGCGGGGGCCGAGCGGATCGCGAGATCATTGTCGAACCGCTTCGATGTCGAACCGCTTCGATTGAAGAGTAGGCGCGCCGGCATCATTCGTCAAATGCTTTCTCGTAACGCGCCGATAACGATGGGAGCGCTCTCGGACGTCCGGGGAGCGGCAGGAAAGCGCCTACCATGGTCGGATCGGACGCACGGCGGCTTCCGCCCCGTGGCGGACCCGGCAACAGGTGAGCGCGAACGCGGCGAGGGGGCGACGGCGACATGAAGCGCATCGGCATCCGCGATGTCGCCGAGCGTGCCGGCGTGTCGATCAGCACCGTCTCGAACGCCCTGAACCGGCCGCACCTCGTCAGCGACCGGCTGGTCGACCGGGTGCGCTCCGCCGCGGACCAGCTCGGGTACGTCCCGCTGCAGGCGGCCCAGCAGCTGCGCGCCGGACGCTCGGGCCTGCTGGGCATGACCGTCATCAACATCGCCAACCCGTTCTTCGCCGACATGGTGGCCGGCGCCGAGGATGCGGCCTCCGCGGCCGGACTGCGCATCCTCGTCGGCAACTCCAGCGACGACATCGCCAAGGAGCGCGACCACCTCGAGCTCTTCGAGCGGGTGCAGGTCGAGGGCGCGCTCGTGAGCCCCTTCGGCCCACTGGAGCCGTGGCTGCAGCGACTGCGGGGGCGCGGCATCCCGGTCGTCCTCGTCGACGCGGTCGACGACACCGGAGAGCTGCCCTCGGTCTCGTTCGACGACGTCGCGGGCGGCCGCCTCGCCGCCGAGCACCTGATCGCCACCGGCCGTCGGCGACTCGCCTTCGTCGGCGCCCGCGAAGAGGTGCGCCAGGTGCGCGAGCGCCTGCACGGCGCCCAGCTGGCCGTCGCGGTGCACCGCGGCGCGACGCTCGAGCCGATCTGGACGAGTCGCACGACATCCGAGCTGGGCATCGCGTTCGGCGAGCAGCTCGCCTCCCGCTCCCCCGCCGACCGCCCCGACGGCATCGTCACCTCGAACGACCACCTGGCGATCGGACTGGTGCACGGGCTCATCTCGCGCGGGGTGCGCGTCCCCGAGGACGTCGCGGTCGTCGGCTACGACGACATCGAGTTCGCCGCGATCGCCGGCGTGCCGCTGACCTCGGTCCGCCAGCCCGCGCGCGAGATGGGCCGCACGGCCGCCGAGATCCTCCTGGCGCGCATCGCGGGGACGGCCGGCTCCGACCTCGGCAACGTGGTCTATCAGCCCGAGCTGGTCGTGCGGGCCTCGACCGGCGGCTGATCCCATGGCGCCGGCTCAGCTGACCAGCTGCGAGCCCTTGGCCGGCTGATCGCCGTCGCGCCGCTCGATGGCCCGCAGCGACCGCCCGACGAAGGCCGCGATGCGTCGCGCCCCCTCCTCGCGGAAGTGCGTGTCGTCGGTGAGCCCGCCGGGCCACACGGGGTGCTCGCCGGGGGCGAAGTGCGACAGCAGTGAAGTGGATGCCGCGGGCCCGAGATCCTCGTAGAGCCAGGTCGTGAACACCGTCAGGTCGATGAGCGGCACGTCGAGCTCGTGCGCGAGGTCGCGCACCGCGTTGGGATAGTCCCCGTGCGTCGGTGTGACGCGGTCGCCGTCGAACCAGCGCCGTTCGGCCGACGTGCACAGCACGGCGGCGGCGCCGCGGCCGCGGGCGTCCTCGACCATGCCGCGCAGGCGCTGGGTGTACCCGCCGCGTGCATCGAGTTCGGGGAGCTTCTGGTCGTTGTGGCCGAACTGGATGACGACGGTGTCGCCGGGCGCGACGCCCCGCAGCAGACGCTCCCACGATCCGTCGGCGAGGAACGATTCCGTCGTCGCGCCGCCGTAGGCGAGGTTGCGCACCGGCGCCTCGACGACCGGCTCGATGTACGAACCCCATCCGGTGAGGGGGAGCTCTTCGGGTTTCGCGGGGGCGACGGTCGAGTCGCCGGCCAGGTGGTACGTCATGTGGAGTCCTTCCGCGCACGGGGTGCGGCTGGGCCCACGCGCCAGAGGCTCCGCACGACGCGCCAGCGGCGTGTGGAGAGGCGTGGGGATCGTCGATAGCATTGCCATCATGACGCAGAAAGCGTTTACCGGCGCCATTCGCGTCATCGGAATCGCTCAGAACCCCCGTCCCGGCCGCTCAGTGCTGAAGCTGCTGGCCCGCCGGCCAGGTCGCATGATCCTCGCGGTGCTCGCGTTCGCGTGCAAAGAGATCCCGCTGTGGTTCCTGCCGGTCGTGACGGCGAAGATCATCGACCTCGTGGCCACCGGCGGCGAGGTCTCGACAGTCCTCATCTGGTTCGGGGTCGCCGCGGTGCTGCTGATCCAGAACTACCCGATGCACATGGTGTACATCCGCAACTTCATGCGGGTCGTGCGCGACACCGGGGCCGATCTGCGCAACGCGCTCGCGGCACGGCTGCAGAGCCTGTCGATCGGCTACCACACGCGGGTGAGCTCGTCGATCGTGCAGACCAAGGTGGTGCGCGACGTCGAGAACGTCGAGCTCATGCTGCAGCAGGTGACCCACCCGCTGCTCTCGTCGACCATGGTGCTCGTCGGCGCGATCGTGATGACGGCGATCGCGGTGCCGCAGTTCCTGCCGGTCTACGCCCTGGCGGTTCCGGTCGCGCTCGTGCTGCGCAGCAGCCTCAGTCGTCGCTCGCGCGCCCGCAACGAGGTGTTCCGCCGCGAGGTCGAGGGGTTCGCCGCCCGCGTGGGCGAGATGGCCTCGCTCATCCCGGTGACCCGTGCGCACGGCCTGGAGCGCACCGCCGTCTCGCGCGTGCAGGCCGGCGCCGACGGCGTGCGCCGCGCCGGCTACGAGCTCGACCTGCTCAACGGGCACGTCGCCTCGATCTCGTGGGTGGCGATGCAGCTGCTGGGGCTCGGCTGCCTCGTGCTCGCCGCGGTCTTCGCGCTCACCGGCGTGCTGCCGATCACGCCGGGCGAGGTCGTTCTGCTGTCGTCGTACTTCACGCTGCTCACCCAGGGCCTCACGCAGCTGCTGATGCTGATCCCCGTCGGCGCTCGAGGCCTGGAGTCGATGCGCTCGATCTCGGAGGTGCTGCAGGAGCCCGACCTGGAGCTCAACGAGGGCAAGCGCACCGTCGCGCACGTGGGCGGTCACCTCGAGCTGCAGCACGTCAGCCAGCGGTATGCCGGCGCGGACCGGGATGCCGTGCACGACGTGTCGCTCGACATCGAGCCGGGCGAGACTGTGGCCTTCGTCGGCTCGTCGGGGTCGGGCAAGTCCACGATGCTCAACCTGGTGCTGGGGTTCGTCAGGCCGACGTCGGGGCGCATCCTGCTCGACGGCGACGACATGCAGGAGCTCGACCTGCGCACGGTGCGCCAGTCGGTGTCGGTCGTGCCGCAGGAGTCGGTGCTCTTCGAGGGCACGATCCGCGAGAACATCGCGTACGGCCTCGACGACGTGTCGGACGAGCGCCTGCGCGCGGCGCTGCGCGACGCGAACGCGGCCGAGTTCGTGGACACCCTGCCCGACGGCTGGGACACTGTGGTCGGCGAGCGCGGCGCCCGGCTGTCGGGCGGCCAGCGCCAGCGGCTGGCGATCGCCCGCGCGCTCGTGCGCGATCCGCGCATCCTGCTGCTCGACGAGGCCACGTCGGCCCTCGACCCCGAGTCCGAGGAGCTCGTGAAGGAGGCCCTCAACCGGCTCATGAAGGGGCGGACGACGCTCGTGGTGGCCCACCGCCTGTCGACGATCCGCCAGGCCGACCGCATCGTCGTGCTCGAGCACGGCGAGGTCGTCGAGATCGGCGGCCACGACGCGCTCGTCGCCGCGAACGGGCGCTACGCGCACCTGCACGCGACGCAGGCGGGACTCCCCCGCTGACCTCGGCCGCCGGCATCCCTCGCGTCCGGTCGAGGGATGCCGGAATAGGGCATTCGCCCGATGCCGAATGCGCGGCGCGGTCGTAGCGTGTGCGCAGACACCGGACGCGGCGTCGCCGACGGCGCGTCGCCCGCTCGAAGGACCCGAACGAGGAGGTCGTGCCATGCGATGGAGAGTTCCCACAGCGACGGCGATCGCCGCCCTGCTGGTCTTGGGGGCCGCAGCACCCGCACACGCGGAGTCGATCGTCCTCGAGAACGCCCAGGCGAGCAATGCCCGCGCGTCATGCACGCCGGACGGCTGGGCTGACGGAACCCGGAGGGGGCAGTCGTTCACCGCCCCCGAGTCCGGCCGTCTCACCGAGGTGGGCTTCCACGCGAAGAACGTGGCACGGACCACCACGGTGTCGATCGCCCGGGGCGTCGGACCCAGCCGCGTCGAACTGGCGTCGCAAGCGATCTCGTTCCCCGGCACGCCAGTGCCCGAGCTGACGTCGATCGTCCTCACGACGCCCGTCGACGTCGTCGCCGGGCAGCAGTACTCGGTCATCGTCGCGGACATCTCGTGCGGCCCGGGGACGACCCTCGCCACGACCTTCTACATCGCCGACGGCACGCCGTTCGAGGGCGGAGACGAGCTCATCGGCGACGGCGTGCCCCTGACGACCGCGGACCTGTGGTTCCGGTTCGTGATCGAGCCCACCATCGTCGACACGACTGCGCCGACCATCACCGCGACGACCTCGCCGGCGGCGAACGCCTACGGCTGGAACAACACCCCCGTTCGGGTGACGTTCGCCTGCGAGGACGACACGGCGGTGGCATCCTGCGGCCCGGACACCACACTGGGCGAGGGCGCCGGGCAGAGCGTCACAGGGATCGCCGTGGACGACTCCGGCAACTCGACACAGCGTGTCGTGTCGGACATCAACGTAGATCTGACCCCGCCCGTGGTGTCGCTCCGTGACGGGCCTACCGACGGCGCCACCTACACAGCGGGCGCGGTACCGCCGCAGCCCGACTGCGTCGCCACGGATGCCTCGTCGGGTGTGGCCACGTGCAGTATCGACGGTTACGCGAACGGGCCGGGCGTGCACATCGTGAGCGCGACGGCGACGGACCTGGCGGGCAATTCCGCGACGACGAGCGCGACCTACACCGTCATGCCGCTGCGTCTGCGCGGGTTCTTCGCGCCGGTCGACATGGACGGCGTCATCAACGTCGTGAAGGGCGGGTCCACCGTGCCGCTGAAGTTCGAGGTCTTCGACGGGGCCGTCGAGCTGACCGATCCCGCTGTGGTGACGTCGTTCACGCAGACACCCGTCTCGTGCGAGGACTGGAGCACGAGCGAGGCAGACCCGATCGAGGTCACCACCACGGGGGCGACGAGTCTGCGCTTCGACGCGAAGGCGGGGCATTTCGTCCAGAACTGGAAGGCCCCCGCCCCACGGGCGGCGTGCTACGTGGTGACGATGACGGTCCAGGACGGCTCGACGCTGGCGGCGGCATTCCGGATGAAGTGACCGCATGGGATAGCGCTTTCCGGCGAGAGCGCCTACGCTGGGGAGTGGATGCCGGGCGCCCGGCATCCACTCTCCACCACGCTCTTCGACCCGCACAGGGAGCACCCGTGACCGACATCCTCCGCTGCGCCATCGTCGGCACCGGATCGATCGCCCACCTGCACGCGGACGCCGTCGCCGCCTACCCGCACGCGGAGATCGTCGCGGCGACGGACCTGTCGCGCGCCGCAGCCGACGCGTTCGCCGAGCGCCACGGCGTGCCGGCCGTGTACGACGACCTCGACGGGATGCTCGCCGCCGAGCATCCTGATGTCGTGCTCATCTGCACCCCGCCGGGGGCGCACCCCGCGCAGACCCTCGCCGCCTTCGCGGCCGGAGCGCACGTCATCGTCGAGAAGCCCCCGGCGCCGTCGCTGGACGAGCTGCAGCAGATGACGGCGGCCGCCGAGGCGGCGGGCCGCGAGCTGGCCGTGGTGTTCCAGCAGCGCACCGGCACCGCGGCCGCGCACGTCAAGCGACTGCTCGACTCCGGCGCACTCGGCCGCCCGCTGGTGGCGCAGTGCCAGACGCTCTGGTACCGCGGCGCGGACTACTTCGCCGTGCCGTGGCGCGGCAAGTGGAAGACCGAGGGCGGCGGCACGACGCTCGGGCACGCGATCCACCAGATCGACCTGCTGGCGTACCTCCTGGGTGACTGGGTCCGCGTCGAGGGGCGCCTGTGGCGCCTGGACCGCGACACCGAGACCGAGGACGTCTCGACCGCGACGATCGTGTTCGAGGGCGGCGTCGTGGCGCAGATGGTGTCGAGCACCCTCTCGCCGCGCGAGGTCAGCACGGTGCGCATCGACACCGAGCGCGCCACCGTCACCGTCGACCACCTCTACGGCCACGGTCACGAGAACTGGCGCATCACGCCCGCACGGCACGTGGACGACGCCGAGGCCGCGACATGGGATCTGCCGGCCGTCGAGGAGCGCAGCGGCCACGAGCCGCTCCTGCGCGACGTGTTCGACGCTCTGCGCGCCGGCGCCCCGCTGCCGCCGGTGGCGGACTCCCCCGCGCGCTCGATCGAGATCGTGGCCGCCGTCTACGCGTCGGCCGACGCGGACGGCGCCGTCATGACCCCGGCGGACCTCGCCGTGCACCCGACGCACCGCACCGGGTTCGCGAGCACCGTCATCGACCTGCGTCCCGGCCGATGACCCCCGAGCCCGCACGCGCCGTGGACCCCGACGCCGCCGCGCCGCACGAGATCTACCGCGACCCCGTCTACGACGGTGCGACCGATCCGACCGTCGTGCGCGCGCCCGACGGCTGGTGGATGCTCTACACGCAGCGGCGGGCGACGCACCCCGCTCCGGGTCCCGGCGTCGCGTGGGTGCACGGCTCGCGTATCGGCGTCGCCCGCAGCGACGACGGCAACCGCTGGTCGTACGCCGGCACCCTCGAGCCGGATGCCGGCGGCCTCGCGCTGCGCGAGGGCCGCCCGCCCGCCGAGGTGGACGAGACCCACTGGGCGCCCGAAGTGATCCACGACGGCACCCGGTGGCGCATGTACCTGACCGAGATCGACGGTGTGCCGACGCAGTGGCCCGGTCACGCGCGTCACATCGTCCAGTACACGTCCGACGACCTGCGCACGTGGACGCGGCGCGGTCCGCTGCCGCTCGCGAGCGACCGGGTGATCGACGCCGCCGTGGCCCGCTGCCCCGACGGGCGCTGGCGCCTCTGGTACAAGGACGAGGCCGCGGGCTCCACGACCGCCGTGGCGGTCTCGGACGACCTCGACACGTGGCTCCCGGGCGGCACGGCCGTCGCCGGGCGCGCGCACGAGGGGCCGTTCGCGTTCGCACTGGGCGGCCGCTGGTGGCTCCTCACCGACGAGTGGCGCGGCATGGCGGTCCACCGCAGCGACGACGCCGTCTCATGGCGCCGCCAGGGCGGAGCGGATGCCGTCATCCTCGGTGAGAGCGGCACCCCGGCCGCCGGCGTCCAGATCGGACGCCACGGCTCGGTCGTCGTGACCGGGGACGAGGCGCTCCTCTACTACTTCACGCACCCGTGGTGGGACGGCAGCGAGCTCGCCGACGCCGACGAGCGCACGCATCGGCGCAGCGCCGTCCACGTCGCACGTCTGCGCGTCGTGGACGGCGAGCTGATCGCCGACCGCTGAGGGGCTACTGCGGCAGGCGGTGACCGACCAGCGCGAGGTTCTGGATCGCCGCCAGGCCGTACTGCGCGACGTCGTTGGTGCCGACGCTCGGCGCCTCGTCGACGGGGTTGAGCACCCCCGGGCCGTCGATGCGTCGCAGCACGAAGTCACGCCGGTGCACGAGCCACTCGCCGATGCCCTCGAACGCCTGCCAGGCGGCATCGGCGATCTCATCGTCGCCGGTCGCGGCCGCCGCGTACGCGGTCAGCCGGCTGTGCGCCTGTTCGAGATGGATGCCGGTGAGCTCCTGCCCGACGGCATCCAGCTGCTCCTGGGGTGAGGCCAGGTACAGCCGGCAGTACTCGAGCCACGCGTCGCGGAACCCGGGGACGTCGACGAGCGAGATGAGCTCGCTCGCGACCTCGACGAGCCCGAACACGGCGCTCAGGTGCGACACCGCGATGCGGTCGCGCGTGGTGTCGAACCGGCCGGCGTCGATGTCGTACAGCGCCTCGCCGGTGAGGAACCCGTGCGGGAGCGCGCCGATGTCGGCCATCGTGCCGAGCAGCCTGTCGCGCGAGCGCTCGTCGCCGGTGCGCTCCCAGTCGGCGAGCCACGTCGCGGCGAGCGCACCCCAGTCGGTGCCGAGGCCGACGGCGAGGGCCGCCCGGTCGGGGCGATAGGTCGCGGCGTCGGTGCGCACCTTGCGCGTCGGGTCGGTGTCGAGGAACCGGGTGTCGCTGTCGCGCAGCTCGGTGAGCAGGTCGCCCACCCGCTCGTCGGCCGTGAGGTAGTGGAAGATCCGGCGGTAGATCGGGCTCGAGATGCGCAGCTGCTTGGCGCTGCACCCCCAGTGCTGCACGTTGTGGCGCGATCCCAGGCCCTGCCACCGGCCGACGTGGTAGACGTCGACCTCGCCGGTGTGACGGGTCATCGCCTCTGCCAGGCGGAACACGTCGGCACGGCCGCTGCGCAGGTACGAGTACCAGAGCCACAGGTCGGGCGAGAGCTCGCTGTTGTCCCACGCGTAGCCGCCGACGTCGTAGCGCCACACGTGGCGGTCGAGGTCGTAGGCGTGCATGACGTCGCCGTAGTTCCAGAACCCGTACCA
Source organism: Microbacterium jejuense (assembly GCF_039544225.1). Taxonomy (NCBI): domain Bacteria; kingdom Bacillati; phylum Actinomycetota; class Actinomycetes; order Micrococcales; family Microbacteriaceae; genus Microbacterium; species Microbacterium jejuense. The sequence goes on from NZ_BAABLG010000008.1 coordinate 486,177, forward strand.
GCGGCGCTGGTCGATCTGGCCGAGGTAGTAGTCCAGCAGGAAGTCGACGCTGTCCTCGATCTCGGCGCGGGCCGGGGTCGAACGGTCCACCGGCGCCCAGTCCCCGAACACACCGACGGCATGCAGGTGCTCGGGCGTCGGCTGCAGCAGCGGCGGCCGCTGCACCGCGTCGACGGATGCCGCGACATCCTCGATCGCCGGCGTCGCGGCGTAGGCGAACAGCGTGAGCTCGTGCGTCCGGGCGACGCCGTGTGCGTCGCCGAACCCCGGCTCGTAGTCCTCGTAGGTGATCTCGAGACCCTCGAGCTGGGTCGCGAAGTCGTCCTGGCCGAGGCCGTCGTGGTAGAACCGCACGTCCATCGGGCGCGCCTCGGGCGCATACATCCACGCGGTCAGCTCGGCGCGTTCGCCCGTCGCCCCGCGCAGGTCGAGCTGACCCGGATGCGACTGCCAGAACGAGCGGACGCCCACGCCGAGGCCTCCCGCCGGATCGCTGATCGCGAGGTAGCCCTCGGCGCGCGTGCCCGCCCCGGCGTCGATCCACGCGTGGCCGGGCGCGGTGCGCTTGCGGATGCCGAAGCCATCGGCGCTCAGCTGCGTGAGTGTGACGTCTCCCCACGCCGGGATGAGCTCCAGACGCTGCGAGACCTGCGGGTTCCACTGGGCGGTCGGCGGCGTCGCCTCGCCGCGGATCTGCGCCGCGCGCACCTCGGCGCCCGGGTCGCGCCGCAGGCCGGTGAGCCCCCGGACTGCCTCGGCGAAGAACCCGCCGTCGGCGCCGGCCAGGCGCACGTGCCGGTCGTGCAGCGCGGCGCGCAGCGGCACGTCGGCGCGCAGCCCGAGCCCGGCGAGGAAGTCGTGCTGCGCGTCGCCGTCCCACACCACGGAGTGCACGAGGCGCACCTCGGCGGATCCGTCGACGAGCACGAGCCGCACCGTGAACGGCAGCCACTCGCGAGACCCGTCCTCGGCCCGGTGCACGCCCTCGACCCGCACGACCGCGCGGACAGGCCCGCGCTGCTCGACGACGACCGCGCGGATGCGCGAGCGGTAGTGCTGCCGCGGCGACGCACCGCCGTCCTCCGGGATCTCTTGCTGCAGCAGGCTCACGAGGCGCACGTCCTCGGCGACCGTGCGGCCGTCGCGCACGACGCGGCGCACGAGCGCGTCGACCGGTCCGCGCTCGGGGCGCGCGAACACCAGGTCGACGACGCCGTTCGACACGATGAGCTCGTCGGGTTCGTCGCGCACGACCACGGACCCGGTGGATGCCGGGGGCGCGGCATCCACCACCGCTTCGTACTGCGCCGGGGCCTCGACCGCACCGACCGCGCAGCCGGCCCACTTGACCGAGCCGTCGGGCCACGTCGCAAGGGGCCAGAACTGCGCAGGCACGGCGTCGCCGCCGACCTCGCGCAGGCCCAGCTGCCCGGCGGAGGACACGGCACCGCGCGGAAGCGGGATGCCCCACGTCGCGCCGCCGCCGAGGCGAGCGGGCGGCGCGTCATCGAGCCAGCGGAGCGGGATGGGCGAAACGGTCACAGTGCGTGAACCTCCAGGTTGCGGTAACGGGCGACCAGCGGCGACATCTGACGGAAGCCGATCCGGCCGCCGCGCACGCGTGGTCCGGTGGACTCGTCGTCGGTCCATGAGAAGAGGGGAAGATCGTCGATCGAGAACGCCACGTGCGCGGCGTCCTTCACGACCTCGATGCGGTAGAACGCGTCCATCGTGTCCACGACGGGCGGGAGGGGGTCCGCGCCTTGCGCCACCAGGTGGAAACCGGGCGACTTGCGCAGGTTGCACGTGTGGAAGGCGCGCTCGTCCTCCCAGCGCCGCCGGAAGTACGACACGTGCAGCGTGCGGATGTCGCCGGAGTGGTACTGCGGGTACTGGCCGGTGCGGTGCGCCACACCGTCGTCGAAGATGCCGCCGCCGGCCGTCGACGCCGCGCCGAAGAACAGCATCGCGAGCCCCGGCTCGGCGCGCGGCGAGAACTCCCACGTGATCCGCAGCCGGTCCGGGAACACCTCCGGGCACCACAGCGTCCAGTGGTCGTCGAAGCCGCCTGCGGCGAACAGCTCCACAGCGCCCCCGGCGTCGCGGGCGCCGACCGGACCCTCGCCGGCCCAGCCGTCGAGATCGGATGCCGCACCCAGTGCGTTGCGGTACAGCAGCGTCATCCCTTGACCGATCCGATCAGCATCCCCTTCGCGAAGTGCTTCTGCAGGAACGGGTAGAACAGCACGATCGGCAGCGTGGCCACGATGATCACGGCGAACTTGATGCCCTGCGCGGGCGGCAGTTGCGTCGGATCCTGCTCGACCACCGACAGATCGGTCGCGACCGTCACCTGGCGCAGGAACATCTGCAGCGTCCACATCGAGCTGTCGTTGAGATACAGCAGCGGCGACATGAAGTCGTTCCAGATGCCGACCGCGTAGAACAGTGCGAACGTCGCGAGCACGGGCTTGGACAGCGGCAGCACGATGCTCCACAGCGTCTGCAGCTCGTTGGCGCCGTCGATCTTCGCCGACTCCTCCAGCTCGGCGGGGAGCTGCTGGAAGAAGTTCTTGATGATGATGAGGCTGAACGGATTGATCGCCATCGGCAGGATGAGCGCCCAGTAGTTGTTGAGCAGCCCCAGGTCCTTCACGACGAGGAACGTCGGGATCATGCCGCCGCCGAACACCATCGTGAACACGATGAGCGACAGGATCAGCTTGCCGCCGGGCAGGTTCGCCTTGCTCAGCGGATACGCCATCGCCGCCGTCAGCGTCAGCTGCACGAGCGTGCCCACTGCGGTCACGAGGATCGTCGTCACCAGCGCCCGCACGAATGCGGGGCTCGTGAAGATCGCCTCGTACGCGTCGAGCGAGAACGTCTCGGGCCACAGGAAGAACGACCGCGTCGCGAGCTCGGCCTCCGTCGCGAACGACCCGGCCAGCACGAACACGAACGGGATGAGCGCGACGATGCCGATGGCCACCATGAGGACGACGTTGAACACGTCGAACACCCGCCCGGCGGGCGTGTTGAAGCGATACTTCTCGCGAGCCATCAGAAGATCCCTGCCTGGTTGAAACGCTTGGCGATCCAGTTGGCGCCGAAGATCAGCACGACGCCGACGACCGCCTTGAACAGGCCGACCGCGGTGCTGTAGCTGTAGGAGCCCTGCGTGATGCCCATGAAATAGACGTAGGTGTCGAACACGTCGGCCACCGACCGGTTGAGCGCGTTCGTCATGAGGTAGATCTGCTCGAAGCCGGTGTTGAGGATCTGCCCCATCTGCAGCACGAGCATCACGATGACCGTGGGCATGATCGAGGGCAGCGTGATGTGCCACACCCGCTGGAACCGGCCCGCGCCGTCGATGATCGCCGCCTCGTACTGCGCCTGGTCGACGCCCGCGAGCGCCGCGAGGAAGATGATCGTTCCCCACCCCGTGTTCTTCCAGATGTCCTGCAGCACGATGATCGGCCGGAACCACGCCGGGTCGGCGAGAAAGTTGATGTCGGTGCCGAGCACGCCGTTGATCAGCTGGAACAGCGGCCCGATGTCGAGGGCGAACAGCAGGTACGTGAGCGAGGCCACGACCGTCCACGACAGGAAGTGCGGGATGTAGATGAGCGTCTGCGTCGTGCGCTTGAGGATGGTCAGGCGCATCTCGTTGAGCAGCAGCGCGACCACGATCGTCAGCGGGAACGCGATCAGCAGGCTCAGCAGCGCGAGGATCAGCGTGTTGGCGAGCAGGCGTGGGAAGTCCGGGCTGGAGAAGAAGTCCTCGAAGTGCTCGAGGCCCACCCAGGGGCTGTCGGCGATCCCGAGGAACGGGACGTACTCCTTGAACGCGATGATCGCGCCATACATCGGCCAGTAGCGGAACAGGACGAAGTAGGCGATCCCGGGCAGCAGCAGCAGATAGAGCCACTTGAACTGCGTGAAGTGCACGCGCACCCCGCGACGACGACGCGACTGTTCGGCGACGGTCAGCGTCTCGGTCTCGGTGATGGCGGTGTCGAGCATGGCCATGGCAGGAACCCCTCAGGTGCCGGGGCGACGGAGAGCCCGTCGCCCCGGCATCCATCGATCACTTGTCGGCGTCGGCCAGCTCGTTGATCTCGTCGATGACGTCATCGCCACCGCTCGAGCGCCAGAGCTTGACGGCGGCCTTCAGGCCGTCGAGGTCGATCTGGCCGGCCAGGAACTGGATGCGCGCGTCCGAGACGATCGTGTCGAGCTGCGCGCCCTTCGAGACGTACGTGTCGGACACGTACGGTGCGGCGGGGTCGTACTGCGCGTGCTCGAGGTCGGACGCCTCGATCTCTTTGCGCTTGTCGTACATCTGCTGCTCGTAGTCGGACGCCTGCTTCGGGTTGTAGCCCTGGAAGCCGGTGACGTTCATGCCCAGCTGCGCGAACGCGCCCACGGTGTCCTTCTCGACCTGCGGCACGTCGGGAACGGCCACCGCGAGGTCGTCCTCGACGGTGTAGTGGACCCCTTCGATGCCGTTGTTGATGATCGGGCCCGCCTCTTCGGAGTTGAGCTTGTTCAGCACCTCGAGGACGCCACGCAGGTCGGCCTCGGTGCGCACCGAGGACTTCGGGATCGCGAGGAAGCCCGAGTAGCCCGCCGTGGGCAGCGCGTGCAGCTCGTCGCTGTCGGGGCCGAGCAGGTTGCCGGAGATGTCGACGTACTTGTCGAAGCCCTCGGGGTCGGACTGCTTGAAGAGGCCGATCAGCTGCTGGGCACGCGAGTGCACGTCGAGGATGATGCCGCCCTTGCCGGTGAGGAACGGCTCGTTCCACTTCGCGGAGTCGAACGTCGCGAAGTCGGCGTTCACGACGCCGTCCTCGACCAGCGAGCGCTCGAACTCGACGGCGTCGAGCCACTCGTCGGTGGTGAAGTTCGGCACGAGCTCGCCGTCCTGCTCGGTCCACTTGTTGCCGGCGCCGTACCAGGTCTCGATGGCGTCCCACGGGCTGTTCGTGCCGATGGTGCCCGGCCACTTCGGCACGATGAGGCCGTAGGTGTCGTCGACGCCGTTGCCGTCGGGGTCGTCCTCGGTGAAGGCCTTGGCGACCTTGGCGAGATCCTCGGTGGTCTTGGGCATGTCGAGCCCGAGGTTCTCGAGCCAGTCCTTGCGGATGATGGCGGTCTCGCGCATGACGTCGCGGGCGCGGAACACGCCGTACACCTTGCCGTTGACGCTCGACGCCTTCTGCACCTCGGGGAAGGTGGTCTTGAGGTTCGGGTAGTCCTTCAGGTAGTCGGTGAGATCCCAGAAGGCACCCGCCTCGGCATTGCGCACGAAGCCCGGGTCCTTGCCCTGGATCACCATGACCTGGGGCAGGTCGTCGCCGGCGAGGGTGATGTTGACCTTGTCGCCGTACGAGGCGTTGGGCACCCACGTCATGTCGAGGTCGACGCCGATGACGTCTTCGAGGGCGGTCTCGATGTCGCTGCCGTCCTCGGGCGCATTGGTGCTGAGGAACGGCGCCATCACCGAGAGCGTCTTGAGCTTGGTCGCGGCTGCGTCCTTGTCGGCGGCGGCCTCGCCGCCTCCGCCGGAGCAGCCGGTGAGAGCGAGTGCGGCGACGACGGCGATGCCGACGCCGACGAGCGGCTTGCTGTGTTTCATGGGGGGAACTCCTTCGTTCTGTGTGGGGAGGGAGGACATCAGCGGGAAGTGGATGCCGCCGCCTCGCGCTCGGCGAGCGCTCGGTCGTTGGCGGTGAAGAAGGCGATGCACAGGACGGTGCTGAGCGTGAGCCACGCCCCGACCGTGAAGAACGGGACGGCCCCGGGCAGGACGCTGCCCACCCCGGCGACCGCGACCGCGCCGAGCAGCAGCAGCACGACGTGCAGGACGTTGCGCGCCGCCCAGCGCCCGGCAGTGAGGAGGTACGCCCGCAGCGGCAGGTCGTAGTGCGCGTACATCGGCACCGCCACGGCCGTGATCGTGAAGGCGGCGACCAGCGCCATGGCGCTGACGATGCCGAGCGGCTCGCCGATCGCCCCGGCACCGAGCCGGCCGACGACGTTCACCGCGAGGATCGCGGTGACGACGGCCCCGACGCCCAGCGCCGCGTTGGAGCGCCACAGCTCCCGGCGCCACGCGGCCGCGAACGCCCGGACGACGGGGAACACCTCGCCGCGCAGTCTGCGGCGGGTGAGGTCGGCGGCCGCGACGCTCGCGGGCACGGCCCCGACGACGATCAGGCCGACGAGGGCGAACGCCCACCACAGCAGGTTGAGCAGCGCGATCCACCAGATCCAGTCGAAGACGGCGTGGGCACGCAGCGCCCACGTGGCCACCGGCGCTGCCGAATCCGTCATGACATCTCCATCGTTGTAAGGGCGCGGCCGACGTGCGGGAATACGTTTTCCGCATGACGGCTCCGAGTACGGTAACCGCCTCGCGGCGCCGAGTCAACCCGCCGCAGGTCGCGGATTGAAACGTTCTCACCGGCCTCTCATCGATCGGATCGAAACGTTTTCACGCCGATGCCAGTGCGCGAGAGACTGGGACCGGGCACAGCCAGCGGCCGGAGCCCGTTACTGAATCGTTCTAATTTCTCGCGAAGACGTCTTGCGAAACGTTTTTAGACCGGGTACCGTAGCGGGCAAGCGCTTTCCAACCCATCGCACTCCCGCACCGAGGAACGCGCGAACCGCACACACAGACAACGGAACGTCTGCGCGGAACGAGAACACAGACGTTCAAGAGAGGACAAGGATGTTCAGCAAGAAGAGGGCATTCACCGCCGCCGCGGTCGCGGCCGGCGCCGCCCTGGTTCTGGCCGGATGCGCCGGTGGCAGCGGAAGCGACACCGCTCCCGACAGCACCCCCACGCTCAACCCGGACGAGAAGGTCACCCTGAACATGTCGTTCTGGGGCAACGACGTCCGCGCCGGCCTGTACGACCAGGTCATCGCCGCGTTCGAGGAGCAGTACCCGAACATCACGGTCAACACCTCGTTCCTGGACTTCCCCTCGTACTGGGAGAAGCGCCAGACCGAGGCCGCCGGCGGTGGTCTTCCCGACGTGATGCAGTTCGACTACTCGTACCTGCGTCAGTACTCCGAGAACGGTCTGCTGCTCGACCTCAACCCGTACCTGGGCAACATCATCGAGACTGACCCGCTGCCCGACAACATCCTGAGCATCGGCGTCGTGGGCGACCAGACCACGGCCATCCCGACCTCCACCAACGCGTGGGGCCTGTTCACCAACCCGAAGGTGCTCGAGACCGTCGGTGTCGACGACTTCACGGGCGGCAGCTGGGAGGACTACAGCGACTGGATGGGCGAGGTCACCGACGCCGGCGGCGGAACCGTCTGGGGTGGCAGCGACTACACCGGACGCATCCAGAACTTCGAGGTGCAGCAGCGCGCGAAGGGCAAGGACCTGTTCACCGACGACGGCAAGGCCAACTTCACCGAGAAGGACCTCAAGGCCTTCTGGGAGCAGGGCGACGCGCTGCGTGACGGCGTCACCGTTCCGCAGCAGAAGATCGAGGAGCTCAAACCCCTCGGCGCCTTCGACAGCGCCAACGCCGCGAGCGAGCTCACGTGGGACAACTTCGGCGCCGGCTACCTGGCGAACCTCGGCGCGGACTACACCGAGCTGAACCTCATCGCCCCGCCGGTCACCAAGGACGGCGCGAAGGACCTGTACCTGAAGCCGTCGATGCTCGAGGCCGTCTCGGCCAAGACCAAGCACCCCGAGGCTGCGGCGACGCTGGTGAACTTCCTCATCAACTCGCCCGAGTCGGGTGAGATCTTCGGCACCAACCGCGGCCTGCCGGCTTCGCAGACGGCCCTGGACGCGGCGACGCTCGACCCGATCGCCCAGCAGATCAAGGACTACGAGGCATCGATCTCCGACCGCCTCGGCGACGCCCCGCCCGTCCCGATCAACGGCTACGGCACGCTCGAGCAGAAGTTCCTCGAGATCGGCCAGGAGCTCGGCTACGGCACGATCTCGGTCGATGACGCCGTCTCGCAGTTCTTCTCCGAGATGGACACCGTCCTCAACCAGTGACACCCTTGCCGCGGGGCCGGCACGCCCCGGCCCCGCGGCAACCCTGAACACGTGCCCGACGACACCGTCGGTCACAGCGACGCCGTCCGCCCCGAAGGACGCCGTCAGTCATAGAAAGGAGCCGAGGTGAGCACGACAGCGACGAGAGTCATCGTCACCGATCGCCCCGCCAAGCGCCGCCTGCTGCGCAGCGGCCGGCCCGAGAGCAAGTTCCAGCGTCCCGGCCAGCGCGCCCGGTCGCGACGTGAGACGGCGGCCGGCTACGCGTTCCTCAGCCCGTGGCTGATCGGCTTCTTCGGTCTGACCGCCATCCCGATGGTGTACTCGCTGTACCTGTCGTTCACGAAGTACAACATCTTCCAGCCGCCCAAGTGGACCGGGCTGGACAACTACATCCGGCTGTTCACCAACGACCCGGTGTTCATCCAGTCCGCCGAGATCACGCTGGTCTACGTGTTCATCGGCACCCCGATCACGATGGCCGCGGCCCTCGCCGTCGCGATGCTGCTGAACTTCCGCGACCAGGGCGCCGGCTTCTTCCGGTCCGCGTTCTACGCCCCGTCCCTCATCGGCGGCTCGGTCTCGGTCGCCATCGTGTGGCGCGCGATGTTCTCCACCGACGGCCCCGTCGACAACACCTTGTCGTTCTTCGGCATCGACATCGGCGGCTGGATCGGCAACCCGGCCATGATCCTGCCGATGATGATCCTGCTGCACGTGTGGCAGTTCGGCTCGACCATGGTGATCTTCCTCGCCGGCCTCAAGCAGATCCCCAAGGAGCTGTACGAAGCGGCCGAGATGGACGGTGCCGGCGCCTGGCGGCGCTTCACCGCCGTCACGATCCCGATGCTCTCGCCCGTGATCTTCTTCAACCTGCTGCTGGGCCTCATCGGCGCCTTCCAGGTGTTCACGTCGGCGTACATCATCTCCAACGGCACGGGGGGACCTGCCGGCATGACCAACTTCATCACCGTCTACCTCTACAAGCGGGGCTTCAGCGACGGTCAGATGGGCTACGCGTCCGCGATCGCGTGGGTGCTGCTCGTGGTCGTCGCGATCATCGCCTTCATCCTTTTCCGCACCCAGCGCTCGTGGGTCCACTACGCAGGAGATGACCGATGACCTCCGCATCCTTCACCGACGGCACGATGGAGACCATCGAGCAGGAGATGATGCCGGCCACGCCGGCAGCACCACGCCGCCGGGTCAAGCGCAAGACCTGGCAGACCGTGATCTGGCTCGTCGTGCTGCTGATCATCACCGCCGTCGTGCTCTACCCGCTGGTGTGGCTGTTCTTCGCGACGTTCAAGCCGAACTCCGAGTTCGGCTCCAACACCGGGCTGCTCCCCGAGAACCCGTTCTTCGGCAACTACGCCAAGGTGATGGAGGGCATCGCCGGCGTCCCGATGTGGCGGTTCTTCCTGAACTCGTTCATCCTGTCGGTCGCCGCCGTGATCGGCACCGTGCTCTCGTCGGCCCTCGCCGCCTACGCGTTCGCCCGCGTGCAGTTCAAGGGCCTCGGCATCTTCTTCGCCGCGATGATCGGCACGCTGCTGCTGCCGTTCCACGTCGTGATCATCCCGCAGTACATCATCTTCAACCAGCTCGGCTGGGTCGACACCTACATCCCGCTGATCCTGCCGAAGTTCCTCGCCACCGGCGCGTTCTTCGTGTTCCTGATGGTCCAGTTCATGCGGCAGATGCCGCGTGACATGGACGAGGCGGCCCGCATCGACGGCGCCGGCCACTTCCGGATCTTCTGGTCGATCATCCTGCCGCTGATCAAGCCCGCCCTGATCACCTGCGCGATCTTCGCGTTCATCTGGGAGTGGAACGACTTCCTCGGCCCGCTGCTGTACCTCACCAGCCCCGAGAACTACCCGCTGCCCATCGCGTTGCGCCTGTACAACGACGCCTCCTCGGGCGGCGCCGACTACGGCGCGACCGTGACGGCATCCTTCATCGCCCTCGTCCCGATCCTGCTGTTCTTCATCGTGTTCCAGCGGTTCCTCGTCGACGGCGTCGCCACCCAGGGCCTGAAGGGCTGACGACCATGGACCGCCGCCAGCTGCGTGCCGCACGCCGGGCCGATGCGTCAGGGAGCGGGCCGACCCTCGGCGAGAGGGAACCGGCCCGCTACCCGGGAGCCAAGGGCGCCTTCGCCCTGTTCGGCGAGGTGCTGCTGACCGGACTGCTCATCACGATCGCCGGCCTCCTGGTGGTGACCCTGCCCGCGGCGCTGGCCGCCGGCATCCGTCACCTCCGCCGGTACGTGAACGCCGAGCAGTCCCACACCCGCACCTTCTGGGCGGACTGGCGCAAGGCGCTGCCCGGCGGACTGATCGTCGGCGTGGCCGCGACCGTCATCGCCACCGTGCTCACCCTGGACATCGTGCTCGCAAACTCGGGCGCCCTGCCTGGCGGCCCACTCATCGGCATCATCGGCTGGGCCGGCCTGGTCATCGGCGCCGTCGCCCTGCTGGCCGCCGCCGGCGGCTGGACCCCCGAGACCGGCTGGCGCCCCGCCGTCCGCGGCATCCCCGCCGCCCTCGCCGGCGACCCGATGGGCGCCGTCTACTACGCCGTCGCCGCCGTGCTCACCGGCGTCGTCACCTGGATGCTGGCACCCCTCATCATCGCCGGCCTCGGCTGCTCGGCCTTCGCCGTCGTCGCCATCCCGGCCCGCCGCAGCCGCCGCTGACGCGGCATCCCCTCCCCTCCCCTCCGCCATCTCTCCCGCATCACCGAAGGAGCTGCTCGACGTGCTGTACGGCGCCGACTACAACCCCGACCAGTGGCCGGAGGAGGTGTGGGACGAGGACGTCCGCCTCATGCAGGAGGCCGGCGTCAACATCGTGAGTCTCGGCATCTTCGCGTGGTCGCGCATCCAGCCCGCCGAGGACGTGTGGGACTTCGCGTGGCTCGACACCGTGATCGGCAAGCTGCACGCCGGCGGCATCGCGGTGAACCTCGCGACGGCGACGGCGTCCCCGCCGCCGTGGGTCAGTGCGACCTATCCCGAGACGCTGCCTGCCGACGAGTCCGGCGCCTCGTACTGGCCGGGCAGCCGCCAGCATTTCGCGCCGTCGTCGCCGACCTATCGCCGCCTCGCCGGCGAGCTGGTGCGCCGCCTCGCCGAGCGCTACGCGCACCACCCGGCCGTGGTCATGTGGCACGTCGGCAACGAGTTCGGCTGCCACCTGTGGATGGACTTCTCGGATGCCGCCCGCGACGCCTACCGCGGCTGGCTCGAGAACCGCTACACGACCATCGAGGCGCTCAACGACGCGTGGGGCACGAGCTTCTGGTCGCAGCGGTACGGCGCGTTCGACGAGATCTTCCCGCCGCGTCTCGCGCCCTACAGCCACAACCCGTCGTCGATGCTCGACTGGCGCCGATTCACCAGCGACATGCTGCTGGAGTGCTATCTCATGGAGCGCGGAATCCTGCTCGAGGCCGGCGCGACGCAGCCGATCACCACGAACTTCATGGGTCCGTTCAAGCCCGCGGACTACCGCAGGTGGGCGCCGCACATGGACGTCATCGCCGACGACTGCTACCCCGATCCCGCGAACCCCCACCGGGTGCGCGACGCCGCGTTCCAGCGCGACCTCATCCGCTCGCTCAAGCCCGGCGTGCCGTGGCTGCTGTGGGAGCAGGCGACCGACGCCGTCAACTGGCGCCCCGCAAACCCGGGCAAACAGCCCGGCGCGCTGATGGCCGAGACCGCGCAGTCCGTGGCTCGCGGGGCCGACGGGATCATGTTCTTCCAGTGGCGGCAGTCCCGCGCGGGCAGCGAGAAGTTCCACTCCGCGATGCTCCCCCACGCCGGCACCGAGACCCGCACGTGGGACGCGGTCACCGAGCTGGGCGCACGTCTGGCGGCCCTCCCGCAGCTCCCCGCGCCCGGCCGTGACGCGCATGTGGGCCTCGTGTTCGACTGGGAGAACTGGTGGGCGGTCGAGGAGCGCGACCACCCCACCGAGATCGACTACCTGGCGCTGATGCTGGAGTGGTACGGCGCGTTCCACGAGCGCGGCATCCAGGTCGACATCATCGCTCCCGAAGAGGCCGGCCTCGGCTACGACCTCGTCGTCGCCCCCGCGCTCTACCTGCTGCGCGAAGAGGGGGCGGCCGCGCTGACGCGCTTCGTCGACGCCGGCGGCACTCTGCTCACCGGCCCCTTCACCGACATCGTCGACGGCCACGACCAGTTCCGCGATGGCGGCTTCCTCACGCAGCTCGCGCCCGTGCTCGGACTCCGGTTCGAGGACTTCGGCGCCCTCGCCGGCATGTCGGCGGGCGGGAGCGGCGTGGGTGCGCTCAACGCCGACGCCGTGCTGGCGGCCCGTGCGGCCGCGGCGTCGGGCACCGCGGAGTTCGCGCTCGACGGCACGGCGCACCGCGGCCGCCTGGTCGCCGAGTCGGTCCACGCGACGGGCGCGACAGTGGTCGCGGCCTTCGGGTCGGGGCTGCAGACCGGCTCCCCCGCGCTCACGCGCCACTCCCTCGGCGCCGGGGAGGCCTGGTACGTCGCGACGCAGCCCGTCGGCGACGGACTGGGTGCCGTGGTCGACGCGGTGGTGGCGGCATCCGGTGTGCGTCCCGTGGTCGAATCGCTGCCGGCCGGTGTCGAGGCCGCGCGCCGCGGCGGCCTCGTGACCCTCATCAACCACGGCGATGCGCGGGCCGAGGTCGCGATCGACGGAGTGGATGCCGAGACCGGCGTGGCCGCCACACTCATCGTGCTCGAGCCCCAGGCCGTCGCCTTCGTCCTCGCGCCCGAGATCGCCGCCCGGTCGCGGCAGGACCCTCGCGCCGCGCTCGCTCTTCCCTGATCCCACCCCACCAGAATCCGGAGCCTCCGATGCCCTCACGCCGCACCCTGCTCGCTGTCAGCGCCCTGACGGCGAGCGCCGCCCTGGTCCTCGCCGGATGCTCCGGCTCGGGCGGTTCGGCCGATCCCGGCAAGACGTTCGACCCCGACGAGAAGGTCACGATCGACTTCGCGTTCTGGGGCAACGACGACCGCGCGTCGCGCTACAACGACCTCATCGCCGCGTTCAACGAGAAGTACCCGAACATCACGGTCAACCCGTCGTTCAGCGACTACCCGAGCTTCTGGGAGAAGCGCCAGACCGAGGCCGCGGGCGGCAACCTGCCCGACGTGTTCCAGTTCTCCGACAGCTACCTGCGCCAGTACGCGGAGTCGAACAACCTGCTCGACCTCGCGAGCGTGTCGGACTACATCGACACCACCACGTTCGAGGACTCGCTGCTGGGCACCGGCGCACTGGACGGCGTGCAGTACTCGCTGCCTACCGGGTACAGCCTGTGGGCGAACTTCGTCAACGACGACCTGCTCTCCGCCGCCGGCATCGAAGCGCCCGAGGGCGGCACGAGCGCTGCCGACTTCGACGACTGGATGGGCTCGGTCACCGACGCGACCGGCGGCAAGCCCTACGGCGGCACCGACTACACGCAGCGCATCCAGAACTTCGAGCTCGTGCTGCGCGCGAACGGCGAGAACCTGTACACCGACGACGGCGAGCTCGGCTTCACCAAGGACGAGCTGAGCGACTTCTGGCACTCGGGCGACGCGATCCGCGACGGCGTCGTGATCCCCCAGCAGGCCCTCGAGGAGCTCTCGCCCAAGTCCGGCTTCGGTGCGGGCGCCACGGCGAGCGAGATGAGCTGGAGCAACTTCCTGGGCGGCTACCTCGCCGACTCGGGTGCATCGTCGATCTCGATGATCGCACCGCCCATCGCCAAGAAGGGCGCGAAGGACCTCTACCGCCAGGCCGGTCTGCAGGTCGCGATCTCGGCCAACACCGAGCACGCCGAGGCTGCCGCGCTGTTCCTCGACTTCGTGGTCAACAGCGCCGAGGCGGGCGAGATCTTCGGCACGACGCTGGGCTACCCGGCCTCGTCGTCGAAGCTCGCCGGCACCACGCTCGAGGGCGTCGACAAGCAGGTCGCCGACTACATCGACTCGCAGGCGGACCGCATCGGCGACGCCCCGCCCGTGCCGGTCGCCGGCTACGGCTCGCTCGAGCAGAAGTTCTGGGACCTCGGCAAAGAGCTGGGCCTCGGCTCGATCAGCGTCGACGACGCGGTCTCGCAGTTCTTCTCCGAGGCCGACACCGTCCTGGGCTGAGCCCGCCGAAGCGTCACGGGAATCAGGGAAGGGATGCTGTCGCGCGGCCTATGCGACGGCATCCCTTCTCTCGTCCGCAGCGCGGGCAACCGATTTCCCGCGGGCGTCGCGCGCCACGATCGAGCCGGGCGGGAACTGAGGTAGGACGTTAAGCCGGCACCGGATCTCGGCGCCGTTGGACTGTTCGCTCGACGATGAGGAAGACCTTGGACATCGCCACCACCGCACCCGGCACGGGCGCCCTCGCACCTCGCGCCCGGCTCCGTTCGGACGCCCCGCAGCAGTCCCTCGACGGGTGGTGGAGGTTCCGCGTCTCGCCGTCGCTGCGCAGCGCACCCGACGACTGGCGCACGATGGATGCCGCCGAATGGGGCACCGTGGCGGTCCCGGGTCACTGGAACCTGCAGGGGTACGGCTCCCCGTCGTACTCGAACGTCCAGATGCCCTTCCCGCTCGACCCGCCGCATCCGCCGGACGCCAACCCGATCGGCGATCACCGGCACGACTTCGTGCCGGCCGACGATGTGCTCGCGCACCGTCGGCGGGTGTTGCGGTTCGACGGCATCGAGTCCGCCGCGGAGATCTGGCTCAACGACACCCTCCTCGGCACGACGCGCGGAAGCCGGCTGACACACGAGTTCGACGTGTCGGCCGTGCTGACGCCCGGCGTCAACCGCCTCGCCGTGCGCGTCGCGCAGTTCAGCGACGCCACCTATATCGAGAACCAGGACATGTGGTGGCTGCCCGGTGTCTTCCGCAGCGTGACGTTGCTCGCACGCCCCGATGGCGGCGTGGACGACGCGTTCGTCCGGGCCGACTACAACGCCCGCACCGGCGCCGGCGTGCTCGAGGCGACCGTCGAGGTCGACGGCGGGGGCGCGGCCCGCCTCGTGATCCCCGAGCTCGGCGTCGACGCGCCCGCCGACACCGTGCTGCGCCTCGATGCCGTCGAGCCCTGGAGCGCCGAACGCCCCCGCCTGTACGACGTCGAGGTGCGCACGGCCGCCGAGACCGTGCGCCTGCAAGTCGGCTTCCGCCGCATCGAGGTGCGGGACGCGCAGTTGCTCGTGAACGGCGCGCCCATCATGTTCCGTGGGGTCAATCGGCACGAGCACCGCGCCGAGCACGGTCGCGTGTTCGACGCCGAGGTGATCCGCGGTGAGCTGCTGCTCATGAAGCAGCACCACATCAACGCCGTGCGCACATCGCACTACCCACCGCATCCCGACGTGCTCGACCTGTTCGACGAACTCGGATTCTGGGTCATCCTCGAATGCGACCTGGAGGCGCACGGGTTCGAGCACGTGCAGTGGCGCGGCGGCCCGAGCGCCGACCCGGCGTGGCGCGCCGCGTACCTCGACCGTATGCAGCGCACCGTCCACCGCGACAAGAACCACGCGAGCGTCGTGATGTGGTCGCTCGGCAACGAGTCGCACCACGGCGCGAACCTCGAGGCGATGGCCCGCTGGACCAAGGCGTTCGACCCGACGCGTCTCGTGCACTACGAGGGCGACACCGCGAGCCGCTATGTCGACGTGTACTCGCGCATGTACGCGCCGCACGACGAGATCCGCGCGCTCGGCGAAGAGGGCCTGCAGCCGCCCCCCATCCGCGCGACCGCCGACGAGCTGCACCGTCTGTCGCTGCCGGTCATCCAGTGCGAGTTCGCCCACGCGATGGGCACCGGGCCCGGCGGGCTGGAGGAGTACTGGGACCTCTTCGAGCGCTACCCGCGGCTGGCGGGCGGCTTCGTATGGGAGTGGATCGAGCAAGGCATCCTCGCCCCCGACGATGGAACCGGTCGACGCCGCATGCTCTACGGCGGCGACTTCGGCGAAGACGTCCACGACGGCAATTTCGTCATCGACGGACTTGTCGACGCCGACCGGCGACCCCGCCCGAGCCTGATCCACTACGCAGCCGTCATCGCGCCCATCGTCATCACGGTGGCATCGGACCGCGACCGCGTCATCGTCGCGAACCGGTACGACGCGCTCGACCTCGGTCATGTGGCCATCGCCTGGGAGCGGCGCATCGACGGCGAATCGGTGGATGCCGGGGTCCTGAGGATCCCGTCGTGCCCGCCGCGGACCACCGTCGAGATCGCCCTGCCCGCGACCGCGTCGACGCCCCGCGCCGGCACGGTGTCGGACGCCGTGACGGTGACCGCCCGCACCGCCGCCGACAGCCCGTGGGCACCGGCCGGGCACGAGCTCGGCAGCGGACAGCACGTCATCCGCCACGCGCGCGCGGCCGCGACGCAGACGGAGGGCCCGGCATCCGATCACGGCATCGGCCCGCTGGAACTCGACCCGACGACGGGGCGCACGATCTCCCTCGGCGGACTCGCGATCAGCGGACCCGTCGTAGGCGTCTGGCGCGCACCGACCGACAATGACCGGGACTACGGGTCCGAAGAGCTCGACCTGCCGTCGATGGCCGACCGCTGGCACGCGGCCGCCATCGACCGGATGGTGACGCGACTCGTCGGCATCGACGTCGAGGGATCGGCCGTGCGGGTGCGCACCCGCACCGGCACGCCCATCTTCGACACCGCGATCGACGCCGACGCGACCTGGAGCGCGCTCGACGACGGCACCGTCCGGCTCGACATCGCACTGGAGCCGAATGCGAGCTGGACGGGCGAATGGGCGCGACTCGGGCTCGACTTCGAACTGCCCGGCGCTCCGGGCGACGTCGATCTCGTCGGGTACGGGCCCGTGCCGAGCTATCCCGACCTGCGGACCGGTGCGCGCTTCGGGTGGTGGACGATCCCGGCCGCAGAGCTCACCGTCGACCATGTGCGCCCGCAAGAAAGCGGTGCGCGCATCGACGTCAGCGAAGCGACCATCCGCGTGCCCGGTGGCGCCCTGCGCGTGCGCTCGCTCACGGCGCCGTTCGCCCTCACGGTCTCGCCGCACAGCCGACGCGCGCTCGCCGCGGCCGCACACGACTGGGAGCTGCCCGACGAAGACCGCACGTTCGTGTCGATCGACATCGCGCAGGCGGGCGTCGGCACGGCGACCTGCGGGCCGGGCGTGCTGCCCCGCCACCGGCTGTTCCCGCGTTGCGGCGCGATCTCTCTGACGTTCGAGCGCCTCCCGCTCGGCGCACCCCGCACCTGACCGACTCGAACTGGAGCACCGATGACCGACGCCACCGCCCGCCTCGACCCGCACCACGACATCGCCGACATCGACCGCCGGCTGTTCGGCGGCTTCGTCGAGCACCTGGGCCGCCACATCTACGACGGGATCTTCGAGCCCGGGCATCCCTCGGCCGACGACGAGGGGTTCCGCACCGACGTCGTCGAGCTCGTCAAGGAGCTCGGGGTGAGCACCATCCGCTACCCCGGCGGCAACTTCGTGTCGGGCTACCGGTGGGAGGACGGCATCGGCCCGAAGGACGAGCGGCCGCGCCGCCTCGACCTGGCGTGGCACTCGACAGAGACCAACGAGGTGGGCCTGCACGAGTTCCAGGCCTGGCTCGACCGCGTCGGCAGCGACCTGATGCTCGCCGTCAACCTCGGCACCCGCGGCACGCAGGAGGCGCTCGACCTGCTCGAGTACGCCAACATCGACACGCCCACGGCGTGGACCGAACAGCGCGCCGCGAACGGGCGCGAGACCCCGTTCGGCGTCAAGATGTGGTGCCTCGGCAACGAGATGGACGGGCCGTGGCAGGTCGGTCACCGCAATGCCGACGACTACGGCAAGATCGCGATGCGCACGGCCAAGGCGATGCGCATGATCGACCCGGGAGTCGAGCTCGTGGTGTGCGGGTCGTCGGGTCGGGGCATGCCGACGTTCGGCTCGTGGGAGCGCCAGGTGCTCGAGCACACCTTCGACGACGTCGACTTCATCTCATGCCACTCGTACTACCAGGAGCATGACGGGAACGCGCAGGAGTTCCTCGCGTCGGGCGTCGACATGGCGCGCTTCATCGAGTCGGTGGTCGCGATCGCCGACACCGTCGCCGCGACCAAGAAGAGCGACAAGCGCATCATGATCTCGTTCGACGAGTGGAACGTCTGGTACCTGCACGACGGCGACGGCGGCCAGAACGACAAGCCCGAGGAGAAGGGCTGGCCGGTGGCCCCGCGCCTGCTCGAAGACAAGTACAGTGCGCTGGACGCCGTCGTCTTCGGCGACCTGCTGATCACGCTGCTGCAGCACGCCGACCGGGTGCGCTCGGCCTCGCTCGCGCAGCTCGTCAACGTGATCGCGCCCATCATGACCGAGCCGGGCGGACCCGCATGGCGGCAGACCACGTTCTTCCCGTTCTCGATCACCTCGCGCCTCGCGCACGGCCGCGCGCTGCGCGTCCCGGTGACCGCGGGCTCGTTCGCGTCGGAGAAGCTGGGCGAGGTCGCGAACCTCAACGCCGTCGCCACGATCGATGACGACGGCGTCTCGCTGTTCGTCGTGAACCGCTCGACGACGGATGCCGCAACCCTGCGTGTCGACCTCGCCCCGCTGGTGCGGGCGCTCGGCCGCGACCTCGCCGTCGCCGAGGCGCATCTGCTGCACGAGACCGACCTGTATGCCGCGAACACGCTGGCCGACCAGAACCGCGTCGGCGTGCGCGACGCGGACGCCGCGGTCGACGGTGGCACGCTCACGGTGGAGCTGCCCGCGGTCTCGTGGGCCGCGATCCGGCTGGTCTGAGGTTCCCGCGACGATGACGCGCCTGCTGCACCTGGATGCCACTGCGCCCGCACGCCCCGAGCGGCGGCCGCGCATGGCGAACGACGAGGATGTGCGCCAGGGACTCGGGATCACGAGCCGCTGCCTGCTCCGGGACGGACTGCCGTGGCTCCCGGTCTCGGGCGAGCTGCACTTCTCGCGCGTCCCCCGCGAACGCTGGACCGAGCGGCTGCGCCTCATGCGAGCGGGCGGGATCACGGTCGTCGCGACGTACGTGCTGTGGCTGCACCACGAGCCGGTGCGCGGGAGGGTCTCGTTCGACGGCGGCCTCGATATCGCGGCGTTCGTCGACGCGGCACGGGCCGAGGGGCTTGAGGTCGTGCTGCGCATCGGCCCCTGGGCGCACGGCGAGGCGCGCAACGGCGGCTTCCCCGACTGGGTGCAGCAGGCCCCGGTCGCCCATCGCACCGACGATCCCGCCTACCTCGCGCTCGTGGCCGAGTGGTTCGGGCACCTGGCCCGTGCGCTGGACGGGCGTAGCACGCCCGACCGGCTGCTCGGCATCCAACTCGAAAACGAGCTGTACGACCAGCCGGGGCATCTGCTCACCCTCAAGCGCCTCGCCCGCGAGGCCGGGCTGTCGGCACCGCTGTGGACGGCCACCGCGTGGGGCGGCGCGCAGCTGCCCGATCCCGAGGTGCTCCCCCTGTGGGGCGGGTACGGCGACGGGTTCTGGGTCGATCCGGGTGAGCCGTGGGACCACACCTTCCGCGCGCACTTCTTCTTCTCCGACACCTGGGACGACCCCGGCATCGGCGCGGACGTGCGCGAAGCGGGGGCCGCGGCCCCGGCGCCGACCGGATCGCCCGACCCGTCCTCCCGGCCGGTGAGCGAGCGCCAGGGTGGCGGAGCACCGCACGCCGACCTGCCCGACGCCACCGACCTGTCGCCGTGGTTCCCCGCGGCCACGTGCGAGCTCGGCGGCGGCATGGCGACCGCCTATCACCGGCGCCCTCGTCCGGACGCGCTCGACATCGCGGCCGTCGCGCACGTCAAGCTCGGCAGCGGCTCGGCCTGGCAGGGGTACTACATGTACGCCGGCGGCACGAATCCGGGCCCGGACCTCGAAGAGACGCAGGCGACCGGATACCCCAACGACATGACGCCGCGCGGCTACGACTTCCACGCGCCGATCGGCGAGGCGGGGCGGGCGGCGCCGAGCCACTCCGCCCTGCGGCAGCAGCATGCGTTCATCGCCGCGTTCGGCGACCGGCTCGCCCCGACGCCCGCGCACCTGCCCGCAGCGCGCCCCACCGGCGTCGACGACGTCGACACGCTCCGCTGGGCGGTGCGCGCCGACGACGGCTCGGGCTTCGTGTTCATCGGGTGGCACCAGCCGCATGTGCCGCTGCCCGTGCACCGCGCGGCGCGCTTCCGCATCGAGACGACGCGCGGACCGGTCGAGCTGCCGAGCGCGCCGGTCGACATCCCGCCCGGGACGCTCGCACGCTGGCCGCTCGGGCTCCAGGTCGGCGGCGTCGTGATCGAGTGGGCGACCGCCTCCGCGTTGACGGTGCTGCCGAGCGCGATCCCGACGCTGGTGCTGACCGAGGATGCCGGCATCCCCGTCGAGATCGTGCACGAGGGCATCGCGCATCGCGTCGAGCCCGGCGGAGACGCGCTGCGACTCGCCGGCGCGCTCGACGTGCTGGTGCTGACCGCCGACGACGCGGCGGACGCCTGGGTCGTCGAGGCCGGCGAGCGGCGACTGTTCGTCGCGCCCGACGAGGTGACGTGGGATGCCGCCGGCCGTGTGGCGGTGCGCTCGGCGTCTGCACATCCCGACGTGCGCGAGTACGTCGACGGCGGCTGGCGCGCGCTCGACCTCGATCGCACGGGCGGCAGCGTGACGGACGGGCGCACATCCCCCGAGGCTCGCCGTGGTGCGCCCGCGCCACGGCGACCGGGCGCGGGGAGCATCCGGTTCCAGACCAGGCGCGATGCCACCGTGCCGTCGGGCCAGTACGGAGCGCGCGACGGGCGGCAGGCCGCGCCGCGCGACGATGTGCTCGACGCGCACGCGGCGGTGTACGTGCTCGACGTGCCCGAGCACACCGACGATGCCGTGCTGCGCGTGCGATGGGCCGGCGACGTCCTGCAGCTGCGGGTGGACGGCGAGACGGTGACCGACCGGTTCTGGGACGGATCCGAGCTCGTCGCGAACCTGCGCGACGCGGGCGTCCGAAACGGCTCGCGCGTCGAACTGCGGGTGCTGCCGCTGCGCACCGACAGCGGCGTGCACCTCCCCGCCGACGCCGCCGCCCGCCTCGCCTCGGCATCCGGCGTGCTGTGCGCCGTCGACGCCGTCACCATCGACCAGCGAGCACTGTGGACCGAGAAGGAGACACCCCGATGACGCTGCGCAAGACCGCGACGCCCCCGATGGGCTGGAACAGCTGGGACAGCTACGGCACCACCGTCACGGAGGCGGAGGTGCTCGCGAACGCCGCGTTCATGGCCGAGCACCTGCTGCCGCACGGGTGGGACACCGTCGTCGTCGACATCGACTGGGCCGACCCCACCGCACGCTCGCACGGCTACAACGAGTCGGCCCCGCTGGTGATCGACGAGTTCGGGCGGGTGCAGCCGGATCCGGTGCGGTTCCCGTCGGCCGCGGACGGTGCCGGGTTCGCACCGCTGGCCGCACGTCTGCATGGTCTCGGCCTGAAGTTCGGCATCCACATCATGCGCGGCATCCCGCGGATCGCGGTCGATCGCGACCTGCCCGTGCTGGGCGTCGAGGCGACCGCGGCCGGCATCGCCGATCCCACCAACGTCTGCGAGTGGAACCCGCATTACGTCGGCCTGGACCACCGCCGGCCGGGTGCCGCGGCCTACTACCACTCCCTCGCGGACCAGTACGCGCAGTGGGGAGTCGACTTCATCAAGGCCGACGACATGCTGTGGCCGTACCAGACCGCCGAGATCGAGGCCCTCTCGACCGCCATCGAGACCGCACCGCGAGAGATCGCACTGTCGCTGTCGCCGGGGCGCGACCTGTCGGCCGCCCACGTCGACCACCTGCGCGCGCACGCCACGATGTGGCGCATCTGCGACGATCTGTGGGACCGCTGGGACGATGTCGAGGCCAACTTCGCGCGCCTCGCCCGGTGGGCACCGCTCGCCGGCCCGGACGGCTGGCCCGACGCCGACATGCTGCCGCTCGGGCGCATCGGCATCCGCGCCGAGCGCGGCGAGCCCCGCGAGGGAGCACTCACCCTGGCCGAACGTCGCACGCTCGTGACGCTGTGGGTGATGGCGCGCTCCCCGCTCATGATCGGCGGAGACCTGCCGACGAGCGCCCCCGAGACGATCGCGCTGTTCACGAATGACGATGTGCTGCGCGTGCTGAACACGTCGCACCGCAACCGGGAGCTGCTGCGCGAGCGCGGGCTCGTCGTGTGGGCCGCCGAGGGGCCCGACGGCGAGCGCTGGGCCGCCGTGTTCAACCTCGACGACCGGGCGCGGGTCGAGCCGTTCGACACCCGGTCGCTCAGCCTGGGCGCCGCCCCATCGTCCGTGGTCGACGTGTGGGCGTCCGAGCCCGTCGCGGTCGAGGCGGTGCACGAGCAATCGGACGCCGCCCGCAGTGTCGCTCCGGGCAGCTCGGTCGTGCGCCTCGCCCTGGAGCCGCACGGCTGCGTGCTGCTGCGCGCCTGATCCCCGCGCGACGGGAAGCGGATGCCGCCGGGAAAGCGCTTGCGAGGCATCCACTCTCGTGGCACACTATTGGAAAGCGTTTACCCGCTGGGCACTCGCCCCGGGAGACCACAGAGCATTCAGAGAAGAAAGCAGGACCCCGTGACCGATACGACCCTCGCCCCCGCCGGCACCGAGGCACTCCCTCAGGTGCGTGAGATCGGCATCATCATGAACGGCGTCTCGGGCCGCATGGGCTACCGCCAGCACCTCGTGCGCTCGATCCTCGCGATCCGCGACCAGGGCGGCATCGAGCTGTCCGACGGCACCAAGGTCACCGTCAAGCCGCTGCTCGTGGGCCGCAGCGCGGCCAAGCTCGCCGAGCTCGCCGCCAAGCACGGCATCGAGGACTACACCACCGACCTCGACGCCGCCCTCGCCGACCCGCGCTGGGAGATCTACGCCGACTTCCTGGTGACCAAGGCCCGCGCCTCGGCGCTGCGCAAGGCGATCGCCGCCGGCAAGACCATCTACACCGAGAAGCCCACCGCCGAGACCGTCGCCGAGGCCCTCGAACTCGCGAAGCTCGCGCAGGAGGCCGGCGTCAAGACCGGCGTCGTGCACGACAAGCTGTACCTGCCGGGCCTGCAGAAGCTCAAGCGCCTCATCGACTCCGGCTTCTTCGGCCGCATCCTCTCGGTGCGCGGCGAGTTCGGCTACTGGGTGTTCGAGGGCGACTGGCAGCCCGCCCAGCGCCCGTCGTGGAACTACCGCGCCGAGGACGGCGGCGGCATCATCGTCGACATGTTCCCGCACTGGAACTACGTGCTCGAGAACCTGTTCGGCGAGGTCAAGACCGTCTACGCACAGGCCGCCGTGCACATCGCCGACCGCTGGGACGAGAAGGGCGAGCATTACACCGCGACCGCCGAGGACGCCGCGTACGGCATCTTCGAGCTCGAGGGCGACATCGTCGCGCAGATCAACTCGTCGTGGACGGTGCGCGTGAACCGCGACGAGCTCGTCGAGTTCCACGTCGACGGCACGCACGGCTCGGCCGTCGTGGGCCTGTTCGGCGCCAAGATCCAGCACCGCAACGCGACGCCCAAGCCGGTGTGGAACCCCGACCTCGCCGACGACCACGACTACGACGCCGACTGGGCCGAGGTCCCGACGAACGACGTGTTCCAGAACGGGTTCCGCCAGCAGTGGGAGGAGTTCCTCGAGTCCTACGTGCTCGACACCCCCTACACCTTCGACCTGCTCTCGGGCGCGCGCGGCGTGCTGCTGGCCGAGGCCGGCCTGCAGTCCAGCCGCGAGGGCCGCAAGGTCGAGCTGCCCGAGCTCACCCTGGAGTGAACCGGATGCCCCACCTCACCCTGCTCTCGGCCGACGGGGTCCTCTCCGCCGCCGAGCTGAACGAAGCCCCGGGCTACACGCGCCCGGACGGTCCGCTGCGCTCGCGCGTCGCGTACGCCGCCGCGCACGTGGTGCCCAAGACGTGGGCCGACAACACGCCCGGTCAGCCGGCCGAGGTCGACTGGGATGCCACGCTCGACTTCCGCCGCGCCGTGTACTCGTGGGGCCTCGGCGTCGCCGACGCCATGGACACCGCGCAGCGCAACATGGGACTGGACGCCGCCGCGACGCGCGACCTCATCGCACGTTCGGCGCAGGTCGCCCGCGAAGAGGGCGGCTCGGTCGTGGTCGGGGTCAACACCGACCACGTCGACGAGGAGCGCATCTCGATCGACCAGGTGATCGACGCCTACAAGACGCAGCTGCACTTCACCGAGGAGCAGGGCGCCGGCCCCGTGCTGATGGCCTCGCGCCACCTGGCGCGGATCGCCGAGTCGGCCGACGACTACCGGCGCGTCTACCGCGAGGTGCTGCAGTCGGCGACCACGCCGGTCGTGCTGCACTGGCTCGGCACCGCGTTCGACCCGGTGCTCGAGGGCTACTTCGGCTCGCCCGACTGGCGCGAGGCCTCGGCGGTCCTCCTCGACATCATCGAAGAGAACGTCGACAAGGTGGCGGGCGTCAAGATGAGCCTGCTGGATGCCGCCTCCGAAGTGTCGGTGCGCGAACGGCTCCCCGAGTCGGTGCGCATGTTCACCGGCGACGACTTCAACTACGTCGGACTCATCGGCGGTGCGGACGTGCCCGAGGCGCCCCAGCCCGACCGGGACGCGGGGTCCTCTCGCCAGCACTCGGACGCACTGCTCGGGGCGTTCGCGGCGATCACGCCGGTCGCCTCGGCGGCGATCCAGACGCTCGATGCCGGCGACGCTGCGCGCTACCTCGAGATCCTCGGCCCGACCGAGGAGCTCAGCCGCCAGGTGTTCGCCGCGCCCACGTTCTACTACAAGACCGGCGTCGCGTTCCTGTCCTGGCTCAACGGCCACCAGCCCGCGTTCCAGATGGTGGGCGGCCTGCACTCCGCGCGGAGCCTCCCCCACCTGTCGCGCATCGTCGAGCTCGCCAATGCGTCGCTGGCGCTGGAGCAGCCCGAGCTCGCCGCGATCCGCTGGCACGGCATGCTGCGCCACAACGGCATCGACGTCCCGGGAGTGATCGCATGAGCGCCGTCGTGGATCCGCGCCTGTCGATCAACCAGGCGACCATCAAGTACGCCGACCTCGCCACCGCGCTGCGCGTGACGGCTGAAGCCGGAGTGCAGGGCATCGGCCTGTGGCGCGAACCCGTCAACGAGGTGGGCCTCGCGACCGCCGCGTCGATGCTGGCCGACTCGGGGCTGCGCTTCACGACGCACTGCCGTGGCGGGTTCTTCACGCTGCCCGAGGGGCCCGCGCGCCGCGCGTCGATCGACGACAACCGCGTCGCGATCGAAGAGACCGCGACCCTTGCGGCCGCCGGGGCTCCGGGCTCGACGGCCATCCTCGTGCTTGTCGCGGGCGGCCTGCCCGAGGGCTCGCGCGACGTGGTCGGGGCACGCGAGCGCGTGCGCGACGCGATCGGCGAGCTCGCCCCGGATGCCGCCGCCGCCGGCGTCACCCTGGCGATCGAGCCGCTGCATCCGATGTACGCGTCGGACCGCTGCGTCGTCTCGACGCTCGGTCAGGCGCTCGACATCGCGGCGGACTTCGACCCCGCCGTCGTGGGTGCGACAGTCGACACCTTCCACATCTGGTGGGACCCGGACGTGCTGTCCTCGATCGCGCGAGCCGGCCGCGAGGGCCGCATCGCCACCTATCAGGTGTGCGACTGGAAGACGCCGCTGGCCGCGGACGCGCTGCTCAGCCGTCACTACCCGGGCGACGGCGTCATCGACTTCGCGTCGCTGACCGCCGCCGTCGAGGCGACCGGCTACGACCGCGACATCGAGGTCGAGATCTTCAACCAGGAGATCTGGGACACCGACCCGCGCACCGTGGTGGAGCGCACCGCCGCCGGGTTCGCGGCATCCGTGTCGCCCCACCTGCGTGCGCGCGTCGCGAGCTGACGCCGCCCGAAGTCTCGGAGCGCCCGCGGGGTTCTTGGCCCCCGCGGGCGCTTCGTCGTCGGTACGGTCGCGCGGAGCGTCTTCAGCCGTTCACCCCGTCAGCCCTTCAGCCCGGTGAAGCCGATGCCGCGGACGATGGACCGCTGGAACACCAGGAACACCAGGATCGGCGGGATGCTGGCGATGAGGAGCCCCGCGATCAGATAGGCCGGACTCGTCGCCTGCGCCAGACGAGGCAGCGCCACCGAGAGCGGCTGGGCGTCGGGATCGGTCAGGACGATGAGCGGCCACAGGAACTCCTTCCACGCCGACATGATCGCCAGCAGCGACACGACGGCGAGGATCGGGCGCGACATCGGAAGCACGATCCGCCAGAAGATCGTGAACCAGCCCGCGCCGTCGATCTGCGCGGCTTCGAACAGGTCCCGCGGGATCTCTTCGAAGAACTGCTTGACCAGCAGGATCGTGAACGCGTTCGCGCCCGCCGGCAGCCACACCGCCCAGGGCGTGTCGGTGATCCCTACGCCGATCAGTGGCAGGTCGAGGACGGTGAGATACAGCGCGATCAGCGTGACCGTCGCCGGCACGAACAGGGTGACCAGGAACGCGCCGTACACGAACCCGCCGTACCACGGGCGGATCACGGCGAGCGCGAAGCCCGCGCTCGTCGAGACCACGAGCTGGACGATCCACGACCCGAGCACCAGGATCACCGTGTTCCACAGGTAGTGGCCGATGTCGAGCAGTTCCCACGCGGCGGGGATGTTGGCCCACATCGCCGGCTCCGGGATGAGGCTCAGCGGCCGCAGCACCAGATCCGTGGGCGTCGAGATCGCCGCGCGCAGCATCCACACCAGCGGAACAGCCCCGAACCCGATCAGGCCGGCCGCGAGGACGACGTGCATGAGGGTCCATCCGCCGCCCACCGCAGGTCGACGCCAATCGTGCGGTGACAGGATGCCGCGCTCCCGCGGCCGATCGGAGCGGCGCGACCGTCTGCCGCGCAGCGGGGGGACGGTCACGGTCATCGGGCGCTCCAGGATCGGGTGAGCCGCAGGTACGCGGCGGAGACGAGGACGAGCACGATCGCGAGCAGCACGCTGAGGGCCGTCGCGACACCGTAGTCGCCGAAGAGGAAGGCGTACCGGTAGATCAGCAGCATGATCGTCACGGTGGCGTTCGCCGGCCCGCCGTCTGTCATGACGTACGGCTCGGTGAAGACCTGGATGGCCCCGATGATCTGCAGCAGCAGGAGCACGAGGATGACGCCCCGCATCTGTGGGAGGGTGATGTGCCACATCCGCCGCCACACCGAGGCACCGTCGAGCTCGGCCGCCTCGTAGAGCTCGGTGCTCACGCCGGTCAGCGCGGCGAGGTAGATCAGCACGGCGGTGCCCGCGCCCGACCACGTCGCCGCGATGACCAGGCTCGGCATCGCGAGCTCGGCGGACTGCAGCCACGGCAGCGGACCGAGTCCCACGATCGCCAGCAGGCTGTTCGCGACGCCGTTCTCGCCGGGGGCGAAGAACACCTTGAACAGGAGCACCGCGACGACGGGCGGGATCACGACGGGCAGGTAGGCGAGCACCCGCGCAGCGGCGGCGCCGTGGCGCAGCTCCGACATCAGGACGGCGCACACGAGCGGCACCGGCAGCCCGATGGCGAGCGAGAGGACCGTGAACCACAGCGTGTTGACTGCGGCGCGGGGCAGCAGAGGGTCTGCGAACAGCACCTCGAAGTTGCGCCAGCCGACCCACTCCGCGGGCTCGACCAGGTTGGTCTGCTGGAAGGCGAGGGTGAGGCTCTGCACGATCGGCCACCAGGCGAAGTACGCGAAGATCACGAGCGACGGCAGCAGGAACAGCAGTCCGGCGACGGCCGCGCGTCCACGCATCCCCCATCGTCGCCGGGTGCGCGCCGGCACCGCACCCGGCGGGACGGCGCGGCTCGGTGCCGCACCGTCCAGCCGTTCCGGGGCGATGGTCATGATGCGTGCTGGGCCAGGATCGTGTTCACTCGACTCTCGGCGTCGTCCAGGAGCGCGTCGATGTCGGCATTCGGATCCGTCAGCACCGCCTGCACGAGCGGGTCGAGGGCGGCATAGATCTCCTGCGACGCGACCACCGGCTCAGGGATGTAGTCGAACTCCGAGAGCGACGCGACGTACGGCGCGAAGTTGTCGACCGGCACGTTGACGTACTCGGCGATCGCGTCCTGGTACGCGGCGTAGGTCTCGTCGCTGAAGATCGGCAGCACCGGCACCCCCACCGGCAGGCCGTCGGCGGCCGATGCCTTCGCGGTCTCGGCAGCGACGGCGAGATCGTAGTTCGGCCTCAGCGCCCGGTACTCGATCCACTTCACCGCAGCCCGCTTCTCGGCCTCCGTCGCATCGGCGCTGACCATGAGCACCGTCGCGCCGGCCAGGGTCGCATCGGCCCCGCCCTGCGGCATCGGCCCGGCGCCGAAGGCCTCGGGGTCGCCGCCTTGCGCGATGTAGTTCGGGTACACGTCGGGCGGCGCCGATACCCACATGCCCACGTTGCCCGCGGTGAACTCCGCCACGAGGTCCTCCTGCTTGCCCAGCACGTTGTCGCCGAGGGAGTCGTCGTCCCAGCGCATCTTCTGCCACGTCTCGAGCACTTCGCGGGTCGGATCGTCGTTGAACGCGGCGACCCAGGTGCCGTCCGCCTTCTGCTCGATCATCTGCCCGCCGTCGGTGTAGGTGTAGCCGGTCAGGTGCCAGCCGCCGCTGTTGTTGGTGCTGATCTCACCGAAGCCGGTCTTTCCCGTCTTCTCGGCGATCTGTGCCGCGTCCTCGCGCACCTCGTCCCACGTCGTCGGCGGTTCGTCGGGATCGAGGCCGGCCTGCTCGAACAGGTCGCGGTTGTACACGAGCCCGAACGCGTAGCTCTTCTCGGGGATGCCGTAGACCGCCCCGTCCTGCCCGAGGAACTGCATCACGCGGGGATTGAGCTCGTCGAAGCCGTCGATCTCGTCGACGACGTCCGACAGGTCGGCCACCTGGCCGCGCTCGATGAGGGCCGGGGGCTCGGTGAGCGGGATGCGCAGCAACGTGGGGGCGTTGCCGCCGGCCAGACGGGTGGCGAAGGTCTTCGCGTCCCAGGGCACGTCGGATGCTTCGATCGTGATCTCGGGGTTCGCCTTCTCGAACTCGGCCACCTGCCGCTCGAACAGGGCGACCGCCGCGGTGTTGGTGGCCGCGGGCTTGCCCATGACGGTGATGGTGACGGACTCGGGCTCGCCGTCCTCGGACGGCTCCGGGGCCGCGCCGCTGCTGCTGCAGGCGACGGCGCCGGCCGCCAGCGCGGGGACGAGGACGAACGTCGCCACCAGGCGACGCTTTCGCTGATGCATGATGCCTCCGATGTGGGGATGTGCGGCGCTGCCGCGGGTTCCACAGACGGCGGGCCGGTGACCTTCGGTGACACGTCGTCGTGTGCTCGTTCGTCAGTATGCGGAGTAAGTGGTCGATACGCAACCTTTTTTCATCTTTTCTTAACTTCAAGTTTCAATCTTGTGCCATTGCGTTCCATTGTGATGAGATCGCTTCATGACCACTCCGCCGGACGACGCGCGTCCGACCGCACTGCTCGCCATGAGCCGGACGACGTTCGACGACCTGTTCGATGCGCCGCGCAGGGATCGCCTGCACGCGCTCGCCGCCATCGCCGCACCGGCTCGCGTCGAAGAGCTCAGCTCGCCGCCTGCGATCACCCGCCTGCACGACGTCGAGGTGCTCATCACCGGATGGGGGACGCCCGCCCTGAACGCCGACGTTCTCGCGGCGGCGCCGCGGCTGCGGGCGGTCCTGCACGCCGGCGGCTCCGTGAAGGGGCACATCAGCCAGGAGTTCTGGGATGCCGGAGTGCTCGTGACGAGCGCCGCAGAGGCCAATGCGATCCCGGTGGCGGAGTTCACGCTCGCGACGATCCTCCTCGAGGGCAAGCGCAGCCCGCGATATGCGGAGGGATATGCCGGCGAGCGCACGGCCTCGGGCCGGTGGCGCAGCCGGATCCCGCCGTCCGTGAACTTCGGCGGCACCGTCGGCGTGGTCGGACTGTCACGGGTGGGCCGGCGCGTCGCGGGACTGCTGCGGCCGTTCGACATCGAGGTGCTCGCCAGCGATCCGCTGGTCGACCCCCGCCAGGCCGCATTGCTCGGAGTCGAGCTCGTCGAGCTCGACGAGCTCCTCGTGCGCAGCGACATCGTGACGCTCCACGCACCGGAGCTGCCCGAGACGCACCATCTGCTCGACGCGCGCCGGCTGGGGCTGCTGCGTCAGGATGCGGTGCTGGTGAACACGGCACGCGGATCCCTCATCGATGCCGAAGCGCTCGTGGCACGCTGCCGTGACGGCCGGATGCGGGCGATCCTCGACGTCACCGATCCCGAGCCTCTTCCGTCCGACTCCCCGCTGTTCACGACACCGGGCATCGTGCTGACTCCGCACATCGCCGGTGCGATGCATCCCGAGACCCATCGGCTCGCCGATGCGGTGCTGGACGAGCTCGACCACCTCGCGCACGGGCGGCCGCCGCGCCACCCCGTCGACCGCAGGAGCCTGGAGTACATCGCCTGAGGGGCGAGCCGGAGGTGATCGACGATGATCGAAAACGTTAAGTTCGTTAGTCTGGGCGCGCGGCGAGAACGGAGGGGCCACATGCTCGCAGCGGAGCGTCGTGCTCGCATCCTCGATCTCGCACGTCAGGACGGTGCCGTGCGGATCTCGCGCCTCGTCACCGATCTCGGCGTCTCGCACGTCACGATCCGTCGCGACCTCGACGCGCTCGTCGCCGATCGCCTGCTCGACAAGGTGCGCGGCGGGGCGATCCTCTCCGCAGCCCCCGACGATCAGCCGGCGCGCTCCGCGTCGGCGACGATCGGTGTGGTGATCCCGACGTCGTACTACTACCGGTTCGTCGTCGACGGCATCGGCGACGCCATGACCGGACGCGGTGAGATGAAGCTCGCGATCTCGGAGTACGACCTGGCCGAGGAGTACCGGCTCGTCCGCGAGCTCGTCGACAGCGGCGTGGACGGTCTGCTGTGGGTCCCGTCGATCTCCGAGCGCGACGAGGACGCGGACTTCGCCGCTTTCGTCGCCGGGCTGACAGTGCCCGTCGTGTTCGTCGAGCGCGAGACCCCCGGCGGCGGTCTCGGAGCCGTCTGCTCCGTGCGGTCCGCGCACGAGCGTGGAGCGATGAGCGCCCTGCGGCACCTGCGCGATCTCGGCCATCGCCGCCTGGTGATGGTCAGCCGCGGCAGCTCGCAGAGCGCGGAGTTCGTCCGCCGCGGCTGGGCCGATGCTGTCGGCCGCCTCGGCCTGGACCCGTCCAGCACGGTCCTCGGTCCGCAGGAGCTGGGCGCGGGACCGACGTGGGAGCGGGGCAGCGCCGACGTCGTCCTCGACACCGTGCAGCGCATCGGCGCGACGGCCGTGTTCAGTCACGGTGACGAGAACTCCCTGTTCGGTCTCGTGCAGAACGCGCGCGGCCGCGGACTCTCGGTGCCCGAGCAGCTGTCGATCGTCGCCTACGACGACGACGTGTCGGCACACGCCGATCCGCCGATCTCGGCCGTCGCGCCCGACCGCCGCCGGGTCGGCGCGCACGCGACGCGCCTGCTGCTGGATCTGATCAGCGAGCCGAGCGCCGAGCCGCCGCTGCAGCTGCAGGTCGAGCCCCGGCTCATCCTGCGCGCCTCGACCGCTCCCCCTCCGACTCCCTGATCAGCGATCGGATGCCGCGGCCAGCAGCCGCAGCTCGCGCAGGCGCGGCGTCGCCATGCCCTCGCCGTCGAGGCGGACCGGCACCTCCACACTGCCCGGCTCGATGTCGAGCGCGACCTCACGGGTCAGTGCGGGCGAACCGGTGGGGACGGACTCGTCGAGGACGACGGCATCCCCCACCGTCACGCGAAGCCGGGCCGCGTCGTCGGACGCGAGCCACGACAGGCGCAGGGCGTGGGCGGTGCCGCTCCAGTCACGCAGCGTGAGCGAGATCGTGCCGCGCGTGCGTCGCCAGCGCGCGTCGCCGTCGACGCCGATCTCTTCATCGGACGCCGTCAGGCCGTGGTCGGACTCGGGCTGCTGCTCACCGAACGCAACGAGGTCGCGCGTGCGCGCCTCCAGATCGAGGGATGCCGCATCGATCGCCTCGAGCGCGGCCCGGCGCTCGGCGACCGAGGTCGCGGCGACCGGCCACGACACCGTGTACCGCGCGTCGTGGATGCCGGCGAAGGGCTCCAGCTCGACGCTACCGCCATCGGCGACCGGGACCGTCACCCGACCGGGCGCCGTCCGCACCGCGTGGTCCAGCGCGCCGGGCGCGAGGATCGGCGTCCGCGCGAGCGGGCGGAGCGCGCCGATCGCGATGTGGCCCATGCGCGCGCCGCTCCCGCGGTACGCGAGAGCGTCGTCGGCGATGCGCTGCGCGAGCACGTCGGGGCCGTCGACGATCCACCCCCAGTCCGAGCCGTCGGCGGGGCGCTCGAGGCGCAGCCGCCTCGGCAGCCGGAAGCGCACGGTCGTGCCGCCGGGCCCCGCCTCGATCACCGCGCGGGCGCCGGACGAGACGCGCCTCGGCGCAGCATCCCGCTCCACGACGGCGTCGCCGTCGACCCAGTCCGGGATCAGCACCGCGAGGCGCACCGGGCGCTCGGCGTGCACGTCGAGCGTCGCGTGGACGACCGCCGCATCGGACTCCGCGTCGACCGTCACGACCACCGAAACGCCGTCGATCTCGGCGCGCGACGGGACGAAGGCGTTGATCCGCACTTCATCCGCCCCCGCCGCGTACACCAGCGCGGCATGGCGCGCCTGCGCCTCGAAGCCCGAGCCCATGCAGCACCAGAAGCCCTCGGCCTCGGGCGCGTACACGCGGTAGTGCGCGGGCCGCTGCGGGGTGAAGTAGACCAGTCCGCCGTGTTCGGGATGCTGCGCCGAGAGCAGGTGGTTCGCCCGTGCCCGCTCGGCCCAGTGCAGATACGCGTCCTCACCGGTGAGCACGTGGAGCTCGGCGGCGAGCTTGACCATGTTGTGCGTGTTGCACGACTCCGGCCCCTCGCGCGCGATGAACATGCTCGCGAAGTCGGAGGGGAAGTGCTCGCGCACGCTGTCGCCGCCGATCGCGGCACTGCGGTGCCGGGCGACACTGTCGAAGAACACACGGGCCGCGGCGCCTTCGCGCGCCTCGATCTCGGGGAGCAGCTCGGGGGCGACCTCGCGCGCCGCGCGCTCGATGGTCGCGAAGCCGACGGCCACCGGGATCTGCGTGTTGGCGTGCAGTCCGTCCAGCTCGTCACGGCCGGCAGCGAGCGGTTCGACGAGGCCGCGTCGGGCGAAGCGGCGCGCGAGCCGGAGGTACGCGGCATCCCCGGTGACCAGCGCGAGGCGTGCGAACGCCTCGGTCATGCCGCCGAACTCGCACTCCAGGATGCGCTCGAACGCGGCATCGTCGAGGTCGGCGCCGACGCGCAGCCACCACGCGCCGAGGTCGTCGAGCGCGTCCCGGGCGACCGGATCCGCGGTGAGCTCGACCGCGTCGACGAGCCCCGCGAGGATCTTGTGCAGGTTGTACAGGGGCACCCAGCGTCCGTTGAGATGGAACGCGCCCGCGTCGATCCGGCCCTCGCGCAGCTCGTCCCACAGCGCCTCGCCGTCGGGCACACCGCCGACGTAGCCGGTTCCCGTCGCTCGCTGGCATGTGCGGATGCCGCGCACGAGCGTCTGCGCGAGCGCTGCGCCGCCGGCATCCCCGCCCGCCGCCAGGGTGCTCGCGGCCGACAGCACGTGACCGGCGGTGTGGCCGTCGAGTCCGTCGGACTCCCACCCCGGATACGGCTCGGCGTGAGCCAGCCCCGCCTCGCGCCGGAACGGCGCGAGCAGACGCTCGGGGTCCAGCCGCCCGAGCGTCGCGGCGACGGTGCGCTGCG
Organism: Microbacterium jejuense; assembly: GCF_039544225.1. NCBI lineage: Bacteria > Bacillati > Actinomycetota > Actinomycetes > Micrococcales > Microbacteriaceae > Microbacterium > Microbacterium jejuense. The sequence goes on from NZ_BAABLG010000008.1 coordinate 520,142, forward strand.
CGTCCAGATCGACGCCCGGCTCGAGGCGCACAGCGGATGCCGGCAGGAAGCGCAGCGGGGCTGACACGGGCATGGTGCTCCTTCGCAGGTGCGGGCGGGGCCGATCGGGTCCACCGCTCGGGAGAAGCAGGCGGGAAACCGCTTGCCAATCTACCGCGCGAACCGGACACAGGCTCTAGACTCTGGCCTGTGAGCGACACATCCGCGCCCGCCCGAGGCGCTGCCACCCTCCACGACGTCGCACGCGAGGCCGGGGTCTCGCTGGCGACCGCGTCGCGCGTGCTCAACGGCTCGACCCGCAAGGTCGCCGAGAGCTACCGCGAGCGCGTCGAGGCCGCCGCCGAGAAGCTCGGATACACCGCGAACCTGTCGGCCCAGGCCACCGCACGCGGCACCGCGGCCATCGTCGCGCTGCTGGTCGCCGACATCGCCGACCCCTACTTCGGACAGCTCGCCGCGGGCGTCGCCCGCGGCGCCGACGAGGCCGGCCTCGTCGTCACCATCGCGATCACCGAGCGCGACCCGCAGCGCGAGGTGCGCCTCGTGCGGGCCCTGCGCGGTCAGCGTCCGCGCGGGCTCATCCTCGCGGCATCCCGCACCGAAGGCACCGACGCGGTCGGCCTCGCCGACGAGCTCGAAGCCTTCGCCGGCATGGGCGGACGCGTCGCGGTCGTCGGTCCCGGCGGGGGCTCGGTGCGCACCGTCGCCCTCGACAACCGCGGCGGAGCGGCCGCCCTCGGTGCCGAGCTCGCACGCCTCGGGTATCGCGAGGCGATCGTGGTCGCGGCATCCGAGGGCATCCGCACGTCGGACGACCGCGTCGCGGGGTTCACCGAGGGCTTCGGCGCGGGCGGCGGGACGGTGCGCGAGGTGCGCCGCGCCGGCTTCACGCGCGACGCCGGATACGAGACGGCCCAGCGGCTGCTGGCCGACGGCCTGCCCGAGGGCACGCTGATCTTCGGCATCAGCGACGTGGTCGCGATCGGCATCATGTCGGCGATCCGGGATGCCGGACGCCAGGTCGGCGCAGACGTCGCGGTCGCCGGGTTCGACGACATCGCCACGGGGCGTGACGTCCGCCCGGGCCTGACGACCGTGCACGTGCCGCTGGAGGAGCTCGGCTACCGCGCACTGCACGCCGCGACGGATCCGGAGTGGGATGCGACCGAGCCGCCGCTGCCCCTCGAGGTCATCGTGCGCGGCTCGACCCCCGCACGCGCCTGACGCGCGAGACCTGGGGGCACGCCGCACCGCAGGAAGCGTTTCCTCCCCCGTTAGGCTGAGCCGACCGGAAGGAGACGCATGACTCGACGCAACGACGGCGCGACCCGCGTCACGATCGCGGACGTCGCCGCCCGGGCGGGAGTGTCACTGTCGACAGTCTCGCGCGCGCTGAACGGCAATCCGACAGTCGACCCCGCACTCGCGGAGCGGGTGAAGGATGCCGCGGCCGCCCTCGACTACACCGCCAGTCCCGTCGCACGCAGCCTGGTGCTCGGGCGCACGCAGACCGTCGCCGTCGTGGTGCCCGACCTCGGCAACCCGACGTTCCAGGAAGTGCTGCGCGGACTCAGCCGCGCCGCCGCGGCCGACGACTATCACGTGCTGGTGGCCGATTCGGCCGAGTCCGTCGACGAGGAGCGCGTGCTCGCCGGCACCACGCGGCGCCGCACCGACGGCGTGATCCTGTGCGCGCCGCGTCTGCCGCAGGACGAACTCGACCGCCTCGTGGGCGGACTGCGCCCGGTCGTGCTCATCAACCGCACCGCCGGCGAGGCGCCCTCGGTGCGCGCCGACTACCGCAGCGCTCTGACCGCCGAGCTTGAGCTGCTGCACGAGCTCGGCCACCGCCGCATCGTCTACCTCGCCGGCGCCCCGCGCAGTGTCGCGAACGCCGCACGCCTCGCGGCGATCGCCGAGTTCGTCGCAGGCCACCCCGACACCGAGGTCGCCGAGATCCCCTGCGGCGTCGACTTCGCCTCGGGCGCGTCCGCCGGCGCCGCCGTGCTGGCCTCGGGCGCCACAGCGGCGCTCGCCTTCAACGACCTCGTCGCCATGGGCCTGCTCAGCGCGGTGCAGGAGAGCGGATGCCGCGTCCCGGCCGACCTCTCGATCATCGGCTTCGACGACATCCCCTTCGCCCGGTACACGACTCCCCCGCTGACGACCGCGGCCGTGCCGGCGGCCGAGCTCGGCGCCCAGGCCTGGGCGCGCATGCGCGAGCTGCTCGAAGGCGCCGAGCCGGGGCATCCGCTCACCCTCCTCCCCGAGCTGACGGTGCGGGGCTCGACGGGTCCGGCGGCCTGACCGGCCCTGACGCAGGAACCGCTTTCTCAGTTCTCGTGGTATTCTGAGAAAACGTTTCCTGAAGGAGTGAGATGAGCCACCGCCGGTATGCCCTCGTCGGTGCGGGACACCGCGCCCAGATGTACGTCGACGCGATCATCGGCCGCTACGCCGATGATGCGGCGCTGGTGGCGATCTGCGAGCCGAACCCGGTGCGCGCGCAGTACTACGTCGACCGTGTCGTCGCCGCCGGCCGGCCGGCCCCCGCCGTGTACGGGCCGGACGACCTCGAAGCGATGGTGCACGACCAGCAGGTCGAGCGCGTCGTGATCTGCGCGCGTGACGACCTGCATGCGCCGCTCATCGTGCGCTCCCTCGACGCCGGCGCCGACGTCGTGGTCGAGAAGCCGCTCACGATCGACGGCCCGTCCGCCGCGGCGATCGAGGACGCCATCGACCGCACCGGCCACGAGGTCGTCATCACGTTCAACTACCGGTACTCGCCCCGCAACTCGGCGCTGCGCCAGGTCATCCAGGACGGCACGATCGGCGAGGTCACCTCGGTCGACTTCTCGTGGGTGCTGGACACGAAGCACGGCGCGGACTACTTCCGTCGCTGGCACCGCGAGAAGGAGCACTCGGGCGGGCTGCTGGTCCACAAGGCCAGCCACCACTTCGACCTCGTCAACTGGTGGATCCGCTCGGCGCCGCGCCGCGTGTACGCCTCGGGCGGTCTGCGCTTCTACGGCGCCGACAACGCCGCGGCCCGCGGCCTCCACGATCGTCCCGCCCGCGGCACCCACGACGGAGGCGATGCGTTCGAGCTCGATCTGCGCGACGACGAGCGGCTGAAGGCCCTCTACCTCGACGCCGAGCAGCACGACGGGTACCTGCGCGACCGCGACGTGTTCGGCGAGGGCATCACGATCGAAGACAACCTGGCGCTGGTCGTCGACTACGCCTCGGGGGCGACGCTCAGCTACTCCCTCAACGCGCACTCGCCGTGGGAGGGCTACCGCGTCGCGGTCAACGGCACGCTCGGCCGCGCCGAGCTCGAGGTCGTCGAGCGCGGCGCCGTGCTCGCCGACGAGGGCCTGCACCCCGTGCTCGACCCGTCCGCCGTGCACGCCGGCGACTCCGGGTCGCTGCGCCCCGAGGGCGAGCGGCTCATCGTGCAGAAGCACTGGGAGGCTGCCTACGAGGTGCCGATCGTCAGCGGCGACGGCGGCCACGGCGGCGGCGACGCCCTGCTGCTGTCCGACGTGTTCGAGGGTCCGGGCGAGGACCCGCTGGCCCGCCCCGCCGACTGGCGCGACGGCGTCCGCTCGATCGCGGTCGGCATCGCCGGCAACCGGTCGCTGGCCACCGGCCTTCCCGTCCAGGTCGCCGACCTCGGCATCCGCTTCCTCGCCGACGACCACGCCGCGGCGGCGGTCCGCGCATGACGCGCATCGCGGTCACCGGCGGCGCCGGCCGTCTCGGCCGCAGCCTCGTGGCCGGGCTCGCGGCATCCGGTCACGACCTCGTCTCGCTCGACCACGCCGTGTCGGACGCGCCGGAGCTCGCGGGCGTGGAGCAGGTCGCGATAGACCTGAGCGACGCGGATGCCACAGCCGTCGCCCTCGCCGGGACCCGGGCCGACGCACTCATCCACCTCGCCGCGATCGCCGTGCCGTTCAGCGCGCCCGAGGACGTCATCATGCGCACCAACGCGGGGCTTGCGGTGTCGGTGCTCGGCGGTGCAGTGAAGGCGGGCATCCCGCGGATCGTCGCCGCGTCGAGCCCGACCGTGCTCGGGTACGGCGCGCCCACCGGCTGGGTCCCCGGACGGTTCCCGCTGGACGAGGACACACCGCCCCGGCCGTGGAACGCGTACGCCCTGTCGAAGCTGCTGATCGAGCAGACGATCGCGATGCTCGCCCGTCAGACCGGCGACGCGACGCGCTTCGCGGCGTTCCGCCCCTGCTACGTCATCGCGCCCGAGGAGTGGGCCGGTGCGCTCACCCAGCAGGGCCACACCGTGCGCGAGCGGCTCGACGACCCGGCGCTGTCGGCGCCGGCGATCTTCAACTACGTCGACGCGCGCGACGTCGCGGTGTTCGCCGACACGCTGCTGGCCGCGCTGCCCGAGATCCCCAACGGCGAGACGTTCTTCGTCGCCGCCGACGACGCCCTCGCCCGCGAACCGCTCGCCGACCTCGTGCCGCGCTTCTTCCCCGGCACCGACGACGTCGCCGCGGTCCTCACCGGCACGACTCCGGCGTTCTCGAACGCGAAGGCACGTCGTGTGCTGGGCTGGAGCCCCGCGCACTCGTGGCGCGGCGAGCTCGGCGATGCTGCGACAGGCTCAGCGACCGACCCCATCCCCGACCCCGCCCGAAAGGACGTGCTGGCGTGAACTTCGACGGCATCCTCTTCTTCCCCGTCACCCCGTTCGACGCGCAGGACCGCGTCGAAGAGGACCTGCTGCGAGAGCACCTCGAGACGACGCTCGCGCACAGGCCGGGCGGTGTGTTCCCGGCCTGCGGCACGGGCGAGTTCCACGCGCTGTCGACCGACGAGGCCACGCGCGTCGTGCAGGTCGCGACCGAGACCGTCGCCGGGCGCGTCCCGGTCGTCGCCGGGACCGGCGGTCCGCTCGGCCACGCGAAGGCCCTCGCCCGCGCGGCCGCCGACGCCGGCGCCGACGCGCTGCTCGTGCTGCCGCCGTACCTCGTCGGCGGCCCGCAGTCAGGGCTCGTGGCGTACGTCGAGGCGGTGGCCGCGGCATCCGATCTTCCCGTCGTGATCTACCACCGCGCGAACGCGCAGTTCACGGTCGATTCGGTGCGGCGCCTGGCCGCCAACCCCAAGGTCGTCGGATTCAAGGACGGCGTCGGCGACGTCGGCCTCGCGCAGCAGATCGTGCGCGCCGTGGCCGCCGAGGGCCGCGAGGACTTCGCGTTCTTCAACGGCCTGCTCACCGCCGAGCTGACGCAGGGCGCCTACCGCGGCATCGGCATCCCGCTGTACTCGTCGGCGGCGTTCGCGATGGTCCCCGAGGTAGCCAACGCGTACTACCGCGCGTACGTCGCCGGCGACGAGGACCGCCGCAACGCCCTCCTCGACGGCTTCTACTCGCCGCTCGTGCGCCTGCGCGACGAGACGCCCGGCTTCGGCGTCTCGCTCATCAAGACCGGCCTGCGCCTGGGCGGCCTGCCGGTCGGCTCCGTGCGTGCGCCGCTGGTGGACCCGACCCCCGCGCAGCAGGACCGCCTCGCCGAGATCCTGGCCGCTGGGCGGGCGCTGCTGTGACCACTGCCCGAGAGGGGGATGCCGCCGACAGCACGATCGCGGCACTCGACGCCCGGCTGATCCGCGTGCCGCTGACCCGCCCGTGGGCTGCGGACGTGACGGCCGTCGGCGTGATCGCCACGCACGTGGTGCGCTCGGACGGCGCGGAGGGCTGGGGGTTCTCGTGGACCCCGCAGATCGGCGCCGAGGCGGTCCACGCCCTGCTCGCCCACGACATCGCGACCTTCGCCGCGGGCCGTGCCGCCGACCCGTCGGCGCTGTGGACCGACGCCTGGCGGCACCTGCACGAGGCCGGCGGCGGCGGCGTGACGACGATCGCGCTCGCGGGGCTCGACCTCGCGCTGTGGGACGCCGCGGCCCGCGCCCGTTCGCTCCCCGTCTCGGAGCTCATCGGGCGACGCCGCGAGTCCGTGCGCGCGTACGGCTCGGGCGTGAACCTGCACTACACGCAGGACGAGCTCGTCGCCCAGGTGCAGCGCTGGGTGGATGCCGGGTTCGACGCGGTCAAGATCAAGGTCGGCAAGCCCGACGTGCGCGAGGACGCCGACCGGCTCGCCGCCGTGCGCGAGGTGCTCGGTGCGGACCGCGCCCTCATGATCGACGCCAATCAGCGCTGGGACCTCGACCGGGCCACGGCCTCGCTGGAAGTGCTCGCGCCATTCGCCCCGGCCTGGATCGAGGAGCCGCTGCGCGCCGACGACCTGACCGGGCACACCGAGCTGGCCCGCCGCCTCGCTGGCACGAGCGGCATCCCGATCGCGCTCGGCGAGAACGTGCACACCGCCTACCGGTTCGCCGAGTTCCTGCAGGCGGGCGCCGCGCAGATCGTGCAGCCGAACATCGTGCGCGTCGGCGGCATCACGCCGTTCCTGCGCATCGCGGACGTCGCCGTCGCGCACGGCGCCGCGCTGCACCCGCACCTGCTGCCCGAGCTGTCGGGTCAGCTCGCACTGACCCTGCCGATCGCCGCCGGGGCCGCCGCCCCGATGGCCGAGGATGTCGAGGACGCCGGCTTCGGCGAGCTCGGCGCCCTCGACGGCCCGTCGCCGGTGCGCATCGCCGACGCGACCCTCACCGAGACGCCGCACGTCGGCCTCGGCATCCGCTTCAGCTGACTCCCCCGAAGGAATCCTCATGACCACCACGACCGCCGAAATCGATGCCCTGACCGCCGCCGCGGCCGCTGCCGCCCCGGTGTGGCGCGCCGCCGACGCCGCCACCCGCGCCTCGTGGCTGCGCGCCGCGGCCGACACGCTCGACGCCCACATCGACGAGCTGGTCGAGCTCGCCGATGCCGAGACGCGCCTGGGCGAGACCCGTCTGCGCGGCGAGGTCGGTCGCACGACCGGGCAGCTGCGCCTGTTCGCCACGGTGGTCGAGGAGGGCTCGTACCTCGAGCTCACGGTGGACGACGCCGATGCCGCTGTCGCACGCCCCGAACTGCGCCGCATGCTCACCGGGGTCGGTCCGGTCGCGGTGTTCTCGGCCTCGAACTTCCCGTTCGCGTTCTCTGTCGCCGGCGGCGACACCGCATCGGCCCTCGCCGCCGGCAACCCGGTCATCGTGAAGGCGCACTCGGGTCATCCGCGTCTGTCGGAGCGGACCGCAGCCCTCGTCGCCGAGGCGCTCGTGGCCGCCGGAGCCCCTGAGGGCTCGCTTTCGCTCGTCGAGGGTCGCGAGGCCGGCAACGCCCTGGTGCAGCATCCGGCCATCCAGGCGGCGGGCTTCACCGGCTCGCTCGGCGGTGGCCGCGCGCTGTTCGACCTCGCGTCCGGGCGCCCCGACCCCATCCCGTTCTACGGCGAGCTCGGCTCGGTCAACCCTGTCGTGATCACACCGGCGGCCGTCGCGGCCCGCGGCGAGGCGCTCGCGCAGGGCCTCGTCGACTCGTTCACCCTCGGCGTCGGCCAGTTCTGCACGAAGCCCGGTGTGGTGTTCGTCCCCGCCGGCGCAGGCTTCGAGGCCCTCGTCGCCGGCTTCGCCACCAGCGCGTCGGGCGGTCCGCTGCTCACCGAGCGCATCACCGAGGCCTTCCCGTCCGGGGTCGCGCACCTCGAGTCCGATCCGTCGGTGGCGATCGTCGCGCAGGGCGTCGAGGCCGCGCCCGGGTCGGCGCAGCCTGTCGTGCTGTCGACGGATGCCGCAGCCGTCGCCGCCCGTCCGTCGGTGCTGCTGGAGGAGTGCTTCGGCCCGGTCACCCTGCTCGTGCGCTACTCGTCGCGGGACGAGCTGCGCGCGGCGCTGGAGGCGGTTCCCGGCTCACTGACCGCGACCCTGCACGCCGAGTCGTCGGACGAGGTGTCGGACGTGCTCGAGGTGCTCACCCGCAAGGCCGGGCGCGTGCTGTTCGCCGGCTGGCCGACAGGCGTCGCTGTCACGTGGTCGCAGCACCACGGCGGCCCGTGGCCGGCCACGACCTCGCTGCACACGTCGGTCGGCGCGACGGCGATCCGCCGGTTCCTGCGGCCGGTGGTGTTCCAGGACGCCCCGGCGGCCCTGCTGCCCGAGGTGCTGCGCGACGAGTCCCTCGCCGGCCTGCCGCATCGCCGCAACGGCGTGCTGCAGGTCCCCTGATCCCGCCGGAGCGCCCGCCGCTCCGCCTCCGCGCTCGCTCGACGACCGGGAGTGCTGACCCGGTCGTCGAGCGGACCCTCACAACCAGCGCTTGAGCTTGAAGACGCCGTAGAGCCCGAACCCGAGGCCGACCATCATCAGCAGCGCGAGCGGGTAGCCGAACGTCCAGTGCAGCTCGGGCATGTGGTCGAAGTTCATGCCGTAGACCGTGCCGATCAGGGTCGGCGCGAACAGGATCGCCGCCCACGACGAGATGCGCTTGATCTCCTCGTTCTGGGCCAGGCCCAGCTCGGTCTGCCGCTGCGCCACGAGGGTCGCCTGCACGTTGAGCGCGTTCTCGAGGATCGACCGGAAGGCGCCGGCGCGCTCGACGATGCGCAGCGCGTGGTCGAGCACGTCGCGCAGGTACCGCTGCAGCTCGAGGTCGACCTCGTACTTGTCGGAGCCGCGCCGCAGCGCGTCGATCATGCCGGTGAGCGGCTGCGTCGCCCGCTGGAAGTCGATCACTTCGCGCGACAGGTCGTAGATGCGGCGCGAGACCGCCTCGACGTCGGCCGCGGCGTTGCCGAACAACTGGTCCTCGATCTCGTCGATGTCGTTCTCGAGCCCGGCGATCACCGGGCCGTACTCGTCGACGACCTCGTCGAGCACGGCGTACAGCACCGCCTCGGGCCCCATCGCGAGCAGGTCGGGCGCCGCCTCGAGCCGGCGGCGCACCTTGCCGAGATTCGGCGCCTCGGCGTGCCGGATCGTCACGACGAACTCGGGGCCCACGAACACGTGCAGCTCACCGAACTCGACCTGCTCGGCGGCATCGAGGTAGCGGGCGGGGCGCAGCACCACGAACAGCGTGTCGCCGTAGCGCTCCAGCTTCGATCGCTGATGGCCGGTCAGGGCGTCCTCGACCGCGAGCGGATGCAGCCCGAACTCGTCGGCGATCGAGCGCACCTCGTCGGCGCTCGGGCGGTACAGGCCGATCCAGGCCATTCCGCCGCGGTCGCGCATGACCTCGTACGTCTCGTTCAGGTTCGCCGGGTCCTGTGTGCGTCGCCCCTGGACGTACACGGCGTTGTCGATCAGGGCCATCATGATTCACCTCGATTGCTCGCGTCGGCACGGCGCCCCAGGCGCCGCCATAAAGGCGCGCGCAGACGCGCGCACCGGTGCCACCGCCCGCTGCGAGGGATCAGTGCATCGAGATGCCGACCAGCGAAGACGAAACGGTGGCGCGGCTACTATCACTGGACATCGCGCATCACCCACCTTCCTGGTCGAACGGCCGAAACGGCCTCCGCCACCCTAGGCGACCTCGGCCGAGAGGTCAACCGGAGTCAGTCGAGCGTGCGGGCCAGCAGCGCCCCCGCTGCCGTGAGCCACCGCACCGGCTCGTCCATCGCCGCCTGGCCCGATCCGGCGAGCGCGGTGAGCGACGCGGTCGCCGCGAACCCCGCGACGTCGGCATCCGCGGTGATCCGACCGGCGACGAGGGCGACCGGCACCCCCGCCGCGGCGGCGAGCGCCCCGACGTGCGCGGGCACCTTGCCCGCGGCGGACTGACCGTCGTATGAGCCTTCGCCGGTGAGGACGAGGGATGCCGCCCCCACCGCCGCGTCGAGTCCCACCAGCTCCGCGACCGCCGCCGAGCCCGGCACGAGGCGCGCACCCCACGCCAGGAGACCGAAGCCGGTGCCGCCGGCAGCACCGGCGCCGGCGGCATCCCGATCCGCGTCGGGCTTCGCACCGCCGATCACGTCGGCGAACCGTGCCAGGGCGGCATCGAGCGTCGCCACGTCGGCGGGCGCCGCTCCCTTCTGCGGCCCGAACACCGCCGCCGCGCCGCGGGCCCCGAGCAGGGGGTTCGTCACATCGCTGAGCACTGTCACTCCGCCGGCGGGCAACGGCGCGAGGCCGGACAGATCCGCCGTCGCGATCGTCCCGAGTCCGCGGGCGCCGTCCGGGATCGGCCGGCCGGCGGCATCGGCGAACCGCGCCCCGAGCGCCGTGAGCATGCCGGCGCCGCCGTCGGTCGACGAGCTCGATCCGATGCCCAGCACCAGACGCGAGACGCCGTGGGCGAGGGCCGCCGAGATCGCCTGGCCGAACCCGCGTGTGTGCGCGTCGAACGGGCGCAGGCGCGGCGGGGTTCCGAGCAGCTCGATCCCGCTCGTGTTCGCGAGCTCGACGACGCCGGTGCCGCCCGGCGCGTCGGGCGTCGCCGGCAGGAGCACCCACGACGCCGTGACGTCGGCGCCCTCGGGACCGGCGACGGTGACGGGCATCCGGCGCGCGCCGGGCACCGCGGCGGCGAACGCGTCGACGGTTCCTTCGCCGCCGTCGGCCATGGGCAGCAGGCGCAGGGTGGCGGCTGGCCGCTCGGCCCGCCACCCCGCGGCAAGGGCTTCGGCGACGGCCGCCGCGGCGACGGTTCCCTTGAACGAGTCCGGGGCGATCACGACGGTGTGGGCCATGCCAGTTCCTCCTGCAGCGGGAAAGCGTTATCCTCCAGATCATGGTACCCATGGAACGATCGGAACCCGAGGCCCCGCGTGTCGTCATCGCCACCGGAGCCGGCCGCTACGCCGACCCGTGGCATCCCTTCCCCGCGACCTCCGCCCGCATCGCCGAGATCCTCCGCGCCGACGGCTGGGACGCCGCGATCGACGACGACGTCGACCACGCGCTGGCTCACCTCGACGGCGTCGACCTGCTCGTCGTCAACGCCGGCGACCCGTGGCGCGACGGCGGCGAGCCCCGGGTCGACCCCGCGGCCGCGGCCGGACTCGCCGAGGCGATCGCGCGGGGCATCGGGCTGATCGGGGTCCACGCCGCCCTGTCGAGCCTGCGCGACCACCCGGCGTGGCGCGAGGCGATCGGCGGCGAGTGGGCGCCCGGCACATCGTGGCATCCGCCGATCGGCGACGCCCGCGTCCGGATCATCGACACCGGCCACGCCCTCACCGACGGCGCGACCGACCTCGAGGTGTTCGACGAGCGGTACAGCGACCTCGTGGTCGACGCCGACGCGCGCGTGCTGGCCGTGCACGACGTCGACGGGGCCGAGCACGCTGCGGTCTGGGTGCGCGAGCAGCCGACGCGCGCGGTCGTGTCGTCGCTCGGGCACGACGAACGCGCCTACGACTCCCCTGCCCTCGCCGCTCTGCTGCAGCGCGCCGCCCGCTGGGCCGCGCGGGTCTGAGCGTCGGCGCACCGCCTCGGGACGCCCCGGCGCCCCGCCGGCGAATGGATGCCGCCACCCCGCGCGCCCTGAAGGCCCGTGCGCTGTGCGCGCCTGTCGCACGAGCACCCCGGGGACGAGGCATCCATCGCGACCCGGCACAATGGAACGCGAAACCCGCCCCCGACCCGACGGAGTGACATGTCCTGGCTCGTGACCGGAGGCGCCGGCTACATCGGCGCCCACATCGTCCGCGCACTCACCGAGGCGGGCCTGACGTCCGTCGTCATCGACGACCTGTCGAGCGGGCACGCCGAGTTCGTGCCCGAGGGCGTGCCGTTCGTCAACGGGTCGATCCTCGACACGGCACTCGTCGAGAGCACGCTGCGCGAGCACGGTGTCGTGGGCGTCATCCACCTGGCTGGGTTCAAGTACGCCGGCGTCTCGGTGCAGCGCCCCCTGCACACGTACGCGCAGAACGTCGAGGGCACCCGCTCGCTGCTGGAGGCCATGCAGGCCGCCGCGGTGTCGAACCTGGTGTTCTCGTCGTCGGCCGCGGTGTACGGCACGCCCGACGTGCCGCTGGTCACCGAGGACCTTCCGAAGCGGCCCGCGTCGCCCTACGGCGAGTCGAAGCTCATCGGCGAGTGGCTCATCCGCGACCAGGGCATCGCGACGGCCGACACGCAGCACCCGCTGCGCCACACCGCGCTGCGGTACTTCAACGTCGTCGGCTCGGGCGACCCGTCGGTGTACGACACCAGCCCGCACAACCTGTTCCCGCTGGTGTTCGAGGCGCTCCTCGACGGCCGCACGCCGCGCATCAACGGCGACGACTACGACACCCCCGACGGCACCAACGTGCGCGACTACGTGCACGTCGCCGACATCGCGGCCGCACACGTCGCTGCCGCCGAGCGACTGCTCGCGGGCGAGGCGATCGAGCCGGCGTACAACCTCGGCTCGCAGAACGGCCTGAGCGTGCGCGAGATCATGGACGCGATGGCCCGCGTCACGGGCATCGACTTCACGCCCGAGATCGCCCCGCGCCGCCCCGGCGATCCCGACCGCATCGTCGCGACGGGCGAACTGGCCGCGCGTGACCTCGACTGGAAGAACCGGTACACCGTCGACGAGATGGTCCGCACCGGCTGGGAGGCCCGCCGCAACGCGAGCGCTGGTCGCTGAGCCGATCGTGCCAGCTCGTCGGGCGAGCGCCAGCGAGACGAAACGCGGTGACGGACCGCCGAGAACGTCTCCTCCTCCGGTCGTTGAGCGAGCGCCAGCGAGACGAAACGCGGTGAGACGTCCTCGAAACAGCCACGCGCCGGCTCGCCGGGATGGCCAAGTCCGAGCAGCGGCTCGCGGCGTTTCGCCTCGCTTCGCTCGCTCAACGAGCGGGCTCGACGAGCGGGATCAACGAGCGGGAGCAGAAGGACCCGTGCTCGCGCGCACGACGAGCCGCGTCGGCACCGTCTCGAACGCCGCGGGGGCGCCGGCCTCGATGCCGTCGACGAGCGCGGCGACCGCACGCGCTCCGAGGGCGTCGAAGTCCTGGTGCACGGTGGTCAGCGGCGGCCGGTAGTCCGCGGCGTCGGCCACATCGTCGAAGCCGACGACGCTCACCTCGCCCGGCACGTCGCGGCCGGCCTCGGCGATCCCCCGCAGCAGCCCCAGCGCCATCTGGTCGTTCGCGGCGAACACCGCCGTCGCGCCCGCGGTGAGGAGGGTGGATGCCGCACCCCACCCCGACGCTGACGTCCAGTCGCCGCGCACCAGGTCGGGCACGCGCGCCCCGGCCGCGTCGAGGGCGGCACGCCAGCCGCGTTCGCGCTCGGCCGCGGCGAACGAGCCGGCAGGACCGGCGAGATGGTGCACCGTCGGGTGCCCCATGTCGAGCAGGTGCCGGACTGCCGACTCCGCGCCGGCGGCGTGGTCGGTGACGACGACGCCGAACCGGTCGTCGCGCGGCGAGTCGACGACCACGAGCCGCAGGCCCGCGGCACGCACGTCGGCGCCGCGCAGGCGTTCGGTGGCCTCGTTGAGCACGATCGCGCCGTCCACGCCCTGCTCGGCGAGCCGCTCGAACGCGTCGGCCACCGAGGCGTCGGGGCCGAGCGTCACGACAGTGAGCGCGTAGCCGCGCGAGGCCGCGGCATCCGCCACCGCCTGCAGCATGCGCGAGTTGCCGACCGACGCGAGCGTCGACACGACCAGCCCGAGGGTCTGGGTGCGCCCGGTGCGCAGCGCGCGCGCCGCGCGATGCGGGCGGTAGCCGAGCGCGGCCATCGCGGCTTCGACGCGGGCCCGCGTGTCGGGATCGACGCGGGGGCTGCCGTTGACGACCCGCGACACCGTCTGCCCCGAGACGCCCGCGCGCTCGGCGACGTCGGCCATCGATACGCGTCTGTCGACCATGCTCCCCCGATTCGTGTTGACGCTAACATAGCGCCTCCGTTACCATGTTGACGTGAACACACCTGAGTTCGGGATGGATACCGTCACCCTCGGCGCCGGCGTCGTCAAGCGTCCGACGCGCCTGGCCGACGGGCGTGAGCTGATCTACTACGACGACCCGGGCACCACCCTCGGCCCCGACCGGGCGATCGATGCGCGCGAGCTCGCGCCGCGCCCCGAGACCGCGACCATGCGCCGCGACGTGCTCACCGGCGACTGGGTGTCGATCGCGGCGGCACGCCAGAACCGCGCGTTCCTGCCGCCCGCCGAGCTCGACCCGCTCGCCCCGCAGACGCCGGCCAACCCGTCCGAGATCCCGTCGCGCTACGACGTCGCGGTGTTCGAGAACAAGTCGCCGTCGTTCGGCCCGGCCCTCGCCGTCGCCCACGGCGACGCCCCGGCCGGCATCGATGCCCCGGTCGATCTCGACGACCTCGTCGCGCCCGGCCTCGGCCGCACCCGCACGAGCGTCGGGCGCTGCGAGGTCGTGTGCTTCAGCCCCGAGCACTCCGGCTCGTTCGGCTCGCTCACTCCCACCCGCGCGCGCACCGTCATCGAGGCATGGGCCGACCGCACCGCGGCGCTCTCGGCACTCCCGGGCATCGAGCAGGTGTTCCCGTTCGAGAACCGCGGCGAGGCCATCGGCGTGACGCTCCCCCACCCGCACGGGCAGATCTACGCCTACCCGTACATCACCCCGCGCACGACGAGCCTGCTGGCCTCGATCGACCGCGAGGGTCCCGACCTGTTCGCGCGCATCCTCGAGTCCGAGCGCACCGGCGATCGCGTGATCCTCGAGGGCGAGCACTGGACGGCGTTCGTGCCGTTCGCCGCGCGCTGGCCGATCGAGATCCACCTGCTGCCCCACCGTCACGTCGCCGACTTCGCCGAGACCACCGCCGCCGAGCGCGACGAGCTCGCACCGCTGTACCTGCGCCTGCTGCGCGGCGTGGACGCGCTGTACGACTCGCCGACGCCGTACATCGCCGCATGGCACCAGGCGCCGGTGCACCGCGGCCGTGACACCGCCCGCCTGCACCTGCAGCTGACGTCGCCGCGCCGCGCGGCCGACAAGCTCAAGTTCCTCGCCGGGTCCGAGGCCGCCATGGGCGCCTGGATCGGCGACATCCCGCCCGAGGCGGCCGCCGCGAAGCTGCGTGAGGCCGTCGCATCCATCCCCGAGGAGACCCTGTGACCGACGCCCGCACCGCCCACGACACCACCACCGCCGCCCGCGCCCTGTTCGCCGAGCGCTTCGGCGAGGACCCCGTCGGCACGTGGTCCTCGCCGGGTCGCGTCAACCTCATCGGCGAGCACACCGACTACAACGACGGATTCGTGCTGCCGTTCGCGATCCAGCACCGTACGCACGTGGCCCTCGCGCCGCGCGCCGACGGGGTGTTCCGCGTCCGCGTCGCGTCGACGTTCGACGACGCGACGGCAGAGGTCGCGCTCGATGCGCTCGACGTGGTGTTCCCCGACCAGCGCGCCGACGTCCCCGAGTGGGCGCGCTACCCCCTGGGCGTGGCGTGGGCGCTGCTGGCCGCATCCGGGACCGATCCCGCCGACGTGACCGGCGTCGACCTCGCCTTCGCCTCGGACGTGCCGGTCGGTGCGGGTCTGTCGTCGTCGGCCGCGATCGAAGGGGCGACCGCCGTCGCCCTCGCCGACACGTGGGGCATCGACCTCGATCGTGTGGCGCTCGCCAAGGTCGGCCGCCGTGCCGAGAACGAGGCCGTCGGCGCTCCCACCGGGATCATGGACCAGATGGCGTCGCTGCTCGGCCGCCCCGACGCCGCCATCTTCCTGGACTGCCGCTCGCTGGAGGCCGAGGTCGTCGACCTGGGCTTCGCCGAAGCGGGCCTGGAGCTCGTCGTCATCGACACCGGTGTCAAGCACTCGCACGCGACCGGCGGCTATGGCGAGCGCCGCGCCGCCTGCGAGCGGGGTGCCGCAGCGCTGGGCGTGCCGGCCCTGCGTGATGTCACGGTCGACGACCTGCCGCGCCTGGCCGAGCTCGTCGATGACGTCACCTTCCGCCGCGTCCGCCACGTCGTGACCGAGAACCAGCGCGTGCTCGACACCGTGCGCACCCTTCGCGAGCAGGGTCCGACCGCGATCGGCGAGCTGCTCGTCGCCTCGCACGCCTCCATGCGCGACGACTTCGAGATCTCGGTTCCGGAGCTCGACACCGCGGTCGAAGCCGCGCTGTCGGCCGGCGCGGTCGGCGCGCGGATGACCGGCGGCGGCTTCGGCGGCGCGGCGATCGCCCTGGTCACCCACGATCGGGTCGAGGCGGTCCGGGATGCCGCCACCGCCGCGTTCGCGGCATCCGGTTTCGCCGCCCCGACGATCTTCACCGTCACGCCGTCGGCGGGCGCCGCCCGCGACTGAACGTGTTCACTTGCGTTGAACGTACGACGACACGCCGTCGTGGCGTACGTTCAGCGCAAGTGAACCGGGAATGAACGGTCGTCGCGCAGCGACACACGCACTGGCGGTGAGGGATGCCGCGGCCTAGCGTCGGACGCAGGGCCGCGGCATCCCTCACCCGTCGTGGTCCGGAAGGAGCGATCGTGGCGTACATCACCGTCGGGACCGAGAACTCGGTCGACGTCGACCTCTACTACACCGATCAGGGACCGGCCGAGGCGCAGCCCGTGGTGCTGATCCACGGGTTCCCGCTGAACGGCGAGTCGTGGGGCAAGCAGCAGGCCGCCCTGCTGGACGCCGGCTACCGCGTGATCGCATATGACCGTCGCGGGTTCGGCGAGTCCACCAAGGCCGGCGACGGGTACGAGTACGACACGTTCGCCGCCGACCTGCACGCGCTGATCGAGGACCTCGATCTGCACGACGCGATCCTCGTGGGCTTCTCGATGGGCACCGGCGAGATCGCGCGTTACCTGTCGCGCTACGGCTCGGCGCGCGTCGCGAAGGCCGCCTTCCTCGGCTCGCTCGAGCCGTTCCTGCTCATCACCGACGACAACCCCGACGGAGCGGGTCCGCAGTCGTTCTTCGACGGCATCGCCCAGTCGGTGCGCGACGACCGCTACGCGTTCATCGCCGGGTTCTTCAAGGACTTCTACAACCTCGACGACACGCTCGGCTCCCGCATCTCGCAGGAGGCCCTGGACGCGAGCGTGCAGGTCGCGAACACCGCCGGCAACACCGCCATCGCCGCGGCGCCCCTCACGTGGCCCACCGACTTCCGCGCCGACATCCCTGCGATCGACGTGCCGACCCTCATCCTCCACGGCACGGCCGACAACATCCTGCCGATCGACAAGACGGCCCGCCGCTTCCGCGAGCTGCTGCCGGACGCCGTCTACGTCGAGCTGGAGGGCGCCCCGCATGGGCTCCTGTGGACCCACGGCGCCGAGGTGAACGAGGCGCTGCTCGCCTTCCTCGCGAACTGACGATCAGGAGCCGTCGGGGATCACGCGCACGTGGTCACCGACGGCTTCGCCGTTGCCCAGCACGTCGGCGTCCGAGGCGTAGAGGGTCGCCTTCACCAGCCCGTTCGACACCGCGATCGGAAGGGATGCCGCGCAGCCGGCCGCCCACTTCTCGCCGTCGAACATGACAAGGCAGGTGTCGTCGCGTCCGCTCCCGTTCGCCCGCAGAGCGGCATAGTAGGCGTCGCCATGAGAGTCCTCACCGAGATAGCGGGTGCTTGACGCCTGGAGATCGTCGAAGTCGGCGTCCGCCGGCAGGCGATCCTGCTCCGTCTGCTCACCGGTGAGGAACGCCGGCTGGTCCTCCGCCGCCGTGCACGCCGTCAGCCCCGCCATCGCGAGCACCGTCACCGCGATCCCGATCGCCCGACCGCGTGCGCGCATCGCCGCTCCTCACCTTCGAATGTGCAGGTCAGCCACACATTAGCGCCCGCGGCGGGCGCGGGGCGAGCGGAATGACGGATGCCTCGACCCGGGGCCTGCGCGCAGGCCCGGGTCGAGGCATCCACTCTTCGAGGATCACGCCTGCGCCGGCACCACGCCCGCGTTCGCCATGGCGATGAGGCCGTCGATCATCTCGGGGCTCGTGCCCGCGCCGTCGCCCGCGAGACCGGCCATCATGCCGATGCGGCCGATGGGGAAGGACTCCATCATCTTCGACATGTCGACGCCCTCGGGCATGATCGACGCGGCGCTGTCGGCGACGCCGCCCATCGCCTGCGCGACCATGGCCTGCACGATGGGGCCCGCCACCGGGTGGCGCAGCACCTCGCCCATCGACGACGAGCGCGTGAGCGGCAGCGTGAACGCGTCGCCCTCGACTGTGACCTCGGCGGTCGAGCGGATGTCGCGGCTCGATGCTCCGACCGACACCGTGTACGAGCCGCCCTCGACGACCCAGCGGTCGGCGCGGATGTCCCAGTACGCGAGGTCCTGGCGGCGCACCGTGAGGGTCACCGTCTGCGTCTCGCCGGGCTCGAGTGCGACCGAGGCGAACGCCTTGAGCTCGCGCGGGGCGCGCTGCACGGCCGAGCCGTCCAGGCCTGTGTAGACCTGCACGACCTCGCGGCCCGCGCGGTCGCCGGTGTTGGTGACGGCCACTGTCACCTCGACGTCGCCGTCCGCGTCGACCTCGGCGGCGGCATCCCCGTACGCGAAGGTCGTGTACGAGAGGCCGTGGCCGAACGGGAACGCGACATCCAGGTTGCGCGCGTCGTACCAGCGGTAGCCGACGAACAGGCCCTCGCCATAGCGGACGTGCGAGAACTCCCCCGGGAAGTCGAGGTACGCCGGGGTGTCCTCCAGACGCACCGGGATCGTCTCGGTGAGCTTCGCCGACGGGTTGACCTCGCCGAACAGCACGTCCGCGGTCGCGCCGCCGCCGGCCTGGCCGAGCAGCCAGCCCTCGAGGATCGCCGGAACGCGGCCGGCGAACGGCAGCGCCACGACGCCGCCGTTCGAGAGCACGACCACCGTGTTCGGGTTGGCGGCCAGCACCGCGTCGAGCAGCTCGAGCTGCGCGGCGGGCAGGTCGATGTCTTCACGGTCGTAGCCCTCGGACTCCAGACGCGCCGGCAGACCCAGGAACAGCACGACGACCTCGGCGGCGTCCGCGGCGGCGACGGCCTCGTCACGCAGGCTCGCGGCGTCGTCGTCGGACACCGCGAGCGCATTGCTGAAGCCCTGCGCGTACGACACCTCGCCGGCCGCGAGCGCGCGGATCTCGTCCAGCGCGCTGTCAAGGCGCGTCGGGTTGATCATCGACGAGCCGGCGCCCTGATAGCGCGGGGATGCCGCGAACTCGCCGATCACCGCGATCCGCGCATCGCGTGCCAGCGGCAGCACGCCGCCCTCGTTCTTCAGGAGCACGATCGAGCGGCCGGCGGCCTCGCGGGCGAGCGCGTGGTGCGCGTCGACATCGAGCGGGCCGGCGACCGCACCGGCGCCGTCCGTCGCCTTGCGCACGAGGTCCAGCACGCGGCCCGCGGCGACGTCGAGCACGGACTCGTCGAGCGATCCGTCCTGGACGGCGGCGACGATCTGCGCGTCGGTGACGCCGCCCGACGACGGCATCTCGAGGTCCATGCCGGCGGCAAGGCCCGGGACGCGCTCGTTGACGGCGCCCCAGTCCGACACCACGAGCCCGTCGAAGCCCCACTCGTCGCGCAGCACCTGCGTGAGCAGCCACGGGTCCTCCGACGCGTACACGCCGTTGATGCGGTTGTACGAGCACATGACGGTCCACGGCTGGGCGTCCTCGACGACACGCTGGAAGCCGCGCAGGTAGATCTCGCGCAGCGGCCGCGGGTCGACGTCGGACGACGCGCGCATGCGGTCGTTCTCCTGGTTGTTGGCGGCGAAGTGCTTGAGCGACGTGCCAACACCCTTGGACTGGATGCCCTTCACGATGGCCGCACCCAGCACGCCCGACACGATCGGGTCCTCGGACAGGTACTCGAAGTTGCGGCCGCACAGCGGCGAGCGCTTGATGTTGATGCCGGGGCCGAGCAGCACCGCGACGTTCTCGATCGAGGTCTCGGTGCCGAGCGCCTCTCCCACGCGGTGGATCAGGTCGACGTCCCACGACGAGCCGATGCCGACCGCCGGCGGGAAGCAGGTGGCCGGCACGCTGTCGCCGATGCCGAGGTGGTCGCCGCCCTCACGCTGCTTGCGCAGGCCGTGCGGACCGTCGGTCACCATGATGGCCGGCACGCCCACGCGCTCGACCGGCTTCGTGTACCAGAAGCTCGCGCCGCTGGTCAGCGACGCCTTCTCTTCGAGGGTCAGTTCCGTGACATCGGGGATGCTCATGGAGTTCCTTTCATCGGGGGTTCGAGATGGCGACCGAGGTCATCGTGTCGCCTTGATGGGCCACACCGCGAGGGCGCCCAGGATGCCGAGCACGATCGCGACCGGGAACAGCGCCGCGTAGCCGAACGCGAGCGCGATCGCACCGGCGACGCCGGGGGCGAGAGTCTGCGGCAGAGTGGCGGCGATGTTGACGACGCCGAGGTCCTTCGCGAACGACTTGGCCGACGGCAGGACCTCGCTCATGAGCGCCTGGTCGACGGCCTGGAACATGCCGAAGCCGAAGCCGGCGATGAAGGTCATGATCATCCAGGCGTTGAGGTCCTGCCAGAACCACGGCAGCAGGAACGCGAGCGAGACGACCGCGGCCGAGGCGAACACGAACGGCTTGCGACGCCCCACCTTGTCGGACAGCGGGCCCGACACGAGCGTCGAGATGATGATGCCGACGAGGCTCAGCATGCCGAGGAGCGGGATGACCGACTCGGGGCTCTCGACGCCGAAGTAGTCGGTGAGGAGGTACAGCTGAAGACCTGTGACGGCGAAGTAGCCGGTGTACAGGAGGAGCCGGCCGGTGAAGGCCCAGAAGAAGTCGGGGTGCTTGACCGGGTTGACCCAGAACGTGCCGAGGAACGCACGGAAGCTGAAGGGCTCGCGCTCGAGCTTCGTGCTGGGGTAGTCCGGGTTGAACGCGACGAACAGTCCCAGGATCACTACGGCGAACACGGCGAACACGATGTAACCGAGCGTGATGCTGTGGAAGAAGAACGAGCCGACGATCTGGCCGCCGATCGCGCCGACCATGAGGCCGATGCCCGAGAGCGCGGCGAACGTGCCGCGCCGCTTGAGCGGCACCCGGTCGGGCATGACCGCCGACAGCGGGCCCTGCGCGAAGTTGTAGCTGATCTGCACGAGCATCCAGGCGATGATTAGCCCGACGACCGAGTTCGCGAACGCGAGGCCGACGAGCGAGAGCGCGCCCGCGAGCGCGCCGAGCATGATCCACGGCGCTCGGCGGCCGTAGCGCGAACGCGTGCGGTCGGAGATCTGGCCGGCGATGGGCTGCGCGACCATGGCGGCGAATGCGCCGATGGTGGCGATGACGCTGTACGTGGCGAGCTTGTTCTCCTCGCCGAACAGCACGGCGACCTGCTGCGGCAGCAGGATGCCGGGCACGGCGCCCCAGATCAGGAAGATGCCCAGGTTGGCGGGGATGATCCACCACATCAGCCGCCGCAGGCCCTTGACGGGGGCGGGCGGATCGTCGTTGCCGGCGGCGTTCTCGACGAAGGTGTTGGTGGTCATGGGAGCCATCGGCTCAGACGGCGCTGTCATGGATGTCCTTGCTGCGGGTAGCGGGCACTCCTCATCGAGCGCCTCGAGAGAAAACCATATGTCACTAGGTTTTGAGAAATCAAGCACTGTTCGGTTTACTTCTCCTATGACAGAAAGCGGCAAGGGGCGACGAGGCTCCTATGCGAAAGGCGTCGCGAAGCGCGAAGAGATCCTCACTCGGGCGCTCGACGTCATCGCTCGCGAGGGGTACCGCGGTGCCTCCGTCAAAGAACTGGCCGACGCCGTGGGGCTCAGCCAGGCCGGACTCCTCCACTACTTCGACAGCAAGGAGGAGCTCTTCACCGAGATCCTCCGCAAGCGTGACGAGCTGGACGCGACCGGGCGCGGCCTGAGCGGCGACGTCGAGCACGGCCTGACCGCGGACGCGGAACTCGATCTCGACGCGGTGCGCGAAGGCTACGTCGGCGTGGTCCGCCACAACGCCGACGTACCCGGGCTCGTGCACCTCTTCGCCCGCCTGTCGGTCGACGCAGCCGATCCCGAGCACGCCGCCCACGAGTACTTCGTGCAGCGCGGCATCGGCCTGCGCGAGTTCTTCAGCAGCGCGATCGCCGCGGGCCAGGCCGGCGGCGACATCGATGACCGGATCGACCCCGAGGTGCTCGCCCGGCTGTTCCAGGCGGTCGCCGACGGCATGCAGGTGCAGTGGATGCTGGAGCCCGAAGTCGACATGGCGACCACCGTGGGCGCGCTCTTCGAGCTGATCACCCCGCGCGACGACCCGGCGGTCGAGCGAGCGAAGCGGGACGAAACGCCCTGACGGGCGGTCGACCTCTTCAGATCGCCAGCGGATCCGCGAGAAGCCGCATCCGCGCGTCGCGCTGCGCACCCCGCAGGGCCGCGTCGGCGCCGAGCGCGCTGCCGATCACGGGCGCGATCGGCAGCACCGGCGCGTGGGCGATGTGCGGCTGGATCGTGCGGAAGACCGCATCGACGTCGGCGGCCAGCGCCGCCATGAAGCCACCGAGCACGATGACGTCGGGTGCGACCGTCAGCGCGACGATCTGCAGCGTGCGCGCGATCTCGCCCGCCGCCTCGCGCCACACGGATGCCGCGGGCTCGGCACCCTGCTGCACCCGCGCCACGAACGCCTCCAGCGCTGCCGTCAGCCCCTTCTCGGCCGCCAGGGCGCCGAGGCCCGACCGCGACAGCAGTGCGTCGGGCCCGGCGACGGTCACGAGGCAGCCGTGCTGCCCGCATTCGCAGCGCACCCCGCCCGGCACCACCGGCAGATGGCCGAGAGCCGCGCCCAGCACGCGGGCGCCGTCGGCATCGGTCAGCACGATCGCACCGCCGATGCCCGAGTCGGCCTTGAGATACAGCAGGGTCTCGCCGCCCACCGCGGCGTGCTCGGCGAGCGCTGCGACATCCGAGTCGGGCACGAGACGCGCCTGACCGCCGCCACCCTCGTACCGGGCGAGTGCGGCGGAGCGAGCGCGCAGCAGCCCCAGCAGGTCGACCTCGCCCCAGCCCAGGTCGGTGTCGGCGAGCACCCGGGCGGGCGAGCCGCCGACAGGGGCCCAGACGATCACGCAGACATCGGCGATGCGCCGGCTTGCGGCATCCATGTTCACGGCGACAGCGTCGACGGCCTCGGCGAGCACGCCGGCGATCGCACCCGGGTCGCCCATCGGCCGCCCATGGCGCAGCGAGACGCGGGTGAGCTCGTCGCCCGCGAGTGTGCTCGCGACCGCGGTCGCGTGGTCGGCATCGACCATCGCGGTCACGAAGCAGGGAGCGGATGCCGCCGGCGCGAGCATCGTGCGCGGACGGCCCATCCCGGCCGGGGCGACGACCTCCGACTCCTCGACGAGGCCCGCCTCGATGAGTTCGGCGACGAGCGAGGTGACCGCTCCGCGCGAGAGCCCGGTGGCCGCCGCGATGTCGGCCCGCGCCTCTCCGGCGCCCTCGAGCACGCGCCCGAGCACCAGGCCGAGGTTGTGCCGGCGGACGTCCGGCGTGGCGAGGGGCATGACGGCAATCGTAGGCCGGGGCGGGGGCGACGACGCGCGCCCCGCCCCGCCCGGTCACTGCTGCGACGCGTAGTGCGTGTCGTTGACCGTCTCGACGGTCCAGGCGCCCGCCTGGTACGTCAGCAGGTTGACGGCGCCGTTCGCGATGCCGTTGTCGGGAAGGCGATCGCCGGCCCCGAGGTCGACGAGCAGGCACGAGATCGACAGGCCGCTCGAGACGACGAGGACCTTGTCGTCGCGGTGCTTCGCGGCGTCCTTCGCGATCGCGTCCAGCGAGTCCCGCATGCGCGCCGAGACGTCATCGCAGTCCTCGGCGGGCAGCGCCGGGACGGGATTGGTGGCCACGATCGCATCGGTCATGTTCTCGAGGGTGAAGTCGAGTCCGTGCTGGTCGAAGTAGCCGAACAGGGCGCCCTGCATCGCACTCTGCTTCGCGCCCTCCCAGCCGCCGAAGTTCAGCTCGCGCAGACCTTCGTCGCGGGCGACCTCGAGCCTCGAGCCCGCGCCCTGCAGCATCAGCGTCGCCGTCTCGTAGTGGCGCACCATGTCGGCGGAGTACGCCCGGTCGATCCTGCCGACCTCTGCGCCGAGGTTCTCGCCCACGCGGGTCGCGACCGCGACCCCCTCCTCGGTGAGCGGCGCATCCGACCAGCCCTGAACGAGCTTCAGCTTGTTGAGGATCGTCTCGCCGTGACGGGTCAGGTAGATCTGCACGACGGCGTCGCGGTTCGAGGTGGGCGGCTTCGCCGCCGGGGCTTGCGCCGCAGGGGCTGCCGCAGCGGGAACGGCCCAGCCGCCGAGCACGGTGACGGCGAGGACCGCCGCGGCGGCGATCGCCAGGCGGGGAATCAGTCGGGTCATGTCATCTCCTTCGATCGGACGGACTGAACGCTAGCGACATTCGGGATTCGCGCACCGGGGTCGTTGCGGGATCGTTATACATAGTTCAGGTCTTGAATTTTATTGACGGATGAGGAACACTGATCCCGAATGCCGTTCGCATTTCGCACCCGAACCGCCCGAGACGTCTCGACGAAGAGGAGTCCCCATGACCGCACAGCCCACGCCGGATCCCGCGATCGACATCGCGCCCACCGGACTCATCCGCAGCACTCCCCCCGTCGCCGGCGAGCCCGCCGCAAGCCCGCCCGCGACCAAGCGCCTGCTGCCGAGCATGCTCTTCGCCGGCCTCACGCTGTTCGCGACCTACGCGGGGCTCATCGCGATCCTGCTGCCCGCGCAGATCCAGATCCTGTTCGGCCAGGAGCACGCCGAGGCCAACCTCGCGATCGTCACCACCGTGTCGTTCGTCTTCACGCTCTTCGCCCAGCCGCTCGCCGGCGCATTCAGCGACCGCACACGCTCGCGCTTCGGCCGCCGCGCACCGTGGATGGTCGTCGGCGCGCTGATCGGCGGCGTCCTGCTGCTCGGCCTGGGCTCGCTCACGCAGCTGGTGTGGATCACGATCTTCTGGGTCGTCATCCAGGTCGCCCTGAACTTCCTCCAGGCGCCGCTGACCACGATCACCGCCGACCGGTTCCCGCGCTCGAAGCGCGGCGGCGCCAGCGCCATACTCGGGATCGGCATGCAGCTCGGCGGCATGGTCGGCGTCATGGTCGCGAGCGGGCTGGCGGCGCAGTTCGGCGTCGCGTACTCGATCTTCGGCGTCGCGGTGATCGTCGTCACGGTGCTGTTCGTCCTCATCAACCGCGACTGGTCGTCGAAGGAGACGGCCGTCGAGAAGTTCTCGTGGGCAGCCTTCTTCAAGGGCTTCTGGGTCAACCCGCGCAAGCACCCCGACTTCTTCTGGGCGTTCACCGCGCGGTTCCTGCTCATCCTCGGCTACTTCGTCGTCTCCAGCTACCAGCTCTACATGCTGCAGAAGTACATCGGGCTGTCGTTCGCCGCGGCCACCGGCGCCGTCCTCACCCTGACCCTCGTCGCCTTCGTCCCGACCCTGCTCGCGATCGGCCTGTCGGGGTGGCTGAGCGACAAGGTCGGCCGCCGCAAGGTGTTCATCTACGTCGCGTCGGTGATCATGGCCGTCGGGTTCGTGATGCCGCTGGTCATGCCGAACATGACGGGCATGATCGTGATGAGCATCATCAACGGTCTCGGCTTCGGCATCTACATGTCCGTCGACGCGGCCCTCATGACCGAGGTGCTGCCGAACCCGGAGGGCGCCGCGGCCAAGGATCTCGGCATCCTCAACGTCGCGACCAACATCCCGCAGGCGCTCAGCCCCTCGATCGCCCTGCTGATCATCTCGGCCTTCGGCGGGTACGCCATGCTGTTCGTGTTCGCGATCGTGTTCGTGATCCTCGCAGCGATCGCCACGGCGCCCATCAAGGGCGTCCGTTAGAGTCCGCAAGAAGGGACCCTCACCCATGACCGATACCACCACTGCTCTCCGCTACGCCGAGGCCGACACCGCCACGGGGCGCGTGCGCGGCTTCTGGCGGGGCGAGCCCGGAGCCGGCGGCAGTGCCGCGTTCCTCGGCATCCCGTTCGCGCAGCCGCCCGTCGGCGAACTGCGGTTCGCCGCTCCCGTACCCGCCGAGCCGTGGCAGGGTGTGCGCGACGCGCTCGACTACGGTGCGACGGCGCAGCGCGGAGACCCCGGCGTGACGCTCATCCCCGAACCCTCGGTGCCCGGCGAGGCCACGCTCAACGTCAACGTCTTCACCCCCGTCCCCGGCGAGACGGATGCGGCGCTCCCGGTGCTGGTGTGGATCCACGGCGGCGGGTACTTCGCGGGCTCCCCCGCGAGCCCCTGGTACGACGGGCGCGCGTTCAACCGCGACGGCGTCGTCACCGTGACGATCTCGTACCGCCTCGGGTTCGACGGCTTCGGGTGGATCCAGGACGCCCCCTCCAACCGCGGCATCCGCGACTGGCTGCTGGCGCTGGAATGGGTGCAGGCCAACATCGCGAACTTCGGCGGCGACCCGTCGCGGGTCACGATCGCAGGGCAGTCCGCCGGCGGCGGGGCGGTGCTGACGCTGCTCGGGATGCCGGCGGCCCAGCACCTGTTCCACTCGGTGTGGGCACTGTCTGCGGCCACGGCGGACGTCGCGCCCGCGACCTGGGAGCGCATCGGCCGCGACGTCGCCGCGCGCGCGGGGGTCGCGCCGACCCGTGCCGGGCTGTCGGCCGTGCCCGAGGAGAAGATCATCGAGGCCCAGAAGGCGGCCACCGACGTCTCGGGGCCCAACGCGATCACGAAGCTGCTCGACGACGGCCTGACCCTGGGCCCGGCGATCGACGGCGACCTGATCACGCGTCCGACGCTCGAGTCGATCGCCTCCGGTGTCGGCGCCGACAAGCCGCTCGTGCTGGGTGCCACCGAGGACGAGTTCTCGATGGTCGTCGCCGGCTCCGCCAAGACGCTGCGCTGGATCCCGCTCGCGTTCCTGCTCGGCAAGGCCGGCCTCAAGGGCGAGCGGCGCAAGGCGTATCTCGCCGCGAACCGCGACGTCGTCGCGCGCGGTCATGCCGCCGTGCTCGGCCGCTACATCACCGACCGCATGTTCCGCACGTTCGTCGTCAAGGCCGCGACCGCACGAGGCGCCGCGCCCACCTGGGTGTATCGCTATGCGTTCCGCTCGACGCAGCCCGGCATGGTGCACGACGCCGCGGTGCACTGCATCGACGTGCCGTTCTGGTTCGACTGCCTCGACTCCGTGAAGATCGAGCCGCTCACCGGACCGAATCCGCCGCAGTCGCTTGCCGACCAGACGCACGGCGCCGCGGCCGGGCTCGTCGCCGCGGGCGACCCCGGCTGGCCCGCCTGGTCTTCCGCACCCGGCACGACCCGCGTGTTCGGCGGCGCCTCCGGCACGCCGGCTGTCGACCCCGACGGCTACGCCGCGGTGGCGTCGCTGCTCTGACCCGCAGAACCCCGGAGGGGTGGATGCCGCGCGCCGCGGCATCCACCCCTCCGACGGGTACCGGCTCAGCTGAGCGCGGGGACGACCTCACGCTCGAACAGCTCGACGCCCGAGACGTCGTACGCGGCCTCGGGGAAGTAATGGATGCTGTAGCCCAGGCCGTGCCCGGCGCGCTCTGCCAGGCGCTCGGCGACCTGCTCGGGCGTGCCGAAGCCGGGCGAGGCCAGGTAGTCGTGCTCGATGTGCGCGGCGCGCTCATCGCCGACGTGGGGGCGCAGCCGCTCGATGACGACGGCGAGGCGGTCGCGGGCCTCGGCCTCGGTGGCGCCGACGATGGTGTTGAAGTTGGACGAGCGTGTGATCGACGCGAAGTCCCGGCCGAGTGCGTCGCAGTGGCCGCGCAGCACGTCGCTCTTGTGGTCGAACTCCTCGAGCGACCCGGAGAAGTTCGTGTACGACGCGTACTGCGCCGCGATCTTGAGCGTGACCTTCTCGCCGCCGCCGGCGATCCAGAACGGGATGCCGCCGTCCTGCAGCGGGAGCGGCTGCACGATCGCGCCGTCGACCTGGAAGTGGCGGCCGTCGAGCGTCGCGCGCCCGGTCGTCCACGCCTGGTTCATGATGTCGACACCCTCGCGCAGCATGCGCAGCCGGTCGGCGACGGGCGGGAAGCCGTAGCCGTACGCCTTCCACTCGTGCTCGTACCAGCCGCCGCCGATGCCCATCTCGGTGCGTCCGCCCGACACGATGTCGACGGTCGCGGCGACCTTGGCGAGGTACGCCGGGTTGCGGTAGCCCATGCACGTGCACATCTGGCCGAGGCGGATGTTCGAGGTCGAGGCGGCGAACGCCGCCATCAGGGTCCACGCCTCGTGGGTCGCCTCGTCGGAGTGCACCGGCGTGGTGTGGAAGTGGTCGTAGACCCACAGCGACTCCCACGGCCCCGCGTCGGCGCGCTGCGCGAGGGAGTTCATCACCGCCCAGTGCTGGGAGGGGTCGATGCCGACGAGATCGAATCGCCAGCCTTGGGGGATGAAGGTTCCGAAGCGCATGCCCCCAGCCTAGGGAAGCGTTTGCTCGGGCTCCATTCCGAAAACGCCGGCGTGCGGCATCCGCTCGCACATCACGGCGATCGCATCGGGGTTGTGGTCGACGAGGACCGCGTTGCGGCCGAGCGCCGATGCGACAGCGCCGGTCGTGCCGCTGCCGGCGAAGAAGTCGAGCACCCGGTCGCCGGGACGTGATGAGGCCTGCACGATCCGGCGCAGGATGCCCTCGGGCTTCTGCGTCGGGTACCCGGTCTTCTCGCGGCCCGTCGTGGGCACGATCGTGTGCCACCACACATCGGTGGGGAGCTTGCCGCGCTCGGCCTTCTCGGGCGTCACGAGCCCCGGCGCCATGTACGGCTCGCGGTCGACGGCCTCGGAGTCGAACCAGTACGCCTTGGGGTCCTTCACGTACACGAGGATCGTGTCGTGCTTGGTCGGCCAGCGCTTGCGGGTCTTCGCGCCGTAGTCGTACGCCCAGATCAGCTCGTTGAGGAAGCGGTCGCGCCCGACGAGCGCGTCCATCAGCACCTTCGCGTAGTGCGCCTCGCGGTAGTCCAGGTGCAGGTACAGCGTGCCGTCGTCGGCCAGCAGCCGCCAGGCCTCTAGCAGCCGGGGCTCGAGGAAGCCCCAGTAGTCGTCGAACCGGTCGTCGTACGCGCGCAGGTCGCCGCGGATGCGCTCGTACTCGCGGCCGTGGAACCCCCGCCGCACGACCGTGGTGGCCGAGGCCTCGCTCACGGGGTCGTGAGAAAGGGATGCCGTCGACCGCGCAGTCTCGACGGCCCGCTCCTGCGGGCGCCCGGTGTTGAACGGCGGGTCGAGGTAGATCAGCGTGAACGACGCGTCCGGCAGGGTGCGGATCACCTCGAGGTTGTCACCGACGTGGATCTCGACCGAGCCGCGCATGGGCGCCGCGGCGGGACCTGCGACAGGCTCAGGGACCGGCGCGGAGGTCACGGCACCCGGCGCAGCCACGCGTCGGTCGAGAACTTCGACTCCACGAGCGCCTCGGCCTCGGCGTACTCGTCGGGCGTGATGCCGCCGGGCACGGCGCCGTAGAGGGTGGTGAAGGTCTCTTCGAGCTTGGCGATGATCGCCTCGCGCGGAAGCCCGGTCTGGCGGCGGAGCGGATCGACGCGCTTGGCGGCCGAGGTGGTGCCCTTGTCGCTGAGCTTCTCGCGACCGATACGCAGCACCTCGGTCATGACCTCGCCGTCCATGTCGTAGCTGAGGGTCGCGTGGTGCAGCACGCCCCCGTTGGCCAGGCGCTTCTGCGCGGCGCCGCCGATCTTGCCCTGCGGCGAGGCGATGTCGTTCAGCGGCTGGTAGGTCGCGTCGATTCCGAGCGCGCGCAGCGCCTGCAGCACCCAGTCGTCCAGGAACGCGTACGAGTCCGCGAACGTGAGACCGGCGACGAGGGATGCCGGCACGTAGAGCGAGTACGTGACGATCGAGTTGGCGCCCATCATCATGGCACCGCCGCCCGAGATGCGCCGGACCACGTCGTAGCCGTGCTTGCCGGCGCCGTCGGGATCGACCTCGTTGCGGAGGGACTGGAACGAGCCGATCACCACGGCGTTCTCGTCCCACTCCCAGATGCGCAGCGTCGGACGCCGGCGGCCATCGCCGACGCGGCCGGTGAGCACCTCGTCCAGCGCCAGGTTCATGCGCGGCGACACCGGGCCGTCGTGAACGATCTCCCAGTCGAAGTCGCGCCATCCGGGTGCCGTGACCAGTGCCCGCCGCACGGCGGTGCCGACGGCCTCGGGCGTGAAGCCCAGCAGCTGGGCCCCCTCAGGGAGTGCGCCGCGCACGGCGGCCGCGATGGTCGCCACGTCGGACTCGATCGGCAGCCCGTTGACGGCGGCGTCGATGTCGAGCAGCGCGTCGTCGGGCTCGAGGAAGAAATCGCCCGCGAGGCGGAAGTCCGCGATGCGGCCGCCCTGCTCTTCGAGGTCGACCACCACGAGCTTTCCCCCGGGCACCTTGTATTCGCCGTGCATGGGATTCAGCCTATTCGCGCGGGTGGATGCCGCGACCCCGGCGCCCCTGAGACACGCGTCGTCTCGCCGTCGCCTGCTCAGCGACCGAGAGGTGTCCTGGGGTGTGAGTCAGGCGCGCGCGGGGAAGCGCTGGTCGAGCCACGCCAGCAGGTCGGCGCGGACGTCGGCCTGCATGAGCTCATTGAAGATCTCGTGCCGCGCACCCGGGTAGACGAGCGTCGTGACATCGGTGAAGCGCGAACGGGTGCGGTAGGCGTCGGCCAGGCGGTGCACGCTGCGCGGTCCGCCCACGGTGTCGTCGCGACCCACCATGAGCAGGGTCGGGATGCCCCGCCCCACGCGCTTGCGCGGTCGCCCGTACATCCGCAGGCTGTCGATCACACCCACGAGCTTGATCGGATCCGCCGACGTGGTCAGTGGGTCGTCGAGGAATGCGCGGCCGACGCTCAGATCGCTTGACAGCCACTCCGTGCCCATGGCCCCCGGGCCGTCCCACGGCTTGTTCAATCCGCTCGTGTGGATCGAACCGGGCATGCGCAGAGCCGAACCGCTCAGCACCAGTCCGTCGTACGCCTCGGGGTGGTCGTTCGCCAGCATCTGCGCCAGAACGGAGCCCGCCGAGTGCCCGAGCAGGATCAGCGGGACGCCCGGGTTCTCGGCCCGGACCATGCCGGTGAACTGCCACATCGCGGCCAGCGCGGCACGGAGTCCTCCGGGACCGGGATGTCCCAGGCGGGACGCATCGCCGTCGTACTGCTTCAGACCGGTACGGCCATGACCGCGGTGGTCGGCCGCGTAGACCGTGTAGCCGTCTGCGACCAGAGCGTCGATCAGGGCCCGGTATCTCCCGGCATGCTCGCCGATCCCGTGCAGCAGCTGCACGACCGCCCTCGACGCGGTCTTCGCGGGATGGACGTCGTAGAAGATCGTGATGCCGTAGGCGTCGCTGAACTCGGGCATGCCGAGAGTCTAGGGGGCGGCATCCCCCGCACTATCTTTAGCAAAGCTAATGAGCTAGGCTAAAGAACCGGATGAGCAGCTACGGAACCCCCACGACACGCACCGACACCGATACCGAACACGATCCCGATCTCGCCGCCGCCGCCTCGCAGCTGCGGATCGCCACCTTCCGGCTCGCGCGGCGCATGCGCACGCAGCGCGCCGTCGACTCCATGAGCGACGGGCAGTTCGCCGTCCTCGCCGCACTCTGGAAGACCGGTCCGCACACCCTCGGCGAGCTGGCCGAGCGCGAGCGCGTCTCCGCGCCGTCTATGAACCGCACCGTCAACTGCCTGCAGGACTCCGGCTGGATCACCCGCAGCGCCGACGAGAACGACGGTCGCAAGGTCGTCATCTCGCTCACCGACTCCGGCCGATCCGTCGTCGACGAGACGGCCCGCCGTCGCGATGCGTGGGTCGAGTCCGCGCTCGCCGAGCTCACCGACGAGGAACGCGCGACGATCGCCGCGGCCGCTGAGATCATGGCGCGGATGGTGACGCTGTGAAGGCCATGTTCCGCTCGCTGTCGCTGTACAACTTCCGCGTCTGGTTCATCGGCGCGCTCATCTCGAACATCGGCGGCTGGATGCAGTCGACCGCCCAGGACTGGGTGGTGCTCACCGAGCTGACCGATCACGACGCCACCGCGATGGGCGTCACCATGGCGCTGCAGTTCGGTCCGCCGCTCGTGCTCGTGGGCATCACCGGCTGGCTCGCCGACCGGTTCGATCGCCGCAAGCTGCTCATGTTCACGCAGTCCGCGCTCATGCTGCTCGCCATCGCTGTCGGCATCCTGCTGCTGACGCACGTCATGACGCTGCCGCTGATGTGGCTGTTCGCCCTCGGATTCGGCATCACCAACGCGTTCGACGCCCCGGCCCGCCAGGCGTTCGTGTCGGACGTGGTGGCGAAGGAGAACACCTCGAACGCCGTCGCGCTCAACGCAGCGTCGTTCAACACCGCCCGGCTGATCGGCCCCGCGATCGGCGGTGTCATGATCGTGCTCGTGGGCACCGGGTGGATGTTCCTCGCCAACGCCGCGACGTTCCTCGCGATGCTGATCGCCCTGTGGATGATGCGCACCGATGAGCTGGTGCCCCGGGTGCGCGCCCCCGGCGCGGCCCGCCTGGCCGACGGATTCCGCTACGTCGCCCGCCGCCCCGACCTCATCGTCACCTTCGTCATGGTGTTCCTGATCGGCGCGTTCGGCATGAACTTCCCGATCTTCGCGTCGACGATGGCGCTGGAGTTCGGACGCGACGCCGACGGCTACGGCCTGCTCAGCTCCGTGCTCGCGATCGGCTCGCTGGCAGGGGCCCTGCTGTCGGCCCGCCGCGACCGCGCGCGGCTGCGCGTGGCGATCTACGCCGCCGGCGGGTTCGGAGCCGTGTCGCTCGTGTCGTCGCTGATGCCCGAGTACGTGCTGTACGCGGCGACCCTCGTGTTCGTCGGGTTCTGCACCGTCACGATGCTGACCACCGCGAACGGGTACGTGCAGACCTCGACCGACCCGGCGCTGCGCGGCCGCGTGCTCGCGCTGTACATGGCAGTCATCATGGGCGCGACCCCCATCGGCGCGCCCATCGCCGGCTGGGTCGCCACGACGTTCGGCCCCCGCGCCGCGATCCAGGTCGGCGCCGTCGCGGGCCTGCTGGCCTGCGCGATCGGCATGACGTGGATGATCGCGTCGGGCCGCATGCGCCGCCACGAGTCCCGCCGGTTCCTGCTGACCGTCGACGAGACGCGTCCCCTGACGATCGTCGCCCCCGAGGAGTTCAGCGACGAGGTCGCCGCCACGACGCCGATCCGCGCCATCGCCGACGACGCCCCGCGCGCCGCGAAGGCCAGCTGAGTCCCGCTCGTTCGTCACCCGTGCCACGCCTGGGCTCGGCGTGTCGCGTGCACAGGTGACGAATGAATGGATGCCGGCGGCCGAGGCTGCCGGCATCCATCGATCGCCGCGACGACGTCGAGCGGTCAGCGCGGGCCGCTGAGGGCGATCGCGAGCACGACCGCCACGCTGGTGGCGCCGACGGCGAGGATGAACAGCGCGAGGACGAAGAGGATGCCGGCGCCCGGCATCCTGGCCCCGTCCCGCTCTCGGCCGAGGGCGAGGTTCACCCGCTCATAGCGGCGTCGCGCGCCGAGATAGAGGGCGGCCGTCGCGATCAGGCCGGCGACCCCGCCCAGGGCCCACCACGCACTGCCGAACGCCGCGGGCAGGAGCCGGAACGCTACGAGCGAGCCGGCGGCCAGCGCGAGGGCGGTGCGCCGCCACGCCAGCTCGGTGCGCTCGGGCTGCAGCCCGGGGTCGAACAGGGTGCTCATCGCAGCAGGATCGCGAGGATCACGAAGATCCCGGCCAGGGTCACCGACGAGCCCAGCACCACCCCGAGGATCGAGGCCGGCAGCGGCCTGCCCTCGCGGAGGGCGAGTTCGCTGCGCATCCACCCCAGCCACGCGAGCGCGGGGGTCAGGATGCCGACGGCGACGAGCACCAGCGATGCCGCCAGGCGCAGCCCGGCATGCAGATCGAGCCCCAGCACCTCCAGCGCGACGCCGCCGGCGATCAGCGCCAGCGCCGTGCGGATCCACGCCAGGAACGTGCGCTCGTTCGCGAGTGTGAAGCGCGCATCGGGCTCCGTGCCGCGAGAGAACACCGAGCGCGGGAAGCGGCGGTCGCTCATGCCTCTCCGATCGTTGTCAGCAGCTCCCGCGAGACCGCGGTGCCCGGCCTTCATTGTGGTCCATGTCAGGCACGGAACCCCAACCGCAGGCCCGGTGGCGCGGAACGTGTGGCGCGGAAGATCAGGCGCGGAGCATCAGGCACGGAACGTCAACGGCACCCGCACCGGCGCGAACCCCTCGGCGGTGACGACCACCGTCGCGGCTCCTTCGCCGGTGGGCCGGACGATCGCGAGCGCCCGGCCGTCGTGCGTCGTGACGGACGGCCCGGCGAACGACTCTTCGGTGCGGATGCGCCCGGTGCCGAGACCGGCGAGCTCGGCGTCGCCCTCCACCGTCACCGTGACCGCCACGTCGTCATCGCCCGCCACGACTCCCGAGGCATCGGCCAGCGCGATGCCCACGAACGCCAGTCCGTCGGGGGCGACGTCGGCACGCTCGGCCGTCGCGACGAGGCCCGGCTCGCCCGCCGTCCGCAGCGTCGTGCGCCCGATCTCGCGCCCGCCGGACCGCGCGATCGCGATCAGCTCGCCCGGCCGGTACTGCGTCTCGAACCGGGCGCGGAACGCCTTCTCGGCGCCCACCTCGGCGAGCCCGAGCGACACCCCGTCGCGCAGCAGCTCGACCTCGTCGGCGGCCGCGTAGACGTCGACCGTGACGGGTGCGCCGGGTGCGGCATCCCACGTCCACGACGACACGGAGTCATCCCACGACCACGGCGTCGTCGCAGTCGGACGGCCGTGGTGACGGGGCGGATGGACGGCGAGGTAGGGGTCGGTGCGCAGTCCGAACACGATCTCGCGGTAGTACGACACCGGCCGGCGGTGTCCCGTGATGTCGAGGTCGCCGCAGCCGGCGAGCAGGTGCGGGTACGGACCGACCGTGCCCGTGGGCGTGTAGTCGGGCTCGTCGGTGTAGTCCACGCGGCCGATGCCCGCCTCGCCGAGGTAGTCCCAGCCCGTCCAGGTGAAGTCGCCGATCACGTGCGGCAGGCGTTCGACGAGCTCCCACATGCGCTCGATGCGCGACGGGAACGTCTCGGACCCCACGATCACGCGATGCGGGAACAGCTCGCGATCGAGCTCGTAGCGCGACTCGGCGTAGTTGAACCCCACGACGTCGAGCACCGACGCCGATTCCTCGGTCGAGGTCGTCACGAGCTCCGACGCGTTGGCGCGCGCCATCGTGTCGCCCATCGTCGCCATCATCGTGTTGGGATCGGATGCCTCGTCCGACGGCGGCCCGTCGGTCGTGGCCGCCGCGGCATCGGCCGCCGCGATCTCGGCCATGCGGTCGAGGTTCGCGATGATGCCGTTGATGCCGTTCGTCACCAGGCGCGTGTCGTCGAGCGCGCGCACCGCCTCGGCCAGGCGCCGGCTCCACGCGGCGCCCGCGGGCGAGGCGAGCTCGAGGATCTCATTCCCGATCGAGTACATGATGACGCTCGGGTGGTTGAGGTCCTTCGCCACGAGCGCGTCGACATCGTGGCGCCAGCGCTCGGCGAATCCCGGCGCGGCGTCGAAGGCGACCTTCGACCGCGTCCAGGTGTCGGTGAGCTCGTCCATGACGTACACGCCGTGACGGTCGCAGGCGTCGAGCATCGCGCGGCTCATCGGGTTGTGGGCGCTGCGGAGGGCGTTGAAGCCGGCGTCCTTGAGCAGGCGGACGCGGCGGTCCTCGGCATCCGCGAACGTGGCGGCGCCGAGGGGTCCGCTGTCGTGGTGGACGCACGCACCGCGCAGGTCGACCGGCACGCCGTTGATGCGCAGGCCGCGCTGGGGATCGACCTGCAGGCGGCGGATGCCGAAGGCGGCGGCATCCTGGTCCAGCTCTTCGCTCCGTTCGTCGGCGAGAGTCGTCCGGACGCGGTGGAGGGCGGGCGAGGCATCGCTCCAGAGCGCCGGCGCCTCGACCGCGAGGCGGATCCGGGCGACGGCGTCGGATCCCGGCAGCACCGTCACCGGCGTCGATCCGGTGGCCAGCCCGGCGCCGGACGGCCCCTCGATGGCCCACGTCACCCGCACCGTGCGCGTGTGCCGCGAGCTGTTGCGCACCGTCGTGGCGAGGTGCACGACCGCCCGGTCGGCGTCGACGTCAGGGGTCGTCACGCGCGTCGCGTCGAGCGGCAAGTGCACGGGATCCGCCACGACCAGATGAACGGGGCGATAGATTCCGGCGCCGGAATACCACCTGCTGTCGCGGTGGGCGCGGGCCTCCACCGTGAGGCGGTTGGGCTCGCCGTAGCGCAGGTACGGGTCCAGCACCGCCTCGAACGCGTTGTACCCGTTGGGCTCGTGTACGACGGCATCGCCGTTGAGGAAGACGACGGCGTCCCGGTAGACGCCCTCGAACTCGACGCGCACGGTCTTCTCGCGCCAGTGCGCGGGGACCTCGAACGTCTTGGCGTACTCGAACACCCCGCCGGGGACGTAGCCGGTGTGCACCCCCTGATCGCCCGTCGCCGAGCGGGGCAGATCGCGGACGGCATCGTGCGGCAGTCGCACGGGGCGCGGGGCGGACTCGGCCGTCGCCGCCTCGAAGGCACCGAGCTTCGGCCCGACGGTCCAGCCGTCGAGCCAGGGTTCGCGGATCATGCGTCGCGCTCCGTCGCGTCGTTCGTGGCGTCCAGCGGAGTCTCGGACCCCGCCGACTCGCCGTCGGCCGGGGCGTTCGCGTCCAGCACGTCGAGCGCGTTCTCGAGGCCCGCGAGGTCGTAGCCGCGAATGAGACTGCGGAAGCACTCGTGCATGGCCGCGGCCATGTCGGTCGAGGATCGGTCCAGCAGCCACTGCACCTGGAGTCCGTCCATGAGGGCGATCGTCGCGACCGCAGCGCGCGCGGGGTCGACGCCGTCGTTCAGGCGTCCCGCCGCCGCGGCGCGCTCGAACGAGCCCGTCACGCTCGTGCGCACGTACAGGTAGCGGTTCTTGAAGTAGTCATGCGCGGGATGGTCGGGCGACGTGGCCTCGGCCGAGAGCACGCAGTAGAGCTCGACGATGCCGGGGTGGGCGGCATTGAACCGCGCGAGCTCGGCGAGTGAGCGCAGCGCCTCGACCCCGTCGGGCATGTCGAAGTCCACGCGGGACCGTGACAGGTCGTCGCGGTGATCGAGCAGCGCCATGAGCAATGCGCTCTTGCTGCGGAAGTGATGCAGCAGCCCGGCTTCGCTCATCCCCACGCGCTCGGCGACCTCGCGGAGCGACCCCGCACGGTAGCCGGACTGCGCGAACACCTCCAGCGCCGCGTCGAGGATCGCCGTGCGGGTCTCCTTCGACTTCGCGTACTCGCCGCGCGGCTTGCGCCCCGTCGTGGGAGCGGTCCCCTTCCGCGTGACGGCGGTCGTCGTCTCGGTCATCGTCTCACCGTATCCCCGGGTCGTCTCGCCACACCCCCTTCGGTGTGCGCCGGGGTCCTTCCTCTCCGTTCTATAACGAATTTCTAGGAGTCGCTAGCTTTTTGTGTCAAAAACCTAGTGCTCGCTCGAAATTGCTGTTAGCGTCATCGGCCAGCAGGCGATCCGCAGGGGCATCGCCACCTATGAAGGGACCAAGGATGTTCCGTTGGAAGGCCACAGCAGCCACCATCGCGATCGCCGCGCTCGCCCTGACCGGCTGCGCCGGCGGCGGCGACGGAGGGTCGGGCTCGAGCGACTCCGGTCGCGCAGACCGGCTCACACTCACGGCGATCGCCGCCCCCACGAGCTACGACATCGGCGCAGGCGCCGAGTACGGCAACCGCAGCCCGTTCTTCCAGGCGGTGTTCGACACGCTGCTGCAGAAGGACTCCACCGGCGAGATCCAGCCTTGGCTGGCCACGAAGTGGGAATACAACGACGACAACACGGTGCTGACCCTCACGCTCCGCGACGACGTCGAATTCACCGACGGCAGCAAGCTCGACGCCGACGCGGTCGTCGCGAGCCTGGAGCGCTTCCGGGACGGCACGTCGCCGCAGGCCGCGACCTTCGCCGGCAAGGAGTTCGCCGCCGTCGACGCCACCACCGTCACCATCACGCAGGCGGCGCCCGACCCCTCGCTCGTGAACCTGCTGTCGATCGCTCCGGGCCTCATCCAGGCACCGTCGACCTTCGACGATCCCGACGCCGCCACCGAGCCGATCGGCTCGGGCCCGTACGTCCTCGACACGGCGTCGACCGTCACCGGCACCACCTACGTCTACACGGCGAACCCCGACTACTG
This sequence comes from Microbacterium jejuense, assembly GCF_039544225.1. Classification (NCBI taxonomy): domain Bacteria; kingdom Bacillati; phylum Actinomycetota; class Actinomycetes; order Micrococcales; family Microbacteriaceae; genus Microbacterium; species Microbacterium jejuense. The sequence continues at coordinate 558,348 of NZ_BAABLG010000008.1, forward strand.
GAACGCGGATGCCGTCAAGTACGACAACCTCACCATCAACGTCATCGAGGACCCGACCGCGACCCTCAACGCCATGAAGGCGGGCGAGGCCAACGGCGCGAAGATCGTCGACAACAGCGCGATCCCCGAGATCGAGGCGTCGGGGTGGACCATCGAGTCCAACGAGCTCGACTTCCAGGGCCTGCTGCTGTTCGACCGCGACGGCACCATGGCGCCCGAGCTCGCCGACGTGAACGTGCGCAAGGCCATCAACATGGCCTTCGACCGCGAGGCTCTGCTGCACGCGCTGCAGTCCGGCTACGGCACGGTCACCGAGCAGGTCTTCCCGGCGACCTCGACCGGCTACGACGAGTCGCTCGACAGCACCTACGAGTACGACCCCGAAGGGGCCAAGGAGCTCCTCGCCGAGGCGGGCTACCCCGACGGGTTCACGCTCAACATGATGTCGACCCCTGCCTTCCAGCAGACGTTCGATCTCGTGGCGCAGCAGCTCGCCGACATCGGGATCACCGTCAACTACACCGACCCGGGCACCGGCAACTTCATCACCGACATGCTCGCCCCGAAGTACCCGGCGACGTGGATGGCGCTGGAGCAGAACCCCGACTGGCAGCTGATCAACTTCATGATCGCCCCCGACGCCACATTCAACCCGTTCCACTCGCAGGACCCGCAGGTCGACGAGTACATCAGCACCATCCAGACCGGCACGCAGGACGAGGCGGAGCAGGCGACGAAGGACCTCAACGCCTGGATCGTCGACAACGCCTGGTTCGCACCGTTCTTCCGGGTGCAGGGCACGTTCGCGACGGACGCGAACACGAACCTCGAGTTCTGGCCCACCAACGCCTACCCGTCGATCTTCGACTTCTCGCCGAAGAACTGAATCCTCTCCCCGCCCGCTCGCACACCGCGGGCGGGCGGGGAGACACCACCCACGGGAAACGTCATGCTTGCATTCATCCTCCGGCGCCTGCTGTCGGGCGTCGTGCTCATCGCGGTGATCTCGTTCCTCGCGTTCGTGCTGCTCTACCTGGGCGGCGGCGACATCGCCCGCCGCATCCTGGGAGAGAACGCGACCGCCGAGACCGTCGCCAAGAAGACCGAGCAGCTGGGCCTGGACCGGCCCCTCCTTCAGCAGTACTGGGACTGGGTCACGTCGGCCCTCACGGGCGACCTCGGACGCAGCTGGTTCACCGGCGAGCTGGTGTCGGTCAGCGTCAGCACCCGGCTCGCCGTCACGCTGTCGATCGTCATCGGGGCGACTCTGGTCTCGGCCGTCGTCGCCGTCGTCCTGGGCGTCCTCGCCGCCCGGCGCGGGGGCTGGGTCGACGGGACGGTCCAGGTGACCTCGCTCATCGGCTTCGCGATCCCCGGCTTCCTGATCGCCCTCGGGCTCGTGCTCGTGTTCGCCGTCAACCTCGGCTGGTTCAAGGCGACCGGCTACGTGCCGATCTCGACGTCCTTCACCGGCTGGCTGTCGTCGGTGACCCTGCCGATCATCGCGCTGTCGATCGGCGCGATCGCCGCCGTCGCCCAGCAGGTGCGCGGCTCGGTCATCGACGCGATGTCGCGCGACTACGTCCGCACCCTCCGCTCCCGCGGCCTCAGCACCGGTTCGGTCGTGTACCGGCACGTGCTGCGCAACGCCGGCGGACCGGCGCTCGCCGTGCTCGCCCTGCAGTTCGTCGGGCTTCTGGGCGGCGCCGTCATCATCGAGCAGATCTTCGCGATCCCCGGCATCGGTCAGCTGTCGGTCCGCGCCACGACGCTCGGCGACATCCCGGTGGTGATGGGGCTCGTGATCGCCTCCGCGATCATCGTGCTCGTCGTCAACCTCCTCATCGACCTCGCCCAGGCGGCGCTCAACCCGAAGGTGCGACTCTCATGACCGCCATCGACGTCCCCCTCGCGGTACCGGTCGCACCGGTCCGCGTCCCGCTCTGGCGACGACTGCTGCGGCGACCGCTCGGTCTCGCATCGCTGATCTTCCTCATGCTCGTGGTGGTCATCGCCATCATCGGGCCGGCGATCGCCCCCCAGGACGGCAACTACGCCGACATCCGCAACGTGCTCGCGCCGCCGAGCCCCGAGCACCCGCTCGGCACCGACGGCAGCGGCCGCGACGTCCTCTCGCGCCTGCTGCTGGCGACGCAGACGACCGTCGCGGCGGGTGCCCTCGCGCTCGTCGTCGCCCTCGTGATCGGCGTGCTCTCGGGTCTCATCGCCGGGTACTACCAGGGCTGGTTCAACTCCGCCGCCACGTGGGTGACCGAGCTGAACATGGCCCTTCCGGGCATCGTGGTGCTCCTCGCCGCGCGCGCCGTGCTCGGCCCGTCCGTGTGGATCTCGATGTTCATCTTCGGCATCCTGCTCGCGCCCTCGTTCTACCGCCTCGTCTACGCTTCGGTCACCTCGGTGCGCTCCGAGCTGTATGTCGACGCGGCCAGGGTGTCGGGACTCAGCGACAGCCGCATCGTCGGCCGGCACGTGCTGTCGGTGGTGCGGGCCCCCATCATCATCCAGGCGTCGATGATCGCGGGCATCGCGATCGCGATCCAGTCGGGGCTGGAATTCCTCGGTCTCGGCGACGTCCTCGTCCCGACCTGGGGCTCGATGCTCAACGACGGCTTCAAGAACATGTACAAGGACCCGCTCCTGATGCTGTGGCCGTCGCTGGCGATCGCGCTCACGTGCATCGCGCTGACCCTGCTGGCGAACGTGATGCGCGACGAGCTGGAGCGCACGGTGTCGGTGCGTCGCAAGCGGCGTCGAGCGGTGACGACGAGCACCGGCTCGGTGGCCGCCGTGACGACCTCGTTCTCGATGAGCGGCGGCGACGTCGTCGACCTCGACGAGCTGCCCGCGGCCGATGGCGACGGCGTCGTCGTCCACGAGGACGACCAGCGCAGCAAGGCGACCGAGAAGGTGCTCGAGGTGCGCGACCTGCACGTCGGCTACGACCAGCCCGACGGCTCGCACATCGAGGTGGTCCACGGAGTGTCGCTCGACATCCGCAAGGGCGAGGTGCACGGCCTCATCGGCGAGTCGGGCTCGGGCAAGAGCCAGACCGCGTTCGCGGTGCTGGGCCTGCTCCCCCGCGGCGGGCACGTCACATCGGGCTCGATCCGGTACGAGGGCACCGAGCTCGCCGACGCGTCCGACCGGGCCTACGCCGGCATCCGCGGCGCGCGCATCGGCTACATCCCGCAGGAGCCGATGTCGAACCTCGACCCGTCGTTCACGATCGGCAGCCAGCTCGTCGAGCCGCTGCGCAAGACGCTGGGCCTGTCGAAGAAGGACGCCACCCAGCGCTCGCTCGATCTGCTCGCCCGGGTCGGCATACCCAACCCGAAGCGCACCTTCGACGCGTACCCGTTCGAGGTGTCGGGCGGCATGGCGCAGCGCGTGCTGATCGCCGGCGCGGTCTCGACCGACCCCGACCTCATCATCGCCGACGAGCCGACGACGGCCCTGGACGTGACGGTGCAGGCCGAGGTGCTCGATCTGCTGCGCGACCTGCAGGCCGAACGCCACATGGCGATGCTTCTGGTCACGCACAACTTCGGCGTCGTCGCCGACCTGTGCGACCGCGTGACGGTCATGCAGAGCGGCCTGTTCGTCGAGCAGGGCCCCGTGCGCGCGATCTTCCACGACGCGCAGCATCCGTACACGAAGTCGCTGCTGGGGGCGATCCTCGACGAGGGTCCCGCCCGCGGCCCGCTGGCCGGAACCCCGGTCGTCGCGAAGGGAGCGGGAGCATGACCGCGCCGCTGTTGGAAGTCAAGGACCTCGTGGTCGAGTACCCCGGCAAGGGGTTCCGCGCCGAGCCGTTCCGGGCGCTGAAGGGCGTCTCGCTCGACATCCTCCCCGGAGAGACCGTGGGCCTGGTCGGCGAGTCCGGCTCGGGCAAGACCACGCTGGGCCGGGCGGCTCTCGGCCTCGCGCCGGTCACCGAGGGGACGATCACGTACGACGGTCGTGACATCTCGCACCTGGGACGCGGCGAACGCCGCGCCCTCAGCTCCGAGATCCAGGTCGTGTTCCAGGACCCGTACTCTTCGCTGAACCCGTCGATGACGGTGGAGCAGATCCTCACCGAGCCGCTGACGGCGGCGGGGGTGGCGACCGCCGAGGCGAAGACGCGCGTGCGCGGCCTGCTCGACCAGGTCGGGCTGCCGGCCGATGCCCGCGGGCGTCTGCCGCGCGAGTTCTCGGGCGGGCAGCGGCAGCGCGTCGCGATCGCCCGGGCGCTCGCCTTGCAGCCCCGCCTCATCGTGTGCGACGAGCCGGTCTCGGCGCTGGACCTGTCGACGCAGGCCCGCGTGCTCGACCTGTTCATCGAGATCCAGGAGCGCACCGGCGTCGCCTACCTGTTCGTGACGCACGACCTCGCGGTGGTGCGCCACATCAGCCACCGGGTGGCCGTGATGTACCGCGGCGAGATCGTCGAGGCCGGCGACGCCGACCAGGTGACGTCGCACCCCGAGCACCCGTACACGCAGCGCCTGTTCATGGCCGCGCCGGTGCCCGATCCCGACAAGCAGGAGGAGCGCCGGATCGCGCGTCGCGTCCTCCTCGACGCCGAGGCGGCTTCGAGCGCCGCCTGACAGACCGGATGCCGCGACCCGGCCCGTCCCGTGGGTGGCGGGTCGCGGCATCCGACCATGAACGACCCTCTGAAACGGAAGACCCCATGACCGACACCGCCGTCCACCCCGCCGCCGTGCAGCACCTCGTGCCGCTGCTGGAGCGCCTCACGCTGGAGCAGAAGGCGGCCCTGGTGCAGGGCGCGGACTTCTGGACCACTGTGGCGCTGCCCGAGATCGGCCTGCGCGCGATGACGCTGTCGGACGGTCCGGCCGGCGTCCGCGGTCCGCGGTGGGACGAGCGCGAGCCGTCGCTGAACCTGCCGTCGGGCTCGGCCCTCGCGGCGTCGTGGGACGTCGACCTGGCGTACCGGTACGGGGCGGCAGCGGCATCCGAAGCCCGTCGCAAGGGCGTGGACGTCGTGCTCGGGCCGACCATCAACCTGCACCGCTCGCCGCTGGGCGGCCGGCACTTCGAGTGCTTCAGCGAGGATCCCGAGCTCACTGCCGAGCTCGCTGCGGCCTACGTGCGCGGCCTGCAGGACAACGGGGTCGCCGCGTGCCCCAAGCACTACGTTGCCAACGACTCCGAGACCGACCGGTTCACCGTCGACGTGCGCGTGGACGAACGGGCGCTGCGCGAGCTGTACCTGGCGCCCTTCGAGCGCGCGGTGGCACAGGCCGGCGCCTGGACGATCATGAGCGCCTACAACGCGGTCGACGGCGTCACGATGACCGAGAACGAGCTGCTCGAGACGCCGCTGAACACCGAGTGGGGCTTCGACGGCACCGTGATCAGCGACTGGACGGCGGTGCGCTCGCTCGACTCGGTGCCCGCCGCACAGGACCTCGCGATGCCCGGGCCGGCGCCCGCGTGGGCGGGCCTGGCCGACGCCGTCCGCGACGGACGCCTGGCCGAGGCCGACCTCGACCGCAAGGTGCTGCGGCTGCTGCTGCTCGCCGAGCGCGTGGGCGCCCTGGGCGGCTCGGCGCCGCTGACGCCGGCAGACCTCGACGGATCCGCCTTCGCCCGGGCCGCGGCGATCGAGGGCACCGTGCTGCTGCGCAACGACGGCGTGCTGCCGCTCGCGCCCGCGGCGCTCGCCCGGGTGGCGGTCATCGGCCAGAACGCCCGCGAGGCCCGCACGCAGGGCGGCGGCAGCGCCACTGTGATCCCCGAGGCCGTCGTCTCGCCGCTGGACGCGCTGCGCGCGGCCCTCCCGGGCGCCGAAGTGCGCTTCTCGCTCGGTGCCGTGGTGCAGGAGGGCGTGTCGGAGCTCCCGCTGGACCAGCTGACCAATCCCGCCACCGGCGAAGCGGGCCTGCGCGTGGCGTTCTTCGACGCCGACGGCACCGAGCTGTTCGCCGAGAACCGCCGCTCCACCGCGCTCGTGTGGTTCGGCGGCGACGCGCCGATCTCGGCGAGCGCGACGGTGGTCTACGAGACGGTCTACACGCCGGCCGAGAGCGGCGACATCGAGCTCGGCTTCGCCGGCGCCAATCCCGGCCGCCTGTTCGTGGACGGCGAGCTCGTGCTCGACGATTCCCCCGTCATCGAGGGCACCGACCTCGGGGCCGCGTTCCTCAACCCGCCGTCGATCACCGCGACAGTGCACGTCGAGGCCGGGCGCGAGACCGCGCTGCGCGTCGAGTTCGCGCGCGCCGACGCCGGCGCCCTGTCGGGCGCGCTCAGCGCGACGCTGGGCATCGCCCCCGAGCGCACCGACCCCGAAGAGCTCATCGCGCGCGCCGTGGCCGAGGCCGCAGCATCCGACATCGCCGTCGTGGTCGTCGGCACGAACTCCAAGGTCGAGTCCGAGGGCTACGACCGCACGAGCCTCGACCTGCCGGGGCGCCAGGACGACCTCGTGCGCGCCGTCGCCGCCACCGGCACGCCCACGATCGTCGTCGTCAACGCCGGCTCGCCGGTCGTGCTGCCGTGGGCCGGCGAGGTGGGCGCCGTCGTGCAGGGGTACTTCGGCGGCCAGGAGTTCGGCCACGCGATCGCCGACGTGCTCACCGGCGCCGCGGAGCCGGGCGGACGCCTCCCCACGACCTGGCCGGCGTCGCTCGCGGACGTGCCAGTGACCGACGTCACACCGCGGAACGGCCGCCTCGATTACCGCGAGGGTCTGCACATCGGCTACCGCGCGTGGCTGCGAGAGGGGGATGCCGCGGCCCCCGCGTTCCCGTTCGGCCACGGTCTCGGGTACACGACGTGGGCGTGGGATGCCGCGCCGCGGGTCGGCGACGCGGTCGAGGTCACGCTCACGAACACCGGGAACCGCGCCGGCAAGCAGGTCGTGCAGATCTACGCCGAGCGTGCCGGCTCGGCCGTGGAGCGTCCGGTGCGCTGGCTGGTCGGCTTCGCGACAGTGCACGCCGCGGCCGGCGAGAGCGTCATCGCGACGGTTCCGGTGCCGCCGCGCCGCCTCGCGCACTGGGCCGGGGAATGGGTCGTCGAGCCCGGCGAGTACACCCTGCGTGTCGGAGCCTCGGTGGCCGACCTGCCGCTCACACTGGCCTGGCACACCGAAGGAGCCAACGGATGACCCTCTCCCTGCTCACCACCCCGCAGCTGCGCGGCACCGCCGACGAGCGCCTCGACGACGTCGTGGCCCGCCTCGACGAGTGGCTCGCCGCCGACCCCGACCTGTCGTTCCAGGTCGCCGCGTTCCACGACGGCACGCCTGTGCTCGACGCGTGGGGCGGACCGCACCTCGCCGAGGATTCGGTCATGGTGCCGTACTCGGTCACCAAGAACACGATCGGCCTGTCGATCGGCCTGCTCGTCCAGCGCGGCGAGCTCGACCTCGACGAGCGGGTGGCGCAGTACTGGCCCGAGTTCGCGGTGAAGGGCAAGGTCCGCGTCACCGTGCGCCAACTGCTGTCGCACCAGGCGGGGCTTCCGCAGGCCACGCCGCCGCTGCGGTGGGAGGAGCTGCTCGACGACCATGCCGCCGCGCAGCGCCTGGCCGCGAGCGCGCCGTTCTGGCACCCCGGAAGCGCCTTCGGCTACCACGCCATCACGATCGGCAACCTCGCATCCGAGCTGGTGTTCCGGGTGACCGGCCGCACACTGCACGAGTTCTACGAGACCGAGATCCGGGCTCCCCACGGCGTCGACTTCCATCTCGGGCTGCCCGCCGCCGAGGACCACCGCCGTGCGCCCGTGCTGCCGATGATCCGCCCGGTGTCCGACACCACGGCGCCGTCCTTCTCGGCGCTCGGCCCCGTCGTCTTCGCGATGGGCGGCGAGCCGGTCGACATCGGCAACGACGAGATCAGCTGGCGCTTCGGGCACCCGGCCGGTTCGGGCACCGGCACCGCGCGAGGTCTCGCACGGCTGCTCGCCGCGGCCGTCACGGGCGTCGACGGCGCCCCGCCGTTCCTCAGCGCCGACACCGTGGAGCAGATCGGCCAGCAGCAGATCCGCGGCTACGACGAGGTGCTGCACCAGCAGGACCGTGCCCACGCGATCGTGTTCCAGAAGCCCTCGCAGCAGCTCGCGTTCGGCGGCCCGCGCGCCTTCGGCCATGACGGGGCGCTCGGCGCCCTGGCCTGCGTCGACCCCGACTCGGGCGTCGCCTTCGCGTGGACGATCGCCCGCGGCCCGTGGCCCGGCGGCGCCGACCCGCGCGCGGTCGCGCTGGCCCGCGAGCTCGGCGTGCTGCTCTCGTCCTGACCCCGTCATCGTCCCGACCCCACCGGAGATCCTCGTGACCACGCTGTACAACCCGCTGCTGAACGGCTTCCACCCCGACCCGAGCGTCGTCCAGGTCGACGGCGCTTACTACCTCGCCACGTCGACGTTCGAGTATCTGCCCGGCATCCCGATCCACCGCTCGACCGACTTCGAGACCTGGGAGCTCATCGGCCACGTCGCCACGCGGCCCGGCCAGCTGGGCGTCGAGGACGTGCCCACCGGGGGCGGTGCGTGGGCGCCGACGATCCGCCACCACGACGGCGTGTTCCACCTCGTCATCACCGACGCGATGGGCCGCGGCATGCTGCACTTCACTGCGGCCGACGCCGCGGGGCCGTGGAGCGACGGCGATCTGCTGCGCAAGGCCGACGGCACGGGAACGATCGAGGGAATCGACCCCGACATCGCGTGGGATGCCGCCGGCACCTGCTACGTGACGTTCTCGGGTCTGCAGCTGACCGGAGCCCTGAACCCCAACCAGCCCGCGCACCTGGGCATCCAGCAGGTGCGGGTCGACCTCGGGACGCATCGGGCGCTCGAAGAGCCGCGGTCGCTGTGGTCGGGCACGGGGCTGATGTTCCCCGAGGCGCCGCATGTGTACGAGGTCGACGGCGCCTGGTACCTCATGATCGCCGAGGGCGGCACCGAGCGCGGGCACTCGATCTCGATCGCCCGCGGCGACTCCCCCGAGGGCCCGTTCACCGGCGCCCCGGGCAACCCGCTGGTCTCGGCACGGTCCACGCCGCGACCGATCCAGAACACCGGGCACGGCGACCTCGTCGTCGGCCCCGGCGGGCAGTGGCTGTGCGTGCTGCTGGGCGTCCGGCCGCGCAGCGGCACCCGGGCGTTCTCGGCGCTGGGCCGCGAGACCTTCGTCACGCCCGTCACCTGGCACGACGGCTGGCCCGCCATCGCGCCGGTCGAGCGCAACCCGCGCCCCGGCACGCGCGTCGAGGTGGCGTTCTCCTCCGACGAGCCGCTCGACCCCGAGTGGGTCGGCATCCGCCGTCTGCCGGCCGAGATCGCCGATCTCGACGCCCGCGACGGCGCGCTCGTGCTGCACGCCGAGGGCACGACCCTCTCCGACTCCCGGCCGGTGTTCGTCGGTCGCCGGCAGGAGCACCTGAACAACGCCGTCACCGTCCACGTCGATGTGAGCGCCGGCGTCGGCGGTCTGGCCGTGCGCTATGACGAGGGCTTCCACCTCGAGATCGAGGCGGGGGACGGCACCGTCACCGCGCGGGCGTGCCTGAGCGGGCTCCGCCAGGAGTGGACCGGCCCGCTCGACGGCCACGTCGTCGACCTGCACCTGGACTCCGTCACCCCCGGGCCCGGCTGGCGCATGGTCTCGACGAGCGACGTCTTCCGCCTGGGGTTCACCCCCCTCGGCGGCGAGCGGGTCGAGCTCGCACAGGTCGACGGGCGCTTCCTGTCGTCCGAGGTGGCCGAGTCCTTCACCGGCCGCGTCATCGGCGTGTACGCCGTCGACGGCGATGTCGCCGTGCTCGGCTGGGTGGCCGAGGGCGACGACGACTGACCCCCGCCCCACACCTCTGACCCCGACCGGAAGGAACCCCGTGTTCGACCGCGCCTCCACCTTCGGCGACACCCTCGACAGCCCCGCCGGCCGCGCCGTGCTCGAGACCCATCTGCCCGGCATCGCGGCATCGCCCATGGCGGCGCAGTTCCGCGGCGCGCGGCTCGGCCAGCTCGTCGCGCTCGTGCCCGCGCTCGAGGACCCCGCCGCGCAGGAGCGGCTGTGGGACGCCCTCGCCGCCGTCGAGGACGGCGACGAGGACCGCATCCCGTACCCGGCGGCCATCGCCTCGAACCCCGCGTACGAGGGCGAGGAGGTGGCGCGGGGTGCGGCATCCCTCCTCCCGGCGCAGCCGACCGCGCAATGGGACGTGCTCGAGGTCAGGATCGAGGGGCCGAGCCACCGCAACCCGTTCGTCGACGTCGAGCTCGACGCCCTGTTCACTCGGCCCGACGGCACCGAGGTGCGCGTCGGCGGCTTCTACGACGGCGACGGCGTGTACGTCGTGCGCGCCCTGGCCGACGCGGAGGGCGAGTGGCGCTTCGTCACCCGCTCGACGGCACGCTCGCTCGACGGACTGTCGGGTACCGCCGTCGTGACAGCGGCCCGCGAGGGCGCGCACGGCCCGGTGCGGGTCGACGGGTTCCACTTCCGCCACGCCGACGGCACCCGGCACCTCCCGCTCGGCACCACCGCGTATGCGTGGACGCACCAGAGCGACCAGCTGCAGGAGCAGACGCTGCAGACGCTCGCCGCGGCGCCGTTCACGAAGATCCGGATGTGCGTGTTCCCCAAGTCGTATCTCTTCAACGCGAACGAGCCGGCGGACTTCGTGTTCCCCGGGACGCTGGCCGACGGGTTCGACCTGGAGCGGTTCGACCCCGCGCACTTCCGGCGCCTCGAGCGGCGCATCGCACAGCTGGGCGCCCTCGGCATCGAGGCCGATCTGATCCTCTTCCACGCGTACGACCGGTGGGGGTTCGCCGACCTCGGACCGGCTGTCGACGAGCGCTACCTGCGCTACGTCGTGCGCCGCCTCGCCGCGTTCTCGAACGTGTGGTGGTCGATGGCCAACGAGTACGACCTGCTGTGGTCGAAGACCGGCGCCGACTGGGAGCGCCTGGCGCAGATCGTCGGCGAGGAGGACGCGTTCGGGCACCTCAACTCGATCCACAACTGCCGTCCCTACTACGACTACTCGCGCCCGTGGATCACGCACGTCAGCATCCAGCGCGTCGACGTCTACCGCACCGCCGAGAACACCGACGAGTGGCGCGAGCGCTGGGGCAAGCCCGTCGTGATCGACGAGTGCGCCTACGAGGGCGACATCGACCAGGGCTGGGGCAACATCACCGGTGAAGAGATGGTGCGCCGGTTCTGGGAGGGCGCCGTGCGCGGCGGGTACGTCGGCCACGGCGAGACCTACCTGCCCTCGGCGCTCGGCCGCGACGACGAGGTGCTGTGGTGGTCGAAGGGAGGGATGCTGCACGGCACGTCGCCCGACCGCATCGGCTTCCTCGAGCAGCTGCAGTCCGAGGCCCCCGACGGCGTGTGGGACCCGCTGCCCTCGGACTGGGACGTGCCGTGGGGCGGCACCGACACCCACCGCATCGGCTACTTCGGCTTCAACCGCCCCCGGTTCCGCAACCTCGTGCTGCCCGACGGCGAATGGACAGTCGACGTCATCGACACGTGGAACATGACGGTCGACCGCGTGCCCGGCACGCATCGTGCGACGCTGCGCGTCGAGCTGCCCGGCCGTCCGTTCATGGCCGTGCGGACGATCCGCGTCGGAGGTTGAGCACGCCGAGCCCCGGTCAGCGCGCCTCGCGCACGCCGACGCGCTCGAGGTGCGCGTTCGTGAACCGGCCCTCGGGGTCGAGACGCTCGAACACCCCGCGCGCGTCGGCGAGGCGGGGGTGCACGCGCTCGATCGCGGCGCGGTCGAAGCCGTGCACCTTGCCCCAGTGCGGGCGGGCGCCGAAGGGCTCCAGCGCCGCCTCGATGCGGGCGACCGCGGCCGCGACCTCGTCGGGGTGGTTGTACCAGGTGAAGTGGATGATCACGGTGTCGCGGCCGTACGCGGGGCTCAGCCACAGTACGTCGGCGGCCGCGGTGCGCAGCTCGGTCCAGATGAGGTGAGGACGGATGCCGTCGCCCAGGGCGCGCACCGCGTCCAGCGCCGCGGCGGCATCGGCACGGTCGACGAAGTACTCGGTCTGGATCTCGTCGCCGAAGGACGGCTGCGCGTCGAGACGGAAGTGCGGAAGCCGCAGCATCCACGGTCCCGGGACGCCGCCGATCTCGGTGGCGTTGTCGCCGTCGCCGAACGGCGACACGTCGCCGAGGGTGCGGACGCCGTCCAGCAGCGTGTCGGCCACCAGCTGGTCGTCCGACTCCAGGCGGGTCTTGACCCACACGTAGCCGACGGTCGGCTCCTCCCAGCGCGAGAACACCGACACGCTGTAACCGGCGGACGTGAGCTCGTCGTAGCGCGTCAGGGCGGCATCCCATGTGACACCGGAGTAGATGTCCTGCCGCAGCCGGAACGCGGGCACGACGTCGAGCGTCAGCGACACCACGATGCCGTAGGCGCCGAGGCCGACCACCAGCGCATCGAAGTCGGCGTCGCCGCGGCGCACCTCGCGCACCTCGGCGTCGGCGCCGACGTAGCGCAGGGCACTCACCGAGGCCGACAGCACCTGGTTGGCGTCGCCCGAGCCGTGCGTGCCGGTGGCCGTCGCGCCGCCGACGTTGATGTGCGGCAGCGACCCCATGTTGCGCAGCGCCCAGCCGCGCTCGTGCAGCCACACCGCGAGCACGCCGTAGCGGATGCCGGCGGGCACCGTCACGGTGCCAGACGCCTCGTCCAGTGCGAACTCGGGCGCGAACCCTGTCATGTCGACCAGGGTCCCGGTCGTGTCGGGCAGATCCGTGAACGAGTGGCGTGTGCCGAGCGCGCGCACGCGGCCCGGTTCGGCCAGCACCCGCCGGACATCGTCGACGGTGGATGCCGTCACGATCCGCGGCGCCGCGTACTCGTAGGTGCCCGCCCAGTTGCGCGACATCGCACTCCCTCTCAGATCCGGCCTGCCTCTCCATCCTGCCGGGTCGCGCCTGCAGCGTTCCGCTCTATGTCGGAACCCGCCCGTACCGTCGAACACGTCTTCGACGGCGTGCGCGTCATGTCGGAACCCGAGCGAGAAGGTGGGCGAGAATGAGTATCGTGCCGGAACTGCTGGAGCGAGCCGCCGACGACTCGGCGGGTGCGCGAAAGGCGCGCGGCGCGTTCTTCACTCCCCCGACGATCACGCGCTTCCTCGCGCAGTGGGCGATCCGCGAGGGGACGGATGCCGTGCTCGAGCCGTCCGCCGGCGACGCCGCGTTCCTGGTCGAGGCCGTGCGGCGCCTGCGCGATCTCGGCGCCGCCGAGCCGCCCGCTGTCAGCGGCATCGAGATCCACCCGCACAGCGCCGAAGTGGGCCGCGAGCGCATCCAGCGCATCGGCGGCGATCCCGCGCTGATCGTCGACGACTTCTTCAACGTCGAGCCGACCGCCCGCTTCGACGCGGTGATCGGCAATCCGCCCTACATCCGGTACCAGCAGTTCACCGGCGAGGCCCGCGCGCGGGCCCGAGAGGCCGCGTTCCGCGCCGGCGTCGCCCTCACCGGCCTCGCCTCCAGCTGGGCGGCCTTCACCGTGCAGTCTGCGCTGCACCTGCGGCCCGGCGGGCGCCTCGGGCTCGTGCTGCCCGCCGAGCTGCTGAGCGTCAACTACGCGGCGCCGGTGCGCCGGTTCCTGTTCGAACGGTTCGCGCGACTGGAGCTCGTGCTGTTCACCGAGCAGGTCTTCCCCGAGGCCGAGGCCGATGTCGTGCTGCTCATGGCCTCGGGCTTCGACGAGGGCGTGAGTCGCCACGCGACCGTGTACGAGACGACGAACGCCGCCGGGCTCACGGCGCTCCCCGAGGGGCTGACCTTCACCCCCACCGACCCGTCCGACAAGTGGAACAGCGCGCTCGTCGACCCCGACGCGATCGAGCCGCTCCACTCGCTGCGGCAGGCGGGCGCGTTCGTGCCGCTCAAGGAATGGGGCGAGACGACGCTCGGCATCGTGACCGGCAACAACGGCTACTTCTCCCTGAGCCCGGAGCGGGCGGCCACGCTCAAGCTCGACCCGTCCGAGCTGGTGCCGCTCTCGCCCCCGGGCAGCAGCCATCTGCGGGGGCTCGCGCTCACGACCGAACAGCTCGCCGCGCTGGGCGACGCGGGGCGGGCGACGCTGATGTTCCGTCCGACCGGCGACACCCTGTCTGCGGCGGCGAAGCGGTACGTGCGCGCCGGCGAGCGCGACCGGGTGAACGAGGCATACAAGTGCCGCACGCGCACCCCGTGGTACCGCGTGCCCCTCGTGCCCCCTGCCGATCTGCTGCTCACGTGCATGAACGCCGACACGCCTCGCCTCACGACGAACGAGGCCGGGGTCCATCACCTCAACTCGGTGCACGGCGTCTACCTCGACGCGGCGCTGCGCGACCTCGGTCGTGAGCTGCTGCCGCTCGCGAGCCTCAATTCGGTCACCGTGCTCAACGCCGAGATGGTCGGCCGCGCCTATGGCGGCGGCATCCTCAAGATCGAGCCGCGCGAGGCCGACCGCTGGGCAGTCCCCTCGGCCGAGCTGATCGGCGAACGCGCTGCCGAGCTGCGCGCGGTGCGCGATCGCGTCGCGGCGGACCTCGCTGCGGGCCGCCTGTGGGATGCCGTGCAGCGCGTCGATGACGCGCTCTTCTCCGGCCGTGACCTGCCGTCAGGCGACGACCTCCACGCTGTGCGTGCAGCGCACACGCGCCTCATGGAGCGCCGCATCGCCCGTTCACGAACCGCCCGCTGACGCCGCCCGCGCCCTCCGCGCTCGCTCTCCCCCAACGCCGCCCGCCGAGACGAAGGACCTCCACTCCGTGCCGATCAGGAAGCCGTCCGTCGCCGAACAGGGCTGGGCGCTGTTCGACCGCATCGTCGAGCGGGCCACCACCGCAGGCCACACCTCGCCCTGGACGGCCGACGGCCGCGTCGTCGAATATCGGCCGGACTTCGAGACGCTGCGCCTGCTGCTGGGCGTGCCCCTGCACCTCGGCGCCAACTCGCAATCGGGCGTGCCCGCGCTCGCGCTCGATGTATGGATCGGGTACGAGCTGCGTCGCGCCGGCTTCCACCCCGACGCGGTGTGGCCGCGCGAGTCCGACCCGCGCATCATGCCCGCGGCCCTCGCGGCGCTGCTCGAGGCGACCCCTGCGCGGGGCGGCGAGCGCGCCGCCCTCGAGGAGCGCATCCGCATCAGCGGATCGAAGTCCGGGCTCGTCGCCGGCAAGGCGAAGATCCTCGGCAAGAACTACCAGAAGCAGGTCGACGTCGTCCTGTCGGACTGGCGCACCGGTCCCGAGATGCTGATCAGCACCAAGCGGATGGATTCGTCGTTCGGCAAGAACGCGGCCAACCGCGTCGAGGAGTCCTACGGCGACGCGAAGAACCTGCGGCTGCGGCATCCTCTCGCCTCGCTCGGGTTCGTGTTCGGGCTGCGTACGACGATCTACGAGAAGGAGTCGGCGAAGGCCGCGTGGCTGATCGACCTGCTCGGCAAGCTCGGACAGGAGGACGACGCGTACGACGCCGTCGCCCTGGTGCTGATGGAGTACGCGCAGGACCCGCCCGCCGACGGCGACGACGTCGACGAGCCCGAGAGCGGACCCGAGACGGGTCCCGAGGCCGCACTCGAGACGACGGGCGACCCCGACCAGCTGTTCTCGCTCGACGCCCCCGGGGCCGCCGACACCGCCGCGGCGCAGGCGGCGGCGCGCGCCGAGCTCGACGCCGCGATCGCGGTGCTGCCGCCCGTGTCGATCGTGCTCGACGACCGGGTGCCCGACGAGCTGCACCCGGCGCGGTTCCTGCGGGCAATGGTCGAGCGCACGCTCGCGATCACCCCCGTCGACCACCACGCCGAGGCACGGGTGCGCCGCGATGCGGCCGTGCGCGCGGCCCGTGCGGCCGCCCGCTGAGATCGACCGGCCCGTTCCTTGCCAGGTTGTGCGGATGCCTCGACCCGCCCTGCTGCCGCGCGCGACTCCGGCTGAGGCAGTCCGCGCCTGGAGCTGCATCTGCGGGAGCCTCTGATGACCCGCCCCGACGTGGCGTAGCCGCGGGGTCCGCGCCGCCGCACCGCGCGTGGCCCCAGGCGCTACCGTGGCTTCGTGTCACCAGGGGCAGAGCGGGGCGATCGCGACGTCGGCGACGACGCCGCCGAGTTCGCAGAGCTCGGGGTGCTGCTGATCGACGCCGGGCTGTCGGTGACCGATGTGCGGACGTCCCTCGAATCCGCCCATGCCGCGACCGCGACACCCGCGGCCATGAGCTTCGCGGTCCTGCCGTCGGCGGTGTTCATCTCGCTCGACGACGAGGGCGGACGCACGGTGATGGGCAACACCACCTCGGAGGCGCTGTCGATCCGCCAGTCGGCCCGCGCCATGCGCCTGCTGCACCGCGTCGTCGACGGCTCCGTGCCCCTGGCGGGCGTCCGCGGGCACGCGCGGGGCATCCGGGCGTTCGTCCCCCGGCACCGCGTGGTCGCCTGGATCGGCGGCACGGCGCTGGTGGCCTTCGGGCTCGCCGTGCTGTTCCGCTGCCCGTGGTGGGCCATCGTCACCTCGGCCGTCGCGGGCGTCGTGGTGGGCGCGATCACCGCACTGCTGCGTCGCTCCGGGCCCGCGTCGTCGATCATGCCGTTCGTCGCCGCCTTCGCCTCGACACTCCTGGTCGGCGGCGTCGCCGCCGGGCTCGGCACCGGTGCGGTGCCGCTGTTCGCCGTGTGCGCGCCGATCGCGATCCTCGTGCCCGGCGCGCTCATCACCAACGCGCTGCTCGAGCTGACCGCGACCGACATCGTCACGGGGTCTGCCCGGCTGGCGTACGGGCTCATCGTGCTGGGTTTCATGACGGTCGGGATCCTCGCGGGCGGGGCGATCACCGGCCTCGCCGTCGACCCGGACTCGGCCGCGCTGGTCGGCCAGGCCCTCACGTTGCACTCGCCGCCCGGCGGCTGGACCGCGCTTCCGCCGGCATGGGTGTCATGGGTCGGCGTCGTCGCGCTCGCCGCGGGCGTCGGCCTGGCCTTCGGCGCCGGTCGACGTCTCATCGTGCTCAGCATCCTCGTCATGCTGTGCACGTGGGCAGCCCTCGCCCTGCTGACCCCCTTCGTGGGCAGCGCCCTGGCCACCGGCATCACCGCGGCGGCCCTGTTCGTCGCCGCCCGCATGCTCGAGAACCTGAGCTTCGGCGTCCCGGCGGCGACGACGTTCCAGCCTGCATTCCTGCTGCTGGTGCCCGGCACTGTCGGTCTCGTCGCCCTCGCGACCCTCGACCGAGGATCACTGGCCTCGGCGCTGCTCGTCTTCGCGAGCCTGTGCATCGGCACCAAGGCGGGCTCGGTGATCGTCGACACGAACTGGTCCCGCGCGCTCGCGCGGCGGCATCCCGTCCCGGTGAAGAAGCCCTCCCCCCGGGGCGACGGCCCGCGCGCCTGACGCCTGCCCGTTCGGGAGCGCCGTGGGCTTCCCCGCCGGAACGGGCGGATCAGCCGGCGGCTTCGGCGGCCAGCCGCTCGGATGCGGTGGCCATGTGGGTGGCCATCGCCGAGGCGGCGGCATCCGCATCCCCCGCTTCGACCGCTCGGAAGACGGCGTCGTGCTCGTCGATCGCGGTGCGCGCTTCGGCCTCGTCGTGCACGGCGCGGTCCGCGTACACCTGCAGCAGCGACCGCACCACGTGCAGCAGGTCGACGAGCGTGTCGTTGGCGGCCGAGGCTGCCAGCGCGTTGTGGAAGTCGAGGTCGGCGCGCGCGAACGACTTGAGGTCGCCGACGGCGGTGCGCATACGCTCCAGGGACGACTGCAGAGCGCCCCGATCGGATGCCGCAGCCCGGCCCGCGGCCAGACGGGCGACGTAGATCTCCAGGCCGGAGCGCAGTTCGAGCAGCTCGGCAGTGTTCTTCCGGCCGATGAGGAGCCCCCAGCGGAGCGTCTGCGGGAGCAGCTCGCTCGCGGTGCCCCGCAGGTACGTGCCGGATCCGGGGCGCACGTCCACGATGCCGAGGATCTCCAGCGCGGCGAGCGCCTCGCGCACGGCTGACCGCCCCACGCCGAGCGTCGCCGCCAGCTGCCGCTCGGGCGGCAGGCGCGTGCCGGCCTCGAGGTCGCCGCTGGTGAACAGATCCATGAGCCGGCGCGCGACCTCGGAGACCGGTGTGCCGCTCGGCAGCGCGCCGAGAGCGGCCGTGATCTCGGCGGAACGGTCGTCCGGGTACGCAGGCATGCGAACAACTTATCCTGCCGGCATCCGTTCGGGAAGATTTGGTCAACCGGTTCTTGCAATTGGTCAACCGGTTTGGCACACTAGACTCACACCACCTCGATCACCGTCGATGAGCCAGGAGTCACCGTGGACCAGAACCAGACCAGCGCTGTCGCGCCGCCCGTCGCGCGCTCGACGATCCGCAAGGTGTCGATCCGCCTCGTCCCGTTCGTGGCGCTGATGTTCTTCATCAACTACCTCGACCGCACCGCGATCGGGTTCGCCGCCCCCAACGGCATGAACGAGGACCTCGGCCTCAGTGCCGCCCAGTTCGGCTTCGCGTCGGGCGTCTTCTTCATCGGCTACATCCTGCTCGAGGTGCCCTCGAACCTGGCGCTGCACAAGTTCGGCGCCCGCCGCTGGCTCTCGCGCATCATGGTCAGCTGGGGGATCGTCGCGCTGCTGTTCACGTGGGTGCAGAACTTCGAGCAGCTCGTCGTGCTGCGCTTCCTGCTCGGCGTCGCCGAGGCCGGGTTCTTCCCGGGCGCGATCCTGTTCCTGAGCCTGTGGGTGCCCGCGCAGTACCGCGGCCGCATCCTGATGCTCTTCTACCTGGCCCAGCCGCTCACCACCGTCATCGGCGCCCCGCTGGCCGGCTGGCTCATCCAGCAGCATGGTGCGCTCGGCCTCGAGGGCTGGCGTTTCATGTTCCTCGGCGTCGCGATCCCCGCCATCATCGTCGGCGTCGTGGCCTGGTTCTACCTGAAAGACAAGCCCACCGACGCGAAATGGCTCACGCGCGACGAGCAGGTCTGGCTGACCGATGCGCTGGACCGTGAGAAGGCCGCGACGCAGAAGAAGGAGCACGGCCACGTGTCGGCGCGCTTCGCCTTCAAGAGCGGCCGCGTGTGGGTACTGTCGTTCATCTACTTCGGCTTCATCTACGGCCTGTACGCGCTGGCGTTCTTCCTGCCGACGATCATCGAGGGCTTCCAGACCCAGACCGGCCAGACCTTCGACACGCTCCAGAAGGGCCTCATCACCGCGATCCCGTACCTGCCCGCCGCAGTGGTCATGTACTTCTGGTCGCGCAGCGCCTCCAAGCGCGGTCTCAAGACGTGGCACATCGCCGGCCCCGCGATCGCCGGTGCCGTCAGCATCCCGCTCGCCCTGTTCATGGGATCCCCCGCGGCCACGATCGCCGTCATCACGGTCACCGCCTGCGCGATCTTCGCGGCCCTGCCGAACTTCTGGACGCTCCCGACGCGATTCCTCACGGGCGCCGCGGCCGCTGCCGGCGTCGCGCTCATCAACACGATCGGCAACCTCGCCGGCTTCTCGGCCCCGTTCATCACCGGCGCGGTGCACGACTGGACCGGCGGCTACGAGGTGCCGATGTTCATCGTCGGCTTCGTCATGCTCGTGTCGGCGGTGCTCATGGTGCTGCTGGCCCGCAGCAACCGCATCAACCCCGTCGTGGTCGACGATGCGGAGGGCCCGGATGCGGCCTCCGTCGCCTCTGCGCCGGCCGACACCGCGAACGGCGACGCCCGATGACCCGCCTGTGGAACGAGCCCGCGGACTTCGCCGACGAGATGATCGACGGCTTCGTCGCCGCGAACGAGCGCTACGTGCGACGCGTGCCGGGCGGCGTGGTCCGATCGACGGTGTCGCCGGCCGGGCAGGTCGCGGTCGTCGTCGGAGGCGGCTCGGGGCACTACCCCGCGTTCGGCGGGCTGGTCGGTCCCGGGCTCGCGCACGGCGCGGCGATGGGCAACCTGTTCGCGTCGCCCTCGACGCAGCAGGTGTTCGCGGTCGCGAAGGCTGCCGACAACGGCGGCGGCGTGTTCTTCTCGTACGGCAACTACGCCGGCGACGTGCTCAACTTCGATGCCGCGCAGGAGCGCCTGCGCGGCGAGGGCATCGCGTGCGAGACCGTCACGGTCACCGACGACATCGTCAGCGCAGAGCCCGACGAGAAGCACAAGCGCCGCGGCATCGCGGGCGATCTCACCGTGTTCCGGATCGCCGCCGCCGCGGCCGAGGCCGGCGCGGACCTCGCCGAGGTGACACGGCTCGCCCGCCTGGCGAACGAGCGCACGCGCTCGTTCGGCGTCGCCTTCACCGGATGCACGCTGCCCGGCGCCGAGCAGCCGCTGTTCACCGTGCCGGAGGGGCGCATGGCGATCGGCCTCGGCATCCACGGCGAGCCCGGCGTCGACGAGACCGGCATCCCGACCGCCGACGGACTGGCCGAACTGCTGGTCGACAAGCTGCTGGCCGAGGTGCCCGACGGCGTCACGGTCGAGGGCGCCCGGGTCGTGCCGATCCTCAACGGTCTCGGCTCGCTCAAGTACGAGGAGATGTTCGTCGTCTACCGGCGCATCGCGCAGCTGCTCGCGGCGGCGGGCATCGAGATCGTCGACCCGCACGTCGGCGAGTACTGCACGAGCTTCGACATGGCGGGCACCTCGCTCACGCTGTTCTGGCTCGACGAGTCGCTCGAGGCCCTGTGGCAGGCTCCCGTCGACACCCCTGCCTACCGCCGGGGTTCGGTCGCGCCGCAGGAGCGGGTGGATGCCGCGACGGTCGAGGCTGCGACGGCCGACACCGTCGTCGCACCCGGGGACGAGGCATCCCGAGCCGTCGCCGCCACCGTGCTCGCGGCGGTGCAGGCGATCGTCGACACCGTCGACACGCACGTGGACGAGCTCGGCCGCATCGACGCGATCGCCGGCGACGGCGACCACGGCATCGGCATGCAGCGCGGCTCGCACGCGGCGCTCGTGGCCGCGGCCGCGGCCGTCGAGGCCGGAGCCGGTGCCCGCACGACCCTCGAGCGGGCCGCCGACGCGTGGTCCGACCGGGCAGGCGGCACCTCCGGTGCGCTGTGGGGAGTGATCCTCACGGCGATCGCGGCCCGGCTCGGCGATGAGCGCGCTCCCGACGCGGCCGCCGTCGCGGCGGGCGTCCGCGCCGGTGCGCAGGGTGTCATGGACTACGGCAAGGCCGAGGTCGGCGACAAGACCCTCGTCGACGCGCTCGTGCCGTTCGCGGCGACCCTGTCGCAGGGCGTCGACGGCGGCGGCGGCCTGATCGACGCATGGCGCGACGCGGCCGCCGCCGCGACGTCCGCGGCCGAGTCCACCGCCGCCCTGCTCCCGCGCATGGGCCGGGCCCGTACGCACGGTCAGAACAGCGTGGGCACCCCCGACCCGGGCGCGATCTCGCTCGCGCTCATCGCGACGGCCATCGGCGAGACACTCGCGGCCGGCCCGCTCGCGGCCGAACCCCACCACGACGACAAGGAGAACGCACATGTCGACTGAGAACGCCCAGCCGCTGCGGATCGTGATCGGCGCCGACGACGCCGGCTTCGACTACAAAGAGATCCTCAAGAAGGACCTGGAGCAGAACCCGGGCGTCGAGGTCGTGTTCGACGTGGGCGTGGACGCCGATGGGCACACCCCGTACCCCAAGGTGGCGATCGAGGCCGCGCAGCGCGTCGCCGCCGGCGACGCCGACCGTGCACTGCTCATCTGCGGCACGGGCCTGGGCGTCGCGATCGCCGCCAACAAGGTGCCCGGCATCCGCGCCGTCACCGCGCACGACTCGTTCTCGGTCGAGCGCGGCGTGCTGTCGAACAACGCGCAGGTGCTCACGATGGGTCAGCGCGTCGTCGGCATCGAACTGGCCCGCCGCCTCGTGCGCGAGTGGCTGACCTACCGCTTCGACACCACGTCGGCGTCGGCCGACAAGGTCGCCGTCATCGACGAGTTCGAGACCACGGGCAGCTGCTGATGTCGCAGGTCACGGTCGGGGTGAGCCTGAAGACGTACTTCGGGCACGAGCGGGCGCGGACGTTCTTCGCCGCCCTGGCGCAGCGCGCGGCGACCCACCCCGCTGTGGTCTCGGGCGCGGTGCGCCTGTTCGTGATCCCCACCTATCTGCAGATCCCGGCGGCGCTCGAGGCCTTCGCGGATTCGCGCGTGCTGGTCGGCGCGCAGGACGTGTCCGAGTTCGAGCCGGGCGCCTACACCGGCGAGGTCACCGCCGCCGAGCTCGCCGAGGTAGGCGTCGCCGTCGCCGAGATCGGGCACGCCGAGCGGCGGCGCCTGTTCGGCGAGACCGACGAGGTCACCGCCCGCAAGGCCGCCGCCGCGCTCGCCCGGGGCCTCACACCGGTGCTGTGCGTCGGAGAGTCCTCGCGGATGGACGGAACGGATGCCGCACGCGCGACAGTCGCCCAGCTCGCCGCCGACCTGGCCGGCGCCCCCGCGGGGCCGGTCATCGTCGCGTACGAGCCGGTCTGGGCGATCGGGGCCCCCGAGCCCGCGCCGTCGGCGCACATCTCCGCCGTCACGACCGCGATCGCCGCCGCACTGCAGGCCTCGCCCGAGCGCGCAGGATCGGCGGTCATCTACGGCGGCTCGGCCGGCCCCGGCCTGCTCACGCGCCTGGGTGACAGCGTCGACGGCCTGTTCCTCGGCCGCTTCGCGCACGACCCGGACGCCCTCGTCGCGGTGCTGGACGAGGCAGCCCTTCTCGCCTCCTCAGGATCGGTTCCCCCCGCCTCGTCGCCGAGACGTCACCCGCGCACCGGGACAGAGGGTGCGTCGTGATCGGCCTCGGCACCTATGCCTTCTTCTGGCAGCACTCCGACCTGGTCGACGAGCCGCTGTCGCTCGTCGGCGCTTTCGAGGCGACCAAGGCCCTCGGCGTCGACCTGTTCCAGATCTGCGACTACGCACCGCTGGAGGCGATGGACGACCATGAGCTCGCCGACGCCGACGCCGCAGCCCGCGACCTCGGCCTGACGATCGAGCTCGGCACGAAGGGCATCGAGCCCCCGCGGCTCGCCCGATTCCTCGACCTCGCCGGCCTCTTCGGAGCGACGCTCGTGCGCAGCATGCTGTACTCCCCCGAGACCCGGCCGTCGCTCACCGAGGCCGAGGAATGGCTGCGCGCCGCACTGCCCGCGTACGAGGCATCCGGGATCGACCTCGCGCTCGAGACCTACGAGCAGGTCGCCACCACCGACCTCGTCGCCCTGATCGAACGGATCGGCAGCCCTCGATTGGGTGTGTGCCTGGACCCCGCCAACGTCGTCGCACGCCTGGAACGGCCGCGCGACTGCGTCGAGCAGACCGCGCCGCACGTCAAGAACGTGCACGTCAAGGACTTCGCCTTCGCCCGGCAGCCCGGCTGGGTCGGCTTCACCTACGGCGGCGCCGCCATGGGCGAAGGGCTGCACGACTACCCCCACCTGCTCGAGACCGTCCGGCCTCGCGAACGAGGCGTCAACGAGGTCGTCGAGCACTGGCTGTCGTGGCAGGGCGACGCCGAGACCACCATCCGCACCGAGCGGGAATGGACCCGCACCACCATCGAATACCTGAGGAGCCACTCATGAGCACCACCACCGACACCTTCAAGATCGCCGTCGTCGGCGCGGGCGGCAAGATGGGCATGCGCGTGTCGAACAACCTCGTCAAGACCGACCACCAGGTCGCGTACGTCGAGAACTCGCCCGCCGGCCGTGAGCGCACCGTCGAGGCGGGGCGCGAGCTGACGGATGCCGCCACCGCCGTCGCCGACGCCGACATCGTCGTGCTCGCCGTGCCCGACCTCGCGCTGCAGTCGGTCACCGCCGAGCTCGTGCCGCAGCTCAAGTCCGGTGCGATCGTCCTGACGCTCGACCCGGCCGCGGCGTACGCGGGACTGCTCACCACACGCGAGGACGTCGTGCAGGCCGTCGCCCACCCGTGCCACCCGTCGATCTTCCTGCAGCGCCAGAGCCCCGAGGAGTGGGCCGACACCTTCGGCGGCATCGCGGCCCCGCAGGACGCCATCGCCGCCGTCGAGTCCGACGACCCGGCCAAGAAGGCGATCGTGGAGGCGACCGTGCGCGCCATCTACGCGCCCGTGATCGACGTGCACTGGGTCACCGTCAAGCAGCTCGCGCAGCTGGAGCCGACGCTCGTCGAGACCGTCGCCTGCATGATCGGCGCGCTCCTCAACGAGGCGCTGCAAGAGACCGTCAACACCATGGGCGTGCCCGAGGCCGCGGCCCGCAGCATCCTGTACGGCCACACGCAGGTGGCCCTCGCCAACGGTCTGCGCGGCGACAACCCGTTCTCGGACGCGTGCCTCATCGCGATGGACTACGGCCGCGAGAGCATCATCAAGGACGACTGGAAGAAGATCTTCCGCGACGACGAGCTCGACAAGAACCTCTCGCGCATGCTCCACCTCGACCACATCGAGCGCTGAGCGGCACCCGCGGCCGAAGGGAAGAACATGGGACAGCTCGAAGGCAAGACCGCTCTCGTCACGGGTGCGGCACTGGGCATCGGCCTGGCCGTCGCGACGCGCTTCGCCCGTGAGGGCGCGCGCGTCATCCTCGCCGACCGCAACGGCGAAGGTGCGGCGGCCGCGGCCGCCGAGATCGGCGCGAGCGCACGCGCGGTGACGATGGACATCTCGGACGAGGATGCCGTCGCCGCGGCGTTCGCCGAGGTCGAGGCGGCGGGCTGGGCCCCCGACGTGGTGGTCGCCAACGCCGGCGTGCAGCTGTTCGGCCAGGACGCGCAGGCCGCCGATCTGGACCTCGACGTCTGGCGCCGCACGATCGACATCAACCTCACCGGGACGTTCCTGACCGTCAAGCACGCGGTGCGCTCGATGCTCCCCCGCGGCGGCGGGTCGATCATCCTCACCGGCAGCCCGACCGGGGTGAACGGCGAGGGCAAGGACTTCACCGCGTACAGCGCGTCCAAGGCCGGCATCCACGGACTCGGGCGCACTGTCGCGGCGGCCTACGCCGATCGCGGCATCCGCGTCAACACGGTGCAGCCCGCATACACCGAGACCCCGCTCGTCGCCGCGATCAGCGAGGACCCCGCGTCACGCGCCGCGATCGTCGGACGCATCCCGCTCGGCCGCGCCGGGACGCCGGACGACGTCGCCGGCATCATGGTGTACCTCGCGAGCGACGACGGCGCGTTCGCCACCGGAGCGCTGTTCTCGGTCGACGGCGGCATGACGACGATCTGACCCCCAGCTGGGCATGAGACGAAGATGGAGCGCATGACCGACGCCTGGCACGCGGACGATGCACGTGAGTGGCGCAGCGGACGCTGGTCGCTGGAGATGCGCGGCGACGAGCTCGCCGACCTCGCCTACGACGGCCGCGTCGTGCTGCGGTCGGTGCGCGCCGTCGTCCGCGACCGCAACTGGGACACCGCGGGCCTCGTGGTCGATCGCGTCGATGCGTCGAGCCTCGCTCTGACCCTGCACGTCCACTCCACCGGGCTCGGCAGCGACCTGCGCGGCGTGGTGCGCGCCGAGGCCCGTGGCGGGCGCCTGCGCGTGATCGCCGACCTCGAGTCGCAGACCGCGTTCGAGACCAACCGCACCGGGCTCGTCGTCCTGCACCCGCCCGTGCTCGCCGGGGCACCCCTGCTCGTGACGCACCCGGACGGCGCGGCCGCGGCATCCACCTTTCCGGCGCGGATCAGCGCGCACCAGCCGGCGTTCGACATCTCCGCCCTCGCGTGGTCGCACGACGGCCTCGACGTCGCCGTGCGCTTCGGCGGCGACGTGTTCGAGATGGAGGACCAGCGGAACTGGACGGATGCCTCGTACAAGACGTACAGCCGGCCGCTCGCCCTTCCGTTCCCGTACCCGCTCGCCGCGGGTGAGCGGGTGGTGCAATCGATCGACATCGAAGTGTCGGGCGAGCCCACCGCGGCCGATGCGGACGCGGTGACGCGCATCCGGCTGGCCGAGGGCCCGGCGCTCCCGGAGATCGCGGTGTCGGCCTCGACCGCCCCCGACCCGGCGCCGAGCCCCGCCCCGGGCCCCGCGCCGGCGGCGGTGCTGGTCGAACTCGACCTCGCCACGCGCAACTGGCGTGCGGCGCTGGCGCGGGCGGCGGCATCGGGAGCGCCCCTCGACGTTCGGTTCGTGCTGGCCGACGACGACCCGACGCGCATCCACGAGGGCGCCCTGGCACTGCAGGGGCTGCCGGTCTCGCGCGTGACGGCGTTCTGGCCGACCGGGCCCGCCCGGCACGTGTCCGACATCGACGCCATCGCCCTGCTGCGCGAGGCGCTCGCCGACGCCGGCGTCCAGACGCGCGTGGTCGGCGGTGCGCGGTCGCACTTCACCGAGCTCAACCGCGAGCACCACCGCCTGCCGCGGGGCCTCGACGGCATCGTGTTCAGCAGCACCCCGCTGTTCCACAGCCTCAGCACGGCGCAGCTCGTCGAATCGCCGCCCATCCAGCGGCTCGTCGCGACGCAGGGGGTCGAGCTCGCGGGCGGTCTCCCGGTGCATCTCGGCCCGATCTCGCTGCGCCCGCACTTCAACGACGTCGCGACCACCGCACCGCCGATGCCCGCGCACGACGATCTGCGGGACGGCTACGGCTCGGCTCTCACCCCGGCCGCCGACCCTCGTCAGGCCTCGCCCGAGCTCGCCGCCTGGACGATCGCAAGCGCGGCGGCCCTCGCCGTCCCGGGTGTGGCGACGCTGACGTACTTCGAGCAGTGGGGTCCGCGCGGGCTCCGGGCCGCCGCCGGAACAGCCTTTCCGGTGCTCGACGCCGTGACGGCGCTGTCCGCGCTGGCGGGGCGGCCGGGCCTGCGCGGCGACTCCCCCGACGGCCTCGTGTGGGCTCTGGGGGCTCGCGCCGACGGCCGCGACACCGTGCTCGTCGCCAACCTGGATCGCGCTCCCCGCACGATCGAGGTCGAGCTGCCGGACGGCGCGACGCGCACCGTCGAGATCGCACCCGGCGCGTTCGCGCGGATCTGACGACCGGCACGGCTCTGACGGTCGGCACGGCTCAGCGCCAGGCCACCTCGACCGCTCCGGCCTCGTACGTGGCGACCGGATGCGCGAAGGGCATCGGCTGCTGCTGCTCGGCCCGTACCAGGCGCAGCCGGGGCGCCGCGGCGAGCAGCTGCGTGACCGCCTCCCGGATCTCCAGCCGGGCGAGCTGCTGCCCGATGCAGGCGTGCGCGCCGTGCCCGAAACCGAGGTGGCCGAACGCCTCACGCGTCACGTCGAACCGGTCGGGGTCGTCGAAGCGCCGCTCGTCGCGATTGGCCGCCACCGGCGAGACAGCCACCGTGGTGCCCGCCGGGATCGGGATGCCGCCGAGCTCGAGGTCGACCAGCGCGGTGCGCGGGAACAGCGTGAGGAACATCGCGCCGACCCGCAGGAACTCCTCGATCGCGCCCGCGATGCGCTCGGGGTCGTCGCGCAGTGCGGCCGGCTGGTCGGCGTGGGTCAGCAGCGCCACCATCGCCGTCGAGATGAGGTAGGCCACCGAGTCGCGCCCCGAGGTCATCAGCACCAGGACGATGCCCTCGACCTCGGTGCGCGTCCACTCGCCCTGCAGCAGGTGCGTGGTGACGTCCTCGACTTCGTGAGCCCCGCGCTCGAGCTGCACGGCATCGACGTCGTGCTGCTGACGTTCGTACTGCGCGGCACGGGGCGCCACGTCCTCGACGAGACCGAGCACCGGATCCTGGGACCGTCCTTCGCAGTCACCCGTGGCACCGGCAGCGGGCGCCGGCTCAGTCCTCCCGCCACACGCGCACGTCCCACGCTCCGAGCACGATCTCGGCACCACGATCGTGGCGGGCATCGTCGAGAAGGGATGCCACCCCTCGCGCCACCTGCACGGTCCGTGCTTCGGGCGACCAGTTGTGGACGACCCACACGCGCCCCTGCGGCCCGGTCAGCGAGTGGGCGGTGACCGAGCTCGGACGTGCGACGAGCGGGCCGCGAGCCGGCCCGGCGACCGACGCGACGACGGCGGCCAGCGTCGCCCGGTCGAGGATCGAGCCCACGACGACGATCGTGCCGTCGCCGACGTCTCGGCGTGTGACCGCGGCCCACCGGCCGAACAGCTCGTGCCGGTAGCCGAGCAGCACGTCCGCCCCGGCGGTCTCGAGCCCGTCGATCCAGCCGTGCGCCTCTCCGACCGCCTCCCCCGCAGGAGAGACCACCGCGACCGGTCCGGCCAGGGCGGCGATCTCGCGATACCCCACGCCTGCGGCAGCGCCGACGATCGCGGGAGCGAGGGCCGCCCGCATGCGTCCCTCGTCGTCGCCGTATCCCGTGCGGGGCCCGAGCACGAGCCGCCCGCCCCGCCGCGCGTACTCGACGAGCGTCTCGAGCGTCGGGGCCGATGCCGCGACCAGCCCGGCCACGATCAGCACCGGGTAGCGCCGCACGAGCTCGGCAGCCTCGGGCAGCTGTCGCTCGTTCACGAACCCGACCTGCAGTCCGGCGTCCACCGCGGCGCGGCCGAACGCGCCGATGAAGCGCGCGTACGAGCCGCGGTCTGCGTCGGCGCCGCCGGGCTTCGCGAGCGGCGGCTCGAACGTCATGGCCCATTCACTGTCGTGCGCGTACACGAGCCCCACGTCGGCGTCGGGTGCGGCATCCCGGAGCGCGTCGCCGACGGCCGCGAACTGACGGCCGATGCCGGCGATCTCGTCGTACACCCGACCGGGCGCGAGGTCGTGACCGAGGATGCCGCCCCAGTGCACTTCGTGCCCCGAGTGGAGGGTGTGCCAGTGCCAGTACGACACCAGGCGCGCGCCGCGGGCGACGAGCAGCCACGCCGCCTGGGCGAGCTGGCCGTCGTACGGCGGGCGGGTGAGCCACGCGGGCCCGATCGACGCGGCGCCCGTCTCGGTGACCAGGAACGGCGCCTGTCGCGTGGCCCGCATGCGATCGGCCATGAGCACGAGCTGCGGCACGTCGTCGGCGTACCACTGACCGCCGTCGCCGTCGCGGTCGAGATCCAGGGCGTCCTGCGCGAGGTAGTAGGCGTTGCCGCTCGCGATGTCGAGCCGCGCGCCCACCGCGACGTCGTCCATCGCGGGCCGTCCGTAGGCGATGCACGTCGTGAGGAATGCGTCGTCGGCCACGAGCTCGCGCACGATCCCCGCCTGCCAGCCGATGAACTCGGCGGTGAGCTCGGCCTGGAACCGGCGCCACGCCAGCTCGTACGCGGGGGTCGTGTTGCCGGCCGGCGCCCACAGCTCGTCCCACTCGGCGATGCGGTGCGACCAGTAGACGAGACCCCATTCGCGGTTGAGGGTGTCGACGTCGCCGTAGCGGTCGGCCACCCACTCGCGGAAGCGCTGCACCACCTGATCGTTGTGGATGAGGTGCAGTCCCGCCTCGTTGTCCAGCTGCACGCCGACGACCGCGGGATGCCGGCCGTGGCGCCCGATGACGGCCCGGATGACGCGCTCGGCGTACCGGCGGAACAGCTCCGACGTGTAGTCGACCTCCTGGCGGCCTCCCCACGGCACCGAAGAGCCGTCGCGGCGCACGACCGCGAGCTCGGGATGCCGTCGCGCCAGCCACGGCGGCACGGCGTAGGTCGGGGTGCCCAGGATCACGCCGATGCCGTGGCGCTCGGCGGCATCGAGGATCGGGGTCATCCACTCCAGATCGAACTCGCCGCCGCGCGGCTCCCACGTCGACCACACCGACTCCCCGACGCGGATGACGCTGATGCCGGCCTCTGTCATGAGGCGCAGGTCGGTCTCCAGCCGCGCCGGATCCGGCAGGTACTCGTTGTAGTAGGCCGCGCACAGGCGCGGACCCTCGCGCCACTCGTGCAGCCGGTCGGGGGTCTCGCCCATGCTCAGCCGCCGATCCGGGTGATGCGCAGCGCGACCGCCGCGCCTTCAGGCAGCGCGACCGGCGCCGAGACGCGGTCCCAGGCGTCGTTGCGCTGCACCTCGGTGAGCGTGAAGCGGCGGCCGACCGGCGTGACCGTCATGTTCCAGGTATCGATGACGTCGACCTCGAACACGTCGCCCTCCTCGGGGCGCTCGCCCGGGAACCCGATCGGCAGGCGGAACTCCCACGAAGCGGGCGCGGAACGCCCGAGGTACTGCACGTACTGACGGCGGGGGATGCCGGCGACATGCGCCGGGTCGTCCCACTTGTCGATGGGGTCGAGGCCGACCATGTCGAGCCCCTCGAGCACCTCGCGGAGGAACCCGAGCCGCGCCGGCGAGTCGCCGCGCAGCGGCCCGCCCTCGACCATGTGCAGGCTCCCCGACGGCGTCACGAAGCTCTCGCCGTGCGACGCATAGCACCCCGCCACTGTCGTCACCCAGAACTGGTGCACGAGCTGCTCGGCGTCGAGATGGCCCCAGCGCTCGGGGATGTCGCCCTCGTACTTGATCTCGTCGAGCACGACAGGCTTGCCCCACACGTCGCGGTAGAGGTTCGCGCGGCCGAAGTCGGCGGTCACCGAGCCGTTCTGGATGGACGCGTGCGTCACCCACGGCTGGTTGTTGTCGTACAGCTCGATCCAGTTGTGGATCGAGCGCAAGTGGTCGTACGGGTCGACCTCGGCCAGCAGCGCTCCGGTGCGGTCCCACCGGTCGTCCGGCCGTTCGAGCTGGTCGAACTCGTTGCACAGCGACCACCACACGTGCGGATGCGCGGCCAGGCGGGCGACGAGGTAGCGCAGGTAGGCGGCATCCTCGTCCTCGGTCAGTTCGTTGAGGCCGAACTGACCTCGGTCGTAGGCGTTGTAGATGAGGACGTCGGCCTGGATGCCCCGTTCGCCGAGCAGTTCGACGGCGCGGTCCAGGCGCTGGAAGAACGCGGGCACGGGCTTGCTGACATCCCAGCGACCGCCGTCGGTCTTCTCGAACGGCATGAGCGCGGGCACGTGCTCGACGTAGCCGCCGCCTTGCGGGAAGACCATGAACCGGAGCTTGTTGAACCCGGCCTCGGCGATCGCGTCGACGGTCTGCGTGAACAAGGGCTCGTCCTGGTGCAGCCAGTTGTACGCCGTCGCGCCCACCGGACGCAGCGGCGTGCCGTCGGCGTGCGCGAAGTGGAACCGGTGCGCGACGCGCACCGGGCCGTGGTCGGCGCCTCGCTCGACCGCGAACGTGCCCGTGCGACCGGCGAGGGACGGGTCGTCGCTGTGTGTCTCCCACGCCCACTCCCCCTCGAGATCGGGGGCGAAGCGGACGCGGTATGTCGTGCCGCCGTCCCAGAATCCCGGCACGTCGCGCTCGGTTCGGGATGCCGCATGCCGCAGCCGCACCGTCAGCGGCGTGCGATCGGCGGGGATGACGGCAGCGCCGTCGAAGGTCAGCTCGATCGGGCGGTACAGCTGATGGGACATCCTTGTCGTCCTCCGACTCTGGGTGATGAACGGGCCGATTGAAACGTTATCAACACTTTTGCATAATCTGCTTGACTTGAATAGACATGCAATGCAACAGTCTTCGTGTTACCGGTAACACGTCGCATCGACCGGTTCATCCTCCCCCACGCGACAACGACGTTCCCCAGAGCGGAGAAGACAGACATGAAACTTTCGCGCACGAGTGCGCTTGCGATCACCGCCGTGCTCGCGACCGGACTGCTCGCGGGCTGCAGCAGCTCGCCGTCCACCGAGGCCGACGGCGACGTCGAGCTCACGCTGTGGGCTCGCGGCAACTCGGTGCCCGACGAGGTCGAGCAGATCCTCGCCGATCAGTTCCCCGACTACGACATCACCTTCGAGAACATCCCCGACATCGAGGACAAGCTGCGCGCCGCCCTGCGCTCGGGCAGCGGACTGCCCGATGTCGTCGTGATGGGAGGGACGCTCCCGGCGTTCTTCTCGGTCGCCGACAAGTTCGTCGATCTCTCGGAGCAGGCCGACGAGAGCGATGCCGTGCAGTGGGGCCTGGACCTCGGCAAGGCGCCGGACGGACGTCAGGTCGCCCTGCCGACCGACATCGGGCCGTGGGGGTTCTTCTACCGCACCGATGCCCTCGAGTCCCTCGGATACCCCACCGAACCCGACGAGGTCGCCGCCGCGGTGGACTCGTGGGACGCCTACCGCGAACTCGCTCAGGCCGCCGCGGCATCCGGGAGCTTCGTGTGCGACCACGCCGGTCAGGTGTACCAGGCGCGGCTCGCGCAGGAGGGCTACGCGTACTTCGCACTCGAGGACGGCAAGGACGTCAACATCGTCGACGACGCCGATGCGCACGACGCGTTCGTCGAATCTGCGGCCCTGGCCCAGGACGACCTCTGCGCCGACGCCGAGCCCTACACGCCCGAGTTCAACGCCGCGCTCACCCAGGAGGACATCGTCGGCTTCGTCGGTCCGGCGTGGGAGGACGGCCTGCTGAAGTCGGCCGGCGAGCTGCAGAGCGGCAAGTGGCGCGTGACCACGGTGCCGGGCGGTCCCGCGGCCACGGGCGGCAGCTTCGTCGCCGCTCTCGCCGCGAGCGCGCACCCCGATGCGGCGGCCGAGGTCGCGGCCTACATCGGCGGCCCCGAGTTCCAGAAGATCGGCTACCTCGAGAAGGGCCTGTTCCCGGCATCCGCGGGCGTCGCCGAAGACCCCGAGGCCGCGTCGCCGCAGGATTACTACGGCGGCCAGGACACACTCGGAGCGCTGGCTCAGACGGCTGCCGACGCGCCCCTGGTGTACCAGGCGCCGAACAGCGGGGCCATCCGATCGCAGTTCTTCGTCGCACTCACCGACCTCGCCTCCAACGGAGAGGACCCCGAGAAGGTCTACGACGCCCTCGTCGAGAAGAACTCGGCCGAGTGACCACGACGGGGGCGGCGGTGCGCCGCCCCCGTCCTCAGGGAGCACCTTCATGACCTCGACCATGACCCGCGCCGCGGCGACGCCGACGGCGCCCCCACCGCCCCGGCCGCGCCGCAAGCGTCTGCGCTACTGGCGCGAGTACCTGGCGATCTCGCCCTTCTACATCCTCTTCGCCGTCTTCGGCCTGTTCCCCCTCGTCTTCGCCGTCTACCTCTCCATGACCTCGTGGGACGGGCTCGGCGAGCCCGAGTGGGTCGGCTTCGACCAGTTCGAACGACTGTTCACATCGGGCGAGTTCGGCTCGGCGCTGGTGAACACGGTCATCATCTTCGTCATCGCGCAGGTCCCCGTGATCCTCGCGTCGCTGGGCGCCGCCGCCCTGCTCAGCTCTCCGCGCCTGCGGGCGAAGGGCCTCTATCAGACCCTGTTCTTCCTCCCCCAGGTGACCTCGATCGTCGCGGTCGCCATCGTCTTCCAGTCGCTGTTCTCGAACGAGTACGGCATCATCAACTCGCTGCTCGAGGCCGTGGGCCTGGGCGCCGTGCCCTGGATGACGACGGAGTGGGGTGTGCGCCTGGTCGTGGCGCTGATGATCTTCTGGCGCGGTTTCGGCTACTTCGTCGTGATCTTCCTCTCCGGCATCTCGTCGATCCCGCCGTCCCTCTACGAGGCCGCGCGCCTGGACGGCGCCGGGCCGTGGCGCATCCTGCGTTCGATCACCGTCCCCATGATCTGGCCGACGATCCTGTTCGTCGCGGTGACGGGCACCATCAGCGGCTTCCAGATCTTCACCGAGCCGCAGGTGCTCACCAACGGTCTCGGCGGGCCCGGAGGCTCGGTCGTCACGCTGATGTTCCTGCAGGTCGGCTACATGGGCGCGACGCTGCCCACGGTGATGCCCGACCTCGGCTTCGCGACCGCGATCGGCTGGGGCATCTTCGTGGTGCTCATCCTGCTGGCGATCCTCAACTCGCGCGTCATCGCCCGCCGACGGAAGGACGCCTCATGAAGCACGGTCGCCGCGCTTGGCTGCAGCATCTGGTGCTGATCCCCGCAGCCGCGCTCTTCGCCTTCCCGTTCTACTGGCTGATCGTGATGTCGACCAGCACGACCTCCGACATCTTCTCCGCTCCGCCCCGGCTGATCCCCGGCGGCGAGCTCATCGACAACATCACCCGGCTGTTCACCCGCGTCGACTTCAGCCAGGCGTTCGTCAACTCGGTGTTCGTGTCGGTGACCGCGACGCTGCTGACCGTCGCGATCGCGGCGCTGTCGGGATTCGTCTTCGCGATGTACCGCTTCCCCGGCCGGGACTGGCTGTTCGGCATCCTGCTGGCCACGATGACGCTGCCGACGGGGGTGATGCTCGTCCCGATGTTCCAGATCTACGTCGACCTGGGCTGGCTCAACACCTACCTGCCGCTGATCGTCCCGGGGGCGGCGAGCGCCTTCGGCATCTTCTGGATGCGGCAGGCCGCGCGCGAGGCCGTGCAGTACGAGGTGATCGAGGCCGCGCGCGTGGACGGCGCCGGGTTCCTGCGGGTCTTCTGGCATGTCGGCGTGCCGGCGCTGCGGCCCGCGATCGCCGGCTTCACGGTGTTCCAGTTCATGTGGAACTGGAACGAGTACATGTGGCCGCTGCTCGTGCTCAACGACTCCGATCTCTACACGCTCCCCGTGGCGCTGCAGCAGCTCAACGGCAACTTCGGCATGACCGACTATCCGATGGTCATGGTGGGGACGCTCCTGGCCACGCTCCCGCTGATCCTCGTCTTCCTGGTGTTCCGCCGGCAGGTCATGAGCAGCGCGACGGCCGGCGCGGTGAAGGGATGAGCAGCACGATGCCGGACACAGCCGAACCGATCGACCGGCGCGCCGTCGTCGCGCGCCACCGGATCCGCCGCGAGCAGCCGGATGCCGAGGCGCCGCTGAGCGTCGGCAACGGGGAGTTCTGCTTCACCGCCGACGAGACCGGGCTGCAGACCTTCGCCGACTGGCACAGCCGGGCTGCGGCGCGTGCCGAGGGCCGCAGCGCGACACCGCTGGGCACCCAGGCGCAGTGGGCGTTCCACTGGGCGCCGAATCCGGGCGGTCTGCAGCTCGATGACACCATGGTGCGGTTCGAGCGTCCGGACGGGTCGCCGGTCACGTACCCGACGACCTACGACTGGCGTCTTTCCGAGGAGGAGGCGCGCCGCCTGCAGCCGGCAGGCTACTACTACTGGGTGAACCCGCAGCGGCTGCATCTCGGGCGGATCGCGTACCGCCTCACCGATCCGGACTCCGGCGCGGTCGTGGCCGATCCGCGTGCGCTGGATGAGACCGAGCAGCTGCTGGACCTGTGGACCGGCATCCTCGACAGCGCCTTCTCGCTGGGCGGCCGGCGCACGCGGACGCGCACCGCCGTGCACCCGTCACGGGATCTCGTGGCCGTCTCTGCCTCGTCGGACCTCTTCGCCGACGGCGCGGCATCCGTCCGGATCTCGTTCGCGACGGTGCACGACACGTGGGAGGCGGACGAGGACTGGACGCGCCCCGACGCGCACTCCAGCGACGTCGAGATCCGCGACGACGGCACCGCTCAAGTGACCCGGCTCGTCGACGGCGCCGCCTACTGCGTCCTGCTGTCGGCGAAGGGATGCCGCATCACGGCACCCGAGCGGCACGTCGTCGAGCTCGTGCCCGAGGGCCCCGACATCGAGTTCTCGGTCGAGTTCGTCCGGGCGGCATCCGATCGGACCGTCCCCCCGGCGAGCGAGGTGTTCCGCATGGCGGCGGCGCACTGGCCCGAATTCTGGAACGACGGCGCGATGGCGGACCTGTCGGCATCGGCCGACCCGCGCGCCCCCGAGCTGGAACGCCGGATCGTGCTGTCGCAGTACCTCACCGCGATCCAGTGCGCGGGCTCGACGCCCCCGCAGGAGAGCGGGCTGGTGTGCAACTCCTGGGGCGGCACGTTCCACCTCGAGATGCACTGGTGGCACGCCGCGCACTTCGCGATGTGGGGCAGGCCCGGACTCCTCGAGCGCAGCCTGGACTGGTACCGCCGGGCCCTGCCGTCAGCGCGCGAGAACGCGCGCCGCAACGGCTACCCGGGCGCCCGGTGGCCGAAGCACATCGGCCCCGAAGGGGTCGAGAGCCCGAACGAGATCGGTCCGCTGCTGGTGTGGCAGCAGCCCCACCCGATCTCGTTCGCCGAGCTCATCTACCGCGCCCGCGAGGAGGATCCCGCCGTGCTCGACGCATACGGCGAGCTCGTGGACGAGACCGCCGAGTTCCTTGCGGGCTTCGTGTGGTGGGAGGACGGCGTCGCGCACCTCGCGCCGCCGCTGATGCCCGCCCAGGAGCGGTACGACGCGACCACGACGTGGGATCCGACGTTCGAGCTCGCCTACGTCGCGTGGGGCCTGCGCACGGCGTGCGAATGGCGGCGGCGCCGCGGACTGGACGTGCCGGCGGCCTGGTCCCGTGCGGCCGCGGCGATCGCACCGCCGCCCCGGTCGGACGGCGTCTACGACGCGGTGCGCGGTCAGACCGCCCTCGTCGACCACCCGTCCCTCGTGGGCGCGTACGGATTCGTCCCCGACACCGGGCTCATCGACCCCGCGACGATGGGCCGGACGCTGGACCTGGTGCTCGAGCAGTGGGAGTGGAACTCCACGTGGGGCTGGGACTTCCCGCTGCTGGCGATGTGCGCCACGCGGCTCGGCAGGCTCCCGGCCGCGTTCGACCTGCTGCTGACCGACCTGCCGCGCAACCGCTATCTGTCGAACGGGCACAACTTCCAGGTGCCCAACCGGCTGCCGCTGTACCTGCCCGGCAACGGCGGCCTGCTCGCCGCGTTCGCGATGCTCGTGACCGACGACGACGGCGGCGCCCGCACCGGTCTTCCCGATGACTGGGACGTCCGCGTCGAGGGTTTCGCTCCCCGGCCCTGACACGCGCACGCCTCCGATTCGACGACGGAAACGGAACCAGATGACCACGACGCCCCTGACCGGGATGCTGCGACCGACGCAGAAGTCCACCGAGCTGCTCCTCGCGCCCACGCACCGCGCGGGCGACTGGAACAGCCACGGCGTGGACTGCCCCTTCGTCTTCCGCAGGGACGGCGTCCTGGGCATGACTGTCGTCGGCTGGGACGGGCGCGGCTACCAGACCGGGCTGTCGTGGCACGACGGCCACGCCTGGTCGGCGCCGCAGCTCGTCTTCCCGCGCGACGAGGCCTCGCCGCACCGGCGGCACAACGCGGCGCTCACCGCCTTGCTGCGCGACACCGACCTGTATGGCGCCGGCGAGCTCATCGCCGTCGACGGGTGGTACTACGGGACGTACCACGCGTATCCCGACGCGGGCTATGAGGCCGGCTCGGCCGTGATCGGGTTCGTCCGCAGCCGCGACCTGCGGCACTGGGAGGACGTGGGCGACATCCTCCGCCCCGAAGAGGGCGGCGACTGGGAGCGGGGCGGGCTCTACAAGTCGTACCTGCTGCGGCACGACGGCCGCTTCTGGCTCTTCTACAACGCGAAGAACCGGGTCTCGGGCAGCTGGGTCGAGCAGACCGGCGCGGCGGTGTCGGACGACCTGGCCTCTTGGCAGCGCGTCTCGGACGCCCCGCTGCTGTCGATCGGCCCCGCCGGATCGCCCGATGACCGCTTCGCCTCGGACCCCTTCGTCCTGCGCGCTGCGGACGGGACCTGGATCATGTTCTACTTCGGCCTGCGGGCGGGTGGACCGGCCGTCGACCTGTACGCGACATCGCCCGACCTGGTCGAGTGGACGAAGTCGCCGGACGTGCTGGTGCACCCCGGCGCGCCCGGCGCCATCGACGACTGGCACGCCCACAAACCGGCGGTCATCCGCACGGACGACCGCCTCGAGCACTACTACTGCGCCGTCCAGCGCCTCGCGGAGCCCATCGACATCGACGGCTACCGCCAGTTCGAAGGGCGCGGGATCGCCCTCGCCTGGTCTCAGGTCCCGGGCTGAGGGCCGACCTCGGGGCGCTGCGGCCTCGTGAGGATCACGCCCGACGACGACCCAGCGTGCTCTCACGCGGGACGAGCACGGGCATCAGCTGCTGATGGACCGCTGCCAGCGGCCGCCCCTGGATCGTCTCGAAGAGCGCGTCGACGACGATCTCTCCGACCTCGCGATGGCGCCGGCTCACGCTCGAGATCGGGATGAGCGACGCCTCCGCGAACTCGTTGTCGTCGTAGCCGATGAGCGCGATGTCGCCGGGGACACGGATGCCCTCTGCGGTGAGCGTGCGCAGCATCCCGAGCGCCAGCAGATCGTTGACCGCGAAGACGCCGTCGGGCCGCTCGTGCGGCGGCCGGGACGCGATGGCCTCCCCGATGCCGCGTCCCGCCGACACGGAGCGCTCCGCGACGTCGAACGCCTCGAAGGCGATCCCCCGCTCCCGGGCCGCGGTCTCGGCCCCCGCCCGTCGCGCGGCGACCTGCACGATGGAATGCGGACCTCCCACGAACGCCACGCGGCGGCATCCCACCTCCGCGAGATGCTCGATCGCGAGGCGGCCGCCGGCCACCTCGTCGATCGACACCGAGGGCTGCTCCGGCGACGCCGCGTGCTGCCCCACCAGCACCGAGGGCGTCCCGCGGCGACGCAGCAGCGCCAGTCGCGCCTCGACCTGGTGATGCGAGGCGACGAGGAGTCCGCGCACGTGATGCTGCGCGAAGGCGTCCAGGTACGTCGCCTCCCGTTCCTCGTCGTGCTGAGGATCGGCCAGGAACACCGAGAGCCCGAGCTGCGCCGCACGGTTCTGCACGCTCGCGGCGACCTCGCCGAAGTGCGGATTGCCGATGTCGGAGGCCAGGTACCCGATGACGCTGCTCACCCCCAGCCGCAGCTGGCGGCCGGCGCTGCTCGGCACGAAGCCCACTTCGTCGATGGCATCCGCCACGCGCTGCGCCATCGTCGGCGACAGCAGCTCGGGGTGGTTGAGGTAGTTCGAGACCGTCCCGACCGCGACACCCGCCTGCGCGGCGACGTCCTTGATCCCGGCCGGCACCGTCAGCGCCAGTCGTGCTCGGCCACGAAGCCGAGGCGTTCGCGGATGCGGCGCGTCGACATGAGGGACTCGAACTCGCCGAGGTCGTCGGCGACGGGCGTGCCCGGGAACCACCTCTGCGCGAGCTCGCGCGAAGGCGCCGCACAGCCCGAGTCGGGCGCGGCGACGTTGTACACCTCGAAGCCGGGGGCGGCGTGCGCGAGCGCGAGCGACACGGCCTGCGCGCCGTCGCGCGCGTCGACCCACGACCCGAGCAGGTCGCGGCGGTAGCCGGGCTCGGCGGCGCGCTCGAACGTGTCGTAGTCGTCGGCGGCCACGACGTTCGTGAAGCGCAGCGCGGTGATCGAGGTCCCGGGCGCCCAGTGCACCAGCTGTCCGGCGATCGCCTCTTCGGCCACCTTGCCCAGGCCGTACGTGTTGTTCGCGCGCGTGTAGTCCTCGTCGACCGGCAGCGAGGGCGGTGCCTCGTCGAACGGGAAGCCCATCGCGGTGATGCTCGAGGCGAGCACGACGGTGCGGATGCCGGCGCGGTGCGCGGCGAACAGCGCGTTGAAAGACACCGCGACGTTGTTGTGGAACGTGGCCGCGTCGGGCACGAGCCCGTTCACCGGGATCGCTGCCAGGTGCACCAGAGCGTCGAGTCCGTCGTGGCGGGCGGTGACCGACAGGAATGCGTCGAGCGTCTGCCCGAAGTCGGTGAGATCGACGCGCGTGAACCCCGGGCCGGGGATGCCGGCCAGGTCGAAGCCCGAGACGACGTGCCCCTCGGCGCGCAGCCGCTCGACCGTCGCGCGGCCGAGTTTGCCGCCGCTGCCGGTGACGCCGATCCGCATGCCGTACCTCCCTGTGCGAGCTGTCGGCATCCCGACTTGAAACGTTTCGTTCTGGATGCCACACTCACTGTACACCGGAACCGAAACGTTTCATTTCCTCTAGGAAGGACCTCGATGTCCGTCATCGTCGACGCGCCCCGCATCGAACACCACCGCGAGCCGCTCGGCATCGGCGAGCGCGCTCCCCGCCTGTCGTGGCGCATCGCCGACGCCCCCGCCGGATGGCGGCAGGCCGCCTACCGCGTCGAGCTCGAGCAGCACGGCGCGACCGCGACCCACGAGGTCGACGGCGCCGAGCAGGTGCTCGTCGACTGGCCCGGCGAGCCGCTGCGCTCGCGGGAGCGCGTCGCCGTGCGCATCGCCGTCCGCGGCGCCGACGGCCAGTGGTCGGCGGCATCCCCCACCACGACGCTCGAAGCCGGACTGCTCGAGCCCTCGGACTGGCTCGCGCGGCCGGTGGGTGCGTTCCGCAACGAGAACCCGCACTCCGACGAACGGCGCCCGTCGCTCGTGCGCCGCGGCTTCGACGTGCGCGACGGGCTCGTGCGCGCCCGCCTGTACGCGACGGCCCACGGCGTCTACGAGGCCGAACTCAACGGCCGGCGCGTCGGCGACGACACCCTCTCGCCCGGCTGGACCGTGTACGGGCAGCGCCTGCGGTACTACACGTACGACGTCACGGACCTCGTACACCCCGGCGCCAATGCGCTCGGCGCGTGGCTCGGCGACGGCTGGTACCGCGGACGCCTCGGCTGGCGCGGCGGGTTCCGCAACGTCTACGGCTACGACCAGTCCTTCCTCGGCCAGCTCGAGCTCACCTACGCCGACGGCACGCGCGAGGTCGTCTCGACCGACCTGTCGTGGCGCTCGGCGCCGAGCCCGATCCTGCACAGCGGCCTGTACGACGGCGAGGACTACGACGCCCGCGAGGAGCAGGAGGGGTGGTCCACCGCGGCATTCGACGACTCGGCGTGGGAGGACGTGTCGGAGCGCCACCGCGACCCCGCGACACTCGTCGCCCCGACCGCCCCGCCCGTGCGCGCGACGCAGGAGCTGCGGCCCGTCGAGGTGCTCACCGGCCCGAGCGGCACGCGCATCCTGGACTTCGGGCAGAACCTCGTCGGGCGTGTGCGGATCCGCGTGAGCGGACCGGCCGGAGCGACGGTCACCCTCCGCACCGCCGAGGTCATGCAGGAGGGCGAGATCTACACGCGCCCGCTGCGCGCCGCGCGCTCCACCGACAACTACACGCTCGCCGGCCGCAGGAGCGAGGAGTGGGAGCCGCGGTTCACCTTCCACGGCTTCCGGTACGTCGAGGTCACGGGCTGGCCGGGCGACCTCGACGCCGATGTCGCGACGGGCGCCCTGGTGGCGCGGGTCTACCACACCGACCTCGAGCGCACCGGGTGGTTCGAGTCCTCCGATCCCGCCCTGAACCGCCTGCACGAGAACGTCGTGTGGGGCATGCGCGGCAACTTCGTCGACATCCCCACCGACTGCCCGCAGCGCGACGAGCGCATCGGCTGGACGGGTGACATCCAGGTGTTCGGTCCGACCGCCTCGACGCTGTTCGACGTGTCGGGCATGCTGTCGGGCTGGCTGCGAGACGTCGCGCTCGAGCAGCTCCCCGACGGCACCGTGCCCTGGTATGTGCCGGTGATCCCCGCCGTCGACAAGTGGACGCCGCTGCGGCCAGGCGCCGCCTGGGGCGACGTCGCGACGCTGCTGCCCTGGACGCTGTACGAGCGCTTCGGCGACGCCGGCGTGCTGCGGGCGCAGTTCGACAGCGCACGCCGCTGGGTGGACCTGCTCGAGCGTCGCTCGGGACCGTCGCGGCTGTGGAACACGGGGTTCCAGCTGGGCGACTGGCTCGACCCTGCCGCGCCGCCGAACGACCCCGCCGACGCCCTGACCGACCGCTACCTCGTCGCCACCGCGTACTTCGCGAAGTCGGCACGGACCGTCGCGCGCATGGCCGGGGTGCTCGGCCTCGCCGCAGAGCAGGCACACTACGACCGGCTCGCCGACGAGGTGGCCGCGGCGTTCGTCGCCGAGTACGTCCACCCCGACGGCACCATGACCAGCGACGCGCAGACCGCCTACGCGCTGGGACTGCAGTTCGACCTCATCACCGACCCCGGAATGAGGGATGCCGCGGCCGCCCGCCTGTCGCAGCTCGTGCACGAGGCGGGCAACCGCATCGCCACCGGCTTCGTCGGCACCCCGCTGGTCTCGGACGCACTGAGCTCGGGCGGGCACGTCGACACCGCGTACGACCTGATCCTCGAGCGCGAGTGCCCCTCGTGGCTGTACCAGGTGGAGCAGGGCGCGACGACTGTGTGGGAGCGGTGGGACTCGCTGCTGCCCGACGGCACCGTCAACCCCGGCACGATGACCTCGTTCAACCACTACGCCCTCGGCGCCGTGGCGGACTGGATGCACCGGGTGATCGCGGGCCTGGCACCCGCAGCGCCCGGCTACCGCCGCATCCGGTTCGCCCCGCGGCCCGGCGGCGGCCTGACCTCCGCGTCGGCCCGGCAGCTCACCGCGTACGGCGAGGCGGCGATCTCGTGGCGCATCGCCGACGGCAGGCTCCACGTCGAGGCGACGGTCCCCGTCGGAGCCGAGGCCGTGCTGGACCTGCCCGGTGCCGACGAAGAGACGCTGGGCGCCGGCATCCACTCTCGCGAGATCGCGATCGGCTGAGCGGTCGCGCCGGAGGATTTCGGGTGCCGCCGGGCGCGGCATCCGAAATCCCCGGTCGGTCTGTGAAACCCGGGGTCACGGGCACTGGCGCCGCGGGCCGAGAGTGAATATCCTTTCGTTAGCGAATCCGAATACACCTTGGATCGCCGCGATCGGAGACACCGTGCCACTCACGCCGTACACCCGCCCCGCCGACGGGCAGGTGCGCCTGCTCACGAAGGTCGCCCGCATGTACCACGAGCGGGGCGTCCGGCAGGCCGACATCGCGGCCGCGCTCAATATCTCACAGGCGAAGGTCTCGCGTCTGCTGAAGCGTGCCGAAACCGTCGGAATCGTCCGCACCATCGTCACCGTCGCCCCCGGCGTGTACGCCGAGCTCGAAGAGCGGCTCGAAGACAGGTACGGCCTCGCCGAAGCCGTCGTGGTCGACGTCGACCCCGAGGCCGACGAGCGCGAGCTGCTCGCCTCGCTCGGCGCCGGCGCCGCCGCCTACCTCGAAGCCACCCTGTCGGGCGGCGATCGCATCGGCGTCTCGTCGTGGAGCCAGACGATCCTCGCGATGGTCGACCGCATGCGCCCGTTCACGGTGCGCGGCGCGACCGAGGTCGTGCAGCTGCTCGGCGGCATCGGCGCCCCCGAGGCGCAGAGCCATTCCAACCGCATCCTCGGCGAGCTCGCCCGCACGCTCGGCGCCGATCCCGTCTACGTACAGGCGCCCGGCGTGGTCGCCGACCCCGCGATCCGCGACAGCCTGCTCTCGGACCCCTCGATGCAAGAGGTCACACGGCACTGGAACGAGCTCACCATGGCGATCATGGGGATCGGCAGCATCGAGCCCTCGGACGTGCTCGCCACCAGCGGCAACGCCTTCGCCGACGACGAGCGCCGCTCGCTGATCGATCAGGGCGCGGTGGGCGACATCTGCCACCGCATCTTCCGCGCCGACGGGTCCCTCGTGCGCGGGGCGCTGGATGACCGCATCATCGCCATCACCGTCGAGAACCTGCTGCGCATCCCGCGCCGCGTGGGCATCGCCGGCGGCGACCGCAAGCTCGAGGCGATCCATGGCGCCCTCGCCGGCGACTGGGTGACGACCCTGGTGACCGACCTGCGGTCGGCCGAAGCCCTCGCCGAGCGCTGAGGTGTTCGGCTGCTCGGCCGAGGCCGGCGGGGTCAGCGCCCCAGCGACTCCGCCAGGCGCTCGACGCCGAGCCGCGGACTCGTGAGCACCGGGACGCCGACCGACACGGCTTCGGCGGCGGAGGCCATGGATGCCTGAGCCAGCACGATCACGTCGGCCTCGGCCGCACCGCGCTCGATCGCGGCGGCCACCAGGCTGTCGTGCGTGGCACGATCGCCTCCCGCCACGGCGGCGAACGCGCCCTCGATGACCTCACTGGTCACCTCGGGCTCCACGCCGGCGAGCGCCGCGCGCTCGTGCAGCAGCCCCAGGGTCGGGCGGCACGTCGTCGGCAGCGTCGCGAG
This sequence comes from Microbacterium jejuense, assembly GCF_039544225.1. Lineage (NCBI taxonomy): Bacteria > Bacillati > Actinomycetota > Actinomycetes > Micrococcales > Microbacteriaceae > Microbacterium > Microbacterium jejuense. Next base: position 602,198 of record NZ_BAABLG010000008.1, read on the forward strand.
CACCCGGATGCGGCGGCCGGCCCGGACCGCGGCATCCGCCATCGCCTCGTCCACGCGCAGCACGGGCAGCCCCGCGGCCGCGGCGGCCGGGGCCGCCAGCTCGGAGATCGACGAGCAGGTGAACAGGACGGCGTCCGCTCCCCCTGCCGCCGCCGCGCGCACCAGGTCGTCGACGCGCTCGGGGACCGATGCCGACCGCTCGTCGTCGCCGAGATCGGCGACGATCCGGTCGTCGAGGTAGTTCACGACCGTCGCGCCGGGGATCAGCTCGGTCGCGAGCGCGCCGAAGGGCGCGATGTTGACGGCGCCGGTGTGCAGGAAGGCGATACGGGGAGCGGCCTGTGTCATGTGACCAGTCTTTCTGCTTTCTCAGCCCTTCAGGGCGCCGCCGGCCATGCCGGCCATGATCTTCTTGTTGAGCGTCAGGAAGACGATCAGCAGCACGACGATGTTGATGCTCACGGCCGCGAACAGCGGGCCGTACTGCGTCGAGCCGTACTCGTCGCTGAGGCTCAGCAGCCCCACCTGGATCGTCGCGAGCTCGGGACGGGTCGTGAACGTCAGCGCGATCAGCAGGTCGTTCCACACGCTGAAGAACTGCACGAGTCCGACCGTGAGGATCGCGTTCTTCATCATCGGGATGCCGATCACGAAGAACGAGCGCAGCGGACCCGAGCCGTCGACGGTCGCCGCCTCGAAGATCTCGCGCGGCACCGAGCGGAAGTACGTCGCCATGAGGAAGGTCGTCAGCGGCAGGCCCATCACCGTGTACGTGATGATCAGCGGCAGCAGCGTGTCGGTGATCCCCATCCGGAAGTACACGATGAACAGCGGCACGAGGATCATCTGCCCAGGCACCATGATGCCGGCGAGCACGTACAGCAGGACCGCGTTGCGGCCTTTCCAGATCATGACCTCGAGCGCGTAGCCGGCGGCGACGCCGATGAACACGATCAGCAGCACCGACGGGATCGTCACGATGATGCTGTTGAGGTAGTTCTGCGCCACGTTGCCGTTGGTCAGCGCCGCGATGTAGTTGTCGAAGTTCCATGTCTCGGGCAGCGACAGCGCAGGGTTCGAGAGGAACTCGGACTGCGTCTTGAACGAGCCGAGCACCATCCACACCTGCGGGTACAGCACCACGACCATCAGCAGCGCCACCACGATCCACACCGGGATGCGGCGCGCGAGGCGCAGCACGGTGCGCTTGGCCTGGCTCGGGGCGGGCTTGCGCCGGGTCGGGACCGCGACCGTGGCCGGGGCATCCATCGTCGTCGTCATGTCAGACCTCCGCCTTGCGCCGCGACGACCGGAAGATCGCGAGCGTGAACACCAGGCACAGCAGCGTCAGCACCAGGGCGATCGTCGAGCCGTAGCCGTACTCCGCGTACTCGAACGCGGTGCGGTACATGTACAGGGTGAGCGGGGCGGTCGACGTGCCGGGACCGCCGCCGTTGAGAGCCAGCAGGCTGTCGAAGACCTTGAGCGTCGAGTTGAGGCTGAAGATGATCGACGACAGCAGGATCGGCAGCGACAGCGGCACGATGATGTGCCGCACGAGCTTGAGCCCGTTCGCGCCGTCGAGTCGTGCGGACTCGATGACCTCCTCGGGGATGTCGAGCAGGCCCGCGTACAGCAGCACGGCGTAGAAGCCCATCGAGCCCCACAGCGTCATCACGATCGCGGTGGTCATGGTGCCCGCCGTCGAGGCTAGCACCTCGACGCTCTCGCCGCCGAAGAAGTTGATGATGTCGTTGACCGGCCCCTGGTTCTGGCCGACCGCGACGAAGCTCTTGAAGAGCAGGGCGACCGCCACCGTCGGCAGGATCGCGGGGAAGAACACGATCGTCCGCACGAAGGACGACCCCTTGCGCAGCACGAACACGTACAGCAGGGCGAGGCCGTAGCCGAGGGCGACCTGGCCGATCGTGGCGACGACGGCGAAGAAGATGCTCACCCACATCGACTGCAGGGCGGCGCTGTCGGTGAAGAACGTCGCGAAGTTCTGGAATCCGACCCACTCGAACCCTCGGAGCGTGTTGCCCTCGAAGAACGACAGGCCGAACGACCATGCCACCGGCACGATCTTGAGCAGGGTATAGAGCAGGAGCGCAGGCGCCAGCAGGATGAAGATCGTCTTGCGATCTCCGAAGATCGAGTTCATCGGGCGGATGCCTCTCCCGGGGATTTCTGGAGTGTGCCGGCCACCTCCGAGCCTAGGCCGAAGCCGGGGCGGGAGGAGGCCGGCACGTTCGTCACTTGTTGGCGTCGAGGCTGGCCTGGAGGTCCTTCATGTAGTCCTCCGGGCTCATCTGACCCGTGGTCAGCAGCGTGACGTTCGTCGAGGCGAGCGAGTTGCTCTTCGGGTCGAACAGCGCCTCGAACCACAGCACCGTCTCGTCGATGCCCTCGATGCGCTGCTGGATCTCGGCGGTGTTCTCCGAGATGTCGGTCACGTCGCCGTTGACCTTGAAGCCCGAGATGACGCCCGCGTCCTGCAGCGCCTGCTGGCCGTAGTTCTCGGCGATGCAGCTGATCCAGTCCTGCACCTTGGGGCCGAACTGCTCGGCGTTGACGATCATCGGCGCGCCCGCGTTGGCCGGGTACTGGTCGATGCTGCCCTTGCCGCCGTCGACCGAGGGGAACGGCATGAAGCCGACGTTCTCGCCGCCGATCTGGTTGCGGTCGGGGTCGTTGATCGCGCTCAGCAGCCACGTGCCGTCGTAGGTCATCGCGGCCTGGCCGGTGAGGAACATGTTCGACGAGGTGTCGCCGTCACGGGTCGAGAAGCCCTCGCCGAAGTTGCCGGCCTCGGCGAAGTCCTGCAGCGCCTTGGCGCCGGCGACGTACTCGGGGTCGGTGAGCTTGGCGTCGCCCTTCTGGATCGCGACCATCGCGTCGGGTCCGACATTGCGGTAGATGTACATGCCGAGGATGCGGGTGAGCGGCCAGCCCTGCGCACCGGCTTCGGTCATCGGCACGACGCCGGCCTTCTGCAGCTTGGCGGCGTCGTCGACGAGGTCGTCCCACGTCTGCGGCTCTTCGATGCCGTTGTCGGCGAAGATCTGCTTGTTGTAGAAGATGCCCTCGATGTTGTACTGGTACGGCATCGAGAACATGCCGCCGTAGACCTGCTCGACGGTGGATGCCGCGGCCGGCAGCACGTTGTCCCACGTGCCGGCGTCTTCGAGCGCGGCCTTCAGGTCGCCCACGAGGCCCGCCTTGCCGAGGTCGCCGTCCGGACGGATGAGCGCGGTGCCGGCGATGGTGTGCGTCGCGAGGGCGCCCTGGCTGGCCAGCAGCGTCACCTTCTGCACGACGTCGGCCTGCGCGACCTTCTGATGCTCGATGGGCAGCGCCTTGTTCTCGGCCTTGCAGGCACCGGCGGCGAGCGCGTCCAGCTCGTCCGACAGGACCGGGTTCTCGTTCGCGGTCATGACCGTGAACTTGTCGGGGTCGGTGCCTCCGGCGCCGCCGGCGTCGGTGGATCCGGGGGCGGCGGTGCCGCCGGCGCAGGCGGCGAGCGGCACGACCGCGGCGAGCGCGATCCCGAGCGTCGCGATGCGGCGTCGGTTGCTGCGTGTGTTCATAGCGTCCTCCTTGACGACGACCATGCGGGTGAAAGGTACGACCACGACAGTAGGCACGATTTCAACGTGTGTCAACAGTCAGTACTGAAATTCTATTCACTTTGAGACGATTCAGGGTCTAGACTGCATTTCCATGCAGCGTTGCGAGAACTTGCATCACCTGCTTAGTCTGACCCGCAACGGTCCTGTTCTTGCCGCGACGCCGCGACGAGCACGAGACTGAACGCCACTCGGAAGGAACCGACATGACCGCCACGACCGCGACCCGGGCGCACGCCCGGTTGCGACCCCTCGGCGCTGCGAACGCACGCTGGGCCAGCGGCTTCTGGGGAGATGTCCACGATCGCACGCGCGACGTCACGATCCCGCAGATCTGGTCCTCGCTCAGCGATCCCGCGGTGAGCCCCGGCCTCGCCAACTTCCGCATCGCCGCCGGGCTCGATGCCGGCGAGCACTCCGGCCCGCCGTTCATGGACGGCGACTTCTACAAGTGGCTCGAGGCCGCGATCGCCCGGCTCGAGACCGATCCGGACCCCGAGCTCGCCGAACGCCTGGAGCAGATCGCGCAGCTGATCGCGTCGGTTCAGCGACCGGACGGCTACCTGCACACGCCCACGATCATCTCGACCCGCAACCACGAGGACGCCATCGCGCTGGCCGACCGGTTCAACTTCGAGACGTACAACCTGGGGCACCTGATCACCGCAGGCGTCCGCCACTACGAGGTCACCGGATCGACGACGCTCCTGGACGCGGCGCGAAAGGCGGCGTCGTTCCTCGAAGACCTCGCCACGAACAAGCCGCTGGAGCTCGCCCGCAGCGCGATCTGCCCCTCCCACTACATGGCGGTGATCGACCTGTACCGTGCGACCGGCGACGAGCAGTACCTGCGGCTGTCCGAGGCGTTCATCCGCGTCCGCGACGACTTCGAGGGCGGCGACGACAACCAGGACCGGGTGCCGGTGCGCGAGCAGACTGTCGTGGCCGGGCATGCCGTGCGCGCCAACTACCTGTACGCGGGCCTGGCCGACCTCGTCGCCGAGACCGGCGACACCGAGCTGGAGGCCGTGCTCGAGCTGCTGTGGCGCGACGTCGTCGACACCAAGCTGTACATCACCGGCGGCGCGGGCGCGCTCTACGACGGCGCCTCCCCCGACGGCTCGCCGTGGCAGGGCGACATCAGCCGTGTGCACCAGGCCTACGGCCGGGCGTTCCAGCTGCCGCACACGACCGCGCACAACGAGTCGTGCGCCAACATCGGCCTGATCCTGTGGGGTGAGCGGATGCTGGCGCTCACCGGCGACGCGGCCTACGCGGACGTGATCGAGCAGGTGGCGTTCAACAGCCTGCTCTCCAGCATCAGCCTCGCGGGCTCGGAGTACTTCTACACGAATCCGCTGCGCCAGGTGCGGGACCTCCCCTATCCGCTGCGCAGGCCCGGCGATACGGCCATGCACCCGGTCCCCTCACCGCCGCCCTCGGACGAGCGTCTTCGCGAGCCCTACCTCAGCTGCTTCTGCTGCCCCCCGAACATCGCGCGCACGCTCGCGCGGTTCCACGAGCGTGCGGCGTCGCTCGGCGCCGACGGCCTGTACGTCCACCTGTACGGCGGCAGCGCGCTCGACGTGACGGCCGAGGACGGCAGGCGCCTCGCCCTCAGCGAGGACGGCGGGTACCCGTGGGGCGAGACCGTCGCCTTCACGGTCACCGCTGCGGTGCAGGATGCCGGCGGCCAGGGCCTCCCCCTGCACCTGCGCATCCCGGGGTGGGTGTCGGGCGCGACGCTCACCGTGAACGGCGAGGACGTGCCGGTGACCGGCCCGGGGACGTACACCCGCGTCGAGCGCGAGTGGCAGGAGGGCGACGTGATCGCGCTGATCCTGCCGATGCCGGTGCGCGTGCTGCGCGCCCACCGCCTGGCCGAAGAGGCGACGAACCAGGTCGCGGTGCGCCGCGGCCCGGTCGTGTACTGCGTCGAGTCCGCCGATCTGCCGGAGGGCGTCGTGCTGGAGCAGGTGGCGCTGCGCCGCGGCGCGGCGTTCACGCCGGTCGAGACCGAGGTCGCCGGGCAGCGCGTGGTGGCGATCGACACCGAGGCCGTCATCCTGCCGCGCTCCGACGAGGACGCCCTGTACGACGACGTCGCCGACGTGCCGCTCACGACGACCCCGGTGCGCCTGGTCCCGTACTTCGCGTGGGGCAACCGCGGCGCCGGCGAGATGTCGGTCTGGCTCCCCCTGGTCTGGTGACGCGCATGGAACACGTCATCGCGACCTACGTCATCGAGACCTCGCTGCCGCTGCAGCGCGCGGCCGAGGTGCTCGCCGGCGAGCAGTCCACAGGTACATTCGTCCGCGTCGAGCGCGAATCCGACGACCTGCGTGCCCGGTTCGCCGCGCAGGTGGAATCGCTCGAGGAGCTCCCGCTCACCGGCGCCTCGCCGCTGCCGGGGTCGGTGGGCGACCCCGCACTGCGCCGCCGCGCGCGCCTGCGGCTGCGCTTCCCGCTCGACAACTTCGGCCCCTCGCTGCCGAACCTGCTCGCCGCGGTGGCCGGCAACCTGTTCGAGATCAAGGAGCTGTCCGCGATCCGCCTGGTCGACCTCGAGCTGCCGCCGGCCTTCGCCGAGCGGTACCCGGGCCCGGCGTTCGGCGTCGAGGGCACCCGCCGGCTCATGGGGCGGCCTGACGGCGCCATGATCGGCACGATCGTCAAGCCCAGCATCGGCCTGTCGCCCGAGGATCTCGCCGAGGTGGTGGGGCAGCTCGCGGAGGCGGGCATCGACTTCATCAAGGACGACGAGCTGCAGGGCAACGGCCCCTCGGCGCCGCTCGCCGCCCGCGTGGCGGCGGTCATGCCGGTGCTCGAGCGCTACGCGGACCGCACCGGCCGCAAGCCGATGTACGCGTTCAACATCACCGACGACATCGGGCGACTCGAGGCCAACCACGACCTCGTGGTGGCCGCCGGCGGCACGTGCGTGATGGCCTGTGTGAACCTCGTGGGCCTGCCGGGGCTGGAGTTCCTCCGTCGCCACAGCAGTGTGCCGATCCACGGGCACCGCGCCATGTTCGGATCGTTCGGACGCTCCGAGCAGGTCGGGATAGGGTTCCGTGCGTGGCAGAAGCTCGCCCGCCTGGCCGGCGCCGACCACCTGCACACGAACGGCATCAGCAACAAGTTCTACGAGACGGACGACCAGGTGCTCGACTCGATCGCCGCGGTCCGCGAACCGCTCCTGGGGCTCACCCCGACCGTGCCGGTGCTGTCGTCGGGGCAGTGGGGCGGGCTCGCGCACGCGACCTATGCCGCCGTGGGCACGACCGATCTGCTGGTGCTCGCCGGCGGCGGCATCCACGGTCACCCCGACGGGGCGGCTGCGGGCGTCGCGAGCATGCGCGACGCGTGGGCGTCGGCGGCGCGCGGCGAGAGCGCCGACGACGCGTACTCGTCCTCGCCGGCGCTGCGACGGGCTGCAGAGCTGTTCGGGCCGGTCCGTGCGTAGCGAAGGCCCCGTCGTCTTCTACGGCGACGACTTCACCGGCAGCGTCGACGCGCTGCTGCAGTTCGCCCGGCGCGGGTGGACCGGCCGGCTCTTCACCGAGCTCCCGGATGCCGCCGCGCTGGCCCGCGCGGCGGCCGAGGTCGACGTGGTCGGGGTGGCGGGCATCTCGCGATCGCTCGGCCGGGACGACATGGACGCCGAGCTGCGGCCGGTGTTCGCCGCCTTCGCCGCGCTGGGTCCCGCGCTCGTGCAGTACAAGGCGTGCTCGACCGCGGACTCAGCGCCGCACGTCGGAAGCCTCGGGCGCGTCGTGGAGCTCGCCCGCGAGGCGTTCGGCGAGCGGCCGGTGCCGATGCTGTTCGCGCAGCCCGACTTCGGCCGCTACACCGTGCTCGGCCAGCACTTCGCCGCCGAGCAGGGCGTCGTCTATCGCCTCGATCGGCAGCCCACGATGTCGCAGCATCCGTCCACGCCGATGACCGAGGCCGATCTGGCCGTCCACATCGGACGCCAGACGATGCTGCCGGTCGGCGCCGTGTCGCTGCTCTCCTACGATGGCCTGGCCGCACGGCTGCGCGCCGCCACCGATGCCGCCGTCGTGCTGGACGCCCTCACCGACGAGCATCTGGTCACCGTGGGCGCGGCGCTCGGAGCGCTGCCGGCGCCGGTGTTCGCCATCGGCTCCGGCGGGCTGTCGCACGGCGTCGCGGCGGCATCCCCCGGCGACGGGCCGGCGATCCCGGCCACTTCGTCCGCCACGGGCCCGGTGCTCGCGGTGTCGGGCAGCCGCTCGGCACAGACCCGGCGGCAGGCCGATGCCGCAGCCGCCGCCGGCTGGCTCGTCCGCGCTCTGCCGCTCGATGCCGCCGCGCTCGCGTCCACGACGGCCGAGGTGCGCGACGCGCTGCGGGCCGGGCGGAGCGTCGCGCTCACCTCCGACGACGCCGACATCGGCGCCGCCGGCGAGGGGCCCCTGCTGCCGGCGATCGCGGAGGCCGCGGCATCCCTCATCGCAGCGATCGCGCGCGACGGAGCATCGCGACGGATCATCGTGTGCGGCGGCGACACGTCGAGCCGCGTCACGCGGCTGCTCGGCGTCGAGGCGCTGTCGATCGCCGCCAACCCGTGGGGCAACGTGGTGCTGCTGCGGGCTCACTCCGACGACCCCGCGATCGACGGGCTCGAGCTGCTGCTCAAGGGCGGCCAGGTCGGCGCCGACTCGCTGTTCACCGACGTCGCCGCCCTCGCACCCGCCCGGTAGGGTCCCTGGGGTGAGCCGCTTCTTCGTCGTCCCCTCGTCCTACGTGTATCTGCGCCGCGGGTCGTCCGTGCTGCTGCAGCTGCGGCAGAACACCGGGTACATGGACGGATGCTGGGCCGCCGGCGCGGCCGGGCACATCGAGCTCGGCGAGACCGCCGCGGGCGCCGCGGCGCGCGAGGCCCGCGAAGAACTCGGGCTCGCTCTCGACCCCGCCGCGCTGCTGCCGATCGCGGTGATGCAGCGCACCGACGGCACCGACAACCCGATCGAGCAGCGCGTCGACTGGTTCTTCGCGTGCGACGACTGGGTCGGCGAGCCGCAGATCCTGGAGCCGCGCAAGTGCGCCGAACTCGCCTGGTTCGACCTCGATGCGCTGCCCGAGCGCATGCCGGAGTACGAGCGCACCGCACTCGAGGCGCTGCGCGACGGACGTTCGGCGACCCTGCTGTCGTCCGGTTTCTAGCGCCCCGCGCTGCCGCCTCGCTCATCCGACGCGTTCGCCGGGCGCTCTCTGCTCGCGAGACCGGGGGTATCGGCTGACACCGGGGGCGACGCCATGGGTCTCAGCCAGAACCCCCTGCCTCGGCGGCCAGATCCCCGGTCTCGTCGCGGTGCGACTTGCCGGAGCGTCCCATCGCACCGCACGATCGAATCGGGCGCCGATAGTCGGGCGCGCGCCGGAGAACTCGACGAATCTGGAGAGCGAAGGGAGAAGCCATGATCGCCACGCTCAACCAGCTCGCCGACGTCGTCGAGGACCATCTCGCCGATGACCTCGACATCGCCGAGTTCGCACGGCGCCACGGCACCACCGAGTACCACCTGCGGCGGACGTTCTCGGCGCTGGCCGGGATGCCGCTGTCGGAGTACGTCCGACGTCGGCGCATGACCGTGGCCGCGGCGGACGTGCTCGGCGACGACGACCTGCTGAGCATCGCGGTGCGTCACGGGTACGGCTCGACCGAGGCGTTCGCCCGCGCGTTCCGCGCGGTGCACGGCGCAAGTCCCGGCGACGTCCGCCGCGACCGCAGCTCCCTTCGCGCCCAACCCAAACTCAGGTTCCGCCTGACCGTCGAAGGAATCATCCCCATGGACACCCGCATCACCGACCGCCCCGCGTTCCGCCTCATCGGCCACGCCACGCGCGTGCCACTCATCCACGAAGGAGTCAATCCGCACATCCAGGCGCACATCGCCTCACTGCCCGCAGAGGAGCACGCCCGGCTCAAGCAGCTCAGCAGCACCGAGCCGGCAGGTCTGCTGCAGGTCTCAGCCGACGTCGATCCCGACTACACCGAGGGCACTACGCTCACGTATCTGCACGGCGTAGCTGTCGACGCCGTCGCCCCCGTACCCGATGACCTCGATGCGATCGAGGTCCCCTCGGGAACGTGGGCCGTGTTCCGCACCGCCGGGGACTACCCCGCAGCCCTGCAGCAGACGTGGGCGGCGACGGCTGCCGACTGGTTCCCGTCGAACCCGTGGCGCCTGCGCCCCGGCCCGTCGATCGTCGCGATCCTGGACCGCTCCCCCGACTTCACCACAGCGACCAGCGAGCTGTGGCTCCCCGTCGAACGCGCCTGACGCGAGCGCACCACCGCCAGAGCCACCGCAGCGCATCCGGCAGCAGCACGCCGCGGTGGTTCGGGCTGTGACCAGCACGCCGACGATGCTCACGAACCGCTCACCGCCGGCATCGGCGACGTAGTTCTCGATCGCCTCGGGGTCGCCGAACCAGTCGGGCAGCGATTCGAGGATCGTCCGTACGGCCCCGGGGTCTCGTCGCAGCTCGAAAGCCACCGTCATCGCGGCAAGTCGGCCAGGCGCGACCAGGGTCACCCGGCCTGAAGGCGCAGGCTCCACGATGTCGGCACGCGCGGGATGCGGTACTGCTCGGGCAGGGCAGGACCCACGGATGCCGAGCCCACGCCCTGCTGCGCGTGATCGAGGTTGAGCCACACCCGGCCAGAGTCGACGAGCTCGTGAGGCTTGGCAGCCCGCGTGAGGTCGTGAGACGTCCAGCGGCGTGCCGTGAAGTCGAACTCGGGGCGCCCGTCGACCCGCAGCGACGGCATCCCGGGTCCGGTGACCTCGAGCCACCGCGTCTGCACGTGGTTGCCGTTCTCCTGCGGCACCGGGTACGGCACCTGCAGGTCGTCGACGGATGCCGCGTACCGGCCCACCCGCGAGCCTTCGTACGAGTCGACGTACGTCTCGCCGGGGCCGCGGCCGAACCACGTCACCCGCTCGGCCACGCCCGGCAGGGCGAACAGGAGACCGAGGCGCGGCACGAGGATGTCGCGGCCGAGATACGGGGTGTCCGACCACGGGCCGACGAAGTCAGCAGTCGCGTCGAGCACGAGCCCGTCGCCGTCGGCCGCCCAGGTCATGCTCCACGCGACGCCGTGCGGATGCGTGCGCGGCGCCGTGCGCCCGCGCACGGTGAGCCGGCCCGCTCCCGTCGACACCTCGTCGATGCGGTGCAGCAGCCGGTCGAGCATCGTCTTGTGCCACACCGAGGCGAGGTCGTTCGTCGCACCCTGGCCGTGGTCGTTCTCGGTGGGCGCGCGGTACAGGTCCAGCGTCGGTCCGTCGAGCTCGAGGTCCCCGAGCCGCACGAGGCGTCCGGTGGCCGCATCGAACGTGCCCGCCCCGACCTCGACCACCTCGCGGGCCACGGCCGCCGAGAAGGCGAACCGCAGCGCGGGCACGCCTGCTCCCGGTGCGGGCGCGGCGACGACCTGAGCCGTACGCGCCACCCGCTGCCCCCACGCCACGACGTGCCCGGCAGGCGCCCACCGCGCCTCTGCGGCGAGCGCCGCCTCGACAGTCAGCACCACGTCGTGGGGAGTGGATGCCACACCCGCAGCCGCCGCGAGCGCCTGGGCGGCGGCATCCGGGATCGCGATCTCGACGGCGGAGCCCGCGGCCAGCGCGGGGACCTCGAGCACGCCGCTCGCGACCGGCAGGCCGTCGGCCTCGACGCTCCAGCCGAAGGCCAGGTCGGACGTGTCGATCGTGTGCCGGTCGTTCTCGACCCGCACCGACGCCTCGCCGACGGTGATCAGCACCGGCTCGTGCGCCTTGGCGAGCTCGACGAGACCCGGCGTCGGCGTGCGGTCGCTGAACACCAGGCCGTGCAGGCTGAAACGGCCGCCGCGCGGCTCGTAGTCCACGTCGTCGCCGTGCATCACGATGCGCTCGCCCGCGGGCCCGTCCCCGTGGAACCCGTGGTCGATCCACTCCCAGACGAACGCGCCGCACAGGCGCTCGTGCGCACGGATGATGCGCCAGTAGTCCTGCAGCGAGCCGGGGCCGTTGCCCATCGCGTGCGCGTACTCGACCAGCAGGAAGGGCAGCCCGCGACGGCGCTCGTCATCGGCGTCCGAGATGCCGTCGGGGGCGTCCTCGTCGGCGTCGAACACCATGCCGTGCATGCTGAGGCGGCCGCCGCGGGGTTCCTCGCGCCGGCCGATCCGCTCCAGCAGCTCCAGCGACGGATACATCAGCGAGTAGAAGTCGGAGTCGCGGTAGCGCGGGTCGCGCTCGTACAGCACCGCGCGCGACGGATCGCGGGCGTCGAGCCACTCCCGCATCTCGCGGAACCCGTCGCCGGTCATGCTCTCATTCGCGAGCGACCACACCACGATGCTCGGGTGGTTCTTCAGAGGCTCGACGGTGCGGTGCAGGCGGTCCATGATCGCGTCGCGCCACTCGGGCATCGCGGGCGGGTTGTGCTCCCACCCCTCGTAGATGAACCCGTGGGTCTCGAGGTCGGCCTCGGCGACGACCCACAGCCCGTACTCGTCGCACAGCCGCAGGAATTCGGGATGCGGCGGGTAGTGGCTGGTGCGCACCGCGTCGACGTTGGCGCGCTTCATCAGCTCGATGTCGCGGATCATCGTCGCGCGGTCGAGCGTGCGACCGCTGTCGGGGTGGTGCTCGTGCCGGTTGACACCGCGGAACGTCACCGCGCGTCCGTTCACCGTGAACACCCCGTCGACGACCTCGACGTGACGGAACCCGATCGCGAGCGAAAGGGTCTCGGACGCCGTGCGGACGGTGCCGCGGTACAGCCGCGGGCTCTCGGCGCTCCACGGCTCGACGGGGACTGTGACGCTCTCGCCCGCGGCGATGCGCAGGCCCAGCTCGGGCACCTCGACCAGCGCCGGCGGTGCGGCGGAGGCGGCGGCATCCCCTCCCGACGGCGTCACGTCGACTCGCAGCGTGCCGAGTCCGCTCGCCGCGTCGTAGTCGGCGTGCACGAAGTGGTCGTCGATGCCCCCGGCCGGGCGCGCGAGCAGCTCGACGTCGCGGAAGATGCCGGGCAGCCACCACATGTCCTGGTCCTCGAGGTACGTCCCCGCCGACCAGCGCTGCACGCGCACGCACAGCACGTTGCGGCCGGGACGCACCGGGGCATCGAACTCGAAGGGCAGACGACTGCCGGTCGACCAGCCCAGCTCCTCGCCGTTGAGCCAGACCTTGGCGCACGAGTCGACGCCCTGGAACCGCAGCACGGCCGTGCCGCCGACGCCCGCGAAGGACTCCGGCGCCTCGAACACGAGCCGGTAGTCGCCGGTGGGGTTCTCGTCCGATACGTACGGCGGGTCGAGCGGGATCGGGTACGCGGTGTTCGTGTACAGCGGGCCCTCGGCGGTCCCGAGCATGCGGCGCGCGGGGCCGCCGGCCAGCGGGGTGAAGGGCTCGAGCACCCAGTGCGAGGGGACCGCCATCGCGTCCCACCCGCTGTCGTCGAAATCAGCGGCCAGGAACGCGTCGCCGGTGCCCTCGGCGGTCGGCGAGAGACGGAAGCGCCACGTGCCGTTGAGGCTCAGCACCTCCGCGTCGGTCAGGGCCTCGGCGCGCGGCGTGCGGCGCCCGGCCCCCGGCTGCGTGCTCTCCCAGTACCGGTCCGTCGCCGTCGCTCGCACGGATCCGCTAGTCTGCATGTCCATAAGGGGTTGCATATCCATTCCTGATTGAATGCGATTGCAGTCTAACTCAGCGAGGAGCCGCCATGGCAAGAACGATCGCACACCCCCGGACGAGGGGCACGCAGGCGATGCGCACCCAGGCTGCGGCGGTCGTCCCCGGGGCGATCGCACGGGCGGTGGGCGAGGCATCCCGCATCAAGGCGCGCGCCATCGACCGCGTCGCCTACGCGAGCGACGCCTCGCACTTCCTGCTCACGCCGCAGGCCGTCGTGATCGCCGCCGACGCCGCCGAGGTCGGCGCGGTGATGCGCGCCGCGACGACGAGCGGGTCGCCGCTGACGTTCCGCTCCGGCGGCACCAGCCTGTCGGGGCAGGCAACGACCGAGGGCATCCTCGTCGATGTGCGGCAGCGGTTCCGCCGCATCGACGTCGAGGACGACGGCCGCCGTGTGCGCGTGCAGCCCGGCGCGACGGTGCGACAGGTCAACGCGCGCCTCGCGCGGCACGGCCACCGCCTCGGCCCCGACCCTGCGAGCGAGATCGCCTGCACGATCGGCGGCGTGGTCAACAACAACTCCAGCGGCATGGCGTGCGGCGTCACCGAGAACACCTACCAGACGCTCGAGTCGCTCGTCTTCGTGCTGCCCTCGGGCACCGTGGTCGACTCGGGCGCGCCCGACGCCGATGCCGCGCTGCGGGCGGCCGAGCCCGAACTCGTGGAGCGCCTGATGCGGCTGCGCGATCGCGTCGTGTCGAACCCGGCCTCGGTCGAGATCATCCGCCGCCAGTTCGCCATGAAGAACACGATGGGCTACGCGGTCAACGCATTCCTCGACTTCGGCACGCCGGCGCAGCTGCTCGCGCACCTCGTCGTCGGCAGCGAGGGCACGCTGGCGTTCGTCGCCGAGGCGACCTACCGCACCGTGCCGATCCTGCCGCGCATCTCGACGGCGCTCACGGTGTTCCCCGACCTCGAGGCTGCCACCCGGGCGCTCCCCGACCTGGTCGCGACGGGCGCGGCGACCCTGGAGCTGATGGATGCCGCGTCCCTCCGCGTCGGGCAGTCGCTGGCCGGCGCGCCGCGGCAGATCACCGGGCTCACCGTGCGCGACCAGGCGGCCCTGCTCGTCGAGTACCACGCGCACACCGACGAGGAACTGGCCGACCTCGTCGCCCGCGGCACGCGCACGCTGTCGGCGCAGCCGCTGGAGGCACCGGTCGGGTTCAGCGCCGATGCGGCCGAGCGCGCCGTCGCGTGGAAGCTGCGCAAGGGCCTGTACGCATCCGTCGCGGGCGCCCGGCCGAGCGGCACGACGGCCCTGCTGGAGGACGTCGTGGTGCCGGTCGAGCGCCTCGCCGCCACGTGCGGCAGCCTGCAGAGGCTGTTCGACCGGTACGACTACGGCGACAGCGTGATCTTCGGGCACGCCAAGGACGGCAACATCCACTTCATGCTGACGGATCGGTTCGAGCCGGCCGACCAGCTTGCGCGCTACGCCGCGTTCACCGAGGACATGGTCGACCTGGTGCTCGACGCCGGCGGCAACCTCAAAGCCGAGCACGGCACCGGCCGCGTCATGGCGCCCTACGTGCGCCGCCAGTACGGCGACGAGCTCGCCGACGTCATGCGCGAGCTCAAGCGGCTGTGCGATCCGCATGGCATCCTCAACCCCGGGGTGATCGTCGACGACGACCCCGAGGCCCACCTCAAGCACATCAAGCTCGCCGATCCGATCGAGGCCGAGGCCGACCGCTGCGTCGAGTGCGGCTACTGCGAGCCGGTCTGCCCGAGCCGCGACCTGACCCTGACCCCGCGGCAGCGGATCGTCACGCGGCGCGCGATCGCGCGGGCCGAGGCATCCGGCGACGACGCCCTCGCGCGCGAGCTGGAACGGGACTACGGCTACGCCGGCGTCGACACGTGCGCCGTCGACGGCATGTGCCAGACGGCGTGCCCGGTGCTGATCAACACCGGCACGCTCGTCAAGCGGCTGCGCCGTGAGGACGCGGGCCGCGTCGCGGGCACCGCATGGGCCGGTGCGGCGAACGCGTGGGGTGCTGCGACGCGCGTCGCGAGCGCGGGGCTGAGCGTGGCCGACCGGATGCCGGCGGCCGTGGTGACCGCGGCGACAGACCTCGGCCGTGCCGTGCTCGGCGCCGACACCGTGCCCCGCTACACCGACGACCTGCCGCGCGGCGGGCGCGCCCGCTCGAAGCTCGGCGCGTCGATCGGCGGCGGGGAGGACGCGCCGGTCGCGGTGTTCCTGCCGGCGTGCGTGGGAACGATGTTCGGCCCCGCCGACGCCGCCGACGGCACCCCGGGGATCGGCGCGACCGAGGCGTTCCGGCGACTGGCCGAGCGGGCCGGCGTGCGCCTGGTCGTGCCCGAGAACGTCGACACGCTGTGCTGCAGCACGCCGTGGACCTCGAAGGGCTACGCCGACGGACGCGCCGCGATGTCGCGCCGCGTCGTCGCGGCCCTCGCCGAGGCCTCACCCGGCGGTCGGCTCACCGTGGTGACCGACGCGTCGTCGTGCACCGAGGGCTTCGTGCACCTGCTGGCCGACGCGGGGGTCGAGACCACCGTCGAGGACGCCGTGGCCTTCACCGAGCGCGAGCTGCTGCCGCGCCTGGGCGCCGTCACGCCGCTCGTCGGCACGCTGGCGCTGCATCCGACCTGCTCGTCGACGCAGCTGGGCCTCGATCCGGCGTTGCAGCGCGTGGCCACTGTCGTGGCCGGCGAGGTCGTCGTGCCCGATTCGTGGGGATGCTGCGGCTTCGCCGGCGACCGCGGGATGCTGCATCCCGAGCTCACCGCGTCGGCCACGGCGCCCGAGGCTGCCGAGGTGCGCGCGCTCCGCGCCGACGCCCACGCGTCCTGCAACCGCACCTGCGAGCTCGGCATGACCCGCGCCACCGGCGCGGACTACCGCCACGTGCTGGAGCTGCTGGAGGAGGCGACGCGACTTCGTGGTCGTTGAGCGGAGCGAGGAACGAGCGAAGACGAAACGTGGCGAGACGCCTTCGAGGACCCGGGCTGCGCGAACGTCGCGCGAGTGGCCGGGTCCGATCGGCGGCTCACGGCGTTTCGTCTCGCTCCGCTCGCTCAACGACCTGTGGTCGCGGCCGTCGACTCCCGCACCACGAGCTCGGGCTGGAAGCGCACGGTGCGCTCGTGCCCGCCGTCGGGCTCCTCGAGCTCTTTGAGCAGCAGGTCGACCGCGGTGTACCCGATGAGGTGCGCCGGCTGGCGCACCGAGCTGAGCGGCACGACGGTCGCCGAGGCGAAATCGATGTCGTCGTAGCCGACGAGCGCGATGTCACGAGGCACCTGCACGTCCGACATGAGCGAGAAGGCCTGCAGCGCACCCACCGCGAGCAGGTCGTTCGCCGCGAAGACGGCGTCCGGCCGTTCCTGCGGCGCCAGCCCTCGCAGCTGCTCCCCGGCCGCGCGGCCCTGCAGCACCGAGAGCGCGGCCATCTCGATCACCTCGAGCGTCGCCCCCTCGACCTCGGCGACGGCGCGGCGCGCGCCCTCGAGGCGGTCGGCCACCTGGCGGATCGAGCGCGGACCGCCGATGAACGCGATGCGCCGGCGGCCGGTCGACAGCAGGTGCGCGACCGCGAGGTACCCGCCCTCGACGTCGTCGACCGACACCGAGGCCAGCGCGGTCGCGGCGTCCTCATGGTCGACGAGGATCACCGGCACGCCGGCGTTCTGCAGCCGCACGAGGGCCGCCAGGTCGCCGTCGACCGGGGTCACCAGCACGCCGTTCACCCGCTGCTCGCGGAACAGCTCCAGGTACGCGTCCTCGCGATCGGAGCGCTCGTCGCTGTTGCCGAGCAGCACGCTCATGCCCGATTCGGCGGCGCGGTCCTCGGCGCCGCGCGCCACCTCGGCGAAGAACGGGTTGCCCGAGTCGAGCACGATCAGCGCGATGCTGCGGCTGCGTCCGGCCCGCAGCTGCCGGGCGGCGTCGTTGCGCACGAAGCCGAGCTCCTCGATCGCCTGCGTGACCCGTTCCACGGTCGCCGGCGACACCTTCTCGGGCCGGTTGAGCACGTTCGAGACGGTCCCCACCGACACGGAAGCCGCCGCAGCGACATCTCGCACGCTCACCACCATGACACTCCCAGGGTTTGTTCTCGCTGTCCGCGAGTGTAGGGCACCGCACCGCCCGGGCAAGCGGAGTCCCGCCTGCCGGGCGCCGGTCAGGCGTCCGCCGCGATCGTCGCACCGGCCTCGCGGCGCGCCGACAGGTCGGCGAGCCGTTCCGCGATGGTCTGCTGCACGTCGGGACCGGCGAACATGAACAGCGCCTCGCCGAGCTCGCGGCGGTCGGACCACCGCGTGGTCGTGCGGAACGCGTGCGCGGCCTCGGGATTCGCGGCCTCCAGCGCCGTGCCGATGGCGCGGTAGGCGTCGAGGTCGTCGATCACGGCGGCCAGCGTCGAGTCCATGCCGATGCGGGACGAGGACGCCGGGGGTGCGGCATCCGCCGTCTCCCATTCATGCGCACCCGAGCCGACCTCGAAGGACCGGCCGTCGGGCAGCACGACGACGGCCGTCGTGTTGGGCGGCACGGTCGCCGTCACCCGCACGACGCCGCCCTCGCGCGACCAGCCGGCGCGGGCCGTGCCGTAGGGCGTGAGGTGCTCGGCCGACGCGAAGTCGAACTCCGCGAGCGGGTGCGGCTCGATGCGCAGTCGCGCGTAGCCGGGCGCGTCGGGGGCGAGGCCGGCGACCACGCGGTGCAGCCAGTCGCCGATCGCGCCCAGCGCGTAGTGGTTGAACGAGGTCATCTCGCCCGGGTTGATGGTGCCGTCGGGCAGCATCGAGTCCCAGCGCTCCCAGATCGTGGTGGCGCCCATCGTCACCGGGTACAGCCACGACGGGTTCTCGGTCTGCACCAGCAGACGCCGCGCGGTCTCGAGGTGTCCGGTGCGGGTGAGGGCGTCCTGGATGATCGGCGTGCCGACGAAGCCGGTGCCGATGCGGTACCCCGACAGCCGCGTGAGCTCGGCCAGGCGCGCGCCCAGCACCTCCTGCTGCTCGGCAGGGGCGATGTCGAACATGATCGCCATCGCGTACGCGGTCTGCGCGTCGGACATCATGCGGCCGGCCGGAGTGACGTACTCGGCGAGGAACGCCTGACGCACCTCTTCGGCGATCGTCGCGTACGCGTGCGCGGTGCTCTCGTCGCCGAGCAGCGCGGCCGCGCGCGCCACCGCGTCGACCGAGCGGAACAGGTAGGCCGATGCGACGATGTCGGCGTCGGTCTTGGCCTTGGCCGCCTGCTCCGGCGGCGCGTCAGGGTCGAGCCAGTCACCGAACTGGAACATGCCCTCCCACAGGCGGCGAGGACCGGCGAGGTCGATCAGCACGTCGGCCCACGCCTTCATGCTGTCGTACTGCCGTGCGACGGTCGCGGCGTCGGCGTAGCGCTCGTGGAGCACCCACGGCACGATCGTGGCGGCGTCACCCCACGCGGCGGCGGGGCGCGCGACACCGAGCGCGTTGGGCACGACGAACGGCACCACGCCGTCCTCCTGCTCCAGCGCGAGGTCGCGCAGCCACGAGTCGAGGAACCCGCGCACGTCGTACAGGAACGACGCCGTCGGCGCGAACACCTGGATGTCGCCCGTCCAGCCCAGGCGCTCGTCGCGCTGCGGGCAGTCCGTCGGCAGGTACAGGAAGTTGCCGCGCAGGCCCCACACGATGTTCTCGTGCAGCTGGTTGACGAGCGGATGGGATGCCTCGAACCACCCGGTCCGCTCCATGTCGCTGTGGATCACCACGGCGGTGACGGCGGCCGGGTCGAACTCGCCGGGCCACCCGTCGACCTCGGCGTAGCGGAAGCCGTGGAAGGTGAACTCGGGCTCCCACTCCTCGACGCCGTCGCCCGACAGCGTGTAGTGGTCGGTCGCGGCGGCCGCGCGCAGCGGGCGCGTTCCGAGCTCGCCGTGCTCGAGCACCTCGGCATGACGCAGCGTCACCACGGTTCCGGCAGGTCCCTCGACACGGATCCGCAGGCGTCCGACGAGGTTCTGCCCGAAGTCCAGCACCGTCTTGCCGGCGGGCGTCGCGATGACCTCGCGCACCGCGAGCTCGTCCAGGCGCCGCACGAACGGCGACACGCGCGCCTCGGGCGGGTGGATCGCATCTGCCTCGGCCGCCGGCATCCACTCCGACGCGTCGAAGCCGGCTTCGGCGAACCCGCGGCCGGCGTCGTCGACGAGCGCGAGGCGCGCGTCGTGATCCTCACCGGCATACAGGCCGCTCGCGGTGATCGGACCGGTCGCGGCCTGCCACGAGGCATCCGTCGTCACCCACTGCGCCGCCCCGTCGGCGTACTCGACGAGCAGCTGCCCGGCGAACCGCGGCTGGTCCGCGTACAGCGGACGGGCGTTCTCGCGGAAGCCGAACCGCTCGGTCGCCCACGCTCCCGCCAGCCGCACGCCGATCGCGTTGCGGCCCTCGGCGAGCAGGGCGGTGACGTCGGTGGTCTCGTGGATCGTGCGCTGCGGGTACGGCGTCCAGCCGGGCTTCATGACCTGGTCGTCGACGTCGGCGCCGCCGATCGCGACCTGGTACACGCCGACCGCGGTGGCGTACAGCGTCGCACGCGAGACGGGACCGGTGACCTCGAACTCGGTGCGCAGGTACGCGGGCCGGGCGGTCTCGGAGGGCGACGCCAGCCCGATGGCCGCTGCCTGCCACTCGCCCTCGCCGAGGAAGCCGGCGACCACGCGGCGCGGCGCGCTCCACTCCCCCGTCGTGCCGTCCTCACCGGTCACCCGCACGCGCAGCGACACCTCCTCGCGCGGCGCGAGCGGGGCGAACGGCCACGCGAGCTGCGTCGACGCCGGTCCGTCGACCCGGTGCGTCTCGAGCCCGCCCCCGCGGGTGAGCTCGATCTCGGCCGACGCCTGGCGCCAGTCCGGCGTGTCGGTCTCGGTGCGCCAGCCGAAGCGGGGCTCGGGGGCGGCCACGACGTCGCTGCGATACGGCGCGTCGATCGTGAGATGAGGAACGGTGCTCATGGCACTCCTTCGTGCGTTGCGGTCTTCTTCGAGTTCGGACGGGTGGATGCCGCGATCAGGCGGACACGAGCGCAGCGGGCGCCGCGACGGCGGGAGCGGTGACGACGATGCGGTGGATGCCGTGGGGCAGCTCGGCGGGCGCCGGGGCGTCGCCCACGGTGACGACGGAGGTCGCGGTGACGGGAAGGTCCAGCAGCGCCCGCGCGCCGAAGGGCACCTCGAGGGTCACCTCGAACCGGTCGCCGTCGACGCGCCAGTCGATCGCGAGGCGGCCGTGCGGGGTCCGGATCGACGCGGCGGCGCAGTCGAGCCCGACCGCCGGGCGCGGCGCGACATGCACCGTGCGGTAGCCGGGGTCGTCGGCATCCGGGGCGAGGCCGGCCACCGTGCGGTACACCCAGTCGATCATCGCGCCGTAGGCGTAGTGGTTGAACGACAGCATGCCGGTGTCGTCCTCGGACGCGTCCTCGGTCGGCAGTGCGTCCATCGCGCCGGAGTGGATGCTGCCGTCGGGCAGGATCGCGTCCCAGCGCTCCCACACCGTCGTCGCGCCGCGGTCCACCTGGTACAGCCACGACGGCGCCTCGCGGCGCAGCAGCATGAGGTAGGCCTCGTCGAGGTAGCCGGCGTGCGACAGCGCGAACAGCACGAGCGGCGTGCCGAGGAACCCGGTCGCGATGCGGCCGTTCTCCCGCCGCACGTTCGCGGCGAGGCCGGCGGCGATCTCGTCGCGGCGCGCCGCCGGGGCGAGCCCGAACTCCAGGGCGATCGCGGCGCCGCTCTGGGTCTGCACCGCCTCGTCGCCCCAGCGCGCGAACGTCGCGCCGCCGACGCGGTCGGCGAGCGCGTCGTAGTCATCGGCCGACACCGTGTCGCCGAGCACCCGCTCGGCAC
Source organism: Microbacterium jejuense (assembly GCF_039544225.1). Lineage (NCBI taxonomy): Bacteria > Bacillati > Actinomycetota > Actinomycetes > Micrococcales > Microbacteriaceae > Microbacterium > Microbacterium jejuense. Next base: position 623,429 of record NZ_BAABLG010000008.1, read on the forward strand.
GGGCGAGCAGGCGCGCGGACCACGCGTAGAAGGCGTTCGACACGAACTCCGACGACACCTTCGCCTCCCACGGCCGCTCGCCCGGCGCGTCGGGGTCGAGCCAGTCGCCGAACTGGAAGTCGCCGCCGGGCAGCACGTCGCCCTCGCCCGCGCGACGGCGCAGGTGCTCGACCCAGCGACGCATGCTGCGGCGCTGACGCACCAGCACCTCTTCCGAGCCGTACGACTCGTACACGGCGAGGGGCACGATGGTGGCGGCATCCGCCCAGCCGGCACGGCCCATGTTCTCGGTCGGGACACCGCCCATCAGCATGTCCTGCGGACGGATGATGTCGGGCACGACCGCGGGCACGCCGCCCTCGTCGGTCTGGTCGATCTCGAGGTCGCGCAGCCACGACATCCAGAACGCCTCGGCGTCCATCAGGGTGTTCGCGGTCGCGGCGAAGGCCTGCGCGTCTCCGGTCCAGCCGAGGCGCTCGTCGCGCTGCGGGCAGTCGGTGGGCACCGAGACGAAGTTGTCGCGCTGCGACCAGAACACGTTCGAGTGGAAGCGGTCCAGCGCCTCGTGCGACGACGAGAACGTGCTGCGCGGGCTCAGGTCGCTGGAGATCGCGACGGCCGTGGCCTCGACGACCTCGGCGCCGTCGACGTCGGCGTACCGGAAGCCGTGGAACGTGAACGCCGGTTCGAGCACCTGCTCGCCGTCGGCGCCGAGCGTGTACACGTCTGTCGCCCTGGCCGAGCGCAGCGCCTTCACATGCAGGTCGCCCGAGGGCTCGAGCACCTCGGCGTGACGCACGGTGACGACATCGCCCGCGCGTCCGCGCACGGTGAGCCGCACCCACCCCGACAGGTTCTGGCCGCCGTCCAGTCGCGTGCGGCCGCTGTGGGCCGACAGGGTCATCGGCAGCTCGGCGACGACCCGCACCGGAGGCGCGGACCGCGGCTCGAACCGCGCCGGGTCGATGTCGACGAGGGATGCCGCCCCCCAGTTCTCGCCGGAGAACCCCGGCTGGTGCACCGCGGGGTCGTCCAGTCGCAGGTCGGTGACCGTCCCGTCGTAGATGCTCGCGCTGCGGATCGCGCCGGGACCGGCCTGCCACGAGGCATCCGTCTTCGTCACGATCTCGCCGTCGGCCTCGACTTGCGCGAGTGCGCCGGTGCGGTCGCCGTAGATCGCCTGGCGGCGCGCGAATCCGAAGCTGCCGCGATACCAGCCGTCGGCGACGGCCAGCACGACGACATTGACGCCCTCGCGCAGCAGTGCCGTCACATCGAGCGTGTCGATGAGGATGCGCTCCTGGTACGACGTCCACCCCGGTGTGAGCAGCGCATCGGAGGCCCGCACCCCGTTGACCCAGGCATCCACGAGCCCGACGGCGCTCAGCCGCAGCCGCGCCGCTGCCGGCGCCTGCGCGAGCGTGAACTCTGTGCGCAGCAGCGGGACGGGCCCGTCGGCAGGCGTGTCGAGGCCGATGACCCGGGCCGTGAGTCCCGGGCCGTCCACGCCGGCCTCGACGATGAACGGCTCGCTCCACGCGGACCAGCCGGCCGTCGTGGCCACGCGCACGGCGAAGGCACGGCGCTCGCGGGGCGCGAGGGCACCCTCGACCGCGATGCCGGTGGTGCGCGAGGCGAGGACCGGCGCGGCCTCGGCGAGCGCGCCGCCCTCGGCGCCGGACGCGAGCTGGTACCCCACCAAGCGCGCCTGCGGGTCGTCGCTCTCGGCGCGCCAGCTGAGCCGCAGCCCGGTGCGCGGAACGCCGATCAGGCCCGCTCCGTGCTGGCTGCGCAGCTCGGTCACGCGGGTCGCCGCATCGGAGGACGTGGGGGCGGGGAGGGATGCCGTCATGGCCGAGTCCTTTCGGCGGATCGGCCGCTTCGCCGCCCGCCCGACCATCGTGAAACGATTCAGGGCTCGCTGTCAACCAATGTGTAGACCGTTACACGATCGTGATGGAGCGTTCTACATCGACCTGTTGACCCGCGCGCCCATCGGGTCGTACCGTACGAGAAGTTGAATGGTTTCAACCCGTGGGGACCCGAACCGTTCGATGTGGCACCAAGGAATTCCGGCAGCGTGGGCGGACCCTCCGCTCGGCTTTACAAGGAGGTAAAGATGAAGAGCTCCCCGACCAGGAGAGTGCTCCTCGCGGGTGCGGGCATCGTGGCACTGGCCGTGCCGCTGGCCGCGTGCAGCGGCGGCGGTGGCGGCGGATCGAGCGACGGCAAGGTCGAGATCTCGTTCCTGACGCAGAACACCGGCACCAACGTCGATGTCGCCAACGCCTTCATCGACGCGTTCGAGAAGGCCAACCCCGACATCACGGTCAAGCTGGAGACCCAGCCGGCCGGCACCGAGGGCGACAACCTCATGAAGACCAAGCTCGCCACCGGCGAGATGGAGGACGTCTTCGGCTACAACTCGGGCTCGCTGTTCCAGGCCCTCAACCCCGACCAGAACCTCGTACCGCTCGACGACGAGGACTGGGTCGACGGGCTCATCGACACGATGAAGGCCGTCGTCTCGACCGACAGCCACATCTACGGCGCACCTCTGGGAGCGAGCCAGGCCGGCGCCGTCGTGTACAACAAGAAGGTCTTCGCCGACCTCGGCCTCTCCGTCCCGAAGGACTGGGCCGAGTTCGAAGCCAACAACGAGAAGATCAAGGCTGCCGGCATCACCCCCGTCATCCAGACCTACGGCGACACCTGGACCAGCCAGCTGTTCGTGCTCGGCGACTTCGGCAACGTGCTCGCCGCCGATCCCGACTGGGCCGAGGCCTACACCAAGGGCGAGCGCAAGTACGTCGACGAGCCCGCCCTCGCCGGCTTCGCCAACCAGCAGGAGGGTTTCGACAAGGGCTGGTGGAACCAGGACTACGCGTCGGCGCTGTACGACGACGGCGCAAAGATGGTCGCCACCGGTGTCGGCGCGCAGTACCCGATCCTCACCGGCATCGTCTCGACGTTCCAGCAGAACTACCCGGACGACCTCGAGAACCTCGGCGTGTTCGCGCTGCCCGCTCACGACGCCGCAGACACCAAGCTGACGGTCTGGCTGCCCAACGCGGTCTACATCCCCAAGACGACCGAAGGCGACAAGCTCGAGGCCGCGAAGAAGTTCGTCGCGTTCATCAACTCGCCCGACGGCTGCGAAGTCCAGACCACGGTCATGGTGCCCAGCGGCCCGTTCGCCACGAGCGCCTGCACGCTGCCGGACGACGTGCCCGGTCTGCTGAAGGACATGCAGCCGTACTTCGACGACGGCAACACCAACCCGGCGCTGGAGTTCCTCTCGCCGATCAAGGGACCGAACCTCGAGAACATCACGGTGCAGGTCGGCTCGGGCATCAGCTCGGCGAAGGACGGCGCGGCCCTGTACGACGAGGATGTCGTCAAGCAGGCGCAGCAGCTGGGCCTCGAAGGCTGGTGATCCAGCGGGTCTGAGAGAACCGCCGGGGGTCGCGCCGGGCACGGCGCGGCCCCCGCTTCACGACACGTGCACTCATCGAAGGAGATGACATGACGACCATCGCAGAGCGCCCCACCGCGGCCGCAGAGGCTCCACCGCCCCACAAGAAGCGCAAGCGGATGAAGAGCATGTACCCCACATGGTTCTACATCCCGTCCGGCGTGCTCTACGTCGCGCTCTTCGCGGTGCCGACCTTCGCATCCTTCTACTTCAGCCTCACGCGCTGGTCGCTGTTCGACGTCGAGTTCATCGGGTTCGACAACTTCGTCACGTTCTTCAGCGAGCCGATGCTCTTCCAGGGCCTCATCAACACCTTCATCTACGGCTTCGTGACGTCGGGACTCAAGGTGGTCCTGGGCCTGGCCCTCGCACTGCTGCTGACCGGGAGCATCCTCGGACGCGGATACCTGCGCGCGACCATCTTCTTCCCCGTGCTGGTCTCGACGATCGGCGTCGGGGTGACCTTCAAGGTGCTGATGGACCCGTTCGACGGACTCATCAACAAGTCACTCGCGGTGTTCGGGATCCAGGGGCCGGGTTGGCTCACCGATCCGGCGTGGGCGCTGTTCTCGGTCGCCCTCGTGGACGTCTGGAAGGGCGTCGGCATCGCGACGCTCATCTACATCGCGGGCATCGTCGCGATCCCCCAGGAGTACTTCGAAGCGGCGAAGGTCGACGGCGCGAGTGCATGGAAGACGTTCCGCAACATCACGCTGCCGCTCGTCCAGCCCGCCACCGCGACCGTCGTGCTGCTGTCGCTGATCGGCGGCCTGCGCTCGTTCGACCTCATCTGGGCGATGACCCGCGGCGGCCCGGGCTTCTCGTCCGACGTGATCGCGTCGGTCATCTACAAGCAGTACCAGGCGGGCTTCTACGGCCTGTCGACGGCCGGCAACGTGGTGCTGTTCATCGTGGTGACCGCGATCGTGCTGCCCATCAACCACTACCTCACGAAGCGGCAGGTCGAGTCATGAGCCTCACGCGCACCCTCACCACCGCCGGGGCGAAGCCCGGCCGCATCCGGGCCGACCGCAGACCGCTGACGTTCCGGCGGTTCATGAAGAAGTACTTCGTCGGCATCATCGCGATCCTGGCGTCGATCGTCGTCTTCATCGTGCCGTTCGCGTTCATCTTCGTCACCGCGGTCAAGAACGAGCAGGAAGCCTCGCTGCTGGAGTTCTCACTGCCGCAGCAGGGGTGGCAGCTGTGGGAGAACGTCGTCGCCGTCTTCTCGGCCCGCGACTTCATCCTCGTGACGGCATTCATCAACAGCACGATCCTCACCGTCGCGTCGGTGGCCCTCATGGTCGTCCTGGCGGCGATGGTCGGCTACGTCCTCCAGCGCCGCAAGTCGCGCTGGAACGCCCTGGTGAACTTCTTCGTGCTCGCGGGGCTCATCGTCCCGCCGGCTGTCGTGCCCACGATCTGGGTCATGCAGAGCCTGGGGATCTTCAAGACCATGCCGGGCATGATCCTCATCGAGGTCACCTTCGGGCTGTCGTTCTGCATCCTGCTGTTCCGGGCGTTCGTCTCGACGATCCCGCGCGAGCTGGACGAGGCGGCGACGATCGATGGCGCCGGACCGCTGCGACTCTTCTTCACGGTCATCCTGCCGCTGCTCAAGCCGGTCGTGATCACCGTGATCGTGGTGCAGGCGGTGGCGGTCTTCAACGACTTCACCAACCCGCTCTACTTCTTCCCGGGCGACGACAACGCGACGGTGCAGCTGACGCTGTACAACTTCTCCAGCCAGAACCTCAGCCAGTGGAACCTGCTGTTCATGGACATCCTGCTCATCACGATCCCGCCGCTGATCATGTACATCTTCTTCAACCGGCAGATCGTGGCGGGCATGACCAGTGGGGCGGTCAAAGGCTGATGGAGCAGCAGGAGCGGGCGCTCGCCGCGTACGTGGACTCCGTCCGCGGCGAGCCCGGCGCCCTGGGCGTCGTGCTCGTCGGCTCCGTCGCGCAGGGCAGGGAGCGGGCAGACTCCGACGTCGACGTGTACCTCGTCGTGGACGACGCGCGCTTCGAGGCCGAGACCGCCGCCGGCAGGTTCGCGTGGGTCGAGCGCCGGGACGCCGACTACCCCGGCTCGTACATCGACATCAAGCTCGTGAGCCCGTCGTACCTCCGCGCGGCCGTCGAGCGGGCGGACGACCCGACGCGGGCGTCGTTCCTCGGCGCGCGCGTCGCGTGGAGCGAGCTGCCCGACCTCGGCGACACCGTCGCCCGGATCGCGACGCTCCCCGACGAGGTGTGGGACGAGCGGGTCCGCTCCCACGTCGCCCAGGCCCGCCTGCACGGCGGCTACTTCCTGCGGCAGGCGACCGAGCGCGGCGACGAGTTCCTGCGCCGCCACGCGGGTCTGCACCTGGCGCTCGCCGCCGCCCGGGCGGCACTCGCGGCGAACCGCGTCATGCTGCCGGGACCGAAGTACATCTCGAAGCTGGTGCGCGCCGTATCGACGCCGGAGGGCTTCGTCGCCGCGTGGGAGCGGGTCGTGGACGATCCCGACACGGCATCGGGCGCCGAGCTGCTGCGGGTGCTCGACGCCTGGCTGGGCGACGGGCTGTCGCCGGGCGACACCCTGTCGACCTTCATCCGCGACAACGAGCTGCACTGGCTGCGAGGAGGTGTCCCCGCCGAGTTCTGGTGAGCGCTTTCCCACTTGCGGAGAAGCGCGCGGGCATCTATCGTTGAAACGATTCACGAACGGATGCCGCTCCTCGCGGCATCCCCCGTCCCACAGGAGTCCTCCATGACGAGCACCGCGACGAAGCGGGTGTGCTTCCAGCTCGTGATCCGCCCCGAGCTGCTGGACGAGTACATCGCCCGCCACACGCCGGTCTGGCCCGAGATGCTCGCCGAGATCGCGGCTGCGGGGCGCCGCAACTACTCGCTGTTCCTCGGCGACGGCGGCCGGCTCATCGGCTACTACGAGACCGATGACGACGAGGCGGCGCAGGCCTACCTCGCCGGCTCCGAGGTGGCCGCGCGCTGGGAGGCCGAGATGGGCCGCTTCTTCGTCGGCCTCGACGGCCGCCCGGATCAGGCCGCCACGCCCCTCACCGAGATCTTCAACCTCCACGACCAACTGACCGCGGCGGAGGCTGCGGCCACCGCATCCGAGAACGAGAGCACCGCATCATGACGACGCTGTCACCCGACAACCTGTCCACCCTCGAGGGCCAGGGCATCGAACTGCCCAGCTGGGCGTTCGGCAACTCCGGCACCCGCTTCCGCGTGTTCACGACGCCCGGCACCCCGCGCGACCCCTACGAGAAGATCGCCGACGCCGCACAGGTCAACGCCTACACGAAGCTCGCGCCCAGCGTCGCGCTGCACATCCCGTGGGACAAGGTCGAGGACTACGCCGACCTGCGCCGTCACGCCGAAGACCTCGGCGTCAGCCTCGGCACGATCAACTCGAACACCTTCCAGGACGAGGACTACAAGTTCGGGGCGCTCACGCACCACGACGACCGCATCCGTCAGAAGGCCATCGACCACCACTTCGAGTGCATCGACATCATGCACGCCACCGGTTCGCGCGACCTCAAGATCTGGCTCGCCGAGGGCTCGAACTACCCGGGCCAGGCCGACATGCGCGCCCGGCAGGACCGCCTGCACGACTCGCTGCAGCAGATCTACGACCGTCTGTCGGACGAGCAGCGCCTCGTGCTGGAGTACAAGTTCTTCGAGCCGGCGTTTTACCACACCGATGTTCCGGACTGGGGCACCTCGTACGCGCAGGTGGTCGCCCTCGGCGACAAGGCGATGGTGTGCCTCGACACCGGCCACCACGCGCCGGGCACGAACATCGAGTTCATCGTGATGCAGCTGCTGCGACTCGGCAAGCTCGGCTCGTTCGACTTCAACTCGCGCTTCTACGCCGACGACGACCTCATCGTGGGGGCGGCCGACCCGTTCCAGCTGTTCCGCATCATCTTCGAGGTGATCCGCGGCGGCGGGCTGAACAACCCCGACGTGGCGTTCATGCTCGACCAGTGCCACAACGTCGAAGACAAGATCCCGGGCCAGATCCGCTCGGTGCTCAACGTCCAGGAGATGACGGCGCGCGCTCTGCTCGTCGACCGCGACGCGCTCGCGGCCGCGCAGCAGGCGAACGACGTGCTGGCCGCCAACGCGGTGTTCATGGATGCGTTCTACACCGACGTGCGCCCGGCCCTGGCCGAATGGCGCGAGTCGCGGGGCCTTGCGGCCGACCCGATGGCGGCGTACGCGGCATCCGGCTACCAGTCGAAGATCGCGGCCGACCGCGTCGGCGGCACGCAGGCCGGCTGGGGCGCGTAAGCGCCGACACAGACCCACCCGGGGTGTGGGATGCCGATCCCCACCCCCCGGGTGCACCATCTCGATGCCGGCACCGCCGCCGGCCCGAACTCCGAAGGACCCTCATGAGCGAGCCCTACTCCGCCGCCGGCGGACTCGTCCGCGTCTATCCCGCGCGCGAGCCGAACGGCACCGGACTGGTGTGGGCGCACGGCGGCGCGTTCGCGTTCGGTGACCTCGACATGCCCGAGTCCGACTGGGTCGCCTCGCAGCTGGCCGCGCGCGGCACGACGGTGGTGTCGGTGGACTACCGCCTCGCGCCGATCCCGGAAGGGTGGGATGCCGCCGGCCGGACCGCGGGCGCACACCCCTACCCTGCGGCATCCGACGACATGCTCTCGGCGTGGGCATGGACGGTCGACAACGCCGACCGGCTGCGGGTGGACCGCACCCGTCTCGCTATCGGCGGCACGAGCGCGGGCGGCAACCTGGCCGCGGGCGCCGCGCTGCGGCTGATCGAGCGGCGCGCCGAGGTGCGCCCGGCCCTGGCGCTGCTCGCCTACCCGACCCTGCTCGCCGTGCAGCCCGCTCCCGATGCGGCGCTGCGCGCAGCCCTCGACGCGCAGCCCACGGCCGACCGGTTCGGCCCCGATCTCGTGCTCGCGATGTATGAGAACTACCTCGGCGGCCCCGTCGACCGCGCCCCGCTGGGTGCGATCCCCGGCCGTGCCCGCCCGGTCGACCTCGTGGAGTTCCCGCCGACGCTGATGGTCAACGGCGAGGTCGACGAGCTGCGCGTGTCCGGCGAGGCGTTCGCCGCCTCGCTGCGCGCCGCCGGCCGTCCGATCGACGTCCTGGCCGAGCCGGGCACCGAGCACGGCCATCTGAACCGCCCGCAGGAGGCTGCGGCATCCATGACCCTCACCCGCTTCGCGGAGCGCCTCGCCGCCCTCCCGGCCCTGGCTCCGGCATCCCGATGACTCCCCTCACCCTCCCTGTTCATTCGTCACCTGTGCGCGCGAAACCGGCCCCGAGACGCGCACAGGTGACGAACGAACCCGAAACTGCCCACGTAAGGAACGCATCATGACCAACCCGGCCGTCACCGACCTGATCACCCGGTCGAACCGCCTCGGCGCCGACCCGAAGAACACCAACTACGCGGGCGGCAACACCTCCGCGAAGGGCACCGAGACCGATCCGGTCACCGGCGAGCCTGTCGAGCTGCTGTGGGTCAAGGGCTCGGGCGGCGACCTCGGCACCCTCAAGCCCGAGGGCCTCGCGGTGCTGCGCCTGGACCGCATGCGGGCGCTCGTCGACGTGTACCCGGGCGTGGAGCGCGAGGACGAGATGGTCGCCGCGTTCGACTACTGCCTGCACGGCAAGGGCGGGGCCGCACCGTCGATCGACACCGCGATGCACGGACTCGTGGATGCCGCGCACGTCGACCACCTGCACCCCGACGCCGGCATCGCGATCGCGACCGCCGCCGACGGCGAGGAGCTCACCGCCAAGATCTTCGGCGACAAGGTCGTGTGGGTGCCGTGGCGCCGCCCCGGCTTCCAGCTTGGCCTCGACATCGCCGCGATCAAGGCGGCCAACCCGCAGGCGATCGGCACGATCCTCGGCGGCCACGGCATCACCGCGTGGGGCGACACGTCCGACGAGGCCGAGGCGAACTCGCTGTGGATCATCGAGACCGCGCAGACGTACATCGACGCCAACGGGGCGGCCGAGCCGTTCGGCGGCGTGCGTGCCGGCTTCGAGGCGCTGCCCGAGGCCGAGCGCCGCACGAAGGCCGCTGCACTGGCAGCCACGATCCGCGGACTGGCGTCGACCGACAAGCCCATGGTGGGCCACTTCACCGACGCGGCCGTGGTCACCGACTTCCTCGCGTCCGAGAAGGCGCCCGCTCTCGCCGCACTGGGCACCAGCTGCCCCGACCACTTCCTGCGCACGAAGGTCAAGCCGCTGATCCTCGATCTGCCGGCCGACGCGACGGTCGAGGCATCCATCGCCCGCCTGACCGAGCTGCACGAGGCGTACCGCGCCGACTACCAGGCGTACTACGACGCCCACGCGACCGACGAGTCCCCCGCGATCCGCGGCGCCGACCCGCTCATCGTGCTGGTGCCGGGCGTGGGCATGTTCTCGTACGGTGCGAACAAGCAGACCGCGCGCGTGGCGGGCGAGTTCTACGTCAACGCGATCAACGTGATGCGCGGCGCCGAGGCGCTGTCGACCTACGCGCCGATCTCGGACGCCGAGAAGTTCCGCATCGAGTACTGGGCGCTCGAAGAGGCCAAGCTGCAGCGCATGCCCAAGCCCAAGACCCACCAGGGGCGCATCGCGTTCGTGACGGGCGCCGCGTCGGGCATCGGCAAGGCCATCGCGACCCGCCTGGCCGCCGAGGGCGCGTGCGTCGTTGTCGCCGACCTCGACCTGGAGAAGGCGCAGGCCGCCGCGGCCGAGCTCGGCGGCACCGATGTCGCGATCGGCGTGGCCGCGAACGTCGCCGACGCCGACGGCGTGCAGGCCGCGATCGACGCGACGCTGCTCGCGTTCGGAGGCATCGACCTGGTCGTCAACAACGCCGGGCTGTCGCTGTCGAAGCCGCTGCTGGAGACCACCGAGAAGGACTGGGACCTGCAGCACGACGTCATGGCGAAGGGCTCGTTCCTGGTCTCGAAGGCCGCCGCGAAGGCGCTCATCGAGCAGAGGATGGGCGGCGACGTCATCTACATCTCGTCGAAGAACTCCGTCTTCGCCGGCCCGAACAACATCGCGTACTCGGCCACCAAGGCCGACCAGGCCCACCAGGTGCGCCTGCTCGCGGTCGAGCTCGGCGAGCACGGCGTGCGCGTCAACGGCATCAACCCCGACGGCGTCGTGCGCGGCTCGGGCATCTTCGCCGCCGGCTGGGGCGCCAACCGCGCCGCCACCTACGGCGTCAAGGAAGAGGACCTCGGCCAGTTCTACGCCAACCGCACGATCCTCAAGCGCGAGGTCGTGCCCGAGAACGTCGCCGACGCGGTGTACGTCCTCACCGGCCCCGAGCTGTCCCGCACCACCGGCCTGCACATCCCCGTCGACTCCGGCGTCGCCGCCGCCTTCCTGCGATGACCGCGACCGGACTCGGCCGAGAAGCCGCGATCTCGTCGAGGCACCCCGCTATCGACGCCGGTAACGCGGTTGCTCGGCGAGAAACCGCGGTGTCGACGAAGGGTGCCGGCGAGATGGGGGGCGTCCGGTGACCGGCGGCGTCGTCGCGGCGGTCGACCTCGGCGCGACGAGCGGCCGCGTCATGCTCGGCTACGTCGACGACGGCGAGCTGCGCCTGGAGCAGGTCGCGCGCTTCCCGAACGGGCCCGTCGATGGCCCGGACGGCGGCCTGCACTGGGACTTCACCGCGCTGTACCGGCACATCGTCGAAGGCCTCACCGAGGCCCTGCGCCGCGAGCCTGGCATCGCGAGCATCGGCATCGACTCGTGGGCTGTCGATTACGGTCTGGTGCACGGCGACGAGGTTCTCGGCGAGCCGTTCCACTACCGCGACGAGCGCACCGCGCGGGGAGTGGATTCCGTCCACCGGGCGGCCCCGTCCGCCGAGCTGTACCGGCGCAATGGCCTGCAGTTCCTGCCGTTCAACACGCTGTACCAGTACGCGGTCGAGGAGCGCCTGGCCGACGCCGAGGTGTCGCTGCTGATCCCCGACCTGGTGGCGTTCCTGCTGACCGGCGCGCGGGTCGCCGAGCGCACCAACGCGTCGACGACGGGCCTGGTCGACGTCCGCACCGGCGAGTGGGACCTGGAGCTGGCCGCGCGGCTCGGGCTTCCGGCATCCATTCTCCCTTCGCTGGTCGACCCGGGCGAGGTGCTCGGCACGCTGCGCGGCGAGGCGCGCGAACGCATCGGCGCGCCGCTCGAGGTGGTGGCGGTCGGCTCGCACGACACCGCGTCGGCCGTCGTCGCGGTGCCGCTGAGCACCCCCGACGCCGCGTACATCTCGTGCGGCACGTGGGGCCTGGTGGGCGTCGAGCTCGACGAGCCGGTCGTCAGCGATGAGGCGCGCGAGGCGAACTTCACCAACGAGGGCGGCGTCGACGGGCGCGTGCGGTTCCTGCACAACGTCACCGGACTGTGGCTGCTGAGCGAGGCAGTGCGCACCTGGGAGGCCGAGGACGGCGCCGCGATCGACCTGCCCGGGCTGCTCGCCGAAGCGGCGGCGGTTACCGGCGAGGTCCCGCTGTTCGATGCGAACGACCCGCGCCTGTCGGCGCCCGGCGACATGCCGGCCCGTATCGCCGCGGTCATCGCCGAATCCGGCGCTGCGGTCCCGGCCACGCGTGCCGCGTTCGCCCGTGCGATCGTCGAGAGCATCGCGCAGGCGTTCGCCGATGCCGTCGCGACGGCCGCGCGCCTGACCGGCCGCGACGTCGACGTCATCCACATCGTGGGCGGCGGAGCGCTCAACCGCCTGCTCTGCCAGGCGACGGCCGACCGTTCGGGGCTGCCCGTCCTCGCCGGCCCCGTCGAGGCGACCGCGCTCGGCAACGTCCTCGTCCAGGCCCGCGCGCACGGCTGGTTCGGTCCCGACGCGACCCTGGAGGATCTGCGGCGAGTGGTGGCGGCATCCACGTCTCCCGAGCGCTACGAGCCGAACGCGTGACAGGCTACGGCGCCGCGTTCGATTGGGCCCGCGGGCACGTCGACGCCGGGCGCCTTCCCACCGCGGTCCTCGGCGTCGCGACGGCCGACGGTGTCGTGGCGCTCGACGCGTTCGGCGCGACGGCGGGCCGCCCGGCCCGCGTCGACGACCCGTACTGGCTGTTCTCGATCACCAAGGTGCTCACCGGCCTGACCGCCGCGCGGGCCGTCGAACGCGGGTTCCTCACGACCGAGACCCCGCTGGCCGACGCCGTCCCCGCCTTCGGCGCCGGCCGCGACGCCGACGACGTCGTGCGCCTCGGGCATCTCGTGAGTCATACCGCCGGCATCCCCGAGCCCACGCTCGATCCCGCCGAGGGGCTGCGCGCCGCCCTGCTCGCTCCCGGCCGCGACTTCGCCGCCGGCGCCGCCTCCCGCTACTCGACAGTCGCGTTCGACGGCATCGTCGAGCTCGTGCGGCGCACCGCCGGATGGGAATGGGATGCCGACATCGCGACGTGGTCGGCAGACCTGGGCGCCACGGGGTTCACGCTCGACCCCTGCGTCGACCCGCACACCGTCGTCGACGCCGAACGCCTCGGGCTCGACATGACCGGCTTCGCGAGCCACCGCAACCCCGGGGCGGGCATGATCGGCACCGCCGCCGACCTGCTCGCGCTCGGATCGGCGCTGCTGCGCATAGGCCGCGGCGCGACGGGCAGCGTCGTGCAGCCCGCGACACTCGCCATGATGCGCCGGGCGCTGACCGGCGACATCCCGCGGCTCGACCCCTATCCGGCCGCGGCCGGACAGGACTGGGGCTTCACGTTCAACCTGCGCACGCGCGCGCCCGGGCTCGTCGACCGCGACGTGTTCGGCCACGCCGGCTGGGCCGGCACCGAGTTCTGGGTCCACCCGACCGCGGGCGTGGCCTTCGTGCTGCTGACGAACCAGGCCGAGCGGCCGGGGATCGACGTGGACCAGCTCGACAACGCGGTGGTGTCGGCGGTCTGACTCCCCTGGCCCGGCCGGCGCGGGCCGCGCCTCACCCCTGCGGGGCGAGAGCCGCCGACGCGGGACCGAGAGCGAGCTCGCCGACGCGCACCGCCTGACCGGTGGTCAGCGAACGGTTGCCCGCGAGGCCGACGGCGACCGACCGCACACCGTCGTGCCACGTGGCGGCCCGGCCCAGCGGGTCGTGGCCGACGCCGCGGAACAGCTCTGCGAGCAGCTGGGCGTCGCCCCCGCCGTGCGCACCGTGCCCGTCGGGGATCTCGAACTCGCGGGCCGGCTCGAAGTGCTGCTGCACCACGAGCCGCTCGGCGACGGGCCGCGCGTCGCCCGTGGCGGCGGCACCCGGATGTGCGCTCGGGTCGACGATGGCTGCGGGCCGGCCGCTCGCGGCGAGGCGGACGTCGCCGCGCTCGACGACCGTGAGTTCGGCCCTCCCCCGCGTGCCGTTGACGCCGACGACATAGCCCTCCCACGGCGAATGCGCGTTGAGCGAGTACGACATCGAGGCACCGCGGGCGTAGTCGACCACGAGCGAGAGGTTGTCTTCGATCGTGATGCCCTCGCCGAACACGTCGCGGTCCCGCAGGTAGCCGTCGTGGCCCTCCTGCTCGAAGTACAGCCCCCGCAGCTCGGGATCGTCCCGCAGGTCGAGGCTGAACGCGTCGCGCAGCGCGGAGTCCTCGGAGCCCCGGGCCGGCCGCGGGCCGAGTCCGCGGCGGGCCGCGTTCGCCGCGCCGTAGAACCGCAGGCCGCCGCTCGCGAAGACGCGGGCCGGGGCGTCGGCGAGCCACCAGTTGACGAGGTCGAAGTGATGCGACGCCTTGTGGATCAAGAGGCCCCCGGACTTGTCCTTCTCGCGGTGCCAGCGGCGGAAGTAGTCGGCGCCGTGCGACGTGTCGAGCAGCCACTCGAAGTGCACCGACGTGATCTCGCCGATGCGTCCGGACTGCAGTACCTCCTTCAGCGCCGAGTTGCGCGGCGAGTAGCGGTAGTTGAAGGTGACGGTGACCGACCGGCCCGTCCGGGCCGCGGCATCCGCGATGAGCCTCACGCCCTCTTCGCTCGTGGTGAGCGGCTTCTCGACGACCGCATCCGCGCCTGCCTCGAGCGCGGTCACGACATGGCCGGCGTGGGTGAAGTCCGGCGAGGTGACGATGACCCTGTCGACGCCGAAGCGCGCGACAGCCTCGGCGAGGTCGTCGGGTGCGAAGCGCGCGGGCACCGGGGCGCCGCGTTCGCGCAGCCGCGCCTCGTGCCAGTCGAGTCGCCCCGGGTTCGGGTCGGTCCACGCGACGAGCTCGGCCACGTCGGCGTGCGGGCCCGCGATCGCGTCGATGTACATCTGTGCGCGACTGCCGGTTCCCACCAGCGCATACCTCGTCCGTGCCACTGCGGCGCCCTCCACTCGTTCCCCGTCCCCGCTCACTCGATCCCCGCCCATCCGCTTCCCGCTCACTTGATGCCCGATGTCGCGAAGCCCTTGACCAGGTACCGCTGGCCCAGCAGGAACGCGAGGAACAGCGGGATGAGCGACACGACAGACATCGCGAACATCGCGCCGTAGTTCGACGACGACTGCGCATCGATGAAGCCCTTGAGCGCCACCGACACCGGGAAGTTCTCGCGCGTGCGCAGGTAGATCAGCGGCCCGAAGAAGTCGCCCCACGTCCAGATGAAGGTGAAGATCGCCGTCGTGGCCAGGGCCGGCACCATGAGCGGCAGAGTCACCTGTCCGAAGATGCGCAGGTGACCGGCGCCATCGATGCGGGCGGCCTCGAAGATCTCCTTCGGCAGACCGCGGATGAACTGCACCATCAGGAAGATGAAGAACGCGTCCACCGCGAGGAACTTCGGGACGATGAGCGGCAGGAACGTCTCGAGCCAGCCCAGCTGACGGAAGATGATGAACTGCGGCACCAGCACGACGTGGAACGGCAGCATGATCGTGCCGAGCATGATCGCGAAGTACGCGTTGCGTCCCCAGAACCGCAGCCGCGCGAACGCGTACGCGGCGAGCGAGCAGGACACCAGGTTGCCGATGGTCGCGCCGATCACGAGGATCGTCGAATTGATCAGGAAGTGGCTGAACGGCAGCTGCTGCGACGTCCACCCGTGGACGTAGTTGTCGAGGGTGAGGTCCGTCGTGAAGATCCCGAGGTCCGTGAAGATCTCGCTGTTGGGCTTGAGCGAGGACACCACGAGCCAGATCAGCGGATAGATCATCAGGATCGACAGCGCGATCAGGGCGATGTGCTTGATCACCGACCGCACGGCGCCGCGGCGCCGCAGCCGGCGTCGACGTCGGTCGGAGGCATCCTGAGGCTCGGCGACGCGAGGCGTCGCGAGTTCGTGCACTGCGGTCATGGTGGTGCGTGCTCCTCGGCTGACGGGCGGGTTCTCGCTGACGGGCGGATATTCGGTGGGAGGCGCATCAGTCGTCATAGAAGACCCAGTACTTCGAGAACCAGAAGTTGATGGCGGTGAAGCCCGCGATCACGAGCAGCAGCAGCCAGGCCATCGCCGACGCGTAGCCCATGTTGAGCTCGGTGAACGCCTGCTTGTAGAGGTACAGCGTGAAGAACATGGTCGAGTCCGACGGTCCGCCGGTGCCTCCCGAGACGATGTAGGCCTGCGTGAAGGACTGGAACGCGAAGATGATCTGCAGCACCAGGTTGAAGAAGATGATCGGCGTCAGCAGCGGCAGCGTGATCGAGAAGAAGCGGCGGAACCGCCCGGCGCCGTCCATCTGCGCGGCCTCGTGGTACATCTCGGGGATCTGCCGCAGTCCTGCCAGGAAGATCACCATCGGCGAGCCGAACGTCCACACGTGCAGGATGATGATCGTCGCCAGCGCGTAGTCGGGGTGCGAGATCCAGCCCGGCCCGTCGATCCCGAACCACGCCAGGAACGCGTTGACCAGACCCTCCTTGCCGAAGACCTGGCGCCACAGGATCGCGATCGCCACCGATCCGCCGAGCAGGCTCGGCAGATAGAAGATCGACCGGTAGAACGCGAGCCCGCGCATGCCGCGGTCCAGCAGCACGGCCACCGCGAGCGCGAGCGCGAGCTGCAGCGGCACCGACACGATCACGTACACGAGCGTCACGCGCAGCGAGTTCCACAGCCGCGCGTCGCCCATCATGCGGGTGAAGTTGTCGAAGCCTGCCCAGGTCGGCGGCTGGAGCAGGTTGTAGTCGGTGAACGCGAGGAACAGGGATGCGATCATCGGGCCGATCGTGAAGACGATGAGCCCGACCAGCCAGGGCGCCAGGAACAGGTGCCCCGCCTTGTTGTCGGGGTTCTTGGCCTTCGTCTTCACGCCGCCGGATCTGCCGCGTCGCGCCTGCACCGCCATCTGGCGCAGCTCGCCGATGCTGCTCACGGGGACCTCCTCGTCGCCGGAATCTCGTGAAACCGCTTTCACGTTGAAGATCAGTATTACCCGACGCGAGCGAGATCGTCAAACGACATATCCCGCACGGATCCGGGGCAAGAGGAGGTGATCATCGCGTGAACGATTCAATAACGCGGCAATGGCAACAATTGACACGACCGCACCGCTTTGCTACTTTCCGGTGAAAGCGGTTTCTTGCTCGCCACCGGTGACGTCCTGCCGCCGGCGCCGCCACCCGATGCCGGGGCCCACCGGCACGACGAAGAAATGAGACGCAATGACGCGTAACGCACGAACCATCGCGACACGGGTCGCGATGGGCACGACGCTCGCCGCCACCCTGGCCCTCGTCGGCTGCTCCGGCACCGGCACAGGCGGGGCGGCGACGCCCACCGGCGGGTTCGATCCCGCCGAGAAGGTCGAGCTCCACATCGCGTGGTGGGGCAACGACGAGCGCGCGGCCATCATGGCCGAGGCGATCGACATGTTCGAAGAGGAGTACCCGAACATCACGGTCGTCGAAGAGCCCGTCGGCGCCCCCGACGACCTGTTCAACCGTCTCGCGACCGACTTCGCCTCGGGCACCGCACCGGACGTGTTCGCCCTCGGCGGCGCCAAGCCTCAGGAGTACGGCGATGCGGGCGCACTGCTGGATCTCTCCACCGTGAGCGAAGAGCTGCCCACCGATGCCTACCCGGACTTCACCCTCACCAACGCCACGGTCGACGACACGCTCTACGGTCTGCCCACCGGCGGCAACGCGATCGGCCTGCTCGTCAACAAGGCCGTGTTCGAGAAGGCGGGCGTCGACCTGCCCGACGGCTCGTGGACGTGGGACGACTTCATCGACGCGGCCAACGAGATCACGGCCAAGGCCGGCGACGGCGTGGTCGGCCTCGACCTGCGCATCCAGGACATCCTCGGCACCTACGTCGCGCAGTACGTCGACACCGGCATCTACGACTGGGACGGCGACCTCGCCGTCGATGCCGACACGATCCAGGACTGGTACGAGATGGAGCAGCAGCTCGTCGCCGACGGCGGCCTGCCCGACCCGTCGGTCATCGTCGAGCACTGGAACGTGACGCCCGACCAGACGCTGTTCGGGACCGGCAAAGCGGGCATGACGTTCTCGTACAGCAACCAGATCGGCTCGTACGCGGGCGGCGCCGGCGGCGACGTCGAGATCGTCACCCCGCCGACCTCGACCAAGAGCTCGGGCGTGGCCGTGCTGCCCTCGCAGTTCTGGTCGATCGCCGCGACCACGAAGCACCCCGAAGCCTCGGCGCTGCTCGTGGACTGGCTGCTGAACCAGCCCGAGCCGGCGAAGGTGATCCTCGCCAACCGCGGGCTGCCCTTCAACCCCGAGACGCTCGCTGTCGTGAAGCCGCTCCTCACCCCGGCCGACACGCAGGCGGCCGAGTACCTGGAGTCCGTGCTCGACGTCGGCGTCGTCGCCCCGCCGCAGCCGGCCGGCGGATCGATCCTCAACGAGCTCTCGCAGCGGATCGAGTCCGACATCCTGTTCGGCAGCACCTCCGCCGCCGACGGCGCGCAGCAGTGGGTCGACGAGCTGACGACCTCGCTCGCGAACGACTGATCCCCCGGATGTGCGGGCGGCTCCCCCGCGGGGCCGCCCGCACTCCTCTTCTCCGGTCGCACCGCGACCGACGACGACGGAGGCGCGATGCCCGCGATCGACGACGCACTGTCGCGACTGCGCGAGAGCGACCCGGTAGCGCGTGCCGGCATCCCGAACGCGGGCGCACTGCACGACGGACTGCGACGCAGCGAGGTCGCGTTCGCCGCCCTCGGCGGCGGCCTCGAGGAGCGCTGGCACGCGGCGCTCGGCGAGCTCGCCGGGTGCATCGGTCCGCTGGGCGGCGTCGACGCGCTGTTCGAGGGTGGTGCGTACCCGGGCGCCTGGCTGGAGAGCACCGCCACCGTGAGCGCCGAGATCCTCGACCGCTTCGCCCCGTCGATCACGCGGGCGACCCACCTGCTCTTCGCCGACCTGGCGCGCGAGGACGGGCTGCTGCCGTACAAGGTCACCTCCGACGGCGCCGCGTTCACCCAGATCCAGATGGTCACCCCGCTCGCCCGCAGTGTGTGGCACCACTACCTCCGCTCGGGGCCTACCGCCGACGCGCGCGAGTATCTGCGTCGCATGTACGACGCCATGGCGCGCAACGACGCCTGGCTCGCGCAGCACCGTGACACCCGCGGAACGGGAGGCGTCGAGGCGTTCTGCACGTTCGACACCGGCCACGACCTGTCGCCGCGGTTCTGGCACGTGCCCGAGCGCTGCTTCCGCGGCGACGCGGCCCGCTTCGATCCCGACGTCCCCGGACTGCCGTATGTCGCGCCCGATCTCACCGCCAACGTCGCGTGTCAGCGCGAGCACCTGGCGCTGATCGCCGCCGAGCTCGGTGAAGACGGGACGCCGTGGCAGGCCGGGGCGGCGGCATCCTCTCGCGCGCTCTTCGACCAGTGCTGGGACGAGAGCGACGGCATGTTCTACGACCGCACGACGGATGGCCACGTGCGGGTCGCCTCGGACGTGCTGCTGCGCGTGCTGGCGTGCGGCATCGGCGACGACGAGCTGTTCGGCCGCGCGCTGGAGCGCCACCTCATGAACACGCGCCGGTTCCTCTCGCAGGCCGGATTCACGTCGATCGCGATGGACGACCCGCGCTTCGACGACGACCACACCCGCAACTCGTGGGCGGGTCCGGTCAACCTCCTCAGCCTCGTGCGCGCACCCCAGGCGTTCGAGGCCCATGGCCGCCACGCCGAGCTGAGCCTCGTGCGGCGCGCGCTGCTGGGTGCTGTCGCCGGTCATGACCGCTTCGCCCAGTGCCTGGACCCGTGGACCGGCGACGCCGGCTACACCGACGGCTACTCGCCCGCGATGCTGTGGCTGCTCGACGCGCTCGAGGCGGACTGCGGCGTGCTGCCGCGCGCGGACGGCGAGGTCTGGCTGAGCGGGATGCCGCCCACGCGGCTCGATCACGGCCGGTCGGCCGTCGCCACCGCCGCCGCCCGCACCGTCGCGGGCACGCGGTACGAGCTCGCCGCCGACGACGAGCGCGTCGAGGTGCATCGCAACGGACGGCGATGGCTGCGTTTCCCCCGCGGCTGGCGGGTCGTCCTCGACCGCACCGGTCGCGTCTCGGGCGTCGTCGGGCTGTCGGCGGCGTCCGTCTCGGGCGAACTGCGACGGGATGCCGCACCCCCGCTCGCGCTCACGCTCGGGCCCAACGACCACGCCTCCGTCGCCGACGGACACGTGACGGCCCGGCGCCACCCGGGTTTCACCCCGCCGCGCTTCTAGGATGAAGGCGCTGCGGCAGAGGGGGCCGAAGCGGCCCGCGAGAGGAGACCTCCTTGGTCAGACGCACCCGAGCGACGACGATCGCCGAGGTCGCGCGGCACGCCGGCGTGTCGCCGGCGACGGTGTCGCGGGTCATGAACGACCGGTTCCTCGGCGAGCCCGAGATCGCCGATCGGGTGCGCGCGGCGGCGCGCGAGCTCGACTACTCGCCGAATCATCTCGCCCGCAGCTTCGCCCTCGGGCAGACGAACGCGATCGCGTTCCTCGTGCCTGATCTCGCCAACCCGTCGTTCCAGGCCGTGCTCTCGGGTCTCAGCAAGGCCGCCGGCGACGAGGGGTACCGCGTCCTCGTCGCCGATTCGGCCGAATCGCCCGAGGACGAGCCGCTGCTGGCGGCCGAGATCCGCCGTCGCTGCGACGCGCTGGTGCTGTGCGCACCGCGCATGGCCGAGGACGCCCTGGTGCGCACCACCGAGACGCTCGGTCCCGTCGTGCTGATGAACCGGTCGAGCCCGTCGGTCACCGCGCCGACGCTGTCGGTCGACTCCCGGAGCGGGTTCGAGGCCCTCGCGCGTCACCTGTACTCGCTCGGCCACCGTCGGCTCGTGTATGTCGAAGGGCCGGCCGGGGTCGCCAACGAGAAGCGGCTGCAGGGCCTGGCCGACTTCAGCGGGTCGGTCAAGGGTGTCACTGTCGAGCGCGTCGCGGGCGGGGCCGGCAGCGAGAGCGGCCTGGGCGCCGTCGAGGCCGTGGTGCGTTCGCGGGCGACCGCGGCGCTCGCGTTCAACGATCTCGTGGCCGTCGGCCTCGTGCACGGCCTCGTCGAGCGCGGCGTGCGGGTACCCGACGACATCTCGGTGACCGGCTTCGACGACATCCCGTTCGCGCGCTTCATGTCGCCGTCGCTCACGACGGCGTCGGTGCCGCACGAGGTGCTGGGCGCGCTCGCCTGGAGCCGCATGCGCTCGCTCATCGAGGGCACGACACCCGAGCACGACGTGGTCTTCCAGCCGCGCCTGGAGGTGCGGCGCTCGACGGCGGCGCCCCGCGCCTAGCTGTACCCAGCCGCATCTCGCGCACGGTCTCGGCGAGAATGGGACCATGCTGCGGGATCTCGGTCTGGAGGGTTCGGGCTCGGACGACGCCGTGTACCGGTTCCTCATCGCCCACGCCGCCGCGACCGAGTCCGATCTCGCCCGTGCCTTGGCGATCCCGGCGACGGTGGTGACACGTGCGGTCTCGCAGCTGCGGGATCTCGGCCTGATCGTCGTCGAGCCCGCGGTGCCGGCATCCACGTCATCGCCGACGGAGCACCGATGGCGCGCCGTCGCACCGGAGCTGGCGATCGGGCCGATGGTGGCGAGGTCGCGCGACCGGCTGCGTCGCGCCGAGGATGCGTTCCTCGAGCTGGTCGACGCCTACCGGCGCGAGCACACCGCGTCTGCAGCGTCCGACCTCGTCGAGTTCGTCGAGGGCAGAGCGGCTCAGGCTGCCTGGATCAGCCGGCTGGAGAGCGGCGCCCGACGATCGATCGACGTGTTCCAGACCGGGCGGAATCTTGTCGTGCCGGTCGCCGAGAGCATCTATGAGGATCCGCCGGAGCCGGAGCCGGAGCCCGAAGGCGCGCGCGGGGCGTCCGCGGGTTTCGATCCGCTCGCGGAGCCTGCCACTGCGCATCACGACGGGGTGCGCTACCGCGTCGTCGTCGACACCGACTTCCTCACCGAGCCCGCGGCGATCCGCGCCCTCGATGAGCGACTGGCCCTCGGTCACGAGGTCCGCATCGTGGACGACCCGCTGGCGAAGCTCGTGATCGTCGACGGGGAGCTGGGCATGATCCAGGTGAGCGGCAGCGCATCGGTCGTCCTGCGCGCGCCGCTGGTCGTACTGGGCACCCAGCTGTTCGAGACCACCTGGCGCCATGCTCGCCCGTACTTCAGCGACGGCACGCAGATCTCCACCGAAGACCGGCGGGTGCTGCAGCTCATGCTCGCCGGGCTCACGGATGCCGCCGCCGCCAGTCAGCTGGGCACGTCGCCGCGCACCATCCAGCGGCGGCTTCGCGCCCTCATGAACCGCGCGCAGGTGACCTCTCGCGTGCAGCTGGGCTGGCATGCCATGCGCAACAACTGGATCTGACGCGAACAGCTGCGGGCGGCCGGACTCGCGTCCGACCACCCGCAGCGATCACCGGTCAGGGCATCGACGCCACGATCTTGTTCAGTGTCTGGCCCTTGTACTTCGACACGGGCACCGGCACGGTCTTGGCCGTCGTGTTGCGCGCGAACCAGTTCGTGATGACCCACTGCAGATCGTCACCGTCCACCACGCCGTCGAGGTTGAGGTCGGCGTCACGCTCCGACGTGCCGCGAGCCGCGTAGATCGCGGCCGCGTCCTTGACGTCGATGACGTCGTCGCCGTTCACGTCGCCGGCGAGCAGCGCGGGAATGGCGCTGTAGCGCTGCCCGGCCAGACCGAACTCTCCGTGCGTGGCCAGGTCGATGTCCTGGTACCAGGCGAAGTGACCCGGCGTGCGCACGACGGCGGTAGCCGGCTCTTCGGTGTACGGCAGCCCCGCAAGGCTCGCGCCGCCCTTCGCGTCGAAGGTCCACGCCTTGGCCGCACCGTCGGGCAGTGTGAGCGTCCCGGTGGTGCCGACCGCGGAGTAGTCGCGGTTCGCGTAGTCGAACGCGAAGGAATCAGTGAGCAGGGCCTGCGGGGCCGGCTGAATGATCGCGGCTGACACCGGGTTGAGGTAGCGCGTCCCGGGGTACACGATCTGTGGAGCCTTGCCTCCTGTGCGCGAGGTGACGTAGACCCCGGCCTGGAAGAGCCCGGTCTGCTCCGTGTAGCCACCGTCGAGCACCCGGAACGTCACGCGGAACGTCGGCAGCTCGGCAGCCGTCACGCCGGCCGTGCTGTCGTCCATCGCCACACTGACCTTCTTGATGACCTGGCTCGACACCGTGCGCTCGGTCGTCGTGACCTCGCCCGAGGCGACCGCGGCGAGCTCGTCGGTCTTGTCGATCGAGAGGATCTCGGTCGACGACGGGCTGTAGCGCAGCTCCATCGCGTAGTCCGACCAGGCCTGGGTGTCGTGGGCCGTGAACGTGTAGGTCACGACGTCTCCTGGACGCGCCCATGCGGTGTCGGCGTCGCCGATCACGTACGGGTAGCCGTCGCGGAGCAGGTAGACCTCCTGGCGATTGCTCACGTTGCCGGCCGCGTCCGCCGCCCACATCCGCACACCGGTCGCGGGGCCGGGGCTGAGTGTCACGGTGCCGTTCACCGCGCCGCTCGCATCCGGGTACCACAGTCCCTCCGGGGCTCCGGTGAAGCGGGTGAAGTACAGCCGGTTGTCGGACTGCGCCAGGTCGATGCCCGCCGCGCGGATCTGGTCCAGCTCGCCGTCCATGAGCGACGCCTTCATGACGTACTCCTTCGCGTCCGCCGGCACACGGACGACCTTGGGGTGCGCCATGCTGTACGGCGCCAGACCGTCGTCGTACGTGGGGCTCGTCGTGTCGACGAACAGCGGACGGGTCGTCTGGAACGTGTTCCCGTCGACGTCCACGCCGATGAGCTTCAACGTGTACTGTCCCTGGGCGGCCCAGACCGGACGATGGCTCACCGGCGCGGCGGCATCACCCGTGAAGGGGTAGTACTGCCCATACAGGTTGACGTAGCCGTACCAGCGGTCCTCGAGGAGCGGCTGCGTGTCGACCGTGCCGACGAGGCCGAGGTCGTTGCCGGCGGCATCCGCGTAGACGATGTCCAGGTGATCGATCTGGCCCGCCAGCTTGAAGCCGAACACCGCCTGGCCGTTGATCGCCTCGCCGATGACCGACATGTCCTGCCCCTGACGGTTCGTCACGACGGACTTGACCATGTCGACGTCCGCGATGCCGCGGTCCGCGACGCGCAGCCCGAACGGGATCTCGATCGGATCGGCACCGGCCGCGGTGAGCACGACATCGCCTTCGTAGTAGCCCTTCGCAGCCGTCGCCGGCACCTCCAGGTCGAAGGGCACCTTGCCGCCGTTCTTCGACGCGTTCACGGTGGTCTTGCCCGCCGTGAGCCGGACACCGTTGGCGGCGGCATCCATCGACGTCCCCGAGCCGTCCGTGAACTGCACCGCGACCGAATACTTCGCAGGCGACGGGGCGGCGACCTCGACGGTCGCCGAGCGCTTCGCCCCGATGCCGACCGCGACCAGGCCGAAGTCGAGCGCACCCGTGCGATACGCGTGGTCCACGGTGCTCTGGTCCGGCAGCTCGAGCTCGGTCGTCGCGTCCACCCACGCGGCGGTCTTCGCGGTCACCGCGGCGAGCGGATCGACCTGACCGGCGCCCACCTCGTAGACGCTGCTGTTGACCGGCGGCGCGGCCGCCGTGTTCATCAGGGCGATCTTGACCTGCTCGGGCGTCCGCGTGTGGTCGTACTGCAGCGCCAGCGCCGCGACGCCCGCCACGTACGGCGTCGCCATCGACGTGCCCGACAGGTACGCGTAGGCGTTCGTGTAGTCCGTGCCCTGCGGGTCGACGATGTCGAGCGGGATGCTGGACAGCACGCTGACGCCGGGCGCCGTGATCTCGGGCTTGATCGCCATCGTTCCGTTGACCGGACCGCGCGAGCTGAACGAGGCGAGCGAGCCGTCGCCGAGCGTGAGCGTGCCGTCGGCGGCGAACGTCACCTGGGCGGAGCCGTCGGCCACTGCCGCGTACAGCGCCGCGCCCTGCTCGTCGGTGACCGAGAACGCGGGCACGAACTTGGCTCCCGCGCCCAGGAACGCCGGGATGTGTCCGGTCGACCCGGCTTCGTTGACGACGATGACTGCGACAGCGCCGCGCTGCTTCGCGTACTCGACCTTCGCGTTCAGGGTGATCTCACCGCGGCGCACCAGGGCGATCTTGCCCTGCGGCACGTCGCCCGTGTACCCGGCGCCGTTGCCGATGCCGCCGTCGAACATGTCGAACGTGCCGGTCAGACCGGAGAACGGTTCGCCGTACGGCTGCGCCAGAAGACGACCCTGGACCTCTGCGCCGTCGGCCACGATGGTCGCGGCCGGCAGGTCGAGCGGCGAGTCGTTGGCGCCGACGGTGATCGGCAGCGCGGCGGCCGCCGGCGCACCGATCGTGAAGGCGTCGCTGCCGCTGTTGCCTGCGGCGACCACCGTGGTGATGCCCGCGAGCACGAGGTTGTTCGCCGCCATCGACTGGGGGCTGAGCGGGTCGTTCACCGAGGCGCCGAGCGACATGTTCACGACGTCCATGTGGTCCGTCAGTGCGCGGTCCATGCCCGCGAGGACCGCGCTGGTGCTGCCCGAGCCGTAGGGGCCGAGCACGCGGTACGAGTACACCCGCGCGTCCGGGGCGACGCCCTGCGCGGAGCCCGCGGTCGTCCCGGTGCCCGCGATGATGCCGGCGACGTGCGTCCCGTGCTCGGTGTAGTACGTGCTCCCGTTCGAGACCTCTGCCTGCTTCGAGGACTTCCAGTCCTCCCAGGTCGTCTCCATCGGGTCGTCATCGCCGTCGACGAAGTCGTGGCCGCCCGCGTACACGGTCTGCAGATCGGGGTGGTGGTAGTCGATGCCGGTGTCGATGATGCCGACCTTGATGCCGGTGCCGGTGACGCCGTCGGCGTGGAGCTTCTTCAGCCCGGCCGCGATCTCGTCCTGCACATCCGCCGGCGTCGGCTCGGCGGCGGCGCTGCGTCCGCCGAGGGCCGTCACCTCGGCGTCGGGCCAGACCGAGCCGACCTCCGCCGAATCGAGCAGCTTCTCGATCTGGTCGCCCGGGAGCGTGAGGCTCACCCCGTTGAACGCCTCGGTGTACTCGGCGGCGATCGTCGGCGCCGCGGCGACACCGTCCTCACCTGTGAAGATCTGCGCCACGTCGTCCTTGAAGCGGCGATGCGAGTCGGCGACCTTCTTGTCGGCGGCATCCTGCGAGAGGTCGACACCGTCCTTGGCAGCGAGCAGGCGTTCGACGTCGGCGGGCTGCTGGGTGAACGACACGATCACCCCCACGGGGTCGGACGAGGCGAGCGCCCCCTCGTCGAAGTTCAGCGGGTCGACGTCGATCGCGTCGAGCGCATCGAGGGCTGAGCGCTGATCGTCGGTCAGCCCGGCGAGGATGGCGGCGGCATCCGCCGACGGACGAGGGGCTGCCACGGCGGCGACGGGGATGAGCCCGCCGGCGACGACGGCGCCCGCGGCGACGGCCGCGAGCGCGCGAGAGAAGGTGGAGCGTTTCATGGGGAGTCTCCGGGAAGGGCGGTCTCACCCGGCCGGCGAGTGCCGCCCGGGTCTGCCCTTCGACTCTCACACCGCGGGATGCGGTTTCCCTAGCCGGGAGGGTGGCGAGAGGACGACATGGCGCGAAGTCGACACGCGCCCGGAGCCTAGTCGCGCGGCGGCTGTGTCGACGTGCGCGGCTTGAGCTCGGCCTCGAACACCTCGCGCACCGCGGCGGTGCGGCCGGCGATGCGCTCCAGCAGCATCTCGACCGCTCGCGCGCCCATGCGCTCACCGGGCTGATCGACGCTCGTGAGGCCGATCGCCGGGTGTCCGGCCATCGCCACGTCGTCGTAGCCGATCACCGACAGGTCGGCGCCGGTGTCTGAGATCGCGCGCAGCGCTCCGAAGGCCAGCTCGTCGTGCGCGGCGAACACCGCCGTCGCCGAGGTGCCGCGCTCGATCGCGTCGCGCGTCGCCCGGTATGCGGCATCCGAGCCGTCCTCGCAGCTCCACACCTCGGGCTCGAAGCCGTGGGCGGCCATCGCCGCGAGGTACTCCCGCAACCGGCCGCTGTGCGGGTACGGCGCGTTCGGATCCTCTTTCGGCAGCGTCAGGTGGGCGATGCGGGTGTGACCGAGATCGAACAGGTGCTGCAGCGCCAGTCGCGCCCCGCCCAGATCGTCTCCGGCCACGACGTCGTAGCGGTCGGAGGTGTCGAGGCGGCCGAACATGACGAGCGGGACGGATGCCGCGATCCGTTCGAGCGCGTCCTCGTCGACCCGCGGCGACACGGCGATGAGCCCGTCGACCTGCCTGTCGACGAGGGCTTCGAGCGCGCGGTAGCCGAGTCGGGACCCGGTCTCGGCAGGCGCCAGGATGAGCTGGTACGGCGTGCCTTCGAGCGCCGCCGTGGCGCCGCGCACGATGCGCACGAAGAACTGGTTCGCGAGATCGGGCAGCTCGATGCCGATCGTGTACGTGCGCCCGCGCATCGCCCGGGCCGCGATGCTGGGGCGATAGTTGAGCTCTGCCATCGCCAGGGTCACGCGTTCGCGCATCGCATCGCTGACGCCGTACGCGTCGCGCAGCACCTTCGACACGGCCGCGCGTGAGACGCCCGCCCGGGCGGCGACATCCTCGATCGTCGCACGGCGCAGGGGCACGGCTGGGCCCACGCCCCCGGAGGCTCCGGCCGACGCGTCAGCGGCGCCTGGAGAAGTCGTGGGGACCGTCATCATCCACCTCCCTGCGGGGTCTCGAGGGCGTGGCCTCAGGGCCAAACCTACCGGAGCGCGAAAGCGTTTCCCAACCGTTCGCGGCGTCCGTTGTAGACCGGTCCACAGTGGCATGGTCCGGACGATCCCGTCAAGAGGTCCGGGCGGCGGAGCACGGCGTCGGCGTGCGCCGGATCAGGCCTCGCGGGTGATCGTCACCTTCACGTGCAGGTTGCTCTTGAAGGGGCCGGCGTACACGCCGCGCAACGGCGGCACGTCGTTGTAGTCGCGGCCGCGGCCGACGAGCACGTGACGGTCGCCGATCTCGATGTTGTTGGTGGGGTCGAACCCCTGCCACTCCCCCGAGAACCACTCGATCCAGGCGTGGGACTCGCCCGTCACCGCGACGCCGACCTCGGCCGACGGGCGCGGGTGCAGGTAGCCCGACACGTAGCGCGCCGGGATGCCCACCGAGCGCAGCGCGCCCAGGGTGATGTGCGCGATGTCCTGGCACACGCCCTTGCGGGCCTCCCACGCCTCGGCTGCTGTCGAGTGCACACCGGTCACGCCGTGCATGTACTCGACCGCATCCCCCACCGCCACCGAGATGGCGTGGGCGGCACGAC
The DNA here is from genome assembly GCF_039544225.1 of Microbacterium jejuense. Classification (NCBI taxonomy): domain Bacteria; kingdom Bacillati; phylum Actinomycetota; class Actinomycetes; order Micrococcales; family Microbacteriaceae; genus Microbacterium; species Microbacterium jejuense. The sequence continues at coordinate 651,669 of NZ_BAABLG010000008.1, forward strand.
CGGGGTGATCGTGCTGCGCGGCGATGGAGCGGGCGAGCTCGGCGACCTCGTCGTGGGGGCGGGTGCGGCCCGTCAGCGACAGCTGCTCGACGGTCTCGATGGAGCGGTTCGCCTCGCGGGCCAGTCCGTCCCACGTGACGTCGATGTGCTCGAGCGGGCGCGGACGCACCTCGACCAGCGAGCGTGCCGTGATCGAGAGGGCCGAGTGCGGCGTCAGCACGTCGAACGCGGCGACGCGGGTTCCGAAGTAGTCCACATACTGGTTGACCGACGTCGACGGCTCGATGTCGAGCGACGAGTTGAGCACGAACTGGCTCTCGGTCGAGACGGGCAGCATGCGCGCCTCGTTGTACGACGCGGTGACGTCGCCGCCGTAGCTGAACCCGGTCTGGTGCTCGATGCGCAGTCTCTTCATGATCGCCGCCCCGGTCCCTGAGCCTGTCGAAGGGTCATGAGATCTCTCCGATCCAGCTCGGCTCGGCCTGCGTCGGGAAGAACCGCCCGCGGATCGCCTCGGACGCCTCACGCGTGACCTGCTGCACGCGATCCATGTGAGTGGGCAGCTCGCCGAGGATCTCGGAGATCGGCCGGTACTCCAGGTCGTTGCGGATCTGCCCGAGGGCACGCAGCACGGTGTTGGAGTGCCCGACGCGGTCGGCGCGCGGGTCGATGGCGCTCATGCACTCCTCGGCCCGCTGGATCGAGTAGATGATCGAGCGGGGGAACAGGCGGTCCAGGAGCAGGAACTCCGCGGCGTTGCGCGCGCTCGGCATGCCGCGGTAGGTGCGCAGGTAGGCCTCGTAGGCGCCGCACGAGCGCAGGATCGTGGTCCACGACGGCCCCGACGCCTCGGTCAGCGAGCGTGTGGCCAGCAGACGGGCCGTCATGTCGGTGCGCTCGATGCTGCGGCCGAGGGTGAAGAACTGCCAGGCCTCGTCACGGCTCATCGAGGAGTCGTGGATGCCGACGGCCAGGGCCGCCCGTTCACGGACCCACTGGAAGAACTCGTGCACCCGGTCGTTCTGCAGGCGCCGCGGCATCCGGGCGTTCGTGGTGTTGAGGGTCTCCCACAGCTCGGTCGAGACGATCTCGCGGGCACGTCGGGCGTTCTCACGCGCCGCGGTGAGGGCGTACGCGATGCTCGACGGGTTCATGCGGTCGACGGCCAGGCGCGAGAGCACGTCCTCGCGGCGCACGTGCTCGACGCCCTCGGGAGGCAGCGACCCCATGACGCTCAGCAGCGACCGGCACGCGGTGTCCTCGTCGATCCACGGGTCTTCGAGCAGCAGCTGCAGGTGCACATCGAGGATGCGGGCGGTGCCGTCGCTGCGCTCGATGTAGCGCCCGATCCAGAACAGTGACTCGGCGATTCGGCTCAGCATGACGACTCCTCGGCGGTCTGCTGCTGCTGCTCATGCTGCTCGTGGTTTCCGCGGCCCGGATCCTGCGGCGAATGCGACGGCTCGGTCTGCGCGTCGTAGACGATCGGGATCGCCTCGGTGACGTTCGCGGCCTGGTCGGCGACCAGCTCGGGCACGCCGCGGCCATGGCCGTACTCGACAGTGCCGGGGGCCGATCCGCCGACGATCCAGGTGTCCTTCGAACCTCCGCCCTGGCTGGAGTTGACGACGAGCTGTCCCTCGGGGAGCGCGACGCGGGTGAGGCCGCCCGGCAGCACCCACACGTCCTCGCCGTCGTTCACGGCGAAGGGCCGCAGGTCGGCGTGGCGTGGCCGCATCCCGTCCTCCACGAGGGTCGGAATGGTCGAGAGCATCACGACGGGCTGAGCGATCCACCCGCGCGGGTCGGCGCGCAGCTGCCGGCGGAGCTTGTCGAGCTCGGCGGGCGAGGCGTCCGGGCCCACGACCAGGCCCTTGCCGCCCGAGCCGTCGACGGGCTTCACGACGAGCTCGTCGAGCCGGTCGAGCACCTCTTCGAGCGCGCCAGGGTCTTCGAGCCGCCACGTGTCGACGTTCTTGAGGATCGGCTCCTCGGCCAGGTAGTAGCGGATGAGGTCGGGAACGTAGGTGTACAGCAGCTTGTCGTCGGCGACGCCGTTGCCCACCGCGTTGGCGATCGTGACGTTGCCCAGGCGCGCGGCGAGCATGAGCCCCGGGGCGCCCAGCATCGAGTCGGCGCGGAACTGCAGCGGGTCGAGGAAGTCGTCGTCGACACGGCGGTAGATGACGTCGACGCGCTTGGGGCCGCGCGTGGTGCGCATGAACACCTTGCCGCCGACGCACAGCAGGTCGCGGCCCTCGACGAGCTCTACGCCCATCAGGCGGGCCAGCAGCGTGTGCTCGAAGTACGCGGAGTTGTAGACGCCGGGCGTCAGCACGACGACGTTGGGGTCCTCGATGCCGGCGGGCGCCGAGGCGCGCAGCGCCGCGAGCAGCTTGTTGGGGTAGTCGCCGACCGGGCGCACCCGCATGGACACGAACAGCTCGGGCAGCGTCTGGGCCATGACCCGGCGGTTCGAGATGACGTAGCTGACGCCCGAGGGCACCCGCACGTTGTCTTCGAGCACGCGCATCTCGCCGTGCTCGTCGCGGATGAGGTCGATGCCCGACACCTGGATCCGCACGCCGTTGGCGGGCTGAATGCCGGCGGCCTGGCGGTAGAAGTACTGCGAACTGGAGATCAGCCGGGCGGGGAGCACCTCATCGCGCACACAGTGCTGGTGGCCGTACGCGTCGGCGAGGAAGGCCTCGAGCGCGCGCACGCGCTGCTTGACGCCCGCCTCGATGCGCGACCACTCGTCGAACGCGATGATGCGCGGCACGGCGTCGAGTGGGAACGGCCGCTCCTCGCCCGCGAAGTCGAACGTGACACCCTGCGCGAGGTACGAGCTCGCCAGCGAATCGGTGCGGCCGCGCAGCTCCTCCTGCGTCATCTGCGCCAGCGCCTGATACAGCTCTCGATAGGCCTCGCGCGACTCTGCGGGGGCGCCGGGGTGGGCCGGACTCCCGAACATCTCGTCGAACGCGGGCACCCCCGAGGGCGTCTTGCGCGGCGCGAGCGTCGAGCCGTAGCCGTCGAACAGATCACCCATGCGAAGAGCCTAATGCGGCCCGGATTGCCGACATGTTTCGCACGGGGCGAAGACGGCGCACCGTGCGGATGCCGCCGCGCGAACGTACCCTTCTCTCATGGCTCGTGAGTCCCGGCGGGACCGTGTCCCGGCGCCCCTGGGGTGGGCGGCGGGCGTCGCCGCGGTCGCGCTCGGAGCGGGGCTCGGCGAGCTCGCCGCCGCCGTGCTCTCGCCGTCGTCGAGTCCGGTCGCCGCGATCGGCGGCACGCTCATCGACCTGGCGCCGCCGTGGGCGAAGGACACCGCGATCGCGCTGTTCGGCACGGGCGACAAGGCGGCCCTGCTGACGGGCATCGCGATCGGGATGATCGTGCTCGCCGCCCTCGCCGGGTGGCTCGAGGTACGTCTTGCGCCGTGGGGCGCCGCGGTCGTCGGAGCGTTCGGCGTGGCCGGCGCGATCGTCGCGGCCACCCGTCCCGGAGCGGGTGCGCTCGCGTGGGCGCCGGCGCTGATCGCGGGCGCCGTCGGGGCTGTCGCGCTGTGGCTGCTGGTCAGGATGCTGCGGCCCCGGGCCGCGGCATCCCTTCCCGCCGCTGAGACGGACACGGATCCGCGGGATGAGCCTGCCGCGCAGCCGAACCGGCGGGCCTTCTTCGCGTGGGCGGGCGCGGCGACTGCCGTCGGCGTGCTCGCCGTCGCGATCGGCAGCCTCCGCACCACGGCCTCGGCGGGTGTGGCCGCGGCGCGGCGCGCGCTGCACCTTCCGGAGCCGGCGGTGGCGGCATCCCCGGTCCCCGCCGGCGCCGAGCTCGACCTGCCGGGGCTCGCGCGGGTCGTCACGCCGAACGACAGCTTCTACCGGATCGACACCGCGCTCATCGTGCCCGAGGTCGACCCCGCCAACTGGCGGCTGCGGATCCACGGCATGGTCGCGCACGAGGTCGAGCTCACCTGGGACGAACTGCTCGCACTGCCGCTGCAGGAGTCGTGGACGACGCTCACGTGCGTGTCGAACGAGGTCGGCGGCGATCTCATCGGCAATGCGCGCTGGCTCGGGTATCCGGTGCGGGAGCTGCTCGCCCGCGCCGTGCCGGACGAGGCGGCCGACATGGTGCTGTCGCGGTCGATCGACGGGTTCACGGCATCCACTCCCCTCGAAGCGCTCACCGACGGGCGCGACGCGATCCTCGCCGTCGGCATGAACGGCGAGCCGCTCCCGCTGGAGCACGGGTTCCCGGTGCGCATGGTGGTTCCCGGGCTCTACGGCTACGTGTCGGCGACGAAGTGGATCGTCGACCTGGAGGTGACGCGGTTCGACCAGGCGCGCGCGTACTGGACCGACCGCGGCTGGGCGGAGCGAGGACCGATCAAGCTCGAATCGCGCATCGACGTGCCGCGCCGAGGACAGGGGCTGAAGGCCGGCGATGTCATGATCGCCGGCGTCGCGTGGCAGCAGCAGGTCGGCATCGAAGCCGTCGAGGTGCGCATCGACGAGGGCGAGTGGCAGACCGCCACGCTCGCGACCGCGATCTCGGACGACACCTGGGTGCAGTGGAGCATGCCGTGGACGGCCGAGAAGGGCGACCACGTCATCCAGTGCCGGGCGACGAGCAAGTCCGGCGAGGTGCAGACCGACGAGGTGGCCCCGCCCGCGCCGGACGGCGCCTCGGGCTGGCACTGGCGCACCGTCTCGGTGTTCTGACCCTGTCTGCGCGCCCGGAGCGGTGAACAGATGTCCAGGTGCGCTCGGGTTTCGTCAACCGGACGCGCGTGACCGGAGAGCCCGATAGCATGCGGGGAGGGACCGGCTCTTGGGGACGCCGGTTGCTGGGGAGGTATCGGTGCCTGATCCGTTGGAGCTGCTCGTCGCGCGCCTGCTCGAGCTCGCGACGATCGACGAAGCCACCGGCATGCGCCGTCTGCCGCCCGAACGCGAGCTGTGCGACGCCCTGGGCATGAGCCGCGGCACGCTGCGCGAGCAGCTCGCCGTGCTCGAACGCCTCGGCTTCCTCACGCGCACGCAGGGCCGTGGCACCTACCTCAGCAACCCGTCGTACGACTTCGTGCGCACGTTCTTCGCCATCGCCCGCGAGCTCGGCCACCTGACCGACGAGGAGTTCTCGGAGTCCCGCGTGCTCCTCGAAGAGGCCCTCGCCGAGGCGGCGGCCCGCCGTGCGACGCCCGCCGAGGTCGACGCGCTGCGGGCCGAGGTCGACCGCATGGTCGCCTCGCAGGCCGCCGGCGACGACGACGACGCGCACGAGGCCGATGTCGCCTTCCATCGCCGGCTGCAGACCGTCGTCGACAACTCGGTGCTGCAGTTCCTCCACGAGGGACTCAGCCACGTGCTCCGCGACGACATCGCGGCACGCCGGCTCGCGGTCGCCGAGGCCGATACGGATGCCCGGACCGACAGCATCCACTACGACATCGTCGACGCGATCGCCGCGCGCGACCCGGCCGGCGCACGCTCGGCGATGCGCCGCCATTTCGGCGGCGTCACCCCCGGCGCGCGCCGGGCCTGAGCCGGGCCCACGGGCTCAGGCGGCGAGCACCGTCCGGAGCTGCTCGACCGCCCAATCGAGCTCGGTCGCGCGGATGACCAGCGGCGGCGCGATGCGCACGGTCTGGCCGTGCGTGTCCTTGACGAGCACGCCGCGGGCTATGAGGCGCTCGGCGACCTCACGGCCGGTGCCCACGGCGGGGTCGATGTCGACGCCCGCCCACAGCCCCGCGACGCGCACGGCCGTGACGCCGTGGCCGACGAGATCCTGCAGCTTGGCCTCGAGATGCTCGCCCAGCAGCTTCGCGCGACTCTGGAACTCGCCGGTCTGCAGCATCTCGACGACGCGCAGTCCGACCGCCGCGGCGAGCGGGTTGCCGCCGAACGTCGAGCCGTGCTCGCCGGGGCGGATCACGCCCAGCACGTCGCGGTCGGCGACGACGGCCGAGACGGGCAGGATGCCGCCGCCCAGAGCCTTGCCGAGCAGATACACGTCCGGCACGACGCCCTCGCGATCGCACGCGAACGTCTCGCCGACGCGGCCGAGGCCGGACTGGATCTCGTCGGCGATGAACAGCACGCCGCGCGCCGTGCACACCTCGCGCACCGCGCGCAGGTACCCCTCGGGCGGCAGGATCACGCCGGCCTCGCCCTGGATCGGCTCGATGAGCACGGCGACCGTCTCGGGCGTGATCGCCGCCTCGATCGCGGCGGCGTCGCCGTAGGGCACCGAGACGAAGCCGGGCGTGAACGGGCCGAACCCGTCTCGCGCGGAGTCGTCGTCGCTGAAGCCGACGATCGTCGTGGTGCGGCCGTGGAAGTTGCCGTGGGCGACGACGATGGTGGCGGCATCCACGGGCACGCCCTTGACGCGGTAACCCCACGCGCGGGCGACCTTGATGCCCGTCTCGACGGCCTCGGCGCCGGTGTTCATCGGCAGCACGAGGTCTTTGCCGCACAGCTCGGCGAGCGCCGCGGCGAACGGGCCGAGGCGGTCGTTGTGGTACGCCCGGCTGGTGAGGGTCAGGCGGTTCAGCTGCTCCTGCGCGGCGGCGAGGATCGCGGGATGCCCGTGCCCGAAGTTGAGCGCGGAGTAGGCCGACAGCAGGTCGAGGTACCGCTTGCCCTCGACGTCGGTCACCCAGGCGCCCTCGCCGCGCGAGATGACGACGGGCAGCGGGTGGTAGTTGTGCGCGAGGTGCTCCTCCTCGCCGGCGATGATGCGGACCATCGCGGTGTCGGTGAAGGTCTCGGGGGTCATGTCTCCTCCTCCGCTCAGCGCCGCAGCTCGAGCGTGCAGCACTTGATGCCGCCGCCGCCGAGCAGCAGCTCGGACAGGTCGACGAGCACGGGGTTGTAGCCGCGCTCGCGCAGCTGCGCCTCGAAGCCGGTCGCACGCGGCGAGATGATCACGTTGCGGCCGTCGCTGGCCGAGTTGAGCCCGAACACGGCGCCGTCGGCGTCGGCGACCTTGATGGCGTCCGGGTAGCGCGCCGCGAGCTCCTGCTGGGAGGCGTCGTCGAACGCGTGCTCGAGGTACGCGATGTTCGCCTTCTCGACGCCGCCGGGGCCCTGCACCGGGTCGAGCACCGAGATCGCGGTGTCGAGGTGGTAGAACCGCGGGTCGACGAGCGTCAGGCTCACGACCTCTTTGCCGAACACGTCGGCGAGTTCGCGGTGGCTGTCGCCGGTGGAGCGGAAGCCGGTGCCGGCGAGGATCGTGTCGCCCACGAGCAGGAAGTCCCCCTCGCCCTCGTTGACCTCGACGGGGGCGGCGACCTCGAAGCCGTTGTCGCGGAACCAGTCCATGAACGCCGGGCCCTCGGGCACGCGCTCCTGGTAGCGGAACTTGGCGCCGTACGCGACGCCGCCGATCACGAACCCGCCGTTGGCGGTGTAGACCATGTCGGGCAGGCCCGGGATCGGGTCGATGAGCTGCACGTCGTGCCCGAGGGCGAGATACGTGTCGTACAGCACCTGCCACTGGCGCACCGCGAGGGCGGTGTCGGTCGGGTTCGCCGGCTCCATCCAGGGGTTGATCGTGTAGCTGACCGTGAAGTGCTCGGGGCGGCACATCAGGTAGCTGCGGTGCTGCTGGGTCCGTTCAGACCCCGCGGCTGTCGAAGCGGCGGTCTGGGCGGGTGCGGGCGCGATGTCGCCTGTCATGTGTCTCCTTGCGAAGTACGGCGGACGCTGTCCACAGGCCCGGCGGCTCCGTCCCACTCGATCCGGAGCGGGGCGAAGAGCAGTCCCGGGCACGCCGGATCCATTGTCTCACGCACCCTGCGTGCGGCCGGGGAGTGAGCGCGAATTCGGATGCCTCACCCTCAGTCCGCGAGCACCACGACCTTGCCCGTCACGTGGCCGTCGGCGACGTGCGCGAGCGCGTCGCCCGCGTCGGCGAACGCGAACCTCCGCTCGATGACCGGATGCAGCTCGCCCGCTGCTGTGAGAGCGACCAGCGCGGCCAGCACACGGGGCTTGGGCGTCGCGGCGAGCGGGATCAGCGGCCGGCGCGCGCCGATCGACAGCAGTCCGGCACGGATCAGGCGCCCTATCGGGCCGAGCACACGACCGCCCTCGCCCGACACCAGCACGACCCGGCCGCCGTCGCGCACGAGGCGCCGCAGCTCACGCAGCGGGGCGGTGCCGGCGATGTCGATCACCGCGTCGAACTCGCGCTCGCCCAGGTCCGGCGAACCGGGCTGCACGCGGCGGTAGTCGAAGGTGCGCGTCGCGCCGAGGGACTCGACGAGCGCGCGGTTGCGCTCCCCGCACAGCGCCCACACCTCGGCCCCGCGCAGCGCGGCGAGCTGCACCGCGAACGTGCCCACGCCACCGGAGGCGCCGATCACGAGCACGCGCGAGTGGTCGGGCCCGGCGCCGTCGACGGCGCCGAGGCGTGCGAGCTCGAGCGCCTGCCAGGCCGTCCCGCCCGCCACGGGCAGCGCCGCCGCGAGCGCCGGATCCAGGTCCGCCGGCCGCGCCACGAGCCGCGACGCCGGCGCCAGGGCGTAGCCGGCGAGGGCGCCGCCGGGCAGCTCCCCCACGACCTCGTCGCCGACCGCGAGTCCGGTCACCCCGTCACCGACGGCGACCACGGCGGCGGCGGCATCCATCCCCCGCACCGGCTGCCGCGGCCGGCGCAGGCCGAACGCCAGGCGCACGAGCAGCGGCTCGCCACGCATGACGCGGATATCGCCGTTGTTGAGGCCCGTCGCGCGCACGCGCAGCAGCACCTGGCCGCGGCCCGGCGCGGGCACCGCGGCGGTCTCGAGCGCGACGGCGTCGGCCTGTCCGTAGCGGTGCTGCCGCCACGCGGGCATGGTGTCGGCGGTGAACGGGACGGCCATGTCACTCCCCTGGATGCTGGATGGGGCCCGGATAGTCGAAGAGGTCGTCGAGCCCGACGCCGAACGCACGGGCGAGCTGGAACGCGAGTTCGAGCGACGGCGAGTAGCGCCCCTGCTCGATCGCGATGAGGGTCTGCCGCGTCACTCCGACGCGGCGGGCGAGGTCGGCCTGCGTCATGCCCGCGGCCTCGCGCGCGGCACGGATCGAGTTGGTGACCTGGGTGGGCTTGACCATCAGACGAGCCCGCGGCGGTAGGCGATGACGCTCGCGATGCCGCCGACGATCGACGACAGCGCGAACCCGAAGAACATGGTGTTGGCGATCCAGAACCAGTCGGCCTCGAACGCGCAGAGCACGATCACCCCGAGCCCCGCGATGACGAGGAACGCCTGACCCACCCGGGTCGACATGTGCGAGATGTCGCGATCGCGCTGGTCGCTCTTTCCGACGCCGTCGGGATCGCGCATGCCGGCGAGCATTCCCCACGCGATGCTGAGCAGGATCGCGGCGACGATGCTGGCGCCGATCGTCCACAGCATGAGGGGCACCCAGTCGACGTCGGCGAGCGGTCCACCGCCCGCCTGCTGCAGCACCAGCACGATGTAGACCGCCATGGCGAGGACGCTCACGATGAGGCTCGCCCAGATGTTGCGCTCTTCGTAGACCATGACTCCGCCCTCCGCGGCATGTAAAGAATGTTTGACACCTGCACGGTACGCCGGCGCCCTAGGCAATGTCAAGGATTCTTTACATTGCCTCCCGCGCCACGGCTCGGCCACAATGAGGGGCGGTGGACCGAAGGCGTCTTACAACGTTGTAGGCTCGGAGCACGCCGGCCGGGGAGCCGACGGCATCGGAGCGATCGGGGGTGGGCGATGGCGGCAACGCTGCACGACGTCGCGCGCCTCGCGGGCGTCTCGATCAAGACGGTGTCGAACGTCATCAACGACTACCCGCACATCCGCCCGACGACCAAGGAGCGCGTCGAGGCCGCGATCGCCGAGCTCGGGTACACGCCCAATCTCACGGCACGCAGCCTCCGCTCCGGCCGCACCGGCTCGATCGCGCTGGCCGTGCCCGACCTGGCGCTGGCGTACTTCGCCGAGCTGGCGGCATCCGTCATCGCCGCCGCCGAGGCCTCGGGGCTCGTCGTCACGATCGAGCAGACCGGCAGCGGCGGACGCCAGCGCGAGCTCGACCTGCTCACGAGCCCGCGGCGCAAGATGAGCGACGGCCTGATCTTCAGCCCGCTCGAGATGAGCCAGGACGACGTCGCGCACCTGAACGTCGACTACCCGCTGGTGCTGCTCGGCGAGCGCATCTTCGAGGGGCCCACCGACCACCTCACGATGCGCAACGTCGAGGCGGCCCGCGCCGCGACCGAGTACCTCATCGACTCGGGCCGGCGGCGCATCGCGATCGTCGGCGCGCACGAGGGCGAGCTGATCGGCTCGGCGGCGCTGCGCCTGCAGGGCTACCGCGAGGCGCTCGAGGCCCACGGCATCCCGTTCGACGGCCGCCTCATCGGTCCGTCGATCGAGTGGCATCGCGCCAACGGCGCCCGGTCGATGCGCGAGATCATCGAGCGCGGCGTGGCGTTCGACGCCGTATTCGCCCTCAACGACACGCTCGCGTTCGGTGCCATGCGCGCGCTGCAGGAGGCGGGACTGCGCGTGCCCGACGACGTGGCGGTCATGGGCTTCGACGACATCGACGAGGCGCAGTACTCGATCCCGTCGCTCACGACTGTCGACCCGGGCCGCGCCTGGATCGCCCGCACCGCGGTATCGACGGTCATCGAGCGCATCGAGGGGCTCGACGCTCCCCCGCGCCTGCTGCTCGCCGACTTCGAGATCGTGCAGCGCGAGTCGGCGCCCGCCGTCGCCCGCTGACCCTCCGCCTCGCGACGGTCGGCGCCCTCGCCGTGGTCCGTTCCGCCCCGGGGTGTCGGCATAGGCGCCTCAGTCCTCGGCGGGCCACTCCACGCGCGGCCAGCCGTCGCGCCACCGCAGCGGCAGCAGGCCCAGCCGGAACTGTCCGTCGAGGTCGGCGTCGTACCAGTGGAAGGCCAGCAGCCCGCCCGAGGCCGACTGGCCGCCCGGGCCGACGCGCGTGCCCGAGGTCGCGAGCACCGGGGTGCCGCCGTCTTCGAGCAGGGGAACGCCGTCTGCGTCCAGGTACGGCCCGGTCACGTCCTCAGACCGCCCGACCGCGATGTTGTACGTGCTGTCGGCGCCCTGGCAGCACGAGTCGCGCGACACGAACAGGTAGTAGTACCCGTCGTGCGGCACGATGTAGGGCGCCTCGATCGCGTTGGGCGGCGACTGCCGGTCGGCCAGGCGCAGCGGCTCGTCGTCCTCGGTGCCGGCGGCGCGCAGTCCGCTCGGCCACTCCAGCGGCACCATGCGGATGCCGCTCCAGAACGAGCCGAACGCCATGAAAGGGTCCCCCTCGGCGTCCTCGACGATGCCCGGGTCGATCGCGTTGAAGTCGGTGCCGGCGGACTCGATCACCACGCCCTGGTCGACCCACTCGTAGTCGGGGTCGGCAGGATCGAGGGTCGTGTTGGTGGCCAGCGCGATGAGCGACGTGTTCGAACCGAACGTCGACGCCGAGTAGTACAGGTACCACGTGCCGTCGTGCTCGTAGAGCTCCGGGGCCCACAGGTTGTCGACCCCGGGGACGGCGTCCACGAGCCACTGCGGCTTCTCGTCCCACACGGTGCCGGCGTCCTCCCAGTCGGCGCCGTCGTCCGACCGCCGGACCTGGATGTTGCCGTCGCCGACCTGCCCGTTGCCGGTGGAGTAGAGGAACGACGGCTCGCCGTCCACGCCCGCCACGAACGCGGGGTCGTGCACGAACGTGTCTCCGCTCAGCTCGGGGGCGGCGGGCGTCCCCGCGCAGCCGGTCATCGCGGCGACGACGGCGAGCAGGGATGCCGCCACCGCCGCGAGCCGTGACCTCATGCCAGCGCGATCGCCGACCACGACACCGGGGGCAGCGTGACGGTGAGCATGCCGCCTTCGAGCACGACGCCGTCGAGGGTCTTGAGACCCACGCGCTCCTGGTCGGCGAGCGTGTTCTTGGCGTACACGTCGTCGTCCCACACGGTGACCGCTTCGGCGACCGTGGCGACGCGGAGCTCGGTGACGTCGACCGTGACGGTGATCGCGTCGGTCTGGCTGCGGTTCACGAGGAACACCGCCGCGGCGCCGTCGTCGGCAGTGACCACCGAGTCCACCAGGGGCGCGTCGCCGTACACGGCTGTCGCGTAGGTGCCGGCGTCGATCCGGGGCTTCAGCACCTCGCCGCGGGCGAGGCGCGAGGTCACCGAGAAAGGGAAGAACGTGGTCTGGCGCCAGGCGGCACCGCCCGGCTCGGTCATGATCGGCGCGATGACGTTCACCAGCTGCGCGAGCGACGCCGAGGTCACCCGGTCGTGGTTGCGCAGCAGCGTGATCATGAGATTGCCCAGCACGACGGCATCCGCCACCGAGTAGACGTCCTCGAGCTGTCGCGGGGCGACGCGCCACTGGTCGTTGACCTCGTCGGAGGCCTGGTGCTCGTCGAGGTACCAGATGTTCCACTCGTCGAACGAGAGCTTGATCTTCTTCTTCGACTTGAGCTTGTTGCCCACGTGGTCGGCGGTCGAGACGACGGTCTCGATGAAGTACTGCATGTCGATCGACGACGCGAGATACGAGCCGAGGTCGCCGCCGCGCTCCTGGTAGTAGGCGTGGCACGAGATGAAGTCGACGTGGTCGTACGCGTGCTCGAGCACGGTGCGCTCCCAGTCGCCGAAGGTCGGCATGGCCGAGCCCGACGAGCCGCACACGACCAGCTCGAGGCTGCGGTCGGCGGCCTTCATGGCCTGCGCCGTACGGGCGGCGAGCTTGCCGTAGTCCTCCGCCGTCATGTACCCGGTCTGCCAGGGGCCGTCCATCTCGTTGCCCAGGCACCACATCTTGATGTCGTGCGGCTCGGGGGTGCCGTTGGCGATGCGCTGGTCGCTCAGCGCCGTGCCCGACGGGTGGTTGCAGTACTCGAGCAGGTCGAGCGCGGCCTCGATCCCGCGGGTGCCGAGGTTGACGGCCATCATGAGCTCGGAGCCGGTGAGCTTCAGCCACCGCGAGAACTCGTCGACGCCGACCTGGTTGGTCTCCAGCGAGTGCCACGCGAGGTCGCGGCGCACCGGGCGCTGGTCGCGGGGGCCGACCGAGTCCTCCCAGCGGAAGCCCGACACGAAGTTGCCGCCGGGGTAGCGGATCGTGGTCGAGCCGAGTTCGCGCACGAGGTCGACGACGTCGAGGCGGAAGCCGTCCTCGTTGGCCGTCGGGTGACCGGGCTCGTAGATGCCGTCGTAGACGCAGCGGCCGAGGTGCTCGACGAAAGAGCCGAAGATGCGGCGGTCGATCGGGGCGACGACCGCCTCGCGGTCGACCGAGATGCGGGCGGTGGCGGGTGACGTGGTCACGTTTCTCCTCCAGGGTGGGGCCGGCTGCGGGCAGCACGGCATGACGGTGCGGGGCGTGCCCGCGAGTTCAGGGGTCTGTTCAGCGGCCGGATGCCGCCGTCACGGGCGCCGGTTCGCCCCGGCGGTCGGCGGCTCGGGGATGGTCAGGATCGAGCGCCGCGAGCCGGTGGTCGACGAACCACCCCGCGACGAACAGCACGACGGCGAAGCCGACGAGCGGGACGAGCATGGGCAGCAAGCCCAGGGCGACGCCGATGACGGCCAGGGTGACGAGCAGTGCGAGGCTCATGACCGGCGACGTGAACGGCAGCACCGCGGCGTACCGCAGCACGGGGCCCGGCCTCTCGTCGTACCGGACGGCCACCGTCAGCGCGGCGGCGAACGCGAGCAGCGCTCCGGCGCCGACGACCCAGGTGAACCCGGCGAGCGCCGCCGCGACCGGTCCGTTCAGCGCAGGCAGCACGGTGGTGTCGAGCGCGAGCAGCACCGCGATCACGCCGAACGGGACTCCGATGAGGTTCGCGCGCCAGAACTGGGCGCGGTATGCCTGCGCGAACGTGCGCACGAGCCCGGTCTCGAGCTCTCCGTCGCGCAGGAGCGTGAGGCAGGCGGTCGCCGCGAGCGCTGCCGGTGCGAACCCCAGCACGACCAGTCCGACGATCGTGCCGGCGACGAACAGCAGGTTCACGACGATGAGGGCGGCGATGACCCGCAGCCACGACATCACGCGTCCGGCCCACCCGGCTTCGGCGATCATGCCGTCACCGCCTTCGAGCCGGTCCACACGACGCCCTCGGCGTCGAGGCCGGCGAAGGCGAGCACCGGGCGCTGCGCCACGGGGTCGAACGCGCCGAAGACGACGGCATCCAGCACGACGTCGCCCTCGCCCGCGCCGACGATGAGCGGCGTGGTCAGCGCCTGCCCGTCGGTGTGGGCGGCGGCGACGATCGGCAGGCGGACGGATGCCACGACCCCGCGCTCGGCGGGGTCGAACCTCACGACGTCCCAGTCGCCCGACACCGACGCGGGCGCGGGCAGGCGCTCGGCGTCGTCACCGGCGAACGGGTGCGGCGAGACGAGGGGCCACCCCGACGCCGTGACGTGCACGCGGCGGATCTGCGCCTCGTGCCGCGTCGGGTCGTCGGCGTGACGCACGTGGTGCACGAGGAACAGCCGGTCGCCGTCGCGGAACACCGAGTTGTGGCCCGGCGCGGTCCACGCCGTGCCGCCGGGGAACCGGTGGCCGCCGAGGATCTTCGTGCCGACGGCATCCGGCGCCACGTCCGACACATCGGTGAGGGCGCGGCCACGGGCGTCGAGGTAGGGCCCGGTGACCTGGTGCGACGACGCGACCCGCACGCTGTAGCTGTCGAACAGCGAGTCGTACGAGACGAACAGCACGAAGCGGTCCTCTTCGGGGCGGTACACGATGTAGGCGCCCTCGACCGCGCCGTCGACGCTGGCCGGCCGGCGCGCGATGAGCGTGCCGACCTCGTCGGGGTCCTCGGCGAATCCGGTCCGCGCGTCGAGCGGGAGGATGTGGATGCCGCCGAAGAACGAGCCGTACGTCAGCCACGGGCGTCCGGCCCGGTCGAAGACCACGGCGGCGTCGATCGCGTTGTGCCCGTCGACCTGGTGGGTCGTGGTGACGACGGGTCCGGCATCCGCCCACGGTCCTGCCGGGGACGCGGCGGTCGCGAGGCCGATGACCGATGTGCGCGAACCGAACGTCGAGGCGGAGTAGTACATGTGCCACAGCGGCGACCCGTCGGCGGTGGGCCAGCGCACCACCTCGGGCGCCCACAGCCCCTCTGCGCCGGTGTGGGCCAGGGCGGCGGCGGGCACCCCGTCCAGCGCCGTGCCGATGAAGGTCCACGTGACGAGGTCGGGCGAGGTGCGCACGTGCACCCCCGCGGGGATGTCGTCGACGCCGACCGCCGCGTCGGTCGAGAACATGTACCAGCGGCCGTCGTCGCCGCGCACCACGGTGGGGTCGTGCGCGTTGCGCGCACCCCACGTGGTCGGGTCGGCGGCGGTGGCCGCATCCATCGAGTACGTCACGATCAGCCCTTCGCTCCCGTGAGGGCGACCGACTCGATGATCTGACGCTGGAAGATGACGAACACCGCGAGCACCGGGATCAGCGCGATGAACGAGGCCGCCATGATGAGCGGGTAGTCGGTCTGGCTGGCGTACGTCGCGTTGAAGCTCGCGATGACGAGCTGCAGCGTCTGCTTCTCGGGCGAGTTCAGGTAGATGATCGGGGCGAGGTAGTCGTTCCACACCGCCATGAACCACAGGATGAACTGCGCCGCGATCGCCGGGCGGATCGCCGGGAAGATGAGGGTGAAGAAGATCCGCAGGTAGCCGGCGCCGTCGATCTTGGCGGCCTCGATGATCGAGTCCGGCACCGAGTCGAGGTACTGGCGGATGAAGAAGATCATCACGATGTTGCCGAAGACGCCGGGGAGGATCAGCGGCCACAGGGTGTCGACCATGCCGAGGTCGGCGAACAGCTTGAACTGCGGGATCATGATCGTCGGGAACGGGATCATGATGGCCGCCAGCAGCATCAGGAACAGCACGTTCTTGCCGGGCAGCCGCAGCTTCGCGAACGCGAAGGCCGCCAGCATCGAGGTGATCGTGCCGATGATCGTGACGGTGGCCGACACGATCACCGAGTTGACGATGCCCGACAGCAGGGGCCCTGCCGACCAGACCCGCACGTAGTTCTCCCACACCACCGGGTCGGGGATCCACTGCGGCGGCAGCGCGAACACGGCTTCGCGGGTCTTGAGCGACGTCGAGAACGTCCACAGCAGCGGCGCGATCATCACGATGCCGCCGATCGACAGCACGATCGTGAGGATGACGTTGACGAGGCCGTAGGCGCCGAACCAGCGCCGGCGGCCGGCGGAGTTGCCGGTGGGGCGGCCGATACGGCGCTGGGGCAGCTTGCGCCCCGGCGCGCCCTCGAGGTCGGAGTTCAGGGCCGACACGGCCCCGGGAGTGGTGAGCGTCATGATGTGCCTCAGTCGATCGAGAACTGGAAGCGGCGGTTGAGCCGGAACTGGATCGCGGTCACGACGAAGACGAGCAGCCCGAGGACCACCGACATCGCTGTCGCGTAGCCCATCTGGAGGTAGTTGAACGCCTTCTGCCAGATGTACCAGACGATCGAGGCCGAGCTGAACTCGGGACCGCCGGTGGGGGTCATGATGTTGATCTCGATGAAGATCTGGGCGCCGCCGATGATGCTCGTGACGACGAGGAAGAACGTCACCGGGTTGAGCATGGGCACCGTGATGTGGCGGAACTGCTGGAACGCCCCGGCGCCGTCGAGGGCGGCGGCCTCGTACAGGTGGCGCGGCACCGACTGCAGGGCCGCCAGGTACAGCAGCATCGAGTAGCCGAGGCCCTTCCACACCGCCATGATGATGATCGCCGGCTTGACGGTGTCGGCGTTCTGCAGCCAGTTGGGGCCGTCGATGCCGAACAGCGCCAGCACCTGGTTCACCAGGCCGAAGTCGCCGTTGTACGCCCACTGCCACAGGATCGCGACGGCCGCGAGCGACGAGATCACCGGCACGTAGTAGACGGTGCGGAAGAACGTCGTGCCGCGCATCCGGCGGTTGAGCGCGAGGGCCAGCAGCAGCGACAGCACGAGCCCGATCGGGATGCCGATCATGTAGAAGATCGTGTTGCCCATCGCCTGCCAGAAGTACCGGTCGTTCGCCATCTCGACGAAGTTGGCGATGCCGTTGAACACCGGCTCGCTCAGGCCGTTCCACTTCGTGAACGAGGCGTACACCGAGAACACCAGCGGGTAGCCGGTGAACACCAGGAACCCGACGATCGGGATCGCGACCAGCGCGAGCGCGGCGCGGTGCTCGCGGCGGTGCAGCCGCGAACGACGGACAGGGGTCGTCGTCGACATGGGAACCTCGTTTCAGAAGAGATCAGGAGAGGGTGGATGCCGCACCCCGGGCCCTCGGGTTCGTCCGAGGCGCGGCATCCACTCGATCAGCGGGTCAGCCGATCAGCCGATGCCGGCTTCGGCGTTCGCCTTGTCGAGCATCTCCTGCATGCGCGGCTGGACTTCCTTCAGGTAGTCGGCCGCGGTCTGCTTGCCGTCGAGGACGGGCTGGATGTTCTTGAACAGCTCGTCGTACCACTCGGCGCTGTACGTCGTGTTCGCGGGGAGCGCCCGGCCGTAGTCCTGGACGATGTCGAGGAACTCCTGCTTGTTGTCGGGCGGGAGGGTCGAGGAGGTGACCCACTCGTTTGCCATGTCGATGAGGTTCGGGATCTGCACACCGGCGTCGACCAGCGACTGCTGGGCGGTGGGGTCGGTCGACAGGTAGATCGACAGCTTGGCCGCCATGTCGGGGTCCTTGGTCGACTCGCTCACGGCGATGCCGAGCGTGCCGGTCCAGGTCGCGGTCTCACCGGTCGAGCCGACCGGCCAGGGGATGAGGTCCCAGTCGAAGTCGAGCTTCTCGTACGTGGGCACGTCCCACGGGCCGACCGGGAAGAAGCCGATCTCGCCCTTCATCCACCGCTGGTAGGTGTCGAGCGTCTGCGCGTCGGTGGCCGACGGGGTCACGCCCTCCACGTTGGTCAGGTCGGCGAAGTACTGCAGCGCCTCGGCGAACTCGGGGGTGTCGACGGTGACCTTCGTGCGGTCCTTGTTGAGCCAGTCGCCGCCGTTGGACCACACGAACGCCTGCAGGTTCCACACCACGTTCAGGCCGGTGCCCCACTGGTCGAGCGTGCCGTCGCCGTTGGTGTCCTGCGTGAGCTGCTTGGTGACGGCCGTGAACTCGTCCCACGTGAGGGGCGTGTCGGCGTCGGGAAGCGGGATGCCGGCCTTCTCGAACATCGTCTTGTTGTAGCCGAACGAGAACGGGCCGACGTCCTTGGGCATCGCGTAGATCGCGCCCTGGCCCATGAGCTTGCCGTCGAAGCGGTAGCTGTCGACGCCGTACTGCCAGACGTTGTCGAGGTCGAGGTCCTTGTCGCCCTCGACGTACTCGGTGATGTCCTTGATGATGCCGGTCTTGACGTAGGCCTGCACGCTGCCCGGGTCGATGTAGAAGACGTCGGGAACCTGCTTGCCGGTGATCGCGGCTTTCAGCTTGGTGCTGTACTCGTCTGCCGTCGTCATGATGATCTTGACGTCGACGTCGTTGTCCTTCTCGAACTGCTCGATCGCCGCGGTGTAGGCCGCCTTCTCGGCGTCGCTGCCGCGGAACATGAAGGTCAGCTGCTCGGTGCCGCTGTCGCCGGAGCCGCCTGCGCAGCCCGACAGCATCAGTCCGCCGACCGCCAGCATCGCCGCCGCGGCGATGACCGGCTTCCGTGACTTCGTCATCACGATTCCTCTCGTAGTGCTGTGTGATCAGCCTGCGGGATCCCGGGGGGATCGATCGCCGCTGACCGTGGATGTCCCGTTGATTTACAACGTTGGAATTACGGGGTGGACAACAGTGTGCGACGCGATCGGAGGTGCTGTCAAGCCGTTCGGGTGAAAAAGTTCCAACGTTGTAGAAGCGTGATCGGCGAGCTCCGGCGACGAGAGGATGCCGGGCGCCCGACATCGGCTCCCGACAGGTCAGTCGAGCCGGTCCGCGGTGGCAGGCTCGCGGGCCGGCCACACGACGAGCAGGAACGCCGAGATCGGCCCGAGGAAGAACGTCAGCAGGAACCACGTCCAGGCCGACCGGTTGCGGGTGCGGGCGAACCCGCCGGCCAGGATCGCGACAGTGAGCCACAGTGCCGAGACGACCGAGGCGAGGGCGGAGACATCCTGCATGCGCGCGACGCTAGCGGAGCCCGGCCGGCGCATTCCGCCACCGAGCGTCATTCGGTTTATGATGCCTCAGCCCGTCATCGCCGATGGGCGCACACCGCACCCCCGGAGTTCCACATGCGCAAGCGCTGGATCGCGCTCATCGTCGTCGCGTCCGTCCTCGTCGTCGCCCTCGTCGGCGTGTACTGGGCGGGCCGCAGCCTGTTCCACATGCCGACGGCCAAGGGAGTCGACTCGGTGATCGGCGAGCTCGGCGGCACGCGCGTGCTCGGCGTGTTCGCGCACCCCGACGACGAGCAGACCGTCAACGGCCTGTTCTGGCGCGCCAAGACGCAGGACGACGCCTACACGGCGATGATCACCGCGACGCAGGGAGAAGCCGGGCATCAGGTCCCGGTCGTCGCCCGGCAGGAGGATCTCGGCGACATCCGCAAGGCCGAGGCCCTCAAGAACAGCTTCAACCTCGGTGTCGATGAGCACGAGGTGTGGGACTACCCCGACGGCGGCGTGCCCGAGGTGGACGAGCAGGAGCTCGTCGACCGGGTCGCCGACACGATGAAGCGGATCGAACCCGATGTCGTCGTGGCGTTCTGGCCCGAGTCCGGGGCGACCGGGCACAAGGACCACATGCGCATGGGCGAGGTGACCGAGAAGGCGATCGCCCAGCTCGAAGACGAGGACGGCTCGTACAGCGGGCCGAAGTACGTCGTCTACACGATCAGCCCCACCACGGCGCTGGAGATGTTCGGCGGCGAGGCGGGCGCGTTCGTCGTGAAGAACCAGCCCGACCCCGAGTATGCGATGTCGGCCGAGACGGGCAAGAAGATGGAGGGCTGGAAGATCCACTCCTCGCAGGAGAACTACCTCCAGGAGGCGTACCACCTGCCCGCGTGGCTCGTGTACCTCCTGTGGGACCAGGAGTTCTACCACATACGGGATCTGCAGGCCGACCCGCTGAACTGATCCGGGATGCCGGGCGCCGCGGCATCCACTAGGTTCTCGCCATGGGATTCCTCACGGCAATCGTCCTGCCGCTCCTGTTCATCGTGATCGGTTTCGTGGCGCTGTTCTACGTCGTGCGCGGTGCGGTGCTCAGCGCGCTGCGCACCCACCACGCCGAGGTGCATCAGCCGCCACAGTCCACGCCCGGCTACGTCGACGCCGACGGTCTCTGATCACCAGCGATCAGATCACGGCCTCGCTCCACGGGTCGGGGTTGCCGAAGCGGTGCGCGGTGATCGTCACGGACTGCTCGTGCAGGAAGGGCAGCAGCTCCAGCCGGCCGGCGGTGGTGACCTCGTTGTCGTAGACGGCGAGGTCGGGATCGCCGCCCACGGCCTGCGACACGAGGGTGTGCAGCGCCGCGACCGACTCCGCGGCGCCGATCAGGCGCACGCGGTCCGGACGCGGTGCCTGCTCCTCGTCGGCGACGGCGGTGAGCAGGTCCTCGTCGGCGGTGATGCGCTGCAGCCACTGCTCGTCGGACTCGACATAGACGGCCACGTCCCCTTCCGCGAGCACGCGCCGCACCGCCGCGGGGAGGCCCACCGGCGCACTGAGCGTCAGTCTCGAACCCGCACGCAGTCCCGCCACGACGACGCGCAGCACGGCCTGCCATGAGGCGTCGGCCGTCGCGCGCAGGGCCACCGAGCCGATCGGCCGGTACCGGAACAGGTTGCGCTCGACGCCGAGCGCCGACACGTCACGCACCTGGCCGAACTCGCGGTCCCACGCGATCGCGTCCGACAGGGCGCCGCGGCGCAGCCACTCGAACGACTCGTAGTCGAGCGAGGGCTGGGCGGCCTCGATGAGCGAGGCGATGCGCGTGTCGAGGCCCCGCAGATGGAGCGTGGCGGATGCCGGTGCCCCCGAGGTCGCGCGCCACCGGCCGAGGCCGACGAGATAGTTGGGACCGCCGGCCTTGGCGCCCGCCCCGACCGACGAGCGCTTCCAGCCGCCGAAGGGCTGCCGCTGCACGATCGCACCGGTGATGCCGCGGTTGACGTACAGGTTGCCTGCCTCGACGCGGTCGAGCCACATCGCCAGGTCGTCGGGGTTCTGCGTGTACAGGCCCGCGGTGAGGCCGTAGGCGACCGCGTTCTGCAGCTCGATCGCGTGCGACAGCGACGTCGCGTGCATGACGCCGAGGACCGGCCCGAAGAATTCCTCGTGGTGGAACCGCGACCCCGGCTGGACGCCGACGCGGATGCCCGGCGTCCACAGGCGACCGCGGTACTCGGGAGCGCCGTCCACGGGTCGCGGTTCGACGAGCCACTGCTCGCCCTCCTCGAGCGTCGTGAGCGCCCACTCGAGCTTGCCGCGCGGCACCTCGACGACCGGGCCGACCTCGCTGAGCGGGTCCGACGGCGGTCCGACCCGCAGCGAGTTCGCGGCATCCACGAGCTGACGGGCGAAACGGCGCGAGTGCCCGACCGGGCCGACCAGGATCGCGAGCGAGGCCGCCGAGCACTTCTGGCCCGCGTGGCCGAACGCGCTCTTGACGAGGTCGGATGCCGCCAGGTCGAGGTCGGCCGTCGGCATGACGATCATGGCGTTCTTGCCGCTGGTCTCGGCGAGCAGCGGCAGGTCGGGCCGCCACGAGCGGAACAGGGCGGCGGTCTCCCACGACCCGGTGAGGATCACGCGATCGACGGCCGGATGCGACACGAGCGCCTGGCCGAGTCCGCCCTCGTCGATGTCGACGAGGGCGAGCACGTCGCGGGGCACGCCCGCCTGCCACAGCGCCTCGGCGACGACGGCGGCGCAGCGCCGCGCCTGCGGTGCCGGCTTGAACACGACGCCCGAGCCCGCGGCGAGCGTGGCGAGCACACCGCCCGCCGGGATCGCGATCGGGAAGTTCCACGGCGGCGTCACGACGGTGAGCTTCGCCGGCTCGAACACCGCACCGCTCACGCGGTCGAGCTCGCGGGCCGTGGCGGCGTAGTAGTTCGCGAAGTCGACGGCCTCACTGACCTCGACGTCGGCCTCGGCGAACACCTTGCCGGTCTCGGACGCGGCGACCTCGATCAGTTCGCCACGACGCGCCTCCAGCGCCCGCGCGGCCGCGGCCAGCACGGCGGACCGGTCGGCTGCGGGGAGCGAACCCCAGCGGCCGGCGGCATCCGTCACCCGCGCGATGATCGCCTGCAGTTCCGATTCGTCGCTGACACGGGCGGCGGCGACCGTCTGGTCGCCCGCGCGGGAGGTCTCGATGCGGGAGAGGATGCCGCGGGCCCAGGCGCGGTTGCCGGGCAGGGCCGGGTCGCTGTCGGGCGTGTTGCGGAAGCCCGGGGCGCCCGCCGCACGCGCATCGGTCTGGCGCGGCGCGAACACCGCCGTCTCGATGAACGCCTCGGCGCCGAACACCTGCTCGGGGACGGCGGGTTCGAGCGGGGCGGTGTCGGTGGTCGCAGCCGACCGCGCGATGCCCATGACGACCTGCGTGAGGCCGGCCTCGTCGGCCGACCGTGCGGCGCGGCGCAGCCGGGCCTGCGCGCGCGGCGACTCGTCGGCCGGGTCGTCGGCGGTCGGCGCCGACAGCTCGGCGGCCTCGGCGGCGCGGTCCTGGTCGCGGTTCGGGCCGATCGCGAGCCCGGCATCGTCGGCGCGGGCGAGCGAGGCGACGAAGCGGTCGCGCTCGCGCGCGAACATCGCCGGGTCGTCGGCGAGGTCGAACGCGGCCGACAGGAAGTTGTCGCTCGACGCGTTCTCTTCCAGGCGCCGCACCAGGTAGCTGATCGCGACGTCGAACTCGTCGGGACGCACCACCGGCACGTACAGCAGCACGTGCCCGACCTCGCGTGTGACGGCCTCGACCTGTCCCTGCGCCATGCCGAGCAGCATCTCGAACTCGACATCGGGCGACGCGCCGGCGGCGCCCGATGTCGCCTGCACGGAGCCTGTCGAAGTGTCGGGCCGCACACCTGTCGCACCGGCGAGCAGCCAGGCGTAGGCGATGTCGAACAGGTTGTGACCGGCGAC
The DNA here is from genome assembly GCF_039544225.1 of Microbacterium jejuense. Lineage (NCBI taxonomy): Bacteria > Bacillati > Actinomycetota > Actinomycetes > Micrococcales > Microbacteriaceae > Microbacterium > Microbacterium jejuense. The sequence goes on from NZ_BAABLG010000008.1 coordinate 674,824, forward strand.
GCCGATCCGCACGCCGCGCGTGTGCGCGGGGTCGAGGGCGTAGCGCAGGCACCGCACGTAGTTGGCGTCGGCGTCGACCTTCGCGTCATAGGTGGCCAGCGTCCACCCGTGCATGACGGCATCCACCCGTTCCATCGCGAGGTTCGCGCCCTTGACGAGCCGCACCTTGATGCGCGCACCGCCCGCCTCGATGCGGGCGAGCGCCCACGCCGTGAGCTGCTGGAGCGCGGGGAGCGCGTCGGGCAGGTAGGCCTGCAGCACGATGCCCGCCTCGAGCCCCCGCAGGCGCGGGTCTTCGAGCAGACTCGTGAACACCGCGATGGTGAGGTCGAGGTCGCGGTACTCCTCCATGTCGAGGTTGATGAACGTGCCGTCCGCGGCGGCCGTGAGGTACAGCGGACGCAGTCGCTCGACGACCTTGTCGACCACCTCGTCGAACGCCCACATCGAGATGTGGCTCGCGATCGCCGAGACCTTGACCGACACATAGTCGACGTCGGGGCGTCGGATGAGTTCGTGGATGCCGTCGAGCCGGCGCCGCGCTTCGTCCTCGCCGAGCACCGCCTCGCCGAGCAGGTTCAGATTCAGGCGCGCGCCGCCCGCGCGCAGCTGCTCGATGGCGGCGCCGAGCTTGTCGGGCCGCGCGTCAACCACGAGGTGGCCCACCATCTCGCGCAGCACGCGCCGCGCGATCGGCACCACCGGCGAGGGCAGCACGGGGGCGACAGCCCCGCCGACGCGCACGGCCGAACGCAGGTACCAGGGCAGGAAGTCGGGCACGAGCGGGGCGACCCGGTGCAGATGCGAGGCCGCCGCCGAGAGGCTCTCGGGTCGCATCACCCCGTCGACGAAGCCGATCGTGAACGGCAGTCCGTTCGGGTCCTTCAGCACGCCGGCCAGTCGCTCGGCAGCGGGGTCCGCTTCGACCTCGGCGCTCTCGGCCGTCCATCGCTGCGCCAGCGCCACGGCCTCCTCGACCAGACGTCCGTCGGTCCCGGGTTCCATGCGCGCTCCATCCACCTCTGCGTCCACCTGCGTGACTCCAGCCTGCACCTCTTCGTGCGCGATCGGCTCGACATGTGCCATGACCTCTAGCGTGCGGCATCCATTCATTCGCGAAAAGCGAACATCTATGATCTATATCGTTCGATTCTGTCGATGGGATGCCGGTGTTCGAACTTCGCCGTCTCAGGCTGCTCCACGAGCTCGCGCTGCGGGGTACGCTCGCGGCCGTCGCCGAGGCCCTGTCGTTCAGCCCCTCGACGATCTCGCAGCAGCTCGGACTGCTCGAGAAGGAGGCGGGCGTCGCGCTGCTCGCCCCGGACGGACGCCGGGTGCGGCTCACCGAGCACGGGCGGGTGCTGGCCGCCCACGCGGCACGGGCGCTCGACCTCGACGAGCACGCCCGCGGCGAGCTCGAGTCGCTGACGCCGGGCCTCGCGCCGGTGCGCGTCGCGGTGATGCAGACGGCGACGCTCGCGCTGCTTCCGGGCGCCCTCCGGCTGCTCGCCGAACGCGCACCCGGACTGCGGGTCGAGCTCGTGCAGCTGCCGCCGGAGGAGGGCCTGTTCGAGCTCACCGCGCGCGGCGTCGACCTCGTGATCGCCGAGCAGTACCCCGGGCACACGCGCGCGCACGTCGAAGGACTCGAACGGGAGGTGCTCGGCACCGACCCCATCCGCCTGGCGGTGGCGCCTGCCGACACCGCCCGCTCGCTGGACGATCTGCGGCAGCGGGCGTGGGCGATGGAGCCCGCGGGCACCGCGGCACGCCAGTGGGCGGTGCAGCAGTGCCGGGCCGCCGGGTTCGAGCCTGACGTGCGGTTCGAGCTGGCCGACCTGACCGCGCACGCCCGGCTGGTCGCGTCCGGTCAGGCGGTAGCCGTGCTCCCCGACCTGCTGTGGACCGGTGCTCCGGCTCCGGTCCGGCTGCTCGATCTGCCGGGGCGCCCGGCGCGCGAGATCTTCCTGGCGCAGCGGACGGCCTCTCGGGACCGTGCCGGCATCGTCGAGGTGCGCCGCGCGCTGCGCGACGCCTTCGCCGTCACGGGCGGCGATCCGGGCCGGTAGGTCTGCGGCATCCCCCCTCGTCCCCGCGAAACGACGTGTGCCCGGCCCTCTAGGCTGGGCTGGTGTCCGAGCAGCCGTCCGCAGCCCCCGCGCGGAAGAGCCGCTTCACCTGGGTGCGCGCGGCGAGCGATCGCGTGCCGACGGCCTGGTTCGCCGCGATCGGCACGGGGGCGTTCCTGGCCGCGACGGCGGCGTTCGGCGGGCTCGCTGAGGCGACACCGCCACCGCTCGCCGTGCTGGAGCCGGGCGAGGCGCATGTCACCGACATGCGCACCCTCACGGTGGTCAAGGCCGTGCTGATCGACGAGCTTCCGGGATCGGGCACCTGGCCCGAAGACGGCGAGCGCGTGCTCGCGATCGTGGTCGACGTCACGAACAACTGGGATCAACCGCTGCGCACGCGGGGGTCGTGGAGCGTGGAGGAATCGTTCTCGATCAAGGGCCTGGAGAGCGACCGCGACCTCGGCGATGACGAGAAGGACCCCGGGCCGAGCGTCGCCCGCTATGACGACACCACGGCCGGACCGATACTGCAGCCGGGTGTCCCCGCCAAGGTGGTCTACTCCTGGGCGGTGGACGCCGACGACTACCAGGCCGGTGACGAGCTCGAGGTCACTCTCGATGACATGAGGCTGTACACGGCGTCGTTCGTCGCCCAGGGCAGCAACTGGCAGGATCCAGTGCCGACGGCGACGATGTCGCTGCCGATCGAGGACGTCGGCGCCGGCGTGGAGGAGGACTCCGCCGATGACGACTGATCCCGTGCCGACGCCGACCACGCCTGCCGCAGCACCGGCATCGCGGAGGCTGCCTCCGTGGGCCGCGTGGACGATCGGCCTGCTGTGCATCGTCGCAGCCTGGTTCGTCTCGTTGGCGACGCCGGGCGACGCGCAGATGAAGGCGCCGTTCGAGGTGCCTGCGACGATCGGTCAGGCCGCCACCGGGCGGAACATCGCTGTGACCTTCACCGATCTCCGCCGTGCCGGCACGGTGAATGCGACGGCCTGGTCAGCCGAAGGGAACTGGCTGGTCGTGGATCTGGATGCGGAAGCCGTCCTCACCGAGGTCGGAGCCTCGCTCGGCTCCGCGCAGCTGCGGATCGACGGCAAGCAGTTCGACGCGAGCGAGCGGCCGAAGTCTTTCTACCGGGGAACGCTGCGTGTCGGCGTCCCGCAATCCGGCAGCCTCGCGTTCGAATTGCCCACCGAACTTCGTGCCGGCGAGGGCCGGATCGAGCTGGCGCTCAATGGCATCAACCCCGAGCTCGACTCGATGGTCGTGCTGACATTCGACCTCGCCGACCTCGACACGGTCGACGAGACCGACCTGCTGATGACGGGATGGACCAACCCGTGACCGGATGGTGGCGTTCCAATGCGGTCGCGCTGGGCGCAGTCCTGGTGCTCGTGCCGGCGACCTACGCCGCGATGGCGTGGAACGAGTGGTCGGAGACGCTGCAGGGCACACCGGCCCAGCCGATCCTCCTGCAGCCGGGTGAATCGACCGAGTACGTGGGTGCGACGATCGGCCCGGTCACGGCGGAGTACAGCGAGTTCCCCGATGCCCCGCAAGGCAGCAAAGTGATCACGGTCGAGATCCAGATCGATCCCGCGGGCTCCGAGTTCGCGTGCTCCACGCCCGAACTGCACGAGACCGGCGGCCTGGAACGACAGTGGAGCTACACCACCGATCTGGGCCGGGAGTGGGACGACGACCTGTTCACCGGGTGCGACTCCGAGCTGACCGAGCCCTATGCGATCACGGTCGACTACCTCGTCGCCGAGGACGTGTCGGGGCCGTTCACCGTCTGGCTCGCGTCCAAACCCGGGCTGCCGGAGTTCGTGAGCGCCGTCATCGACCCCTGATCCGTGACCGCCTGCGGCGACGGAGAACCGGATGCCGCGGCATCCGTCTCTCCCCCCGCGAGGCGTCCGCGCAGTCGCCCGATGACACCGTCGTAGCCGCCGGCCACGAGCGCGATGCGCACAGGCTCGATGAGGACCGGGGCGATCAGGAAGATCAACTGGTCGTTGATGAACCAGAAACTCAGAGGCTGGGGGCCGAACGCGCGCGGGATCGCCCATTCGAGCAGCCCTTGCACCCAGAGCAGCAGGGTGTAGAGCAGCACGAACCCCCCGATGAGCACCGGCCCGGCGCGCCACATCAGCACCAGCGCGTTGCCGATCGGCGTGAACCGGCTGATGAGCTCGCTCCAGATATCGCCCAGCCGCGCCCGGAGTCGGGCCGGCAGCGACCCGTACCGCGTGCGGATGCGGCGGCCCGTCTCGCCGCCGAGTTGCGTCGTGTCGATCGCCTGCGGGGCGACCACCTGCCCGTACAGCACTCCCGCGATGGTCAACCACGCGATCGGCAGGAGGATGATGCCGCCGGCCTCGCCGAGCAGCCAGTCGGTCGCGCCCCACAGCCAGCCGAGCGGCACGAACACCGACTCCATCAGCGACCGGATGTCGCTGAGCCACACCATGCCCTGCCGCGATCCGACCCATGCCGTGACGGATCCGACCACGTCGGAGATGACGATCGCCGCGAAGTACACCCATACGGCCTCGAGGTAGGCCGCGATGAACCCGAACCAGCGCGGAAGACGGTCGCGATGGCGCTTGAGCAGCCAGCGCAGCGCGAAGGCGACGACCACGATCGCCACGGTCAGGGGCGTGACCGTGACCATCCCGCCCACCCCGTCCCCACGCGCTTCGTCGGTCAGCAGTCGCCCGGTCGAGAGCTCCAGCGCACGGAGCGAATAGGCCACCGCGTCTTCGCGCAGATATCCCCACGCCGCGTAGAACGCGAAGAACGGGAGGATGCCGACCATCAGTGCGTCGAAGAACTCGCGGCGCCGGGTCGGCCCGTCCGTCGGCAGCGGCGCGATGGCGCGCAGCTGCCGCATGCCGTCGCGCAGCACCAGGAACATGGCCACCAGGGCGACGAGTCTGACGAGGATGGCGATCGGCAGCAGCAGCGATCCGGCGACCGCGCTGTAGGAACCGACCCAGCCCGCGACCTCGATGACCCCGTAGCGAACGAGGATCGCTCCGAGGTACAGCGCCAGCAGCACCGGCCAGTGCCGCCACAGCAGGCGGCCGGCGGTGCGCAGCACGGCGAGCAGATCGGTCACCCGCCTACGCTATCGGGAGCCGGAGCCCCGCTCCGCGCGGGAGCCGGGGCCGCGCCGCGGGGCCACGGACGCGGCCCGACCGTCGTCAAGGATGCTCTGAGCGCGTCGGCGCGGCGCCGGGCCGCGTCTCGTCGTCGGCATCCGCCGGAAGACGGCCCTCCTGCGCGCGGACAGCGTCGGCATCGCGTGCGTCCAGGTCGCGAGCGGACGCCGTGTCGTCGCCGGCGGTCGGCGCGCCCTCCGCGGGCCGCGCAGCGTCATCGACGTAGGGGTCGACGTCGTCGGCCTTGCGCAACGTCTCGGCCTGTCGCGTGCGCAGCTCCGCGGCCTCGTCGCGGTGATCGTCGATAGCGCCCGAACGTCGCTCGGCGTCGATCGATGCTTCGGCCGCACGCGCCTTCGCCGCCTCGGCTGCGGCGGTGGCGGCAGCGGCGTCGGCCTGGGCACGGGCTGCCTGCGCCTCGTGCTCGCGGGCGGCAAGGTCCGTCTCGCGTGCGTCGGCACGCAGACGCTCGGCCCGCTCGTGCTGGTGCTCGAGCCGTCGCGTCCTGCGACCGCGTGCGGTCACCAGCAGCGCGACGACGACGATCACGAGAACGATCGCGATGCCGACGATGATCCAGATGAGGGTGGTCGTGTCCACGGCACACTCCTTGACTCCCCGCGCCGGTATGGTTCGCCGGCGCGTCGGACCGTCCACGCAACCCCACCCCGTGAATGACGGCAAGCGGGTTGTGCTGGAGGCGTCCTGTGCGCTAGCGGCGGCTCATCCGCCGCATCCGGTCAGCTCCAGAGGCTGGGAGCGGGAGCCTTCGTCGAGGGCAGCGCGGCGCCGTCGGCCCAATCCGCGACCCAGCTCGGCAGCGGCGGCAGGTCGTCGGGGCGGCCGAGCGCGGCGAACAGCTCGTCGGTGTTGACCACTCCCCCGTTCTTGCGGAGAAAGCGGGCCCGCACGATCATTTCGGCGTAGACCTCGCCGTCGACCACGGCACGGTGGATCTGATAGACCGCCTTGTCATCGTGACCGTAGAGACGCGACTCGACGGTGAACCGCTGCCACAGCTGCAGCGACTTGCGGAACGTGACGGTCTCGCTCGCGACCACGGCGTACCAGTCGCGCTCGTTCATCGCATCCCACAGTCCCGTGCGGATCAGCAGGTCGAATCGGCCGAGGTCGAACAGCGACGCGTAGCGCCCGTTGTTCATGTGCATCAGCAGGTCGATGTCGGTCGGCATCGTGGTGAGCCGGACGCGGCCGACGGAGCGCGGCGGGATCGGGCCGCCGCGGCGCAGCGCCGCCTTGGCGCGCATGATCGTCAGGAGGGTCCGCCACCACACATTCACGAAGTGCGATCGTAGCGATCCTCGACGCAGATGCCGATTCGATTGCCGATTCCTACAACGTCGCGGCTGCATCCCTTCGGGGTCGGCAGCTCGGCCACGCGGACCGTGCGCGTTCTGGTATCAATTCGAGGGTGACCTCCCCGGCGACCGATGCCCTGGCCCCGCTGACTCCCGATGACGCCGGCGAGGTGCTGACGCTCCAGCGCGCCGCGTACACCAGCGAGGCGCGGCTGTACCGCGACCCGTTCCTGCCGGCGCTCACGCAGTCACTCGAGGAGCTCGAGGCTGAGCTGCACGGCCCGGGGCTCGGGCTGCGTTCGGCGGGTCGGCTGATCGGCGCCGTGAGGTGGACGGTCGACGACGGCGTCGCACACATCGGCCGGCTGACCGTCGTCCCCGATCTGCAGGGTCGCGGGATCGGGACGCGGCTGCTGCGGGCCGCGGAGGAGGCAAGCGGTGCGGACCGGTTCGAGCTGTTCACCGGGCACCTCAGCGAGGCGAACATCCGCCTGTACGAACGCGAGGGCTACGTCGTCGACCGGCGCGAACCGCTGCATGAGGGCGTCGACCTCATGTACCTGGTCAAGGTGCGCCCCCTGCCCTGACGGTGAGGATGGCGTTCCGATCACTCCTCCGCGGGAAGCATCAGGTTCGCCGGACGATGAGTTCTCGGCGTCGGGTCGGAGACTTCATCACCGGCCGCCATCTCGCGTCCGAGTCCCACCAGTACGGGCCTTTCACGTGCGGGACGCCGTCGATCATGCGGATCCGCCATCCGCTCGTGTCGATCGTGCGGTGATGGAAGAAGCACAGCAGGACTCCGTTGTCGACATGCGTCGGTCCGCCTCGTGCATGCTCCTGAACGTGGTGAATCTCGCACCACCGAGCCGTCACGTGGCAGCCGGGGATGACACACCCGCCGTCCCGCAGCCCGATCGCTTTGCGCTGGTGATGGGTGAAGACGCGGTCCAGTGTGGTGAGCGACAAGATCCGGCCGTTCTCACCCGTCAGGACGCGCTGAACCGCCCCGCTGCACGCGATGTGCCTGGCGGAGGCGATCGGCACCGGCTCGCCGTCGACGTGCGCGTACCCGCGACCGGTCGCGAGGTCCTCTTCACGGACCTGCACGACCAAGGTCGCCGCCGTGCCACCCAGCGTCGGCACCGTGTCGGCCTCGATCGCCGCGGTCAGCAGCGTGGCCAGCGCGTCGTGCCGCTTCTGCGCGGCCGTCCGCTGATCGGCCTGCTCCTCGAACAGGCCGATCGGATCATCCTGATCCGCGCCGACGAACCTCGGCCCGGGCAGGTCGGCGCCCGCAACGCGAGGGTTCAGCACACTGTCGAACCCGACCTGCAGCAGAGCCGCGACCTCGGGAAGCAGACCGCCGCGCACCGGGACCAGCCCGTCCGTTCCAGGTCGCCCGATCGTGACACCACGCTTGCGCAACGCCCGCGACTCGGCGCGTTCGGACCCGTCCGGGTCCAGATACGCCGCCCACACCTGCGCCATCGCCCGCAAGTCATCCGCCGACGCCGGCAGAGCACCGTCCGCGCCGCACCCCGACGCAGCGGCAGCCAGCTCTTCATCGGCCGCGAGCAGCCCGTCACGCCCCGCCAGCGTGCCGCGGAACACGCCCAGGACGGCAGCGACGCCGTCAAGCCCGGCATGCCCTGAGGTCAATGCCGCTCGCATCGCCGGGAACTGCGCCGGCAGCAGCTCCCCCGTCGACGGGGCCACGGACCGGCGCACGGCTTTACCCGCCGCGACCGCCTCGGCCGCGGTCCGCGATGAGACCCGCGTCGCCCGCTGCACGAGCTCGGCCAGGGTGCGGCATCCATAGCGCGACGTCAGCCGCTCCGGATGCGGCACCGACTCGTCCCGATCGACCACGATGGCGACCGACTCGACCACCACCGCCTCGCCAAGCGACGTACCCGCGCGGCGGTCGCCAACACGGCCAGCACCTCGTCGTCTCGACAGCCCCGCAGCGCCTCATCGACCACGGCATCCGAGAGCACCGCGGCGAGTGCATCGCGATCCCGGCGAGAGCATCGGCGAGGTCTGTCATGACACCATCATGCCGAGGGGTTCCGACATTCAAATCCCCAGATCCACCGGGTTTTTCCACCTGTGGATGACTCCGTTGGACGCGCAGTGCGCGCTCCCTGTGGAGGAGGGGAATGGATGCCCCCGGCCCGACCCACCCGCACCCACACCACCTCCGCCCCGAGACCCCGGGCGACACCCCGCGCGAACTCCCGCGCTTCGTCCCGACACCAGCTCACGACGTTTCGTCCCGCCCGTCCGCCGTTCGCTCGACGACCGAACGGCGGACCAGACCGCCGATCGCTGATCGCGGCCTCCCCCACCCGAGTACGACGTCCGACCACCCGCATCCCGCTGCCCGGCATCCGCTTGTCATACGCCGTTCATCCCGCGTTCGCGCGATTTCCCGTCTCGCGGCGAGCCGCGTAGAGTCACGCACATGGAAGCCGAAACCCAGACCGACATCGTCGTCCGTCCGGTGCGCGACGTCGACGCCGAGGCCCTCGGGCGCGTCCACGCGACGTGCTGGCACGAGACTTACGACCACCTGATCAGCAAGGCGGCCCTCGAGGCCGTCTCGCCCAAGCGCCTCGCCGAACTGTGGACCCACTGGGCCGTGCAGGGTCCCGAGTTCAAGATGTTCGCCGCCCTCGTCGACGGCGAGATCGTCGGGTTCGCGGGTTCCGGCCCGGCGCGCGACAAGGACGCCCCGCGGTTCCGCGAGCTGTACTTCATCTACCTGCTCGACGCCTATCACGGCACCGGCATCGGTCAGAAGCTCTTCGACGCCGTCGTCGAGCCCGCCGAGGGCCTGTACCTGTGGGTCGCCGACGACAACCCCCGCGCGCACCGCTTCTACGTGCGCAACGGGTTCACTCTCGACGGCGCGTCGCACACCGAGCCGTTCCTCGGCGAGACCCTCACCGAGGTGCGCTTCACGCGCTGACCCGTCCGTTCCGAGGGGGCGTGTCCGGTTCGCCGGGCATGCCCCTTCGTCGTCCGCGCCGGCGGTCCGCCGGAAGAATGGATGCCGCCGACCCGGCGTCCGGCGAGGCCCCCGATCCGCAAGACTGTTCGCATGCCCCCTCGCACCCCGCTCACCGTCTGGCCCCTCGAGGGCATCCCCGAGATCGCGTCCGGCACCGACCTCGTGGCCGTCATCGCCGAAGCCGCTGCCGGCGTGCTGGCGGACGGCGACATCCTCGTCGTGACGTCGAAGATCGTCTCGAAGGCCGAGGGTCGCTTCGTCGTCGCCGACGACCGCGAAGACGCCATCACCGCCGAGACCGTGCGGGTGGTGGCATCCCGTCTCACTCCGTCGGGGTTCACGACGCGCATCGTCGAGAACCGCCTCGGCATGGTGTCGGCGGCGGCCGGCGTCGACGCCTCGAACACCCCCGAGGGCACCGTGCTGCTGCTGCCGGTCGACCCCGACGCGTCGGCTCGCACGATCGCCGCCGGGCTGCGCGAGCGCCTGGGCGTCGAGATCGGTGTCATCGTGTCCGACACGCTCGGGCGTGCCTGGCGCGAAGGGCAGACCGACCACGCGATCGGCGCGGGCGGTGTCCTCGTGTTCGAGGATCTCCGGGGCGCGACCGACGCCGAAGGACGCCCCCTGGTCGTCACGATGCCGTGTGTGGGCGACGAGCTGGCCGCCGCCGCCGACCTCGTGAAGGGCAAGGCGGCACGCCTGCCGGTCGCAGTCGTGCGCGGCCGCTCCGACCTCGTCGGACCACTCGACCTTCCGGGCGCCCGGTCGATCGTGCGCCCGCTGGAGCGCGACATGTTCCGCCTCGGCGCCGACGAGGCCTATGCCGACGGATTCGCGGCGGGTGCGGCATCCCTCTCTCCGTCCGAGGGCGGTGTCGGCGCCGCCGACTAGCCTGGTGTCCGTGGCGATCCGCACCAAGAGCACGCGTGGCAGGACGGGCACTCAGGCGCCCGCGTTCGACTTCGACGAGGCGGTGGTGCTCGCCGGCATCGCACCGGGCGACGCCGACGCGTTCGATGCGTTCCTGGGCGCCGCCTACTCCGGCATCGTCCGTGACGCCTGGCAGCTCGCCGTCGGCGACACCGTCGAGGGGTGCCGCTTCGACGGGCTCGAGCTCGGGTCATGGACGCTGCGCGGCACCCACGTGCTCGAGAGCGTCATCACCGGCGCGAACGTCCCCGCCGTGTCGGCAGCACGCAGCGGCTGGCGCGATGTCGAGGTGCGCGACAGCCGATTCGGCTCGGTCGAGGTGTACGACGCGTCGTGGCGCGGCATCCGCTTCACCCGCTGCAAGCTCGGGTACGTCAATCTGCGCGCTGCCGAGCTGCTCGACGTCGCGTTCATCGACTGCACGATCGACGAGATCGATCTGATGGATGCGGCGGCCCGGCGCGTCTCGTTCGAGGGCTGCCGCATCGCCACGCTGAACACCAGCGGCGCGAAGCTGACCGACGTCGACCTGCGCGGCGCAGACCTCGGTCAGGTCGTCGGGATCGAGGGGCTGCGCGGTGCGACGATCTCGGCCGAGCAGCTGCAGCTCATGGCTCCCGCATTCGCCGAGCTCCTCGGCCTCACGCTCGACGGCTGACCGTCGGCGTCAGCGCCCCGACACCTTGCCGAACAGTCGGGCGATGGGGGCGAGCACGAGCGGCCGTGCCGCGATCCAGGCCGCGACGATCACGAGCAGCGAGAGCGCGAAGATCCAGAACCCGAGCCAGTTGTCGGCGTACGCGTTCGGGTCGGTGGACCCCTGCATCGCGTACATGTGGTTGAGGTTGCGCAGCGCCCCGGTGGCGAACACCAGCACGACGTGCACGAAGATGAACAGCACGAAGTACAGCATCACCGGGAAGTGCAGCGCCCGCGCCCACTCCACCGGATAGGCCTTGTTGAGCCCGGCGGCGTTCTTCGGCCAGATGCCCGACATGCGCACACCGGTGATCGCCGCGAGCGGCGCCGCGATGAACACCGTCGTGAAGTACGCCAGCTGCTGCAGCGCGTTGTAGTTCACCCAGCCGTTCTCGGTCGGCCAGTCCAGCGACGCGTACTGCAGCGCCGCCGACAGCGCGTTGGGGAACACCTCCCACGACGTCGGCACGATGCGCAGCCACTGCCCGGTCACGAACAGCAGCACGACGAAGATCGCGCCGTTGACGAGCCACAGGATGTCGAGCGACTGGTGGAACCACAGGTTCAGGCTGATCTTGCGACGACCGTTGGTGCGCGGCGACCAGAACACGCTCGGCCGCTTCTCGGTGCGAACCGTGAGTCCGGTGCGGATGATCAGCACCATCAGGAACACGTTGAAGAAGTGCTGCCACCCGAGCCACGCCGGGAAGCCCACGGGCGCCCCCTCGGGCAGGTGGTATTCGCCGGGGAACGCCGCGAGGAAGTCCACACCCCACGACGTCGAGAGCAGCCACCGCACCGCGAGCACGACCATCGCCGCCGCGTACAGCAGACCGGCCCCACCCAGGATGGCCAGGCCCCACTGAGCGCCGGTGAACGGCCCGACCTTGCGCGGCTCGCGTCGGATCGGGTGAACCCGAGCGTTCGTGCCCTCCCACACCGTGTGCGGGTAGGGCAGCGGCTGCGACAGCGGCACGCCCGACGGGGTCGCCCGCACGACGGGAGCAGTGGATGCCTCCGCCTCCGCCTGCGGAGCGGTCGGTGCCCCGGCGGCGGGCGCCGCCGCGACGGCCGTCTCGGCCACAGGTGCCGCGACAGCCGGCGCAAGCCCGGCGGGCGGCCACGGCTCGCCGCCCGGAGTGCGGGGCAGACCACGGCGCAGCGCCTTGGCGCCGGCCGTGGCCCGCGACTCCGCCGGCACAACGTGCGTCGCGGGGGCCTCGGCTCCCGCGGGTTCTGACTGCAGAACAGGCTGCTCCGCAGTCACGTGCGGTGTGGCGCCTGCGGCAGCGGGTGCGGAGACCGACGGCGGAGCAGATGTGGTCGCGGCCGCGACAGGAATCGTGGATGCCGGCGGCCACGGCTCGCCGCCCGGCACACGCGGCAGACCTCGACGCAGTGCCCGCGCAGCAGCCACGGGTGCAGCGGAAGCTGCAGCGGGCGCAGGAACCGCGGGTTCCTCCTGCAGCCGAGGCGTTTCGTCTCGCTCGTTCCTCGCTCGCTCAACGACCGGCGGCTCCACAGCCTCGGCCACCGCCGTGGCGGCGAACGTGCCGGCAGCGACCGGGGCCACGCCGGCCGGAGGCCACGGCTCGCCGCCGGGGACGCGCGGCAGACCGCGCCGCACCGAGGAACCGAACGTCGCCATGCGGGTTACGCCTTCTTCGCCTCGAGCGCGGCGATCAGCTGCGGCACGACCTGGAACAGGTCGCCGACGACGCCGAAGTCGGCGATCTCGAAGATCGGGGCGTCGGCGTCCTTGTTGATCGCGACGATCGTCTTCGCGGTCTGCATGCCCGCCTTGTGCTGGATGGCGCCGGAGATGCCGATCGCGATGTACAGCTGCGGCGACACCGACACACCGGTCTGCCCGACCTGGTACGTCTGCGGCACGTAGCCGGCGTCGACCGCGGCACGCGACGCGCCGACAGCGGCGCCGAGGACGTCGGCCAGCTGCTCGACGAGCGCGAACTTCTCGCCTGACCCGAGTCCGCGACCGCCCGAGATGACCTTCGCGGCACCGCGCAGCTCCGGCCGCGACGACGACACGACAGCCTCGTCCACCGACGTCACCGCAGCGGCCCGGCGGCCCGACGCGCGCACCTCGAGCGTCTCGACCTCGGGCGAGGCGACGGCCTCGGCACGGGCATCCACCGATCCCTGACGGATCGTGATCACCGGCGCCCCCCACGTCACCGCGGAGTCGACGTTGTACGCGCCGCCGTAGACGGAGTGCTGCGCGACGACGCCCTCGGCGTCGCGCGAGACGCCGACGGCGTCCACCGCGACACCCGAACGGTTACGGGCGGCGAAGCGGCCGGCGACATCGCGGCCCTCCACCGAGTTCGACACCAGCACCGCGTCCGGACGCACGAGGTCTGCGGCCGACGTCAGCGCGTCCACCCGCCCCGCGCCCAGCCCGTCGCCGGCAGCGGCGACCAGCACCGACGCGGCGCCCAGGGCCGCGGCATCCGTCGCCAACGCCTCGTCACCGACGATCAGCGCGACCGGCGTGCCCACCGACGCGGCGGCGCCGAGCACCTCGGCGGCCGACTTGGCCAGGCCGCCCGACGGCGTCGTGTCGAGCAGAACCAGGATCGAGTCATCTGCAAACGTCATGGCGCTTCCTTACGCGAGCCGGTTCTGGATGAGGAACTCCGCGAGCTTCTCGCCCGCGTCGCCCTCGTCGACGATCTTCACGCCCGCCGCGCGCGGCGGCTTCTCGCTCAGCCCGATGACGATCGACCGCGAGGCCTCGGGGTCGTGCGGGTCGATCTCGAGGTCGGCGAGCGACAGCGTCTCGAAAGGCTTCTTCTTCGCTGCCATGATGCCCTTGAAGTTGGGGAACCGGGCATCCGGCAGCGCCTCGGTGATCGACACGAGGGCGGGGAGGGATGCCGTCACCTGCATCGTCGCGCCGTCCGACGCGCGCGTGCCGCTGACCGCGTCGTCCGCGATCTCGACCGCGCTCAGGTACGTGGCCGACGGCACGTCGAGGATCTCGGCCACCATCGCCGGCAGCACCCCGCCGGACCCGTCCGTGGACTGGTTGCCGGCGATGACCAGATCGAACCCGGTGCGCTGCAGCGCGGCCGCGAGCACCTCTGCGGTCAGTCCGAGGTCGGCGCCCAGCAGCGCGTCGTCGACCACCTGGACCGCCGACGCGGCACCCATCGCGAGCCCCTTGCGCACCGTCGCCGACGCCGACTCGGGCGTCATCGACAGCACCACGACCTCGGTGCCCGGCGTCTTGTCGGCATGCGACAGCGCCACCTCGAGGGCCCGCTCGCCGATCTCGTCGAGCACCGTCTCGCTCGCCCCGCGATCGGCAAGCCCCGTCTCCAGCGACAGCTTGCGATCCCCGTAGGTATCCGGGACTTCCTTGACCAGGACGACGATCTTCATGACGATCTCCTCACGCTGCGCACGAGTCTATGGGGCCACGCAGAATGTAGCCAATCCGCGGTGGTGAACAGCTTGCTACCGAGTTTCGATGCACTGTGTGTATACATAAACGCCGGTTGCGGCATCCCGATACGGTGGAACGAGGAGGTCGCGATGGCAGCACCGAAGCGTCTGGCGGTCGACCCGATCGCCGAGGCCAAGCGGCAGTGGATCGCGCACGGCTGGGAGCCCGCGGCGGCCGGTATGACCGCGGTGACGTCGATCATCCGCGCGCAGCAGCTGCTGTTCGCCCGCATCGACGCGACGCTCAAGCCGTTCGGGCTGTCGTTCGCGCGCTACGAGATGCTGCGGCTGCTCGGCTTCACCCGCGAGGGGAGGATGCCGATGGCCAGCGCCATCGCCCGCCTCCAGGTGCATCCCACCAGCGTCACGAACACCGTCGACCGGCTCACCCGCGATGGGCTGCTCTCCCGCGAGCAGCATCCCGACGACGGCCGCGCCGCGATGCTGGTCCTCACCGACGCCGGACGCGAGCTCGTGGAGCGCGCGACCGCGGCCCTCAACACCGAGGTGTTCGAGAGCCCCGGCCTGAGCGACGACGACACCACCGAGCTCGTCCGCATCATCGCGCGCTTCCGCAAGGACTCGGGCGACTTCACCGAGCCGCGCCCGCAGCCCGAGCCGCTCTGACCGTCAGCGCCCGCGGAAGTCGGGGGCGCGCTTCTCGCGGAACGCGGCCATCCCCTCCTTCTGGTCCTCGGTGTCGAACAGGCTCGCGAACACGTGCTTCTCCAGCCGGAGCCCCTCGGCGAGCGAGGATTCGAGTGCGCCGTCGAGCACCGCCTTCGCCGCGTAGAGGGCGGGCAGGCCCTTGGCGGCGATCGCCTCGGCGCTCTTCTGCGCCTCGGCCAGCAGGTCGGCCGCAGGCACCACCCGTGAGGCCAGGCCCGAGCGCTCGGCCTCGGCGGCGTCCATCATCCGCCCCGTGAGGATGAGATCGGCGGCCTTGTAGTACCCGACAGCGCGCACGAGACGCTGCGACCCGCCCATGCCGGGGATCACGCCGAGGGTGATCTCGGGCTGCCCGAACTTCGCCGTATCGGCGGCGAGGATGATGTCGCACATCATCGCCAGCTCGCACCCGCCGCCCAGGGCGTAGCCGGCGACGGCGGCGATGACGGGCGTGCGCACGGCGGCGAACCGCGTCCACCCGCCGAAGTGGTCGCCGAGCAGCATGTCGAGGCCGGACTTGGACTCCATCTCTTTGATGTCGGCGCCGGCGGCGAACGCGCGCTCCGACCCGGTGACCACGATCGCGCCGATCGCCTCGTCGGCGTCGAACGCGGATGCCGCCGCCGTCACCTCGCGGCACACCTGCGAATTGAGCGCGTTCAGCGCCTCGGGGCGGTTGAGCGTGATCCAGCCGACGCGCCCGCGCGTGTCGACGATGATGGTCTCGTATTCGGTCATCGGTCCTCCTCGACCCTGTGCATCCGATCATGCCTGCTCCGCCGCGCTCGCGCGGCATGCGATCGTAGACGGCGATGACTGAGCTCGAAGCGGCCGTGCGCGCCGAGATCGCCCGCTGGGCCGCGGACTCCACGGGCGCCGATCCGTCGGACGCCGTCGTGGCCGCCTCGCGGCGCGCCCTGCTGGTCGCCGTCCCCCGTCTGCGGCCGGAGCTGGACGCGGCGACCGCCGCCCAGGCAGAGCTGCCCGGCGCCGGGGACCGCCCGCGCCGGCCGCGCCGCGGACACAGCACCCTGGTGGTGCTGGCGCTGCTGTTCGGCGCGTTCGCACCGGCGATGGTGCTGCCGTCGCCGCGCAACGGCCGGTCGGCGTTCGATGTCGGCGACGGCGCGATCTGGATGGGCGTCTGGGCTGCCGCGTCCCTCATCTGCTTCGCCCTCGCCGCGCGGGACCAGCTGCGGTCGAAGTACCTGAACCCTCGGGTGAAGGGCGCCCGGATCTTCATCTTCTACGCGGTCGTGTGGGCGGCGACCCTGGTGTTCACGGTCTTCCACTGGGACGACGTAGACCGGTATGAGCCGCTCGTCCCGATCATCGGTGCCGTGATCCTCGGCGCGTCGATCATCGGCATCGTCGTGCTCTGGACGCACGCGCGGCAGGTCGAGCGCGATCACTGGGCGCAGGAAGCGGTGCGCGCGACCTCGGGCACCCCGAAGGACCCCGTCAAGAAGTGGTGGTCCAACGTCTCGCGGCGCCTCACCCCCGGCGAGCGCGGCGACGGCGACAGGTCGTACCGGTTCGCACTGGCCGCGCTGGTGGACGACCGCATCATCTCGACGACCGACGCGCAGCGCCTGAAGCGCAAGCAGCCGCCGACGGTCTGGGCCGGCGGCATCCGCTGATCCTCCTCGCTCGGACGGGTATCCACATGGGGAATGGTCCCCATGTCGTCGGCGCGAACAGTTGCCCTAGCCTGTCTGCGGGCCGGTCGCGGTCCGTTCGAAATTCTGAGAGGACTGTGACATGGCTGATTTCAAGGCTTCTTATGGCGAGATGGAGTCGA
>NZ_BAABLG010000009.1:0-218797 GCF_039544225.1 Microbacterium jejuense
GGTACGGCTTGGTCACTGGGACATCCTTCCAGAGAGGACGAATCCTCAAAGTTCAGACGTCAACCAAACCCGGGGCAGTCCCGACCATCCGAAGCTCGGCGGGTTTATCCTCGCGCTCACCGATGACCCGCAGAGCACCAAAGCGTGGGAACGCGGCGCCATCGGTGAAGAGGTCCTGGCGCGGCGTCTCGCCGACCTGCCCGACACCTTCCGGGTCCTGCATGACCGTCGCATCCGAGGCACTCGAGCGAACATCGACCACATTGTGATTGGCCCGACTGGCGTCTGGGTGATCGACGCGAAGAGGTACGTGGGCAAGCGTCCCGTTCTGCAGGTGGAAGGCGGCATCATCCGACCGCGCGTCGAGACTCTGCATATCGGCGGACGAGACCGCACCAAGCTGATCCAAGGCGTGCAGTCCCAGCTCGAACGAGTGACTGCGGCCCTCGGAGAGGCAGCGCCTCCGGTAACTGGCGTGCTGTGCTTTCTCGAAGCCGACTGGCCATGGATCGGCGGCTCCTTCAGTGTCGATGGCGTCCATGTTCTCTGGCCGCGCCTGCTGGTCCAACGCATGACGGACGCGCCACCGCAGCCCATCGACGTCGACCTCATCCACACCCAACTGGCCAGCGCCTTCCCCAGCGCGTAGTGCGGCCACCGGGGCTGGAGTCAGCGCTTTGAGCAAGCCCGACGAGGGAGGGCCCCGGCTGACCCGTGCTTGGGATCACGCCGTGCGCGCCGGCTGCCCGCACCATTGGGCTGCACCGCGCGTTGCGGGGCGGTCAGGCGTCGACGCCGAAGGCGCGCAGCAGCGGGACGCGCGGGATCATCCGACGCGGGCCGAGTTGGACCGTGGGGATGGTCCCGTTCTCGATGCCGAGCTTGATCGTGCGGTAGTCGACGCCGACGAGCTTCGCGGCATCCTTCATCGTCAGAGCCAGGCAATCCTGTGATCGGTTCATCACCCTTCCTTCCTTTGAGCCAGCAGTGTCAGTCTTACTTCGTCGCAAAGTACCACGCCTGAGCCAAGATCGACAGTCTTCTTCGCGATTCGGCGTAGACCTGGAATAGTGGGCTTCATGGCAGACGTCAAGGCGTATGACTTCAGCGACGAACGCGTTGACCTCGGCAGCGGGGTGACGCTGCCGAAGTCCTGGCGCGCGCGTGTGTCGGGCGAGCAGGGCGTGCCCGGCACGATCACTGTCCGCGTGGAGTGGGATGCCAGGCTCGGACGCACCGCCGTCGTGTTCGCCGCCCTCGAGCGCGAAGCAGAGGGCGTCGACATCACCAGCCAGGTGCTCCGCGAAGTGCGAACGCACTGGATCATGACGATGTCAGCTCTCGATGCCGTCACCGTCGACGTCGGCACCGCGGAGGGCGACAAGCTCGACCGCATCCCGGTGCGCGGCTATCTCAGTCGCGTACTGGCGCAGAAGGAGCGCGAGCCCCTTGAGTCGCTCCACACCGCGATCGCCGTCTATCGCGTCGCGACAGCAATCAGCTTTCCGCCGCTGAAGCTCGTCGCCGACACTCTCCAGATCAGCCAGAGCACCGCGACCCGCCTCATGAGCCGCGCACGCGACTCGGGGCTGGCTCCAGACATTCGCATTCAGGAACCCCGTCGGGCGCCGGCGGTAGACCCATACAATCCGGGCGGGCCATTCGGCCCAGCGGCGCCTCACGCTGGGCCGACTCAGCCCGGAGGTCCGTCGATCGGACTCTGAGCCGCCCCGCCGACGCCTCCGCTTGGCGGGCAGTCCGGGGCCAGCGACGTCAGATCCTGTCGAGAGCAGAATGCTCAGTAGTAGCGCTATTTGGCGACTTCTGTTCTGCAATGTGCTCATTTGACTTGCGTCGCCCTACGTCTCGACTTCGACGCCCGCGGAGCCGTCCCCTCGGGCGCCCGCGATCGCTGGTTTTCCGGGGATTCTTGCCCGCATTTTGACCGCAAACGGTTTGCCGCAACCTGCTTTCAGCGGTCGCTCAATGTTGTCCCGGTCCTGCAGAATCCGCGTAATTCCGCGGTTCTTGCCGGTATGGGTTCGATTGAGCATTATGCTCAGTCGTGTTCGAGTCCCTCCAGGGGCTTCGTGCTTCTCTGCCTCAGATCTTGACGGGGAAGGTGAGCATGATGATGACCCCCACAACACCCACCACGATCCCCAGGCCGAGCAGGACGCGACGGATCCAGGGGGCGGCATCGCGCTGTGACATAGCGGTCAGGAACAGGACCAGTGCGAACAGCACGGTCAGCAGCGAGTAGTTGTCGCCGCGCTGGTTGTTCTCCAGCGCCTGCTCGAACTTGGCATCGGCAGTGGCCGCCAGCTCCACGGCTTCGTCGGTACCCGGTGGGACGTACTCATCGAGCACGAACGGGCCACGTTCGGTGCGACCGCCAGCCTCCCAGGCGCTGAAGGCGACAGCGAACTCCGGGGTGAAGCGCTCTTCGATGAACACCCGAAGTTCGTCGTTGCCGGCTTCTTCAGCGAGCACCCACTGGGTGAACATCGACAGGTCGTACAGCCGCGCGTCCCGCGCCTGCCCCTCCGCGGCTGTCGCCTGGATGCGGGCACTGGAAGCCTGGCTGAACGCGATCGACATCTCGCCGCCCCACTTGGAGGCCTCGAACCCGCACCACGCGGTGAGCACCGCAGTGACAGACAGCACGAACACCGTCACGATGTCGAGGATCCGGCTCTCGCGGTGTGGCGCTGTGCTGCTGTCTGACATCCGATCCCCGCTTCCCTCGACCAAAGCTCGCGTTCGGCTCAGTCTTGCGGACGAGGGCCGCGCACGGCGAGCGCTTGTGGAGCGCCTCGGCGACCGCGATACTGTCACGGCTGCGAGAACACGGCGGAACATCGGGCAGCCCTCGACACATACGCGCGATGCGCGATGCGCGAGCGGCCGTCTCCGACCGCTCGCGCATCTCATCTCGCAGATCGGCTGCCCGGCGGTGCGACTAGGCGCGGCGCAGCTGCAGCACGGGGATCGTGCGGATGCCCCGCGTCTTCACCTCGTACTCGCCGAAACTGGGGTACCGGCGCACCTGCTCGGCGTAGATCCGGTCGCGATCGGCGCCGCGGACCTCGCTGACCGTGACGGGGTACCGTTCCTCGCCGACCTCGACGCTCCCCGTGCCGGCATCGCGCAGGTTGTAGTACCAGGCAGGATTGGTGGGGGCGCCGCCCAGGGTCGCGAACACGTAGATGCTGTCGGGATCGGACTCGTCGGCGAGGTACATGACCGGGGTCACGTGCTCGTTGCCGCTCTTGCGTCCGCGATGGTGCATGAGCACGATCGGGGCGCCTTCGAAGTAGCCGCCGACCTTGCCCTTGTTCGCGCGGAACTGCGCGATCGTGTTCGCATTCCAGTCGTCGTGGTCTGACACTGCGCGTCCTCCGTGGTTGTGGGGTGGGGTTCACCGAGCGTAGCCAGCCCGGCAGGGGGAAGGATCGTCCGCGTCACCCGACGCGCAGCTCCTCGGGCTCGACGACGACGTCGACGAGTGCGCCGTTGCGCCAGACCGTCATCTCCATGCGGCGCCCGATGGCCCCTTCGACCATGCGCCGCTGCAGTGCGGTCGGATTCGCGATCTGCACGCCGTCGAGCGACAGCACGATGTCGCCTACGCGTGCGCCGGCGGCGGCCGCGGGGCTGTTCGGCACGACAGAGACCACCTGCATCCCGACCTGGGATCCGGCCTTGACGGCCACGTCCGGCCCGAGCGGCACCGTCGAGCCCGCGATGCCCAGCCACGCCCGCCGTACGCGGCCCGTGGTGCGCAGCGCATCGATGATCTCGCGGGTCGTCGCGTTGATGGGCACGGCCAGGCCCAGCCCGACTCCGGCGACGGCCGTGTTGACGCCGACCATGCGTCCCGCGCTGTCGGCGAGCACTCCGCCGCTGTTGCCCGGGTTGAGGGCGGCATCGGTCTGGATCACCTCGTCGATGACGCGTCCCGACCGCGTGGGCAGCGAACGTCCGAGCGCCGACACGATCCCCGCGGTCACACTGCCCGACAGGCCCCGGGGGTTTCCGAGCGCCACGACGAGCTGCCCGACACCGAGGGTGGCGGCATCCCCCATCGTCACCGGCGGGGGTGTCGCCCCGTCCGCGCGCAGGACGGCGAGGTCCGAAAGCGGATCGGCGCCCGCGACGGATGCCGCGGCGACGGTGCCGTCGGGGAACGCGAGCTCGACCCCCACGGCGCCCTCGACGACGTGCGCGCTCGTGAGGAGATGGCCGTCCGGTGTGATCACCGCGGCGCTGCCCGCACCGGCGCCCTGCCGCGTGCGCACGCTCACCGCCGCCACCGAGGGCAGCACCGTCTGCGCGACGCGCATCACGGTCGAGGAGTAGGCGTCGAGAGCCTCGTGATCGTCCACGCACCCAGTGTCGCGCCGCCACGGGCGGCCGGGGCAGAGTTCGCGCACGGCGGACGGAGCGACTGGGCCGCTGCGGAATCAGTCCAGCTCGCGCAGCGGCGAGGTCATGCCGCCTCCCGCGTCGCCGGTGTTGACCGTGCCCTTCGGCTCGAAGAGGATCGCATGCACTTCGGCGTCGGCCTTCGGGCAGTGCTCGACGCCCTTCGGCACCACGAAGACGTCGTTCGGTCCGAGGACGACGTCGCCGTCGCGCAGTTGGATGGTGAGCTCACCCCGCACGACCAGGAACAGCTCGTCGGTGTCGGGATGGGTGTGCCACACGAATTCGCCCTGCAGCTTCACCACCTTGACGTCGTAGTCGTTGACGCTGGTCAGCCGATGCGGCTGCCAGTGCTCGGCGATCAGCGAGAGAGCAGCATCGACATTGCGCACACCATCGGCCATGCCGTCATCGTAGATCCCTCAGCTGCCGTACCAGTCGCCCGTGTTCACCCCGGGGCGATGGTGCATCCTGCCCCCGTCGATGGGGGCGGTCTCGTGGCCCACCAGCTCCTGCAGCCACAGCGGCCGATCATCGATCGCAACCGACCCCGCCCCTGTCGTGAAGTACGCGATGATCGGCGGGCTCACGACGAACGCCGCCGCGAACGAGCCGGCGTCGCGGACGCCGACCACGGCGACACGGGCGTGCAGGTCGCGCATCAGGGCGGCGAACGCCGATGGGTCATCGAGGATCGGCGCCCTCGGCGCGACAGGCAGCTGCGCACACACCTCGTCGAGGAGGTTCTGACGCTGCACCGCGGCCAGCCGGGCGAATGCGGCAGCGTACGCCTTGTCGGCGACGCTGACCGGCACGTTCCCCAGCGCATAGGCGTATCGCGCGATCTGCTCGTCGTCGCTGATCACGCGGGGAGTGTGTCGCCGCTTCACGGTTCCTCCTGCTGGTGAGCGCCAGAGTACGCCTCGGGCGGCCTCCTCGACAGGCGTCGAGCGCACTCCGTGAGCAGGTGTCATCTCTCGAGCGCGAGTTCCAGGATCACGAGGTCGAGCCGCTCGTCGAACTTGGTCCCAATCTGGCGCAGCAGGCCGGCGCGGGTGAAGCCGAAGCGTTCGTGCAAGCGGATCGAGGCGGTGTTGCCGGACTCGATGTCGGCGATCATGACGCGCAGACCTGCGTCGCGCGCCAGGTCGATGAGCTCTCCGAGCAGGAGCGCGCCGAGGCCCTGACCCTGGAACGCCTCGTCGACATAGATCGAATCCTCGACGGTGAAGCGATACCCAGACTTGAACCGCCACGGCCCGTAGGCCGCGTAGCCGGCCACGACGCCGTCGACATCGGCGACGATGACGGGATGCCCCGCCGCACGATGATCGGCCAGCCACTGCTCGCGGTCACGGCGGTCGACTACGTGATCCGTCCAGATCGCCCGCGAATGCTCGATCGCGTGGTTGTGGATGGCGAGGATGGCGTCGAGGTCGCTGTCGTCGGCGTGTCTGATGGTGGCCACACAATATAGTAGACAGATGTCGCAGATATCAGCCAACTCGGAGGATGCGGATGTCGGCGCCGCCGTCCGCAGCGCACGCGAGCGACGCGGCTGGTCGGGCAGCGAACTGGCGTCCGCATCCGGCGTGTCCCGCGCGATGATCGACCGCATCGAACGTGGGGCGAGCAGCCCGACGGCCACGCTGCTCGGCAGGCTCGCCGCCGCCCTCGGACTGACGATCTCGAACCTGCTCAGCAGACCGGCGGCGCCCGAGAGCGGCGTGCTCCGCGACGGCGACCGCCCGACCTGGACGGACCCGGCGACCGGCTACCGCCGCCGCCAGGTCGCGGCGACCCCGGCCTTCCCGGTCGACGTGACCGAGGTGACGCTGCCGCCGCACGCGCGGGTCACGTACCCTGCCGCGACGTACGCCTTCAGCCGCCACCTCGTGTGGGTCTGCGCCGGCACGCTGACCTTCCACGAAGGCGGCGTCGTGCACCGGCTGTCCGCCGGCGACCGGCTCATCCTGGGTGAGGTCGCAGAGTGCACCTATGAGAACGAGGGCGACGACGACTGCACCTACTCGGTGGTCGTGGCCCCCGCCTGACGCCTCACCGGAAGTCCCGGGCCCGATGCTCCACGCCGACGCGGAGGTCTTCGAAAGCATCGGCGACGAGGTTCGTCACGCCCTCGACCGAGCGTTCCAGCAGCCCGCGCACGATGAGCGCGGGCGAATCGCGCACGATGCGCCGATAGCGGTTCCAGACGCCGATCGAGCACACGATGTTGACGAGGCCGTGCTCGTCTTCGAGGTTGATGAAAGTGATCCCGGATGCCGTCGCCGGACGCTGCCGGTGCGTCACGAGTCCGGCCACCTCGACCCGGCGACCGGGCTCGTGCGAGCGCAGCTCGCGCGAGGTCAGGACCCCCCGGGCGTCGAGGCTGGAACGGTAGTGCGTCAGCGGGTGGTCGTCGGTCGAGATGCCGGTTGCCCACAGATCCGCAGCGAGCCGCTCGTAGCTCGTGGGGTCGGGGAACAGCGGCGGCTGCACCGCGATGAGCGAGTCGGGCAGGAACTCGGGGCGATCCTGCGCGGCAGCCCCCGCCATCCAGATCGCCTCGCGCCGGCTGACACCGAGGCACTCGAACGCCCCCGCCGTCGCGAGCGCCTCGATCTGCGCCGCGGTGATGCTGGTGCGCCGCACCAGGTCGCGCAGGTCGCGGAACTCTCCCCCGGCATCCCGCGCGGCGACGATGCGCTGCGCGACAGTCGCGCCGATGCCCTTCACCCCGGCCAGTCCCAGGCGCACCGCGAACCCGCCGTCACGACGGTGCGCCGCCGACTCGTCCGGGGCGCCGAGCTCGAACGTCCCGACCGGCGGCTGGTCGCGCTGCAGGCACGAGTCGAGACCGGGGGGATGCTCCGCACCCACCGGCTCGAGCACCGCCTCGACCCCCGAGGCGTGCAGGTCGGGACGGCGCACCTCGACGCCGTGCCGCCGTGCGTCGGCGGCGAGGGTGGCCGGCGAGTAGAAGCCCATCGGCTGCGCCCGCAGCAGGCCGGCCAGGAACGCGCCCGGGTAGTGGAGCTTGATCCATGAGCTCGCGTACACGAGCAGCGCGAACGACAGCGAATGCGATTCGGCGAACCCGAAGTTCGCGAACGCCTGGATCTTGGCGTAGATCGCGTCGGCGTCCTCGCCGACGAGGCCGTGCGAGGCCATCCCGGCGTACAGCTTCTTCTTCAGCGAATCGATGCGCTCGACCCCGCGCTTGGACCCCATCGCCCGGCGCAGCAGGTCGGCGTCCTCGCCGGTGAGTCCGCCCACGGCCATGCCCATCTGCATGAGCTGCTCCTGGAACACCGGGATGCCGAGCGTGCGCTCCAGCACCGGCTCGAGCTTCGGGTGCGCGTAGGTGACGGGCTCCTGCCCGAGCTTGCGCTTGACGAACGGGTGCACCGCGCCGCCCTGGATCGGCCCGGGACGGATGAGCGCGATCTCGATCACGAGGTCGTAGAACCGTCGCGGCTGCAGGCGCGGCAGCAGCCCCATCTGCGCGCGGGACTCCACCTGGAACACCCCGATCGAGTCGGCGCGGCACAGCATGTCGTAGACCGCCTTCTCCTCCTTGGGGATGGTCGACAGCTCCCAGTCCTCGCCCGTCGAGGCGCGGATCATGTCGAAGCAGTACTGCAGGGCCGCCAGCATCCCGAGCCCCAGCAGGTCGAACTTGACCAGCCCCATCCAGGCGGCGTCGTCCTTGTCCCACTGGATCACAGTGCGGTTCTCCATGCGGGCATGCTCGATCGGCACGACCTCGCCCACCGGCCGGTCGGTGAGCACCATGCCGCCGGAATGGATGCCGAGATGCCGAGGGGCCTTCAGCAGCTCGCTTGCGAACTCCAGCACCTGATCGGGGATGTCGTGCCCGGCACCGGTTTCGAGCAGCGCACCCCAGCCCTCGATCTGCTTCGACCACGCATCCTGCTGACCCGGGGAATGGCCGAGCGCCTTCGCCATGTCGCGGACCGCGTTCTTGGGCCGGTACTGGATGACGTTCGCGACCTGCGCGGCGCGGTCGCGGCCGTACTCCTTGTAGACCCACTGGATCACCTCTTCACGGCGGTCGGAGTCGAAGTCGACGTCGATGTCGGGCTCCTCCTCGCGCAGGCTCGAGAGGAACCGCTCGAACGGCAGGTCGTACCCGATCGCGTCGACGGCCGTGATGTCGAGCAGGTAGCAGATGGCGCTGTTGGCCGCGGAGCCGCGCCCTTGGCAGAGGATGCCCCGGCCGCGGGCGAACTGCACGATGCCGTGGACGATGAGGAAGTAGCCGGGGAAGTCCTTCATCTCGATGACCCCGAGCTCCTTCTCGATGCGCGCCCGGTTCTCTTCTGTGAGGT
This sequence comes from Microbacterium jejuense, assembly GCF_039544225.1. NCBI lineage: Bacteria > Bacillati > Actinomycetota > Actinomycetes > Micrococcales > Microbacteriaceae > Microbacterium > Microbacterium jejuense. The sequence goes on from NZ_BAABLG010000009.1 coordinate 8,781, forward strand.
TCGGGTACTTGCGCGGCACGGCCTCCCAGACCAGGTGCCGCAGCCACGACATCGGCGTGTGTCCCTCGGGCACCTTCTGCTTCGGCAGTGCCGGCTTCGCCTTGCGAAGCGGGAACTCCAGCTCGTCGGCGAGCGTCACGGTGCGGGCGACGGCGTCGGGGAACCGCACGAACCGCTCCGCCATCTCTGCCCCCGACCGCAGGTGCGCGCCGGCGTGGGCGGGCAGCCAGCCGTCGAGCTCGTCGAGCCCGCGGTTCGCGCGGACCGCCGCGACCGCGGCCGCCAGCAGCTGCCGCTTCGGTACGGCGTAGTGCACGTTGTTGGTGGCCAGCAGCGGCAGTCCGCGTTCCCGCGCGAGCCCGGCCAGCACGTCGTTGTCGCGCGAGTCGAGCGGGTTGCCGTGATCGATGAGCTCGACGTGCACGGCGTCCCGGCCGAACAGCGTCACGAGCCGGTCGAGCTCGCTCGCCGCCGCGTCGGGGCTGACGGCCAGCGCGCGCCGCACCGCCCCCTTGCGACACCCGGTGAGCACGGCCCACTGGCCATCGGCCTGTGCCGCCAGCTCGTCGAGGTCGTAGACCGGACGCCCCTTCTCGGCCCCCTGCAGCTGGGCGTGTGTGATCGCGCCGGCCAGCCGGTGGTACCCCTCCTCACCACGCGCGAGCACCAGCAGATGAGCGCCGACCGGGTCGGCCTCGCCGTTCTGCGGCTTCGGCAGCTCGAGCGAGAGCTCCGCCCCGAACACGGTCTTCAGCTGCAGCGCCTCGGCGGCCTCGGCGAAGCGCACGATGCCGTAGAACCCGTCGTGGTCGGTCACCGCCAGGGCATGCAGCCCCAGACGCTCGGCCTCTTCTGCCAGCTCTTCGGGCGAGGACGCACCGTCCAGGAACGAGTACGACGAGTGCGCGTGCAGCTCGGCGTACGGGATCGCATCGGCCGGCCGCTCGATCTCGGGAGCGACATACGGTCCGCGCTTGTGCGACCATGCCGGGCTGTCGCCGCCGTCTGCCCCCACCGGCGGCGCGTCCGGGCGGCGACGTCCCGACAGCACGCGCTCCATCTCGGACCACGGCACCCCGGGATTGTTGAAGCCCATCAGCCCGGCTCCCTAGTCATATGCCGCCTCCGCGGTCCAGGCGTCGCCGTCGCACACCAGCAGCCACGCGCCGCCGTCGGCGTCGACTACCTGGAAACGGTGCGCACGACGTGCGCGGGCGGCATCCCATCCCCGCTCGACCACCGGCCATGGTCCTGCCCATGCCTCGATCGCGCGCCGCCGCCCGCTCTCGGTGAGGAACGCGGGCACCGCCGACACCGCGCCCCGCTCGTCGACGTCGACGAGCTCGCCGCCGAGCGCCCGCACGTCGACCGGCACCGGGTCGGCGAACACCGTCGTCGGCAGCGGGTCGGGCAGGCTCCCGGGCCACGGCCGTGCGCGCTGCGCCGCGAGCCCGCCCGCACCCCCGGCTCCAGGGGCGCGCGTGCCGGCCCGCCGGTCGCGGGCGTCCTTGTCTCCCCACGGCACGAGCACCTGCCGCTCGGCCAGCCACCGGCCGCCGCCGATCACCGGCGTGAGCACGCCACGGTGCCCCAGCATCGCCTGCACGCGCGACAGCGCATGGTGCACGCGCTGCTCGGGACCGCCGCCGAACAGCGCCGGAGCGTGGTGGGATGCCGCCTCCACCGCTTCGGGAGAGATCCGCACCAGCGCCACGCCGCTGCGCAGTCCGCCCCCCGCGGAGCCGCCGGCATCCCCCGACCCGACATCCTCGGCGAGCTGCCAGCGCACCCGGTCGACGATCGCCGGCGCATCGAAGGATCCGGGATGCAGCCACACCCGCTCGCTGCGCTCCCCCCGATCGCCGACGAGCTCGACGCGCAGCTCGGTGCACACGAGGTCCACCGCGCCGAGTCCCGCGACGAAGTCGTCGGCGGTCACCCGCATCGCGAACGCCACCTGGTCGGCGATCTCGAGCGGCGGCTCGAACGCGACCTCGCGCTGCAGCTCAGGCGGCGGGGTCCGCGGCTGCACCGGCCGGGAGTCACGGCCCGCGGCGAGGGCGTGGAGCCTCACACCCCGCTCGCCGAACCGCTCGCGCACCCGGTCGGGGTCCATCTCGGCGAACCCGCCCAGCGTCTGCACGCCCAGCCGCGCCAGCAGGCCGACGAGATCCCCTGCCCCCTCCTTGCCGACCCCACCCGCCGCCGCGTCGAGGACGGCGACCGACAGCGGCGCGAGGAACCCCGCCGCGCCCCCGGCCGGCACCACGAACACCGGATCTGCCGCGCTCGTGCCGCCGCGCGCCGCCTGCTCGGCCGTGAACGGCCCGTCGGCGATCCCCGCCCGCACCCCGTCGACCCCCTGGTCGCGCAGCACGTCGAGCAGCACCCGGGCGGCCGCGACCTCGCCGCCGTAGTACCGCGCCGGGCCCCGCGCGCGCAGTGCGCACAGCCCCGGCCGCACCAGCTGCACCCCCGGCGCCCGTTCTTCGATCAACGACACCACCGGCGCGAACGCCCGATGATCGCGCGCCTCATCGGCGGCCACCACGGTGAGCCCGGGGCAGCGTGCCTGCGCGTCGCGCCGCCGCTGCCCGCGGCGCACGCCGTCCGCACGCGCCGAAGGCGAGCACGCGACGACGAGGTTGCGTTCCACGACGGCGAGAGGACGCCGCACCCCCGGCGCGTCCGACTCCACGCCCGCGCCGGCTTCGCGCGCGATCGCCGTGACCGGCCAGTCGGGGAACCACAGCACGAGGCTCCGGACGGGCGTCACCGGCGTCATGTCACCCCACCGCCCTGGCCAGAGCGACGTCGTCTGCGACCTGCCGCAGCGGCTCGACCGCCCGCATCCGCTCGGGCACGGCCGACACCTGCCCCGAAGAATCCGGGAGCATCACGCGCGTCCGTCGCGACCGTGGCCAGCGGCGGCTCGACGAGGTGATCGTCATCTCGCGGCCGGAGAGATAGCCGTGGCCTCGGCCCACGCCCTCCCACGCCGGCTCGCCCACCTCGAGCACCGCCTCTGCCTGCGGCCACGGCCCCTGCACGAGGAGCACGGCTCCCCGATCCCGCAGTCGGGCCGCGAGACGGGCGATCTCGCCGTCGGCGGCGCGCCCGGTCGGCCGCACCGCGACCACCGGCAGCACCTCGGCCACGGTCGAGGTCACCGCGAGCCACCGCGCACCGGGGTCGGGGATGAGCACGAGGCGCGCCAGGTCGACCCCCAGGCCTTCGGCCGCCTCGGCACCGAGGCGCGGCATGCCGATCACGCCGCACCAGGAGCCGGACTGCGACGGCTGGGCGAGCAGTGCCAGCAGCACCGACGTCGAACGCGGCAGGGAGTAGGCGGCGCCCGGCCGCAGCCCCCCACCGGGGAGCAGCGAGGCCAGCGCCGGCAGCACCGGCAACACCGGAGCGTCCAGCCGGCGCCCCTGCACGCGTTCGAGCTGGGCGCGCAGTGTCGCGACGGCGCCTGCCGAATCAGTGAGCTGCACGATCGCCCCCATACTTCATGTTAGAACGGATGTTCTAGCATTTCAATCGATGGGAACGAGGCTACCCTGCACTTCCGACAGTTATGTTCGAGGATCCTTCGCGCGGATCATCCCACGAGCGACGCCGTCGTCGCGATGCGCGCGAACCCTCCCGCCTGCAGCACGAGCGAAAACCGTCAACCCAGCGGTTCGGCGCGGAGACGCCGCGCCGAGCGCGATCCCCGACAGCACGAGCCCGACGCCGACGACCTGCGGCACGCCGAACGCCTCCCCCGCGATGACGACGCCCAGCACGACGCCGGTGACCGGATTGAGCAGCCCGACCACGCCCACCACTCCGGGAGAGAGGCGACGCAGCCCGGAGAACCACGCGACGTAGGCCAGGGCCGTGGCCACGAGGGTCAGGTACGCGAAGCCGATCGCCGACGGCGCCGTGAGCACGGGCGGCGCCCCCTCGGCGAGCACTGCGACCGGCAGCAGCACGATCGACCCGCCGATCAGCTGCCACGCGGTCATCGGCAGCGCGGGCACGTCCGAGCCCCATCGCGCGGTCAGCACGAAGCCGATCGACGAGGCGACCATGGCCCCCAGCGAGGCCGCGACGCCCCAGACGTCGGCCCCGTCCGCATCGAACCCGAGCATCACCACGACGCCCGCGAGCCCGACGACCGCGCCGACGACGGCCGCGGCGCGCGGCCTGCGGTGCAGCAGCAGCCACGCGAACAGCAGCATGCAGGCGGCGGAGGTCGACATCAGCGTCGCCGCAAGGCTCGACGGCAGCCGTTGTCCGGCGATGTAGACGAGCACGAAGAACCCGCCGACGTTCAGAGTGCCGAGCACGAGCGATCGCCACCACCACGATCCCCGCGGCAGACGTCGCGCGAGCAGCAGCACGATCAGCCCGGCCGGCAGGGCCCGCAGCACGCCGCCCCACAGCGGCGCATCGGCCGGGAGCAGCTGCCTGGTCACGACATATCCGCTGCCCCACGCGATCGGTGCGATCGCCGTGATCAGGATCCAGCGCAGTCGTTTATCTTCCATGGAAGACACTTTATCTTACGGGGAAGATAAGCTGGCCGGCATGCCCCTTGCGAACACCTCCGACCCCGAACCGGGGGATGCGTCCGCCGACAGGGTCGCCGAGATCCAGCGCGAGTGGCGCCGCGAGCGCCCCGACCTCGATCCCTCACCGCAGGGGGTGATCGGACGCCTGCACCGGATCGCGCTCATCCTCACCGAGCAGCTGGTCGCCGTCTACGAGGAGTTCGGACTCAGCGAGGGCGAGTTCGACGTGCTCGCCACCCTCCGGCGCGCCGGTGCACCGTACGAACGGGCCGCGGGCGAGCTCGCCGAACACACCCTCGTCACCACCGGTGGCCTCACCAAACGGGTCGACCGGCTGCAAGCCCGGGGCCTGGTGGAGCGGCGGGCCGAGGCATCCGACGCGCGAAAGCGGCTCGTGCGCCTCACCGACGACGGAGTGGAGCTCATCGACCGTGCGATCGCCGCCCACCTGGCCAACGAGCACCGGATCCTCGGCGAGCTCGGCGCCGCCGACGCCGCCGCACTCGAGCCCGTCCTGACCCGGTGGCTGCGCGTCCTCGACGGCGGCTGACCGCGACCGGGCGGCCTCACGCCGCGAGCGTCAGATACGGCTCCCAGCGCGGGTCGGTGCGCTCGGTGCCGCGCACCGTCCACTGCGCCCCGCGCGGCGGACGCGGTGTGAACCGCAGCTCCCAGTCCATCTCTTGCGGCGTGCGGTCGCCCTTGACGTTGTTGCAGCGCAGGCAGCACGCGACGAGGTTCTCCCACGAGTCCGCGCCGCCGCGGGAGCGGGGCAGCACATGGTCGATCGTCGAGGCCGACTTGCCGCAGTACGCGCAGTGGTGGCTGTCGCGCCGCAGCACTCCTCGCCGCGTCACCGGGATGTGGCGTCCTCCCGGCACCCGCACGTAGCGCGTGAGGATGATCACCGCCGGGCGTTCATACGCGCGTCTGGTGCCCCACACCGGATCGGCCTCGGTGTGTTCGATCACGGTCGCCTTCTCGTTCATGACGAGCACGAGGGCTCTCTTGAACGACACGACCGCGAGCGGCTCGTAACCTGCATTCAGCACCAGTGTGCGCATTGATCATCCTCTCGAACGGCCGGAACGGCTTTCCGGTGATTCGAATCACATGACGATCAAGGGCGGACGGGCATGAAAAAAGGCGCTGTCTACAGACAGCGCCCTGGCGCCACGGCAATGCCGCGGCATCCACTCGTGCAATGCCGAAGGACGAGGCGTCCAAGCGCATCCATGGTTCGGATGCGAGGTGTGCAGCCCATCGGCTCCCTCCGCTCTCTCAGCGTCGGGATCAGGCTAACGCACCCAGCAGACAGCGGGGCGATGCGGATCGTGAACGCCGCGTGGCGTGTCGACGAACGGATGCCCCGCGCCGAGGGCGCGGGGCATCCGTCCTGCTGTGCTGCGGGATCAGCCGGCGTTGGCCTGAAGCCACGCCCACGGGTCGACGACCGAGCCGTTGATGTGGATCTCGAAGTGCGTGTGGCAGGCGGTCGAGCTGCCGGTGCTGCCGACCAGGCCGATCAGCTGACCGGCCTCGACAGACTGGCCGACCGCCACCTGGCGCGAGCCGTACGTCATGTGACCGTACAGCGAGTTGACCCGCTGACCGCCCAGGACGTGATCGATCGAGACGGCGACGCCGTAGCCGCCGTAGCTCTCCTGCGAGACCTTGACGACACCGGCCGCCGTGGCGTAGACGGGCTGACCGCAGGACGCGAGCAGGTCGACGCCCTGGTGGTAGCCCGAGTCCCAGAGGCCGCGGCCCTTCTTGAAGTTGGTGAGCGGCCAGCGCACCTCGCCGGTGCCGGGCGACGTGAGGGCGATGTTGGCGCCGATCGATGCCGTCGACGCACGCTTGGCCGCCTCGCGGGCACGCTCGGCGGCAGCCTCGGCCGCCTTCTTCTTCTCGATCTCTTCGGCGGTGGTCGCCGAGTAGCTGTCGCGGGCCAGCTCTTCGCTGGTGGAATCGGATGCCACCACGAACGTCTGCGCGTCGTCCATCGCCATCTGCTGCAGCGTCAGCGGCTCTTCGCCGCTCTTCGCGGCGCCGGCCGCGAAGGCGGGCAGGGCGACCGTCGCGACGAGGCCGCCCACCATGCTCAGGATGACGAGGCTGCGCAGCGGCTTGGCGATGCGCCCCTTCTTCGCGGCGGGGCGTGCGGATGCGGATGCCGTCGCGGGGGGTGCGGACTTCACGGGCGCGACGGCGCCACGCGATCGTCTCGCGGGAGCGGTCTTGCGTGCGCGCGCACGACGGGTCTGATTCGTCGCGTCGTGCTCGGGTCCGTTCGCGGGCGACTCGATCTCTTCAGCCAAACTGTCCTCCGGCGCCTCTGCGCCGGGGCGCCTGGCTCGTCGGGTTGCGTGAGGGCGGACGCGTCGGGACACGTCACGCGATTTCGCACCGCGGGGACGACGAGCCGGTGAGGCGATCCACGCGGGGTCCGGTCGGCGGGCTTCTCGCCTGGTGGACTTTTCGAGGCTACCCGAAGGTCACGATTCTGTCACGCTACACGCCTGGCAAACCGCTGGATGCCGTTTTCCGACCGGGCGGCATCCTCCGCGATCAGCGCGCTTCGTCCACGAGGAAGATGTGCGACGCGACCTCTACCGGGAGCTCGAGACCCTCGTCACTGCCCTGCATCTGCACGAGCACGTAGCCCTCGTTGAAGCGGTAGTCGCCGATGGCGCCCGGCACGACGCCGGCGCCCTTCAGCTGCTGCAGCAGCTCGGGGTCGACCTGGGCCGGCTCGGCGAGGCGGCGCACGGTGCCCGTGATCGGCTCGCCGGCGTCGTTCAGGCGACGGACCAGACCCACGACGCCCTGCTCGAACTGCGTCGCCGGCACATCGCCGAGCTGGTCGAGACCCGGGATCGGGTTGCCGTACGGCGACTCGGTGGGGTGGCCGAGCAGCTCGACCAGGCGACGCTCGACCTGCTCGCTCATGACGTGCTCCCAGCGGCAGGCCTCGTCGTGCACGTAGGCCCAGTCCAGCCCGATGACATCCGACAGCAGTCGCTCGGCGAGACGGTGCTTGCGCATGACGTCGACGGCCTTCTGGCGGCCGGCGTCGGTGAGCTCGAGGGTGCGGTCCTCCGACACGACGACGAGGCCGTCGCGCTCCATGCGGCCGATGGTCTGCGACACCGTGGGGCCCGAGTGGCCCAGGCGCTCCGAGATCCGTGCGCGCAGGGGGACGATGTTCTCCTCTTCGAGCTCGAGGATCGTACGCAGGTACATCTCGGTGGTGTCGATCAGGTCGGTCATCGCGGTGTCCTCAGTTCTCAAGGGGCAAAGGCCAGCCTATCCTCTGCCCCCGCACCCGAGGCCCGTGCGAGGGCCGTCGCGGCCCGTCACGCGGTCGGCGGCCGCGTGAGGCGTCTCTAGAATCGATCCATGGCGCACATCGAGCTTCCCCGAGAGATCCTGCCCGCCGACGGACGCTTCGGGTGCGGGCCGTCGAAGATCATCCCCGCGCACCTCGAGGCCCTCGCCGGGCGCGGCGCGGCCCTCATGGGCACGTCGCATCGCCAGGCCCCCGTCAAGGACCTCGTCGGCAGCGTCCGCGCGGGGCTGCGCGAACTGTTCCGCGCCCCCGCCGGCTACGAGGTCATCCTCGGCAACGGCGGCTCGACCGCGTTCTGGGACGCCGCGTCGTTCGGCCTCATCGACAAGCGTGCGCAGAACCTCGTGTTCGGCGAGTTTGGCGGAAAGTTCGCCAAGGCCGCCGGCGCCCCCTGGCTCGAGGCTCCCGATGTGCGCGAGGTCGCCGCCGGCACCCGCACCGTCGCCGAGGCCGTCGAGGGCGTCGACGTCTACGCGTGGCCCCACAACGAGACCTCGACCGGAGTGTCGGCACCCGTGCAGCGTGTGCACGGCGATGACGGCGCACTCACGGTCATCGACGCCACGAGCGCGGCAGGCGGCATCGACTTCTCGGTGCACGAGGCTGACGTCTACTACTTCGCGCCGCAGAAGAACCTCGGCTCGGACGGCGGCCTGTGGTTCGCGGTGGTCTCGCCCGCCGCGATCGAGCGCATCGAGCGCATCGCCGCTTCGGGCCGCTACATCCCCGAGTTCCTCAGCCTCAAGCAGGCCGTCGACAACTCGCGCCTGAACCAGACGCTCAACACCCCCGCGCTCGCGACGCTGTTCCTCCTCGACGAGCAGGTGTCGTGGATCAACGGCAACGGCGGACTGCAGTGGGCCGACGAGCGCACGCGCGAGTCGTCGCAGGCGCTGTACGACTGGGCCGAGGCATCCTCCTTCGCGACGCCCTTCGTCGCCGACGCCGCCGACCGCTCCCCCGTCGTCGTCACGATCGACTTCGACGAGTCGGTCGACGCGGCCGCCGTAGCGAAGAGCCTGCGTGCCAACGGCATCGTCGACACCGAGCCGTACCGCAAGCTCGGCCGCAACCAGCTGCGCATCGCGACCTTCGTCTCGATCGAGCCCGACGACGTGCGCCAGCTGATCCGCTGCATCGACTACACCGTCGAGCGCCTGGGCTGACGCTCTCGCACGCCTGAGAAGAGTGGATGCCGGGGCCCCGGCTGGGCCCACGCGGCCAGAGTCTCCGCTCGACGCGTCAGCGGCGAGTGGAGTGGCCGTGGGGACCGCTCTTCTTCAGTTGTGCGCGCTCGAGGCCGGTTCGGCCAGCGGGGACGGCTGCGGCGAGAGCACGGCCGACACGATCGCCTCGATCGCGAACTCGGATGCGCGCGCGAGGTCGACGGCGGTCGGATCGAGCAGCCACTGCACCTGCAGACCGTCCATGACGGCGAGGATGCTGGCGCACGCGAGATCGACGGTCGCCGGCTCCGTGATGCCGCGCTCGGCGCACACCACTTCGAAGGCGTGGGCGACTTCGGCGCGCAGCGTGCGGTAGCGCTTCTCGAAGAACGGGCGGCCGGGGTGGCCATCGGTCACCGATTCGGCCGACAGCACGGCGTACGCCTGCACGATCCCCGCGCGATGGGCGTTGACGAACGCGGTGCGCACCAGGTGGCGGAACAGCGGCATCCCGTCGGGGATGTGCTGCCCTTCGAGATCGGCGACATCGGTGTCGTCGCGATGCTGGAGCACCTCGATGAGGAGCTGGTCCTTCGACCCGAAGTGGTGAAGGATCCCGGCGTGGGTCATCCCGACCTGGTCGGCGATGTCTTGGAGCGTGCCGGCGGCGAAGCCCTTGCTGCCGAATGTCTCGACGGCCGCATCGAGGATGTCGCGCCGGCGGGCGAGGGTCTCGGGCCGCGAGCGCGGCTGCCGTCGCTGACCTGTCATCGTCGACTCCCCCCTTCGTTTCCGGGCCTCTCGCCCGTGAGTCCTGGCACCGGAATCGGCGTCTGCGAGTCTACGCATGACGAGTCCCGGGGCCTCCGCAGAAGCCTACTTGCAAAAGTTACTTACTTGATTGTAAGTTGATCCGGCAATCACCTCTCGACGTCGTGGTCGAACCTCCGAACACGACGTCGTGCACACATCGAAGGAGTAGCAATGAGGCTCAGAACCTCCCTCGTCGCCGTAGGCCTCGCCGCGGCGATCACGTTGACGGGCTGCGCGGCCGGCAACAGCGGCGACAGCGACAAGCCCGAGGCCGGCGCGTCGCTGACCATCGCCAAGCCGGACGGTCCGATCACCACCGAGGGCAACAACCCCTGGGTGGGCGACTCGTCGGCGCTGAAGCTCGGTTACGCCAACGTGATCTACGAACCCCTCGGGATCGTGAACCTCGCCGACCCCAGCTCGGACGTCGTGCCGTGGCTCGCGTCGGAGATCACCTGGGCCGACGACTACACGTCGGTGCAGCTGAAGGCGCGCGAAGGCGTGAAGTGGAACGACGGCGAGGACTTCACCGCCGACGACATCGCGTTCACCTTCAACCTGATCAAGGACAACAAAGCACTCGACACCAAGGCGCTCGGGATCACCGACGTCGCCACCGACGGCGATGTCGTCACCCTGACGTTCGCGAACCCGATGTTCGTCAAGCAGGACAAGGTCCTGCACACGCTCATCGTGCCCGAGCACGTCTGGAAGGACGTCGACGACCCGACGACGTTCAGCGACGACGACGCCGTCGGGACCGGGCCCTACACGCTGAAGAACTTCTCGTCGCAGTCGGTCGAGATGACCGCTCGCGACGACTACTGGGGCGGCGAGCTGGCCGTGCCGACACTGTTCTACGTCTCGTACGCCGACAACACGGCTCTGACCACCGCGATGGCCAACGGCGACGCGGACTGGGCGCAGGCCTGGATCTCGAACGTCCAGTCGGCCTTCGTCGACAAGGACAAGGAGCACAACGTCTACTGGCCGGCTCCGGGTCTGGGCATCGACACGATGTTCGTGAACACCACCACGAAGCCGTTCGACGACGTCGCGTTCCGCAAGGCCGTGAACATGGTCGTCGACCGTGCCAAGCACCAGGAGATCGCCCGCGAGGGCGGCGTGCCCGAGCTCACCTCGGTCACCGGTCTGCCCTCGGGCGCGGGTGACGCGTTCATCTCGGACGAGTTCCAGGGCAAGGAGTACAAGGTGGACGTCGACGGCGCCAAGAAGGTGCTGAGCGACGCCGGCTACACGTGGGACGGCGACAAGCTCGTCGACCCGTCGGGCACGCCGGTGACCTTCACGCTCTCGGTGCCGCAGGGCTGGAACGACTACGTGACGGGCATCAGCCTGATCTCGGACTCGGTCAAGGCGCTCGGTGTCGACGCGGCAGTGGACACGCCGGACTCCGACACCTGGTGGGCTGCCAAGCAGGAGGGCGACTTCCAGGCGGTCCTGCACTGGACCGACGGTGGCGCGACGCCGTACGACCTGTACAGCGACCAGATGGACGGCCGCTTCCTTAAGCCGATCGGTGAGGCTGCCGACTACAACTTCGGCCGCTTCGACAACGCCGACGCGACCGCGGCGCTGGCCGACTACGCATCGACGACCGACCCGGCCGAGCGCGACGCGGCCCTGGAGAAGATCGAGCAGATCTTCGTCGACCAGGTGCCGGCGATGCCCATCGGAACGCGCCCGTCGATCGCCGAGTACAACACGCGCAACTACGTCGGCTGGCCGAGCGAGGACGACCCGTACGTCCCCGCCGACCCGACGCAGCCGACCGCTGTGCTCATCTTCACGAAGCTCAAGCCCGCCAGCTGAGCTGATCCGAAACGGCAGGGGCTGGGCCCTCATGGCTCAGCCCCTGCTTCTCTCTGGTCGTCCTCCCCCGCCGACCGCCCCACCCTGCACCTGAATCCCGAACAATCGAGACATGACCGAAGACGTTCTGCTGACGATCTCCGACTTCAGCGTCACCTACGACGTCGACCCGCCCGTCGAGGCGGTGCGCGACGTGTCGCTGCAGCTGAAGCGCGGTGAGATCCTGGGCCTGGCCGGCGAATCCGGTTCCGGCAAGACCACGCTGGCCTACGGCATCCAGCGCCTCCTCAAGCCCCCGGCCGTCATCACCGGCGGCTCCGCACTCTTCCGCGACGCCTCCGGCGAGCTCATCGACATCGGCGCTCTGACCGACGACGAGATGCGCCGCTTCCGCTGGGACAAGGCCTCGATGGTCTTCCAGGGCGCCATGAACGCACTCAACCCTGTCATCAACATCGGCCGCCAGCTCGGCGACGTGTTCGTCGCGCACCGGCCCGAGATGTCGCGCGCCGAGCGCACGCGCCGATGCGGCGATCTGCTCGACATGGTGGGCGTCGGCCGCGACCGGCTGAAGTCGTTCCCCCACGAGCTGTCGGGCGGCATGCGCCAGCGCGTCATGATCGCGATGGCACTGGCGCTGCACCCGCAGCTCATGATCATGGACGAGCCCACGACCGCGCTGGACGTGCTGGTGCAGCGCGAGATCCTGCGGCAGATCTCGGACCTGCGCCGCGAGTTCGGCTTCTCGGTCGTCTTCATCACCCACGACCTCCCCCTGCTGCTGGAGATCTCGGACCGCATCGCCGTCATGCGTCACGGCCGCATCGTCGAGCTCGACACCGCTGCGAACATCTACCGCGACCCGCAGCACGAGTACACGCGCCGGCTGCTCTCGTCGTTCCCGAGCCTCACCGGCGAGCGCGGCGACTTCGTGCGCGGCTCGGCGAGCGATGCGGATACCGCACCCCCGGCATCCCCGTCCGCCGACGCCGCATCGACCGACGCATCCGCCGACGCCGAGACGGAGGTTCCGGCATGACGACCCTCGAATTCCGCCACGTGTCCAAGCGCTACCGCGTGCGCGGCGCCGGCAAGATGCTGGCCCTCGACGACGTGAGCTTCGCGCTGCACAGCGGCCAGACCATCGCCCTGGTGGGCCAGTCCGGCAGCGGCAAGTCGACGATCGCGAAGATCATCACGCAGCTCGAGCGCCAGACCGAGGGCGACGTGCTTCTCGACGGCGTGCCGATCCCCCGCCGCGGCCGTGCCCTGCGCCGCTACCGCCAGCAGGTGCGCATGGTCTTCCAGGACCCGTTCGCCTCGCTCAACCCGTACCACACGATCCGTCACCACATCGAGCGCCCGCTGCGCCTCGACAAGATCGTGCCCGCGGCAGAGATCGAGGCGGAGGTGCGCCGTCTGCTCGAGCGCGTGCGCCTGGATCCCGACGCCACGATCGACCGTCGCCCGCACGAGCTGTCCGGCGGCCAGCGCCAGCGTGTCGCCATCGCCCGTGCCCTCGCGTCGCGCCCGAGCCTTCTGATCGCCGACGAGCCCGTCTCGATGCTCGACGTCTCGATCCGCCTCGGTGTCCTGAACCTGCTCGCCGACCTGCAGCGCGAGTCGAACCTGGGCGTGCTCTACATCACGCACGACCTCGCCACGGCGCGTCACTTCAGTGACGAGATCATGGTGCTCAACCGCGGCAAGGTCGTCGAGCGGGGTCCCGCCGACGACGTGATCCTGAACCCGCAGGACGACTACACGCGGCAGCTGCGCAACGCCTCCCCCGATCCCGACCGCCACTTCGGCGGCCACGACAAGGCCGCCGCCACCGAAGGAGTCTCAGCATGAGGTTCTGGCTGCGACGCACCGTCTTCTACCTGTTCACGGCCTGGGCCGCGATCACGATCAACTTCCTGCTGCCGCGCATGATGAAGGGCGACCCGGTCTCGGCGTACCTCGCCAAGAACCAGGGCAAGATCAGCCCCGAGGCCGCCGACGCGCTGCGCACGCTGTTCGGACTCGATCAGAACAAGTCGCTCTGGGAGCAGTACCTCGATTACTGGAAGCTCCTGTTCAGCGGCGACCTCGGCCGGTCGTTCTCGCACGGCCTGAGCCCGGTGACGGATGTGATCGCCAGCGCCCTCCCCTGGACGATCGGCCTCGTCGGTCTCGCGACGATCATCTCGTTCGTGCTCGGCACCGCAGTCGGCGCCTGGATCGGCTGGCGGCGCGGCCGCGCGACCGACGGCATCATCCCGGTCGCGACGTTCTTCTCGACGGTCCCCTACTTCTGGATGGGCCTCATCGCGATCGCGATCTTCTCGTCGACGCTGAAGTGGTTCCCGGCGTCCCACGCCTACGGCAAGGGCACGCAGCCCGGCTTCACCCCCGAGTTCATCGGCGAGGTCGTCTACTACGGCGCGCTGCCGGCCATCACGATCGTGATCGCCTCGCTCGGCGGCTGGATCCTCGGCATGCGCAACATGATGATCACGGTCCTCGACGAGGACTACGTCACTGTCGCGCAGGCCAAGGGGCTCTCGAACCGCACAGTGGTCACGACCTATGCGGCGCGCAATGCGATGCTGCCTCAGCTGTCGAGCTTCGCGCTCGCGCTCGGCTTCATCGTCGGAGGCACGCTCGTCATGGAGCTCGTGTTCTCGTACCCGGGCATCGGCAAGCTGCTGCTGGACGCCACCAATGCGAAGGACTACCCGCTCATGCAGGGCGTCTTCCTCGTGATCACCCTGGCGGTGCTCGTCGCGAACATCATCGCCGACATCGCCTACGTCATCCTCGACCCGCGCGCCCGCCAGATGGAGGCCTGACATGACCGTCCCCACCACCACCGAGCTGACGACGGCACCCGAGCAGCACGCCCCCAGCACTGAGACGATGGCGACAGCCGCACGCGCGCCGAAAGGACCCTCGGGTCCGTCGACGCTCGCGCGCATCGGCTCGTCGTTCGCGATGTTCCGCAACCGCAAGTCACTGACCGGTCTCATCATCCTGGGCGTCTTCGTCCTGATGGCCGTGTTCGCCGACGTCATCGCTCCGTACGGCCCGCTCGACAAGGACTACACGGCGCTCAAGCAGCCGCCGTCGTGGCAGCACCTGTTCGGCACCAGCCACATGGGCGAGGACATCTTCAGCCAGATCGTCTACGGCACGCGCGGCGTGCTCATCGTCGGCTTCCTCTCGGCGATCCTGGCGACGATCATCGCGGTGGCCATCGGCGTCACCGCCGGCATCGTCACCGGCTGGAAGAGCGAGGCGCTGTCGGCGCTCACCAACGTGTTCCTGGTGCTGCCCGGCCTGCCCCTGATGATCATCATCGCCTCGCAGTTCGACGATCCGAGCCTGCTGCTGATCGCGGCGGTGCTCGCCCTCACCGGCTGGGCGTGGGGCGCCCGCGTGCTGCGCGCCCAGACGATGTCGCTGCGCAACCGCGACTTCGTGCAGGCCGCCCGCGCGAACGGCGAGCCGCTCGGCCGCATCATCACCGTCGAGATGCTCCCCAACCTCATGGCGATCATCGCGTCGAGCTTCGTCGGCACGGTGACCGCGGCCATCCTGGGCCTCACGACTCTCGCGTTCATCGGCGTCATCCCGATCACCAACCTCAACTGGGGCACGATCCTGTTCTGGGCGCAGCAGAACGGCGCCTTCCCCGACTACTGGTGGTGGTACGTCCCCGCCGGCCTGTGCATCGCCCTCCTCGGCATGTCGCTGTCGCTGATCAACTTCGGCATCGACGAGTACGTCAACCCGCGCCTGCGGTCCGCCGGCGAGCGTGCCCGCGCCATGCGCAAGAAGGGCATCAAGGTGTCCAGCGCCGTCACCGCGGTGCGTCCCGTCACCGCCGCCCAGAAGCCCGCCGGCACGAAGGACTCCTGAGGCCGGCATCCGTTCCCGTTCCTGATCCTGCGGTGCGGCGGCCGACGCCGCCGCACCCGGACCGACATCCGCCCGTCGCCGTCCGCGACCCGCACGCCACCATCGCCGCACACCGCGACACCATCGCCCCGGCGATCGCTAGGAGAGACCCCGTGACCCTCACCGCCGCAGAGACCCTGCCTTACCAGGACTCGAGCCTTCCCATCCCGACACGCGTCGCCGATCTCGTCGCGCGCATGACGGCGGAGGAGAAGGTCGGCCAGATGCTGCAGCTCGATGCCCGCGAAGACCTCGTCGACATCGTCCACGCCAAGCACGCGGGCTCGATCCTGCACACCTCGCCGGAGCGGCTCGAAGAAGCCCACCGGCTGACCGCGCAGACACGGCTGGGCATACCGCTGCTGGTCGGCGAGGACTGCATCCACGGGCATTCCTTCTGGGAGGGTGCGACGATCTTCCCGACGCAGCTCGGCATGGCCGGGTCGTGGGACGCGGGCCTCGTGGAGCGCGCGGCGCGCGCCACCGCCATCGAGGTCGCCGCCACCGGCATCCACTGGACCTTCTCTCCGGTGCTGTGCATCAGCCGCGACCTGCGCTGGGGCCGCGTCGACGAGACGTTCGGCGAGGATCCGCACCTCATCGGCGAGCTCGCCTCTGCGATGGTGCGCGGGTACCAGGGCGACGGGCTCGACGACAAGCGCGCGATCCTGGCGACCGCCAAGCACTTCGCCGGATACTCCGAGACCCAGGGCGGACGCGACGCCAGCGAGGCCGACATCTCGCAGCGCAAGCTGCGCTCGTGGTTCCTGCCGCCGTTCGAGCGCGTCGCGAAGGAGGGATGCCGCACCTTCATGCTCGGGTACCAGAGCACCGACGGCGTGCCGATCACGCTGAACGAGTGGCTGCTCACCGACGTGCTGCGCGGCGAGTGGGGTTACACCGGCACCCTCATCACCGACTGGGACAACGTCGGACGCATGGTGTGGGAGCAGCGTGTCCAGCCCGACTACACGCACGCCGCTGCCGCCGCGGTCAAGGCCGGCAACGACATGATCATGACGACCCCGCGCTTCTACGAGGGCGCCCTCGACGCGATCGAGCGCGGCATGCTCGACGAGGGCGAACTGGACGCCGCGGTCGCCCGCATCCTGACCCTCAAGTTCGAACTCGGCCTGTTCGAGGACCCGCGTCACCCCGACCGCGTGCGCATCGCCGCCGAGATCGCGACCGCCGAGCACCACGCCCTCAACCTCGACCTCACGAGGCGCTCCCTGGTGCTGCTGCACAACGACGGCCTGCTGCCGCTGGACGGCGGATTCACGGCGGATGCCGGCGGCCGGGCGTTCCCGGGCGTCGCCGGCGCGCGTCGCGTGGCGGTCATCGGCCCCCTCGCCGACGACGCCCAGACGCAGCTCGGCGACTGGGCCGGCGGCTCGGGTCAGGCCGGATGGCTCGACGGCCAGCCGCGCGACATGATCACCACGGTGCTCGATGGGTTCCGCTCGTTCGCACCGGCCGACTGGACGATCACCCACGCCCGCGGCGCCGACGTGCTGACCCTCGAAGAGGACCCCGCGGGCGCCTTCTTCCCCGACGGGCAGCCGCGTCCGCAGATCGTCGTGCCCTCGGCACCGGACGAGGCGCTGATCGCCGAGGCCGTGGCCGCCGCGCAGGCCGCCGATGTCGCGGTCGTCGTCGTGGGCGACGTCATCGAGCTTGTCGGCGAGGGACGCTCGACCGCCACCCTCGACCTGATCGGCGGCCAGATCGCGCTGATCGACGCCCTCGCCGAGGCGGGGACGCCGTTCGTGATCGTGCTGATGGCCTCGAAGCCGCTCGTGCTCCCCGCGTCGGCCCAGCGCGCCGCGGCTGTCGTGTGGGCCGCCTCGCCGGGCATGGAGGGCGGCCGCGCCATCGCCGAGCTCGCCCTCGGGCTCATCGAGCCGGCCGGACGCCTGCCGCTCTCGTTCGCCCGCCACGTCGGCCAGCTGCCGATCTACTACAACCAGATCCGCGGCCAGCACGGGGACCGCTACGCCGACCTGACCCAGGCGCCCGCGTGGGCCTTCGGCGAGGGCCTGTCGTACACGACGGTCGAGTACGACAGGCTGCGCATCGTCGACACGGAGCTCGCGCCCGACGACACCGTGCGCGCCACGATCGAGCTGCGCAACACGGGCACCCGCCCGGCGCACGAGATCGTGCAGGTGTATGTGCGCGACACCGTCACGTCCGTCAGCTGGGCCGACAAGGAGCTCAAGGCCTTCCGCCACGTCGACGTCGAGCCCGGCCAGATCGTCACCGTCGAGCTGTCGGTCCCGGTCACGGACTGCACGATCGTGGATGCCGCCGGCCGGCGCATCGTAGAACCCGGCGAGTTCGAGCTGCTCGTCGGTCCGTCCTCACGCGACGACGCGCTGCGCAGCGCCGGATTCCGCGTGACCGCGCCGGACCTGAAGGCATCCCCCCGGTCCTGACGGCACGGCGAAAGGGCGGTCCTCCACGCGCTGCGGGCGCGGAGGACCGCCCTTTTCGGCAGTCTGTGACCGGGTTCCGGTCGAAGGTGCGGCTCGGCCTTCAGCGGCGCGAGTCGTCCTCGTCGTCGTCGGATTCGTCCTCGTCGTCGGAATCGTCCTCGTCGTCGGAATCGTCCTCGTCGTCCGACTCATCGTCGTCGTCCGAGTCATCGTCGTCGTCCGAGTCGTCCTCGTCGTCCGAGTCGTCCTCGTCGTCCGAGTCGTCCTCGTCGTCGGAGTCGTCCTCGTCGTCCGAGTCGTCCTCGTCCGCAGCGTCGGCGGACGCGTCGAGCACGTCGATGTCGACACCGTCGACGTCGCCGGCGTGAAGGATGGGCGAACCGTCGTCGTCGAAGTCCGCGGCGTCGAGGTCGTCGACGTCGTCGAGGTCCTCGGCATCCTCGTCCTCACCCTCGTCGTCGGCATGCGCGGCCTCGGCGAGTGCCGCCTGGGCGGCGTGGTACTCGGCCAGACGCACGGCCCACGGCACCCAGTCCGGGGCGAGCAGCGCACCGTCGCCGGGGAGCAGCTCGACCTCGAGCACGGTGGGCTCGGAGCCCTCGACGCGGGCGAGGCTCACGGTCCAGAACCATCCCGGGTAGCCCGGAAGCCGGTTCGCGAACCGCAGCGACACGACGCCGTCCGGTTCGACCCGGTAGTCGGCGGGCTCGCCGATCGACGCTTCGGCGGTGATCTCACGGAGCGCGGCCAGAGCGAGGTCGTGCGCCTCGAAGAGCGACGGGTCGGGCTCCACCACGACGACCTCGGCGGATTCCTCGACCTCGACCTCGACCTCGGCGTCGCTCTCGACCGCGTCTTCGACGAGGTCCACGAGCAGCGCGTCGAGCACGCCGGCCTCGACCTCGACCACGTCGATGTCTACCTCGACGACCTCGGTCGCCTCGGCGGGCGCTTCCGCCACGACGGAGTCATCGGGCACGGGAGCGTCGATCGGATCAGGCGTCGAGCTCATCGGCCACCTTGCGCAGAACCGCCGCGACCTTGCTCGCGTGCGCACCGCTGGGGTAGCGGCCGCGACGCAGGTCGCCGCCGATGCCGTCGAGCAGCTTGACGAGGTCCTCGATGATGATCGCCATGTCGTCCGCGGGCTTGCGCGAGCGCTTCGCGAGACTCACCGGGGCGTCGAGCACGCGCACCGACAGCGCCTGCGGGCCGCGCTTGCCGTCGGCGACGCCGAACTCGAGCCGCGTCCCCGTCTTGGGCGCGGGCGTACCGGCAGGCAGGGCGGTGGCGTGCAGGAAGACGTCCTGGCCGTCGTCCGTGGAGATGAAGCCGAACCCCTTCTCCTCGTCGTAGAACCTGACCTTGCCGGTGGGCATCGAGAACCTCGCTGAATCGGGCGCCGCGCGGCGTACCGCGGGCGAAACAGTGCATGACGAAAGCGGAGGAAGGTGTTCCCCCACCCCCACAGCCTAGTCGTACGGGGTGCGCACGGCACCGCCGCGACCCCGAGATCGCGGCGCCGGAGGGGCGGAAGCGTCGACGCCGACGGGTAGGCTGGAGAGGATGAGCACGAAACCCTCCGGCGACGTCCCCGTCCGCCGCATCGACCGCATCCTGGCCTTCATGTCGCTCGGTCTGCTTGCGCTCTCGATCCTGTGCTTCTTCGCGATCATGATCGCCTCCTCCGCGGGCGCCAAGATGGACACCGGCATCTGGCCCGTGGTGGGCGTGCTGGTCTACTTCGCACCGATCGTCGCCTTCGCGATGCTGCTCGCCGTGCTCATCATGAGCTTCGTGCGGAGGGCACGGGCGAACCGAGGGGGCTGACGCGTGGGCTCCGACGCGCGCACGCTCGCGACGCGGCTCGCCGAACAGGACGACGCCGCGCTCGCTGAGACGCTCGCGGCCCGGAGCATCTCGCCCCACGCCGCCTGGCATGACTTCTTCGATGCCGCCGAGAGCCTGCTCGATCCCGCGCAGCTCGATCGCGCGCTGACCCGCCTCGATCGCGCCGAGCTGATCGGGCTCGCCGCCGGTTCGGCGGTCCCGGGCGGCGAGGCCGCGCTGCTGGCACTGACCGACCAGGACGACGCGCCGTACGACGCGGTGGCGGACCGGATCGCGGCGGTGGCGGCATCCCGCCCCGACGCGTTCGTCGCGACGGCCGCGCCCGCCGAACCACTCGCCGCAGAGCCGCATGCGGCGGCCGCCGCAGCCGAGCGCGCCTTCACCACCGCCGGCTCGCTCGCCGACGTGCTGCTGGCCTGCCTGCACACGCCGCTCGGCCGCACCGGTGCCGGTGCGGTGAGCGCGGTGGACCGCCGCAGGCTCATGGATGCCGGCGCCATCGCCGCCCCCGACGACCTCGAGGATCTGCTGGGCTCGGCGGCCGACGCGGGTCTCGCCGTCGCCCGCGAGCGCGAGTGGGTGGTGACCACGGCAGGCGAGTCATGGCTGCAGACCACGACGCCTCAGCGCTGGGAGACCGTCGCCGAGGGTCTGCGCGCCGGCCTGCCCCGCGGCATCCGCACCCCCGACGGCGGGTTCGCGGCGCCCGCGACCTGGCCGGATGCCTACCCTCTCGACGACGACTGGCCCGAGCGCGCTCAGCGCCTGCGGCGCATCGGCACGCGCTGGGGCCTGTTCGACCCCGACGAGTCCTCCCCTGCCGAGTTCGCGTGGACGACAGTGCTGCGCACCGGCGGACGAGCGGATGCCGCCACGATGGCGCCGTTCCTGCCGGCCGAGATCGACCGCGTCTACCTGCAGGCCGACCTCACCGCGATCGCACCCGGCCCCCTCGCCCCTGCGCTCGACCTGCGCCTGCGCTCCCTCGCCCTGCGCGAATCGCGCGCGCAGGCCTCGACGTACCGCTTCACCGCCGAGTCGCTCGGCGCGGGCATGGGCGAGGGCGAGACCGCCGCGTCGATGCGGGAGTTCCTCGCGCAGCTGTCGCTGACCGGCATCCCCCAGCCGCTCGAATACCTCATCCAGAGCACCGCGTCCCGCCACGGGCTGGTGCGCGTGCGCGCCGACGACACGACAGGTCGCACCCGCGTCGACAGCGCCGACGAGGACCTGCTCGACACGATGGCCGTCGACCAGGCGCTGCGCCCGCTCGGGCTCGTCGGCGACGGCGGTGGGCTGTCGTCACGGGTCGCGCGCGACGCCGTGTACTGGACCCTCGCCGACGCCCGGTACCCGGTCATCGCGCTCGACGCGGCCGGGAACCCCGAACCCATCCACCGCCGTGCCGCCGCGACGTCGTCCGAGCCCGGCGCGACCCCCGCGCAGGCCTACGAGCGCCTGCTCGCGACGCTGCGCCGCAGCCACACCGCCGGCGGCGAGGCCGGCTGGCTCGAGCGCGAACTGGAGCAGGCGGTGCGCGCCCGCGCCGAGATCGTTGTGGTCGTGCGCATGCCCGACGGCACCGAGCGCGCGCTGACACTGGAGGCGTCGGGTCTCGGCGGCGGACGCCTGCGCGGCCGCGACCGCGCCGCCGACATCGAGCGCACGCTCCCGGTGTCGAGCATCGTGAGCGTCCGCGCGGCGTGAACGCCGGGCACGCGGATCCGGTCTCGGCGCACGCCGGTAGACTCGTACGTTATGGCTGACGGACCCCTCATCGTCCAGAGCGACCGCACGGTGCTGCTCGAAGTCGCGCATCCCGATGCCGAGAGTGCGCGCCACGAGCTCGCCATCTTCGCCGAGCTGGAGCGCGCCCCCGAGCACATCCACACGTATCGCATCACGCGGCTGGGGCTGTGGAACGCCCGCGCGGCCGGCCACGACGCCCCGGACATGCTCGCGACGCTCGACCGGTGGTCGCGCTTCCCGGTGCCGCCGTCGGTCTCGATCGACATCGCCGAGACTGTCGGCCGCTACGGCCGCCTCGTCATCGAGCGCACCCCGGTCGCCGAGGACGGCACGGGCGGCGAGCTGATCCTGCGGTCGACGGATGCCGCGGTGCTGGCGGAGGTGTCGAAGAACAAGCGCATCCAGCCGCTGCTGATCGGCCGTCCCTCCCCCGACGCCTTCGTCGTCGACGCGTGGGCGCGCGGCCAGATCAAGCAGGAGCTGCTCAAGATCGGCTGGCCTGCCGAAGACCTCGCGGGTTACACGCCCGGCACCCCGCATCCCATCGACCTCGAAGAGGACGGCTGGACGCTGCGGCCGTACCAGCGCCACGCGGTGGACATCTTCACCGACGGCGGCTCGGGCGTCGTGGTGCTGCCCTGTGGCGCCGGCAAGACGCTGGTCGGCGCGGCCGCGATGGCCGAGACCAAGACCACGACGCTCATCCTCGTGACGAACACCGTCAGCGCCCGGCAGTGGCGCGACGAGCTGCTCAAGCGCACGTCGCTCACTCCTGAAGAGATCGGCGAGTACTCAGGCCAGAGCAAAGAGATCAAGCCCGTCACGATCGCGACGTACCAGATCCTCACCGCGAAGCGGAAGGGCCAGTACGCCCACCTCGCGCTGCTCGACGCGCTCGACTGGGGCCTCATCGTGTACGACGAAGTACACCTGCTGCCCGCGCCGGTGTTCAAGCTGACCGCCGACCTGCAGGCGCGCCGCCGCCTCGGGCTCACCGCGACGCTCGTGCGCGAGGACGGCCGCGAGGGCGACGTCTTCAGCCTCATCGGGCCCAAGAGGTTCGATGCGCCGTGGAAGGAGATCGAGGCCCAAGGGTTCATCTCTCCGGCGGTCTGCTACGAGGTGCGGGTCGACCTGCCCGCGTACGACCGCCTGGAGTATGCCGCGGCCGCCGACGACGAGCGCTACCGCCTCGCCGCCACCGCGCCGGCGAAGATCGGCGTCGTCAAGCAGCTGGTCGAGCGCCACGAGGGTGAGCGGATCCTCATCATCGGCCAGTATCTCGACCAGATCGACGTGCTGTCCGAGGCGCTGAACGCCCCGAAGATCACCGGGCAGACCCCGGTCGACGAGCGCGAGCAGCTGTACCAGGCGTTCCGCGTCGGCGAGATCTCGGTGCTCGTGGTGTCGAAGGTCGCGAACTTCTCGATCGATCTGCCCGAGGCATCCGTCGCCATCCAGGTGTCGGGCTCGTTCGGATCCCGCCAGGAGGAGGCGCAGCGTCTCGGCCGCCTGCTGCGCCCGAAGCAGTCGAACCACACCGCGAGCTTCTACACGCTCATCGCCCGCGACACCGTGGACCAGGACTTCGCGCAGAACCGCCAGCGGTTCCTCGCCGAGCAGGGGTACGCCTACACGATCCTCGACGCCCACTCCCTGGCGGCGTAGCCGTCGGGGAGGGGATGCCGCCCCCGGCGTCAGAGTCGGGCGCGCAGCTCGTCGGGCGTGACCTCGAGGGCCTCGATGAGGGCCGCCGCGGGGTCGGGCGCGTCGCGATCGAGCAGGGCGAGCATCATGTGCCGCGTCGTGATGGTGCGGGACTTCTCGCCGGCCGCCTTCGCCAGCGACTGCTGGAGAACTGCCTTCGCCCCGGACGTCAGCGCGACGCGCGACGACGCGGCCGCGTTCACAGGGGTCGCCCCGAACTCGCCGAGGTCCAGTCCGATCGCGGCCAGCGCGGTCTGATCGAGCCGGTCGGCGGCCGCGCGCGCGGACGCGGCGTCGACGCCGACACGGGCGGCCAGTGCGTCGTCCTCCAGCACCGCGATCAGCAGGTGCTCGGAGCCGACCCGCCGGTCGCCGCGGCGACGGGCCTCGTAGGTCGCGTCCTCGACGGCCGTTCGGGCCGTTCGTGCGAATCTCTCAAACACCGCTGTCTCTCTTTCCGTACTTCGCGTGGACCGACTGACGCGTGACGCCGAGGGCGTCGCCGATCTGCTCCCAGGACCACCCGGCCTTGCGCGCCTCGGCGACGTGCACGGCCTCGACCCGCTCGGCGAGCCGGTGCAGAGCGCCGACCGCACGAAGGCCCGTCGCGGGGTCGGTCGTTCGGAGGTGCTCCGGATCGAATGAGGTCATGTTGTCAGTTTGAACTGACAGACGAGGTTTGTCAACTCAAACTGACACGGCTGCGGCGACCACCCCTGGCCGGTGTCGGAGGCAGCCGGTAGACCTGACTCATGCCCCAGAACAACCGGATCGACCTCGTCGAGCTCCCCGCAGCCGATGCCGCCGCACTGTCGGCGGCCCGCACGTTCTACGAGTCGGCCTTCGGGTGGACCTTCACGGCGTACGGCGACGCCTACGCCGACACCGCGGACAGCGGCGTCACCCTGGGCCTCAACGGCTCCGCCGACCCGACGCAGCAGCGCGCGGCGCTCACCGTGCTCTTCGTCGACGACCTCGAAGCCACGAAGGAGCGCGTGATCGCGGCGGGTGCCGCCATCCGGCACGACATCTACCCCTTCCCGGGCGGCCGGCGATTCCACTTCGTCGACCCCGCGGGCAATGAGATCGCGGCCTGGTCGCACGATCCCGCGCAGTGACGACGAGTGGATGCCGCGACCTCCCCACGGGGGCGGGTCGCGGCATCCCTCACTCGGCGATGGTCGCGACGATGCACACCGCGAGAGATCCGAAGAACACCACCGGCGCGAACAGCGCGTGGAATGTGACGCGCCACCCCAGCCGCCCCTTCAGCGCGACCCGCACGGCGCGCCAGTAGTCGCGCGCACCCGGCTCCGACTCGCCGGTGACGACTCGGGCGCGGCGGACCATCATGGCGTCTCCGAAGCCGATGAAGACGAGGAGGATCGCGAAGCCGGCCCACGCCCACACGACGGCGCCGGTCGCCACGAACGCTGTCCACGGCACGAGGAACCCGACCATCATGATCGCGTGCGTCAGCACGAGGCCGGCATCGCGCCCTCGCGCGTGCCGCACCCACGACACCAGGAGCGACGCCCCCACCGCCGCCTGGATCACCCAGGCGAGGATCACCGCGTATCCCATGGCGCACACCATACTACGTTCGTAGTGCCGTGTCACTATGAACGTAGTGTAGGGTCGGGCCATGGCAGCCACCCGCGACCGAGCGCTCGCCGCCGCTGTCACCCTCGTCGGCGAGCAGGGCGTCCGCGCATTGACGCATGCCCGCGTCGACACGCAGGCCGGGCTGCCGAAAGGCTCCACCTCGAACTGGTTCCGTACCCGCGACGCCCTCGTCGCGGGAGTGCTGGTGTGGATCGCCGAGCAGGAGCGCGCA
The DNA here is from genome assembly GCF_039544225.1 of Microbacterium jejuense. Lineage (NCBI taxonomy): Bacteria > Bacillati > Actinomycetota > Actinomycetes > Micrococcales > Microbacteriaceae > Microbacterium > Microbacterium jejuense. The sequence goes on from NZ_BAABLG010000009.1 coordinate 34,031, forward strand.
GACCTCCTCGCAGCGATGGGACCCGCGCAGACAGCCGGCGACGTCGTCGACGCGCTGACCGGCCTGCTCTCCGACGCGACCGGGCCGCACGCCGCGCGTACGCGGGCCCGCTACGCGCTCTTCCTCGAGACCGCCGCTTCGCCCGACGTCGGCCCCTCCGTGCGGGCGCAGCGCTCGCTGTTCGAGGACTGGACGAGGGAACAGCTCGTGCGGCTCGGCGCGCCAGAACCGGACGCCGGAGCCCGCGCGCTCCTGGCGATGAGCGCCGGGATCATCGTGAACCGCCTGACCGTCGCGCCCGACGCGCCGATCCGCCCCACCGTCGAGCTCGCGGTGCGGGCTGCGCTGATCCCCTGACGCGACGGGGCCGAGCGCGACGTCTGCGTGGCTCAGCCCGCGGCGTAGCGGAGGAAAGCGAAGCCCTCGTCGTCGGTGACGACGCCGGCGAGTGCGAAGCGTCGGTCGCCCTCGGCCACGCCCTGCACGATGCGGCCCGCCTCTCCGCCGACGAACCGTGGGGCGATGGTGACGCACACCTCGTCCACCAGTCCCCCGGCGAGGAGCGCGCCGAACAGGTGCGGGCCGCCCTCGCACAGTACCTGCGTCCAGCCGCGCCGGGCGAACGCGTCGAGCATCATGCCGAGGTCGACCGTGTCGGTGCCGCACGCCATCACGGTGGCCACCGGCTCGAAGACGGCGCCGCGAGCGTTGGCGGCGGCATCCGTCGTCACCACGACCGGGCGCCGCATGGCCTCGGCGAAGACCGGATCACCCGGGTCGAGGTGAAGCTGGCCGCTCACGACCGCGAGCGCCGGCTGGTCCTCCATCCCCCGGGAACGGCGCCACTCGACGTCGTCGGCGCTGACCCGCACGCCGCCGTAACCCTCGGCGCGCACGGTGCCGGCACCGACGAGCACCACGTCGGCCATCGCCCGCAGCACCTGCATGAGCGCGCGGTCGGTGGGGCCGCCCAGCGCGCCGCTGCGGCCGCCGAGGGTCCCCGCGCCGTCTGCGGACGACACGAAGTTCATGCGCACGCGCGAACCGTCGCGACCGTGCAGCGCGTAGGCGTCGAACAGCTCGGAGCGCGTGGGCATGTCAGTCGTTCCCCTCCGGACGGGTGTTGTGCAGCTCGTACACGGGATCGCGCCAGCCGAGGATCGCCTCGACCATGCGCATCGCGTCGACGGTCTCGCGCACATTGTGGGCGCGGACGATGCGCGCACCGTGCAGCGCGCAGTAGACGGCAGCCGCGAGGGACCCGGCCAGCCGGTCGCCGCGTTCCCGGTCGAGCGTCTCGCCCACGAAGTCCTTGTTCGACAGCGCGACCAGCAGCGGCGAGCCCAGGGCGACGAGCTCGTCGAGCCGCCGCGTGAGCTCGAGCGTCTGGCGCGTGTTCTTGTTGAGGTCGTGACCGGGATCGAGCACGATGCGCTCGGGCGGCACGCCGCGCTGCAGGGCGAGGTCGCGCCGCGATGCCAGGAACCCCGCGATATCGCCGATCACGTCGTCGTAGCGCGGGAGGGGATGCTGCGTCCGGGGCGCGGCGAGGCTGTGGGCGATCACGACCCCGGCCTCGCCCGCGGCGACGACGTCCGCCATCGCCGGATCGTGCAGCCCCGTCGTGTCGTTGATGATCGCGGCGCCCGCCTCGATCGCGGCAGCGGCGACCGCGGGATGGAAGGTGTCGACGCTCACCCGGGTGATCGGCGCGAGCTCGCGCACGACCGGCACAACGCGGGCGATCTCGTCCTCGACGCGCACCGGCGGGCCCGGTGCGAACTTCACTCCCCCGACATCGACGATCTCGGCGCCCGCCTCGACGGCCGCGACGCCCGCCGCCACCGCCGCGTCGAGCGCGAACGTCGCACCGCGATCGTAGAACGAGTCGGGCGTGCGGTTGACGATCGCCATCACGGCGATGTGCCGCGACAGGTCGAGCGCCCCGCCGGGTACTTCGAGCAGGCAGCCCTCGAGCGCGGTGCCGCTCAGCACCGTCACGGCACCAGCTCCGTGAGCGACACCGCGGGATCCCTCAGTCGGTCGGGGTCGATCCGCGCGCCCGAGCGGATCAGCGCCTGCACATCCTCGTTGACGTCCCACACATTGACGTTCATACCGGCCACCACCCGCCCGTCGTCGGTCCAGAACGCGATGAACTCGCGCGTCGCCAGGTCGCCGCGGACGACGAGCTCGGCGTCCGTCATCAGCGGCGCGTACCCGGACAGCTCCATCCCGAGGTCGTACTGGTCGGTGTAGAAGTACGGGATGTCGTCGAAGGATGCCGGCAGCCCGAGCATCGACCGCGCCGCGACCTTTCCCGCGTTCAGGGCGTTGGCCCAGTGCTCGCTGCGCAGGTGGCGCTGCAGCACAGGGTGGAACGCATTCGCGACGTCGCCGGCGGCGAACACGTCGGGTGCGCTCGTGCGCAGAGCGGCGTCGACCAGGATGCCGTTCTCGATCTCGAGCCCCGCGGCCTCGGCGAGCGCGGTGTTCGGCACCGCCCCGACCCCCACCAGCACCAGGTCGGCGGCGAGCGTCTCGCCGTCGACGACGACACCCTCGGCCCGTTCGTCCCCGATGATCCGGTCGACGCCGACCGAGGTGCGCAGGTCGACGCCGTGCTCCAGGTGCAGGCGTCGGAACACCTCGCCCATCTCGGGGCCCAGTGCCGCGGCCAGCGGCACCGCGTCGCGCTCGAGGATCGCGACCTCGTTGCCGAGCCCCCGCGCGGTGGCGGCGACCTCCATGCCGATCCAGCCGGCGCCGATCACCGCGAGCCGCGTGCCACCGTCCCGCAGACGTGCGGCGAGCGCGTCGGAGTCGTCGAGCCGGCGCAGCGTCATGACCCCGGGCAGGTCGTGGCCCGGGAGCGGGATCATCCGCGGGGTCGCCCCGGTGGCCAGCAGCACCGCGTCGTACGGCACGCGTTCGCCGTCTTCGAGGTGCACTGCGTGCGCCGCCGGGTCGAGCGACGTCGCGGCGACCCCTGTCACCAGGCGGATGCCATGCTCGGCGTACCAGTCCGCGGGGTGCAGGATGACGGCGTCGAGGCCCTCGCTGCCGCCGAGATACCCCTTCGACAACGGCGGCCGCTGATACGGCGCATGCGCCTCGCCCGCCACGACGGTGATGTCGCCGTCGAACCCCTCGTCACGCAGCGCCTCGGCGGCCGTGCCGCCGGCGAGTCCTCCGCCGATGATCAGCAGGTGGGTCATGACGACTCCTCTCTTCCGGCGACGGCGCTCAGGCCGTCGGTCCGGTGAAGCGGGCCCGCAGTTCGCGGTCCTGCGCGATCTCGCCGCGGAACGCAGTGGTGGTCGTGGTCGCGGACGCCGCCTGCACGCCCCGCACCGTCATGCACAGGTGTTCGGCCTCGATGACGACGCCGACGCCGCGGGGCGCGAGCGCATCGTCGAGCGTGCGGGCGATCTGCATCGTGAGCGCTTCCTGCACCTGGAGTCCGCGGGCGTGATGCGCGACGACGCGGGCGAGCTTGGACAGCCCGACGAGCCGCTCGCCGGGCAAGTACCCGACGACGGCCCTGCCGCGGAACGGCAGCAGGTGATGCCGGCAGAGCGACACGAAGGGGATGTCGCGCACGACGACCGGCTCGTCGTAGCCGTCCTCGTTGGCGAACGTCGTCATCTCGAACGGCTCGGGAGTGAGCATCTCGATGAACGCGTCGGCCACGCGCCGCGGCGTCTCGACGAGGTCGCCGGCGTCGGGATCGTGCCCCAGGGCCGCGAGCAGGTCGGCGACCGCCGTCATCGCGCGGTCCCGATCGAAGGGCGCCTCGTCGGGGAGAGCGTGCAGCGCGGTCGCCTGAGCGGTGGTCGACATGTCGTAGCTCCTTCGCGTGCCCGGGACGGCGGTCGTGCCTGCGGTGGACTCTGAGCCCGACGCTAGAACCGGCGATTTCTTTTGTCAAGGTTTTTGATTTTAGAGGTACACTCACCACGTGGGCACCTCATCGCCGCTCCCTCCGACACCGAACCGTGCCGGAGCCATCGCCGCGCTGGTCGACCCGCAACGCCGCGACCTCTACCGTCTGGCCACCGAGCGCGCCGTCAGCCGCGACGACGCCGCCGACACCCTCGGCATCCCTCGCAGCACGGCGGCGCTCAACCTCGACAGGCTCGTGGATGCCGGCCTGCTGACCGTCTCGTACGTCCGGCGCTCCGGGCGCACCGGCCCGGGCGCCGGGCGCCCCGCCAAGCTGTACCGCGCAACGGCGGCAGAGGTGGCGGCCACCATCCCGGAGCGCCACTACGAACTCGTGGGCGATCTGCTCGCCGCCGCGGCCGAGCAGGCGGATGAGACCGGCATGCCGGTCCGCGAGGCCCTCGCGGCCGAGGCGTTCGCCGCCGGCGCCGCGATCGGGGCCGGCGCCCAGAGCCTGGAAGACGCCCTCGCGGTGTGCGGATACGCGCCCCGGGACCCGCGGTCCGGGGGCGCGGCATCCACGGATCTCGTGCTGGAGAACTGCCCGTTCCACGCGCTCGCCGGCCGCCACACCGCCCTCATCTGCGGTGCGAATCTGGAGCTCGTACGGGGCCTCGCGGCCGCGACCGACGACGAGCGCACCCCGGTGCTCTCGCCCGCCGTCGGCCGCTGCTGCGTCGAGATCCGCACGTCGGCGCCCTGATCGATTTCTCAGGCGTGTCGCCGATATCCAGGCGCGGCATGGATTCCGCCGACATAATGGGCCCATGACCGCACCGCGCATCCTCGTCGTGGACGACGAACCGAACATCCGCGACCTGCTGATCACCAGCCTGCGATTCGCCGGGTTCCAGGTCCGGGCCGTCTCGAACGGCGCCCAGACGATCTCGGCGGTGCTCGAGGAGGAACCGGACCTCATCATCCTCGACGTGATGCTCCCCGACATGAACGGGTTCAGCGTCACCAAGCGGCTCCGCGGCGCCGGCTACACCGCGCCGATCCTGTTCCTCACCGCCAAGGACGAGACCGAGGACAAGATCACCGGCCTCAACGCGGGCGGCGACGACTACGTCACCAAGCCCTTCAGCCTGGACGAGATCGTGGCCCGCATCCAGGCCATCCTGCGTCGCACGATGCAGGCCGACGAGGAGTCGGTCATCCGCGCCGGCGAGCTCACGATGGACCAGGACACGCATGACGTGCAGGTCGGCGACGTCAGCATCGATCTGAGCCCGACGGAGTTCAAGCTCCTGCGCTACCTCATGCTCAACCCCAACCGCGTGCTGTCGAAGGCGCAGATCCTCGACCATGTGTGGGAGTACGACTTCAACGGCGACGCCGGCATCGTCGAGAGCTACATCTCGTACCTGCGCCGCAAGATCGATCCGCACTCGACCGAGCCGCTCATCCAGACCAAGCGCGGCTTCGGCTACATGCTCAAGGCCGGCAAGACCGCGTAGCCGGTCGTTCACGACGAGCAGGGGGACCGACCTGGCGCAGAAGCCTGACGCGATCACCCGGTGGTGGCGCGGAATCAGTCTTCGCGCGAAGGTCACCGGGGTCACTGTCGCGCTCCTGGGCATCGGGCTGATCGCCGCGGGCGTCGGCACGGCCGTGTTCCTGCGCAACTCGCTGATCGACGGCGTCGAGACGCAGCTGATCGCCCTGGGGCGCACCGAGGCCGGCGCGCCGCTCTTCGACTTCTCGCTCGTGGACGGCGGGCTCTCCGTGACGCCGAAAGAGAACCCGGTCTCGGTCGACTACTTCGTCGCGATCTACGATCCGGCGCGCGACGAAGACAATCTGCTCGCCCTCGGCGGCGGCCGCGCGGGCAATCCGCAGCCCGCCGTGCCGCAGACCCTGACGCTGACCGATGCGCAGACGTACGAGCTCGATCCGTTCGAGCTGTCGTCGGCCGACGGGGATGCGGCCTTCCTCGGGGTGAAGTCCAACCAGCAGTACCAGGACGGCGGCCTGTACTACCCCCAGCTCGTCGCGGTCCCGCTCGCGGGCGTCAACCGCACGATCGCGCAGTACCTCGGGATCTACTCGATCCTGGCGCTCGTGATCCTCATCGCGGGGGCGTTCGCCACCCGGTTCCTGGTGACGCTGACCTTCCGCAGCCTCGGGCAGGTCGAGTCCACGGCCGACGCCATCGCGGCAGGGGACCTCACGCAGCGCATGACCGACATCGAGCCCAAGACGACCGAGGTCGGACGCCTCAAGACCGCGATCAACGCGATGCTCGACCGCGTCGACGGCGCCCTCTCGCAGCGCGATGCGACGGTCAGGCAGATGCGCCGATTCATCGGCGACGCGAGCCACGAGCTGCGTACGCCGCTGGTCACGGTGCGCGGCTACGCCGAGCTGTACCGCATGGGCGCCGTGCGCGGCGACGAAGAGGTCGCACAGTCGATGGAGCGCATCGAGAAGGAGGCGATCCGCATGGGCGTGCTGGTCGAGGACCTCCTCGCCCTCGCGCGCCTGGACGAGCGCCGCGACGTCGTGATCGTGCCGGTCGACCTGCGCCCGGTCGCGAGGGATGCCGCACTCGACGTCCGCGCGGCCGCGCCGATGCGTCCGATCACGGTGCTCGACACGACGCTCATCGACCCCGAGCCGGCGCGCGAGACCGCGGCGACGACGACCCCCGAGGGCAAACCCCGCGGCACGCCGCCGTCGGCCATCTCCCGCGCCGGCGCGACGCTGTCGATGCTGCGCCGCCGGCCCAAGCCGCTCCCGGCGACAGCCGGCAACGACACCGGCGATCTGCCGCCCCTCGTCCCCGAACCCGAACCCGTCGCTCCGGTCGGAGCGCTCGTCCCGGTCGTACTGGGCGACGAGAACCGCATCCGCCAGGTCGTGACGAACCTGCTGGGCAACGCCCGCCGCTACTCCGCCGAGGACTCCCCCATCGACCTGCGGGTCGGCGTGGACGCCGGCAGCCGCATGGGATGGATCGAGATCGCCGACCACGGCGAGGGCGTGCCCGACCAGATCAAGGAGAAGATCTTCCAGCGGTTCTGGCGCGCCGACACGTCGCGCACCCGCGAGACGGGCGGTTCGGGCCTGGGCCTGTCGATCGTCGCGTCGATCGTCGAGGCGCTGCACGGCACCGTCGAGGTCATCGACACCCCCGGTGGTGGCGCCACCTTCCGCGTGTCGTTCCCGCTGGCAGACGCCCGCGAGGCCGCTGACCACGCGTCGATCCCGACGCAGCCGCTGCAGCGACCCACCGATCTCCCCCGCTGACGTCAGCCTCCTCCCCAGCCGGAGACGGCTGGCGTGTTGTGCACAGAAGCGGCCGATGGCGACGGATGCCGCCTCCCCGCCCGGTGTCGACGCCTAGCGTGGCGGGCACAGCGGGTGCGGCATCCGGTCCCCCGCCCTCACAGTCAGGAGTTCCCATGGCCGTCTTCGCCGTCGACAGCGATTCGATCCTCACCTCGACCACCGCGGTGCGCGGCACCATCGACCGGCTGCAGGCCGAGTCGAACGCGATGCTCGCGCAGCTGACGCAGCTGCAATCGTCGTGGACGGGATCGGCGTCGGCCGCATTCGCGGGCGTCGTCGAGCAGTGGCGCGGCACGCAGCGGCAGGTCGAGGAGTCGCTCGCGAGCATCAACGCGGCGCTCGCGGCGGCAGGTCGCCAGTACGCCGACACCGAGCTCGCGACGACGAGCCTGTTCCGCTGACCCCCCCCCCCCCCCCCCCCGGAGACGACGAAGGCCCCTCCGTGAGGAGGGGCCTTCGTTTCATGCGGGTGGGCTCAGAAGTCCATGCCACCGGTCGGGTCGCCGGCCGGAGCCGCGATCTTCTCGGGCTTGTCGGCGACGACGGCCTCGGTCGTGAGGAACAGGCCGGCGATCGACGCGGCGTTCTGCAGCGCCGAACGGGTCACCTTGGCGGGGTCGATGATGCCCTGGGCGAACATGTCGCCGTACTCGCCGGTGGCGGCGTTCAGACCGCTGCCGCTCGGGAGCTCCGACACCTTGTTCGCGACGACGCCCGGCTCCAGGCCGGCGTTGAGGGCGATCTGCTTGAGCGGGGCCTCGATCGCGACGCGCACGATGTTGGCACCGGTCGCCTCGTCACCCGACAGCTCGAGGGCGTCGAGCGCCTTCTTGCCGGACTGGATGAGCGCGACGCCACCGCCGGGGACGATGCCCTCCTCGACGGCCGCCTTCGCGTTGCGCACGGCGTCCTCGATGCGGTGCTTGCGCTCCTTGAGCTCGACCTCGGTGGCCGCGCCCGCCTTGATGACGGCGACGCCGCCGGCGAGCTTGGCGAGGCGCTCCTGGAGCTTCTCGCGGTCGTAGTCGCTGTCGGTGTTGTCGATCTCGCGGCGGATCTGGGTCACGCGACCCTCGATCTGCGCAGCGTCGCCGGCACCCTCGACGATCGTGGTCTCGTCCTTGGTGACGATGACCTTGCGCGCACGGCCGAGCAGGTCGAGGGTGGCGTTCTCGAGCTTGAGACCGACCTCCTCGGTGATGACCTGGCCGCCCGTGAGGATCGCGATGTCCTGCAGCTGCGCCTTGCGACGGTCGCCGAAGCCGGGGGCCTTGACGGCGACCGACTTGAAGATGCCGCGGATCTTGTTGAGCACGAGCGTCGCGAGAGCCTCGCCCTCGACGTCCTCGGCGATGATGACGAGCTCCTTGCCGTCCTGGATCACCTTGTCGACGACGGGCAGAAGGTCCTTGATGTTCGAGATCTTCTGGTTCGCGATGAGGATGTACGGGTCCTCGAAGACAGCCTCCTGGCGGTCCGGGTCCGTGACGAAGTAGGGGTTGATGTAGCCCTTGTCGAAGCGCATGCCCTCGGTGAGCTCGAGCTCGGTGCCGAAGGTCTGCGACTCCTCGACGGTGACGACGCCCTCCTTGCCCACCTTGTCGATGGCCTCGGCGATGAGCTGGCCGATCTCGGGGTCGGCGGCCGAGATCGACGCGGTGGCGGCGATCTCCTCCTTGGACTCGACCTCCTTGGCGGACTCGAGCAGCTCGGCGGTGATGGCCGCGACGGCCTTCTCGATGCCCTTCTTGAGCGAGATGGGGTCGGCGCCGGCCGCGACGTTGCGCAGGCCCTCGCGCACGAGCGCCTGGGCGAGGACGGTCGCGGTGGTGGTGCCGTCACCGGCGACGTCGTCGGTCTTCTTGGCGACCTCCTTGACGAGCTCCGCACCGATCTTCTCGTACGGGTCGTCCAGCTCGATCTCCTTGGCGATCGAGACACCGTCGTTCGTGATCGTGGGGGCGCCCCACTTCTTCTCGAGCACGACGTTGCGACCGCGCGGGCCGAGCGTCACCTTGACGGCGTCGGCCAGGGTGTTCAGGCCGCGCTCGAGGCCACGACGGGCCTCCTCGTCGAAAGCGATGATCTTTGCCATGTGTGTGTCGTCCCTCCGGAACGTTGGCTGGGGGTGTTAGCACTCAACTTACGCGAGTGCTAAATCATTCTGGCACTCGACCCTATCGAGTGCAAGCCGTGGGGAAGGACGCCGAAACGCACGGAAACGGGATGCCGCAGCATCCCGTTCCCGGATCGTTCAGCGCATCGCGCGCGCGGAGGGCGTCAGACGACGCGCACCGACTCGGCCTGCGGCCCCTTCTGCCCGGAGCCGACCGTGAACTCCACGGTCTGCCCCTCTTCGAGCACACGGAAGCCCGACATGTCGATGTTCGAGTAGTGGACGAAGACGTCCTGGCCGTCGGCGACGGTGATGAAGCCGAATCCCTTCTCGGCGTTGAACCATTTCACGGTGCCCTGGGTCATGCGTGTCTCCTGTAGCCGGCGGTGCAGGGCTTCATCGTATGCAGGCGCGTGGGCGAGCCCGCTCCGATTCGTCACTTGTTGACACGCAGGCACACAAGTGTTTACCGGCGCGAAACACGGGCCGGCCGGGCCTCAGGGAGCAGGCGTCGCGGACTGGCCGGCGGCGGTGCGGTCGAGGCCGATCACGATGGTGAGCTGCTTCACGTCCGGCGACGGCGGGGGGTAGGCGTCGCTCTGCTCGGTCTCCGCGCCGCCGATGGCCTCGGCGAGACCCTTCGCCGCGGCCTCGTCCGCAGGATCCGTGTAGAAGACGGTGGTCGTCGGGAAGTCCTGCGAGCCCGCGCTGGAGGCGATCACGCTGTCGGCGGGCCAGCCGGCGTTGACCACGGTGTCCTTCAGCTGCGTCGCAAGCCCCTCCTCGGGCGTCGCGTTGAGGATGCTGACCTCGTAGCTCGTGTCCTTGACCGGTGTCACCTCGGGCGCCACGCTCGCCGACGCGGTCGGCGTGGGAGCGAGATCGATGCGGCCCGACGCGATCAGGGTGCCGAAGATGCCGATGGCGATCAGCACGACGGTCGCGAGAGCGGCCCACAGCAGCACGACCCAGCCGCGCATGCGGGGGTTCTCGGCCCGATGGGCTCCGACCCGGTCCGTGTCCGGCAGGTCGTCGAAGCGATCCTGGGGATAGCGGGAGGTCGGCACCCGTCGATGTTACCCGGCCCCGGCTGTGCGTCCGGTCCGCGACAGACCGGTGTGGCGGACCCGGTCCCGGGCGGCCCGCCGCGGGTCAGCGGGCGTCGGCGGCGTGCAGCGCGCGCTCGTGCACGCGCGCGTCGCGCAGGCGGCGCAGGCGCTTGACCAGCATCGGGTCGTGCTCCTGGGCGTCGGTGGTGTCGATGAGCCGGCCGAGCAGCTGGTAGTACCTCGCCGGCGACAGGCCGAGCTCGGCGCGGATCGCCTCCTCCTTCGCTCCCGCATGGCGGCGCCATTCGGCCTCGAAGTCGAGGAGGGCGCGGTCGCGGTCGGTCAGAGGCACACCGCAACGCTAGCCCGCGGCATCCACCGTCGCGTCGTCCGACGCGCGCCAGCGCACGAATCCGCCGAGGGGATCGACCGCCGCGAGCGCCTCGCCGTCGCGCGCGAGCACGAAGCCGTCCCGCATGCCGGGGTCGGCGCTGTGAAGTCCGGGTGGATCGATCGTGATCCACACCGCGTCGAGAGCACGGATCGCCGCGATCAGCCGCCCGCGCCCGGCACGGTCGATGTGGGGCAGCACGCCCGGCGTCGTGACGACGAGCGTCGCGTCGCGTGGCGCGCGGGCGGCCAGCGCGTGCAGCACGGCGGGGTCGGTGGCATCGCCCGCGACCAGCAGCGGCGGATCGGCGGCCGCGATGTCGAGCGCGGCGACGATGCGGTCCGCGCGCCCCGCTTCGCCGGGCCACACCAGGCTCGTGAGGAATCGGCGGTCGCCCGCGTCGGCGGCGTCGAGCGGCTGCAGGTCGATGCCCGCGCGCCACACCACGTGCGGCAGCCGCAGCGACGGATCCCCCGCTGCGTCGCACTCGAGCACGACCGTCGACGTCCCGGCGTCGGGGTCGAGCACTGTCGTGCCGACCGGGCTGCGGTAGCGATACGAGTATCGGTCCGGGTACAGGCACAGCCCCGCGCTCGCACCGACCTCGAGCAGGGCGATCGGCCCCTCGACGCCGGCGAGCGCGGGCAGCAGCGCCGCGCACCGCTGCGGCTCATTGGTCTGCAGCCGGCGGAGGGATGCCTCGGCCACCACCTCGTCGGCATGATCGCGCACCCAGGCGGCCCACACCGGGAACCGCTGCTCGGGAGCGCCGAGCATGCGGGTGATGGCGAACACGAGCGGCGGCTGGCGGCGCGTGGCGGGGATGAGGGCGAGGATGCCGGCCAGATCCGCGTCACCGGCGACGCCGTCGGCCCACTCGGCGTAGAGCTCCGAGCGTCCCGGCGCCTCCTCACGGGCGAACCGTGCGTAGCGCTCGACCACGGCCGCCGTCTCGTCCGGGGGTGCCTCCATCCCGTCATCCTCTCATCGCGCATCGGGACGACCCCGCGCGCCGTCTGCTGGGGTTGAATGGAAGCTGCAGCGCACGTGCCCCGATCGCCGTGCCGAGGAGGACCCATGACCTACGCCGTTGACAAGAGCGACGAGCAGTGGCGCGCAGAGCTCTCGCCCGACCAGTACGCCGTGCTCCGCCAGGCGGGCACCGAGCGGCCGTGGACCGGTGAGCTGCTCGACGAGAGCCGCGCGGGCCTCTACACGTGCGCGGCGTGCGGCGCCGAGCTGTTCCAGAGCGGCACGAAGTTCGACTCGCACTGCGGGTGGCCGAGCTTCTACGAGTCGGTGCGTCCCGAGGCCGTGCAGCTGATCGAGGACGACAGCCACGGCATGGTGCGCACCGAGGTGCGCTGCGCCAACTGCGGCTCGCACCTGGGCCACGTCTTCCCCGACGGCTTCGGCACGCCCACCGGCGACCGCTACTGCATGAATTCGCTGTCGCTGCAGTTCACCCCCGACGAGGCATGATGGCCGGCGCGCTGGACGCGGCGCTCGCGCGCCGCTCGTGGTCGAAGGTCACCCACGAGGCTCCGCCGCACGACGAGCTGCTGCGGCTCGTCGCCGCGGCGGGACGCGTCGCCGACCACTCGTCGCTGCACCCGTGGCGGCTGATCGAGCTGCGCGGCGACGACCGCGAGCGGCTCGGGCGCGCCATCAACAAGGCGGACGGACACAAGGGCTCGTCGTCCAAGCCGCTGCGCGCGCCGCTGCTCATCGCGGTGGTCGCGAGCTACCGCAAGAGCCACAAGGTGCCGCGCTGGGAGCAGGAGGCCGTCGCCTCGGGCGTCGCACACCTGCTGAGCCTGCTGCTGGACGAGGCGGGCTGGGGCGTCATCTGGCGCACCGGCCACTACACGCGTGCCAAGGCGGTGGCCAAGGCCCACGGGCTGAAGAAGAACGAGGAGCTGCTCGGCTGGCTGTACGTCGGCGGCAAGCCGAAGAGCTCCCGCCCGGAACGGCGCAAGACCGTCGACGCGCGGGAGTTCGTCTCTCAGCTGCCCTGACCCGGAGCCCCGCGACCCGTCACGAGTCGCCGCCGGCGGTGCCGGTGGTGCCGGCCGTGACATCCAGCAGCCGGTACCGGGCGATCGCCTGGGCGGCGGCATCCTGAGCCACCTCGCCCCGGCGCGCGAGCAGCTCGAGGGTCCGCACGACGATCGAGTGCACGTCGTTCTTGAAGAACCGGCGAGCGGCGGCGCGGGTGTCCGAGAAGCCGAAGCCGTCCGCGCCGAGCGACGCGAAGTCGTTCGGCAGGAACTGCCGGATCTGGTCGGGCAGCGCCTTCGTGTAGTCGCTGACGGCCACGATCGGGCCCGTGGACTCCGCCAGCTTAGCCGTCACGTACGGCGTGCGCGCGGGCGTCCCGGGGTGCAGGAACCCCTCCTCCTCGGCGGCGACCGCGTCGCGGCGCAGCTCGATCCACGACGTCACGGACCACACGTCGGCGTCGACGCCCCAGTCCTCGGCGAGGATCCGCTGCGCCTCGATCGCCCACGGCACCGACACGCCCGACGCGAGGATGTGCGAAGGGATGCCGGATCCCGAGCGCGGCGAGACGCGATGGATGCCGCGCACGATGCCGTCCACGTCCACGTCCGCCGGCTCCGCCGGCTGCACGATCGGCTCGTTGTAGAGCGTGAGGTAGTACATGACGTTCGGGTCGGGGTGGACGCCGCCGTACATGCGCTCCAGCCCCGAGCGGACGATGTGCCCGATCTCGTAGCCGTACGCCGGGTCGTATGTGACGACCGCGGGGTTCGTCGACGCGAGGATCGGCGAGTGGCCGTCGGCGTGCTGCAGGCCCTCACCGGTGAGCGTCGTGCGACCCGCCGTCGCCCCGATGATGAAGCCGCGCGTCATCTGGTCGGCGGCGGCCCAGAACGAGTCGCCGGTGCGCTGGAACCCGAACATCGAATAGAACACGTAGACCGGGATGAGCGGCTCGCCGTGGGTGGCGTACGCCGTGCCGGTCGAGGTGAACGCCGCGACCGAGCCCGCCTCGTTGATGCCGGCGTGCAGGATCTGCCCGGCAGGGCTCTCTTTGTAGGCCAGCAGCAGCTCGCGGTCGACCGAGGTGTAGTGCTGCCCGTTCGGGTTGTAGATCTTCGCCGACGGGAAGAACGAGTCCATGCCGAACGTGCGCGCCTCGTCGGGGATGATCGGCACGATGCGCGAGCCGATGCCCTTGTCTCTCATGAGGTCGCGCAGCAGACGCACGAACGACATCGTGGTGGCCGCCTGCTGCGTGCCCGACCCGCGCCGGGCGACCTGGTAGGCGGCCTCGCCCGGAAGCTCCAGTGCGGTGTGCGCGGTGCGCCGCTCGGGCACGGAGCCCCCGAGCGCACGGCGGCGATCGAGCAGATAGCGGATCTCGGGCGCGTCCGCACCCGGGTGGTAGTACGGCGGGCGGTAGGGGTCGGCCTCGAGCTGCTCGTCGGTGACGGGGATGCGGAGCAGGTCGCGGAAGGACTTCAGGTCGGCCGGCGTCAGCTTCTTCATCTGGTGTGTCGCATTGCGCCCCTCGAAGTTGGCGCCGAGACCGTAGCCCTTGACGGTCTTCACGAGGATGACCGTCGGCTGCCCCCGGTGGTCGGTGGCCGCCTGGTAGGCCGCGTAGACCTTGCGGTAGTCGTGACCGCCGCGCTTGAGGTTCCAGATCTGCTCGTCGCTGTAGTCCTGCACCAGGTGCGCGGTGCGCTCGTCGCGCCCGAAGAAGTGCTCGCGGATGTAGGCGCCGTTCTCGGCCTTGTAGGTCTGGTAGTCGCCGTCGGGCGTGACGTTCATGAGGTCGACGAGCGCGCCGTCGCGGTCGCGCGTGAGCAGGTCGTCCCACTCGCGGCCCCAGATGACCTTGATCACGTTCCAGCCCGCGCCGCGGAAGAAGGCCTCGAGCTCCTGCACGATCTTGCCGTTGCCGCGCACCGGGCCGTCCAGGCGCTGCAGGTTGCAGTTGACCACGAAGGTCAGGTTGTCGAGCCTGTCGTTGGCGGCCAGCTGCAGCAGTCCGCGGCTCTCGGGCTCGTCCATCTCGCCGTCGCCGAGGAACGCCCACACGTGCTGGTCGGAGGTGTCCTTGATGCCGCGGTTGTGCAGGTACCGGTTGGTCTGCGCCTGGTAGATCGCGTTCATCGGGCCGATGCCCATCGACACCGTCGGGAACTCCCAGAACTCCGGCATCAGCCGCGGGTGCGGGTACGAGCTCAGGGCGTGGCCGGCCCTGGACTTCTCCTGGCGGAAGCCGTCGAGGTCGTCCTCGCCGAGGCGCCCCTCCAGGAACGCGCGGGCGTACATGCCGGGCGACGCATGGCCCTGGAAGAAGACCTGGTCGCCGCCGCCCGGGTGGTCCTTGCCGCGGAAGAAGTGGTTGAAGCCGACCTCGTACAGCGTCGCCGCGCCGGCGAAGGTCGAGATGTGACCGCCGACGCCGATGTCGGAGCGCTGGGCGCGGTGCACCATCACCGCGGCGTTCCAGCGCAGGAAGGCCCGGTAGCGACGCTCGACCTGCTCGTCGCCGGGGAAAGCGGGCTCCTGGTCGGCGGGGATCGTGTTGACGTAGTCGGTGGTCGTGACCGGCGGCAGGCCGGCGCTGCGCACCCCCGCCCGTTGCACGATGCTGCGGACGATCTGCTGCCCGCGCGCCGTGCCGCGGGCGTCGATCAGCGCGTCGAGGGACTCGACCCACTCCGCGGTCTCTTCGGGATCGATGTCGACCGCGGCCTCCGCGGTTCCGGTGGTGGCGCTCATGGCGCTCCTCTCCTGCAGGGCGGGGGCGGGATCCGGTCGGATCCCGCCCCCGCGTGAGATGTGCTCAGTGGTCGCCGGCGGCGTTCTGCTTGTGCGCCGCGGCACGTGCCGGGCGGATCACCGGCTGCGAGCCCGTCGGGATGATCTGCACCTCGTTGCCGTCGGCGGCGATCAGCTTGCCACCCAGGTAATGGTCGCCGTCCTCCAGGGCCGCCAGCTCCTCTTCGCGCACCATGCGCGGTGGCGCGGCGACGAAGACCGACTGCCCCTGCGAGTTGCCCCACGTGATGTGGTTGAACAGGATGTTCAGCAGGATCGCGACGATCGCCGCCGAGCTGATGCCCGAGTGGAAGATCGTGACGAACCAGTCCGGGAACGCCTCGTAGATCGTGGGGGCCACGACCGGCAGCATCCCGACGCCGATCGAGGCCGCGACGATGATGAGGTTCATGTTGTCGCGGTACTCGACCTTCGAGAGGGTCCGGATGCCGGAGGCCGCCACCGTGCCGAACAGCACGATGCCCGCACCGCCGAGCACCGACATCGGCACCGCGGCGACGACGCGCCCGAGGATCGGCAGCAGGCCGAGGACGACGAGGATGCCGCCGCCCGCGGTGACCACGAACCGGCTCCTGACCTTCGTGATGGCGACCAGGCCGACGTTCTGGGCGAAAGCGCTCTGGGTGAACGAGTTGAACACCGGCGAGATGAGGCTGGAGAGCATGTCGGCGCGCAGGCCGTTTCCGATGCGCCGGGAGTCGACCTTCGCGCCGACGATCTCGCCGACGGCGAGGATGTCGGCCGTCGTCTCGGTGAGGATGACGAGCACCACGATGAGCATCGACACGATGCCCGCGATGTTGAAGGTCGGCATGCCGAACGCGAACGGCGTCGGGAACGCGAAGATCGGCCCCTCGAGCACCTTCGAGAAGTCGGCCATGCCGAACGGGATCGCGATGATCGTGCCGATGACGATGGCCAGCAGGATCGACAGGCGCGAGATCGCGGCGTTGCCGACCTTCGAGAGGATCAGCACGATCAGCAGCGTCGCGAACGCCAGCCCGATGTGCGCCATGCTGCCGTAGTCGGGTGCGGCGCGGTTGCCGCCCATGATCCAGTTGGCCGCGACCGGCAGCAGCGACAGGCCGATCATCGTGATGACCGAGCCGGTGACGACGGGCGGGAAGAACCGGATGATCTTCGAGAACACCGGGGTGATCAGCAGGCCTATCGCCGCCGAGACGAGCACGGCCCCGAACACCGCGGTGATCCCGCCGCCGTCGGTCACGATGGCCGTCATGGTCGCGACGCTCGCGAACGACACGCCCTGGACGAGCGGCAGCTGCGCGCCGAACCACGGGATGCCGATCGTCTGCAGCAGGGTCGCGAGTCCGCCGACGAACAGGCACGATGCGATGAGCAGGCCGATGTCGGCGGAGCTCATTCCGGCGGCCGCGCCGATGATCAGCGGCGGTGCGATGATGCCGCCGTACATGGTCAGGACGTGCTGGAACCCGAACGCGATCGACGTCCCGATCGGGAGCTTCTCGTCCTCGGGACGGATCTCTTTGGCTGACGCCTTCGCGGCGTCCTTCTGTGCGGTCTTGCGCGCAGCAGTCATGTGCTGACCTCCTCGTCAGGCAATGAAGAAAAGAATGGATGTCGCGGGCCGGGCCTCTTCGCCCGGCCCGCGTGCCGGTCCCTGTTCGTCAGCAGAAGCCGGCGACGCCGGTCCAGGCCGGGTGGTTCGCCTCGATGCCGTCCCGCAGCACCGTCGCCTCGATGAGGCCGTACGGGCGGTCGGCGGCGTAGAAGACCTCGTTGGGGTTGTCGAGGCCGAACGGGGCGAGGTCGACGACGAAGTGATGCAGGTTGGGCATCGAGAACTTGATCTCGTCGATCTCAGGGTGGGCCTCCAGCACGCGCCGGCCCATCTCGAACAGCGTCTGCTGCAGGGCCAGCGAGTGGGTCTGCGCGAACGCCTCGAGCAGCAGGCGGCGCACGTCGGCGAAGGTCTCGTCGAAGTCGAGGTCGATGCGGTTGTAGCGCCACTTGGTGGTCACCGAGGTCGCGAGGATGCGGTCGTTCGTCTCGACGAGGGTCGTGTACCGGTCGCGCGGGAACCCGTGGAACTCCGAGCCTGTCGACTTCAGCACGGCGAGGTCGTGCAGTCCCGAGATGACTGTCGCGTCGTCACCGTCGAAGGTCACGACGGTCGAGCGCGTCTCGGTGCCGCCGCGGACGAACGCGTGGTCGTGCTCCTGGCCGTCGACCGGGATGCGGCTCCACGTGTACTGCTCGGCCTCCCAGCGCCCGCCGTCGACCCAGTCGAACTCGCCGGTGAAATGGCGGCCGAGGCGCAGCAGGAAGTCCTCGGGGGCGCCGACGCCGTCGCGCGCGAACGCGTACACGGTGTTCTTCTGCGTGTCGGTCGCGACGACCTTCGAGTTGTCGCCCTCGGTGTGGGCGGACGTGAAGTCGCCGCGCAGCTGCGAGGTGACGTTGAGATCGGTGATCTCGTGGCGCGGGGTGTCGCGGTCGATCCGGACGAGGCGGACCTCGGCCTTGCCGTACTGGTTCGCCCCGAGGACGATCGTGCTCTCTGACATCATCAATTCCCTCTGTATGTGGAGTATGAGAACGGACTGATGAGTAGCGGTACGTGATAGTGCTGCTCGGAGTCGGCGACCGAGAAGTCGATCGACACGACGGGATAGAAGGTGTCGCGGCCCGTGCCGGCGAAGTACTCGCCGACGGCGAAGGTGAGCCGGTAGGTCCCTGCCTCGAGGTGTTCGGGGCCGAGGTCCTTGACCCGGCCGGCGTCGTCGGTGACACCGGTCGCGATCGCGGCGCCGTCCCCTCGGGTGAGCGCGACGGCGACCCCGCGGGCGGGACCTCCGAGTGCGGCATCCAGGATGTGCGTCGTGATCTGGCTCATGAGCCGAGGATTCCTTCCAGTCGGAGGACGGCGATCTGTCGCAGCTGGTCGGCCACGACAGGGATCTCCTCCTCTTCGGTGTGCGTCAGCCGCTGCCGCAGGGCGCCGAGGATCTCCTCGGCGCTGCGGCCGGCGGCCCGGATCAGGAAGACGCGCTCGAACTTGTCCTCGTAGGCGCGGTTCCCGGCGGCGAGGGCCGAGGCGACATCGTCGCCCTGGACCCCGAGTCCCGCCTGCTCCGAACGCGACAGCGTCGCCTCTGCGCTCCCCCCGCTCGCGCGCTCCCCGATGCGGGGGTGGTGCGCGAGAGCACCGTCGATCTCGGTGACCGTCCAGGGTGACGCGGCTGTGCGCGCCACCTCGACTGCCTCCTCCACGTTGGAGTAGGGACGGCCCGCGACCACGGCGTCGATCCAGCGATCGATGTCGACACACGGCCGCACGAGTGCTCTCGCGGCGTCTGCGTCGATCCGGTTGAATGCTTCAAGCTCCACTGCTTGTCCTTCGCTCTTCCGTAATGCGAAATCTTCTTTCCATTACATGAGATATCGTCTCCCTCAGAGCTCGCGTTGTCAACCCTTCGGAAGGAAATCGGATGCCCCAGCCCGCTGAATCCGCGCCGCCACCGGTCGCCGCACGCGTCGCCGTCGTCACGGGTGCGGGCACCGGCATCGGGCGCGCCGTCGCCCGCGCGTTCCTCGACGACGGCTGGGCTGTCGTGCTGACCGGGCGCACCGCCGCGACGCTCGAGGAGGCGGCGGCGCAGCATCCGCTCTCACTCTGCGTCAGAGCCGACGTGACAGTCCCCACCGACGTCGACGCGCTGTTCACGGCGGCCGTGGAACGGTTCGGCCGCGTCGACACGGTGTTCAACAACGCCGGCGTGCCCGGTCCGCAGGGCGCGGTCGACGAACTCGCCCTCGACGCCTGGCGGCACACCCTCGATGTCAACGTCACGGGAGCCATGCTCGTCGCCGGCGCCGCCGTGCGCATCATGAAGGCGCAGTCACCCCAGGGCGGCCGGATCATCAACAACGGCTCGATCGCGGCGCACCGGCCGCGCCCGCGCACGGTCGCCTACGCCGTCTCGAAGCACGCCGTGACGGGCCTCACGCGCGCGATCGCGCTCGACGGCCGCCCCTACGGCATCACGTGCGGGCAGATCGACATCGGCAACGCGGCGACGGCGCTGCTGAGCGACCTCGGCCACGGCGGCGGGCACGTGCAGCCCGACGGATCGCTCAAGATCGAGCCGACGTTCGACGTCGCCGAGGCGGCGCGCGCGGTCGTGTTCATGGCGTCGCTGCCGCCGAATGCCGTGATCGGCAGCGTCACACTCACCGCCGCCGGCATGCCGTACGACGGGCGCGGCTGAGCGGCGGAGTCGTCGTTGTTCGACGAGACCGGGGAGTCCAGCCGAGACCAAGGGCGTCATCCTCGGTCTCGCCCAGAATCCCCGGTCTCGGCAACAGGATCCCCGGTCTCGGCGGGGCGAAGCGTCAGGCCGCGAGCTGCTCGCGCAGGCGCGCGACGTGGCCGTTGGGGTCGACGCGGTACTCGGCCGACTCGATCGTGCCGTCGGCCGCGAGCACGAACGTCGAGCGGATGAGCCCGACGCGCTCCTCGCCGTTCACGACCTTCGTGCCCCACGCACCCCACGCCTCGGCGACCGCGTGGTCGGCGTCCGACAGCAGCGGGAACGACAGCTGCTCGGCCTCGGCCCATTCGGCCAGGCGCTCCACGGTGTCGGGCGAGATGCCGACGACCGCGACGCCCGCCGCCTGCAGCGACGCGAGGTTGTCGCGGAAGTCGCACGCCTCGGTGGTGCACCCGGGCGTGAATGCGGCCGGGTAGAAGTACACGACGAGCCGGCGGCCCGCGAAGTCCTCGGGTCGCACGAGGGCGCCGGTGGCGTCCGAGAGCGCGAAGCCCGGGTTGGTGTCGCCTGCGGAGAGGTGGATGCCGTCAGCCATGCGAGTGTCCTTTCGAAGGGTGTGCGCGGTCCGGGGCCGGGCTCACGAGGTGGGGTGCACCCCGAACGCGAGCGCCAGCTTCTCGATCTTCTGCGCCCGGCCGAGGCGGGGCAAGTCGCTGCCGTCGCGGACGACGCGACCGCGGCCCTCGAAGTCCTCGAGGAAGTCCAGCGCCCACAGCACCTCGCTCGGCGTGGGGCAGATGACCTCGTTGATGACGGGCGCCTGCTCGGCGGCGAGGCACAGCTTGCCGGTCATGCCCATCGACACCGTGATGCCGGACTGCTCGCGCAGGGTGGGCATGCTGTTGCCCACGGTCGGCCCGTCGATCGGGCCGGGCAGGTTGCCGACGCGGCTGGCGACCACGAGCCGCGCGCGCGGGTAGGCCATGGCCTCGGCGTCTGCGCTCATGCCGGTGTCGCGGCGGAAGTCGCCACTGCCGAACGCGAGGCGGAACGCGCCGCGCGCACGGGCGATATGCGCGGCATCCTCCATCCCGATGGCCGACTCGATGAGCGCGACGACCGGCACGTTGCCGCCGAGGCGGTCGAACGAGCTCGTCACCTGCGCCGGCGACTCGGTCTTGGCGAGCATGATGCCCAGGAGCGACGGGATGCCGGCCAGTGCCGCCAGGTCATCGGCCCAGAACGGGCTGGCGGCGTCGTTCACGCGCACCCACGCGCGGCCTCCGCCGCGCAGCCAGTCGACGACGTCCTGCCGCGCCTGCGGCTTGTTGCTGGGGTCGACCGCATCCTCGATGTCGAGCACGACGGCGTCGGCACGCGAGTCGGCCATGTCGTCGAACGTGTCGGCGCGCGTGCCGGGGACCAGCAGCCACGACCGGGCGATCGACGCGTCGACGGGGCGGTGCCGCGGCGCACGTGTCGCGATCACGCTGCGGAGGTCGTCCTCGGGATCGAGGACTTCGGGGCCACTGCTGTACGGGTCTGCGGACATCTCACTCTTCTTCCGAACATCTGGGGGCGCGGTCACGCGGACCGGCGGGTGGATCTCAGGCCGCGCCGCGGCGGATCAGGCGTCCGCGCGGCTCGGCGAAGTCGACGCGCTCACCGCGCAGGAACGTCTCGCGCACCACACCCGACAGCGCCTTGCCGTCGTAGGGGGTGAGCGGGTTCTTGTGGTGCAGCTTGTTCACGTCGACCACGTACGCGCTGTCGGGGGCGAACACCGACATGTCGGCGTCGAACCCCAGCGCGAGCTTTCCCTTGCGGGTGAGTCCGGCGAGGGCCGCCGGACGCGCCGACATCCATTCCACCACGGTCTCAAGCGGGATGCCTCGCGTACGCGCTTCGGACCACACCAGCGACAGGCCCAGCTGCAGGGATGCGACGCCGCCCCAGGCGACCGCGAAATCGCCGTTCTCGAGGTCCTTGAGGTCCAGCGTCGACGGCGAGTGGTCGCTGACGATGCAGTCGATCGTGCCGTCGACGAGCCCCTGCCACAGCAGCTCGCGGTTGGACGCCTCGCGGATGGGCGGGCAGCACTTGAACGCGGTCGCGCCGTTGGGGATCTCTTCGGCCAGGAGCGTCAGGTAGTGCGGGCACGTCTCGACGGTGAGGCGCACGCCGTCGCGCTTGGCGCTGGCGATCATCGGCAGCGCGTCCGACGACGACAGGTGCAGGATGTGGGCGCGGGCGCCGGTCCAGCGGGCGCGCTCGATGACCTCGGCGATCGCGATGTTCTCGGCTCCGCGCGGGCGTGACGCGAGGAAGCGGTCGTAGTGGTCGCCCTCGGCCGACGGCGCACGATCGATGGCGCGCGAGTCCTCGGCGTGGACGATGAGCAGCGAGTCGAAGCTCGCGAGCTCCGCCATGTCGCGCTCCATCTCATCGGCCTCGAGGTGCGGGAACTCGTCGACGCCGGAGTGCAGCAGGAAGCACTTGAAGCCGAACACGCCGTCGTCGTGGAGCGCGCGCAGGTCGCCGGTGTTGCCGGGGATCGCCCCGCCCCAGAAGCCCACATCGACGAACGCCTGGTCCTTCGCGACGCTGCGCTTGAGCTCGAGCGCCTCGACGTTGACCGTCGGCGGGATGCTGTTCAGGGGCATGTCGATGATGGTGGTGACGCCGCCCGCGGCGGCGGCCTTGGTCGCCGAGGCGAAGCCCTCCCACTCGGTCCGGCCGGGCTCGTTGACGTGCACGTGCGAGTCGACCAGACCGGGCAGCAGCGTCTCGTCGTCCTGCAGCGTGATGATCTCTCGACCCTGCAGGTCGTGGCCGAGCGGCTCGATGGCGACGATCACGCCGTCGGTGATGCCGATCTCGCGGGCGGCGAAGCCGGCGGTGGTGAGGATGCGCTCACCACGCACGACGAGGTCGTATTCGGGGGTCTGGTTCTCGCTCATGAGGTGGTGCTTTCGGTGAGGGGTTCTGCCCGGACGGCGTCGGTGCCGTCCGGGAGGTCTGCTGCCAGCTCGGCGCCGATGTCGCGGAGCAGCCGCGCGGCGTCGCGCATGCTGATCTCGGGATCGGGCTCGCGCGCGGCGAGGGCGTAGGTGCGGACGAAGCCGGCCGCGCGCAGCCGGTCGTCGTCGAGGGTGGTGCGTCCGCAGACGGCGACGACGGGGACGGATGCCTCTGCCGCCGCGATCGCGACGCCCACGGGCGTCTTGCCGCCGAGGGACTGCTCGTCGATGCCGCCCTCGCCGGTGACGACGAGGTCCGCGCCGGCGAGGCTCTCGCGCAGGCCGGTGAAGTCGAGGACGACGTCGATGCCGCTGCGGCGCTCGGCGCCGAGGGCGGCGACCGCCGCGAAGCCGACGCCTCCGGCCGCGCCGGCCCCGGGTGCATCGGCGGCGTCCGGCACGCCGAACGCGTCGGCGACCAAGGCCGCATAGTGCGCGAGCGCGGCATCCAGCTGGGCGACGTCGTCGGGCGTCGCGCCCTTCTGCGGTCCGAACACGGCGGCGGCCCCGTTCGCTCCGAGCAGCGGGTTGTCGACGTCGCTGGCGAGGGTGATGGATGCCTCGGCCAGCCGAGGATCGAGGGCCGAGGCATCCACTGTCACAAGTCGCGCGAGAGCGGCGCCGCCCCCCGGAAGCACCGCCCCCGCGCCGTCGAGGAGCCGCAGGCCGAGCGCCTGCAGCATGCCGGCACCGCCGTCGGTGCCGGCGCTGCCGCCGACGCCGAGCACGATACGCCGCGCACCGGCGTCGAGGGCCGCGGCGATCAGCTCGCCGGTGCCGCGGCTGGTCGCACCCCGCGCATCGCGGACGGCGCCGGGCAGGACGGCGAGCCCGGACGCGAGGGCCATCTCGATGACCGCCTCGTCGCCCCGCAGTCCCCATTCCGCCGAGACCGGCTCGCCGGTGGGTCCGGTGACGACGGCGGTGCGGCGTGCGAAGCCGGCGCCGATAGCGGCGTCGAGCGTGCCCTCTCCCCCGTCGGCGACCGGCACCAGCTCGACCTCGGCATCCGGGCGCACGGCCCGGATGCCGTCGGCGACGGCGCGCGCCACCCCGGACGCGTCCAAGGAGCCCTTGAACTTGTCGGGGGCGATGACGATCCTCATGTTCGGCCTTCGGTGAGGGAGTTCAGTCGACCAGAGCGTAGACCGCCGCGGGGGCGTCCTCGCCCTTCTCGGCGAGATCCTCGAACTCGACCATGTTGTCGAGCTCGGTGCCCATCGCGATGTTGGTCACGCGTTCGAGGATCACCTCGACGACGACAGGCACCTGGAACTCGTCCTTGAGCCGCTCGGCCTCGGCGAAGGCCGCGGGCAGGTCCTCGGGGCGCTCGACGCGCAGCGCCTTGCAGCCCAGGCCCTCGGCGACCTTGACGTGGTCGACGCCGTACCCGTGCGCGACACTGTCGGTGTCGTACGGGGTGTTGATGTTGTCGAAGGCGAGCGAGACTTCGAAGTCCATCTCGAAACCGCGCTGCGACTGGCGGATGAGGCCCAGGTAGCTGTTGTTCACGACGACGTGGATGTACGGCAGCTTGTGCTGAGCGCCCACCGCGAGCTCCTCGATCATGAACTGGAAGTCGTAGTCGCCGGACAGTGCCACCACGGGCTCGCCCGGCTTGCCACGCACCACGCCGAGGGCCGCAGGACCCGTCCAGCCCAGGGGTCCCGCCTGACCGGCGTTGATCCACCTGCGAGGGCCGTATACGTGCAGCAGCTGCGCGCCGGCGATCTGCGACAGGCCGATCGTGGTGACGTAGGTCGTCTCGCGCGGGAAGGCCAGCACCATCTCCTGGTACACGCGGTGCGGCTTCATCGGCACGTTGTCGAAGTTGGTCTTGCGCTGCAGCGTGGCCTTGCGGATGCGGCAGTCCTCCGCCCAGCCGAGGTACGACGGCAGGGAGCCCGCGGCCCGGCGCTCGCGCGCGACCTCGAGGATCGCGTCGAGGAAGAGCCCGGCATCCGAGACGACGCTGTAGTCGGGCGCGAACACACGGCCGATCTGCGTGGGCTCGATGTCGACGTGCACGAACGTGCGGCCCTTGCGGTACAGGTCGAGGCCGCCGGTGTGGCGGTTCGCCCAGCGGTTGCCGACGCCCAACACGAAGTCCGACTCGAGGAAGCTGGCATTGCCGTAGCGCTGCGAGGTCTGGATGCCGACCATGCCGGCCGCCAGCGGGTGATCGTCGGCGATCGAGCCCCACCCCATGAGCGTGGGCACGACCGGCACGCCCAGCAGCTCCGCCAGTTCGACCAGCCGCTCCGACGCACCGGCGTTGATGACGCCGCCGCCCGAGATGATGAGCGGGTGCTCGGCCGCGGTCAGCAGGTCGAGCACCTTCTCGGCCTGCGCGCGGGTCGCGGCCGGCTTCGCGATCGGCAGCGGCTCGTACGTGTCGATGTCGAACTCGATCTCGGTCATCTGCACGTCGAACGGCAGGTCGATCAGCACCGGACCGGGACGCCCTTGCCGCATCACCTGGAACGCCGTCTGGAAGGCGCCCGGGATCTGGCCGGCCTCGAGCACTGTCTTCGCGAACTTCGTGACCGGCTTCGCGATCGATGCGATGTCGACGGCCTGGAAGTCCTCCTTGTCGAGCTTGGCGACCGGCGCCTGACCGGTGATGCACAGCATCGGGATCGAGTCGGCGATCGCGGCGTACAGACCGGTGATCATGTCGGTGCCCGCGGGGCCCGACGTGCCCAGGCACACGCCGATGCGGCCGTCGCCGGTGCGGCTGTAGCCGTCGGCCATGTGCGAGGCGCCCTCGACATGGCGGGCGAGGGTGTGACGGATGCCGCCGTGGGCGCGCATCGCGGAGTAGAGCGGGTTGATCGCGGCCCCGGGCAGTCCGAACGCCTCGGTGGCGCCCTCTCTGATCAGGATCTGCACGATGGCGTCGACGGCACGCATGCGAGTCATGGGGGTTCTCCTAGCAGTGGGTCAGTCGCGGCCGGACAGCTCTGCGGTGAGCTTGAACAGGCCCGAGTGGTCGAGTCCGCCGTCGCCGCGCGCGACCAGCGAGGTGACGAACTGAGCGACCGCCGAGCCGAGCGGGACGGTGATGCCGGCCCGGCGTGCGGCCGCGGTGACGATGCCCAGATCCTTGTTGTGGAGGGCGAGCCGGAAGCCGGGGGCGAAGTCGCGGTTCCGCATCTTCTGCCCCTTCTGGTCGAGGACCTTCGATCCGGCGAGACCGCCGCCGAGAACCGTGAGGGCGGCGTCGGTGTCGACGCCGTAGGCCTCGAGGAACACGACGGCCTCGGCGAGCGCCTGGATGTTGACGGCGACGATGAGCTGGTTGGCCGCCTTGACGGTCTGGCCGGCGCCCGCGGGTCCCACGTGCACGATCGTCTTGCCGATGGCGTTGAGGACGGGCTCGGCCTTCGCGAAGTCCTCTGCGGTGCCGCCGACCATGATCGACAGCACGGCGTCGATGGCGCCCTGCTCGCCGCCCGAGACGGGGGCGTCGACCACGCCGAAGCCCGCGGCGACGGCCTCGTCGGCCAGCTCCTTGGCGACGTCGGGGCGGATCGACGAGTTGTCGATCCACAGCGCGCCGGGCTTCGCGTTCGCGAACACGCCGTCCTCGCCGCGGACGACGCCCGCGACGTCCGGCGAGTCGGGCACCATCGTGATGATGACGTCGGCGTCCGTGACGGCCTCGGCGATGCTGCCGGCGCCGCGCCCGCCCGCCGCGACGAGGGCGTCGACCGGGCCCCGGCTGCGGTTGTATCCGGTGACGGTGTACCCGGCGGTGACGAGGTTCTTGGCCATGGGCAGGCCCATGATCCCGAGACCGATGACTGCGACGTTGCTCATTGTTCTGGTCCTTGCGTATCGAAAGAGAAGTGGATGCCGGCGGCCCGTGGTGCTCGGATGCTCACCCGTCAGCGGGCGGCGGCGTAGCCGCGCTCGGCGACGGGGAGCCACGCGAACGGGTCGGCGGCGTCGGTCTTGTACTCCAGACCGACGACGCCGGCGTAGCCGAGCGCCTGCGCGTCGGAGATCCACTGCCCGAGCGGCAGGTCCCCGGTGCCGGGCTCACCGCGGCCGGGGGCGTCGGCGATCTGGATGTGGCCGAAGTCGGCGGCGTGGCCCGCGATGACGGCGGGCACGTCGTCGCCGCCTGCGGC
This sequence comes from Microbacterium jejuense, assembly GCF_039544225.1. NCBI lineage: Bacteria > Bacillati > Actinomycetota > Actinomycetes > Micrococcales > Microbacteriaceae > Microbacterium > Microbacterium jejuense. Next base: position 61,056 of record NZ_BAABLG010000009.1, read on the forward strand.
GAGGTGGTAGTAGTCGGCGAGCAGGCGCACGTTGTCGATGCCGTGCTCGGCACGGACGCGGTCGATGATCGCGAGCGCGTCGGCGGCCGTCTTGAGCGGGTAGGCGGGCGTGCCGCTCACCGGCTCCAGCAGGACGATGCCGTCGAGCTCCGCGACCGCACGGCCGGCGGCGGCGAGGTTGCGCACCGCGAGGTCGTCCTGCGCCGCCGGGTCGACGCCTTCCAGGCGGTTGCCGTAGAGGGCGTTGAAGGCCTTGGTGCCGAGGCGCCGGCCGATCTCGACCACGACGCCGATGTTGGCGGCGAACTCGTCTTCGCGGCCGATCCATGACACCAGCCCCCGGTCGCCGCCCGGCATGTCGCCGGCGAAGAAGTTGAGGCCGGTGAGCTGCGCGCCGGCGTCTTCGACGGCCGCGACGAACGCGTCGACGTCGGCGGTGGCCGGCACCGCCTCGGCGAACGGCCACCAGAACTCGACGGCGTCGAACCCGGCGGCCTTGGCGGCGGCCGGACGCTCGTGCAGCGGCAGCTGCGTGAGCATGATCGAGCAGTTCACCGTGTAGCGGGTCGTGTCGCTCATGAGACTTCCTTGTCAGTTCTGAGTGATTCCGAATCGTGGAATCTAAGTTCTGCGATATGAAAAGAGTAGAACACATCGTGGATGCCGTCAACCCTCGGATGCGGCATCCCCCACGGGCTCCCACTGCCGGCGAACGCCGAACGGGCGGGCACCCGAAGGCGCCCGCCCGTTCGTCCCCGCCGGATCAGGTGAGGCGGATCTGGCGGTTCATGTCCTTGTAGAGGAGGTAGCGGAACGGCTCGGGGCCGCCCGCGTAGCAGGCCTGCGGGCAGAACGCGCGCAGCAGCATGTAGTCGCCCGCCTCGCACTCGACCCAGTCGTCGTTGAGGCGGTAGACGGCCTTGCCCTGCAGCACGAACAGGCCGTGCTCCATGACGTGCGTCTCGGCGAACGGGATCGATCCGCCGGGCTGGAAGGTCACGATGTTGACCTGCATGTCATGGGCCATGTCGCTCGCGTCCGAGAAGCGCGTCGTCGCCCACACCCCGTCGGTGTCGGGCATCGCGACAGGCTCGATGTCCTGGTCCCGCGTGACGAAGGATGCCGGGGCCGGCACGCCCTCGAGCCACTCGTACGCCTTGCGGATCCAGTGGAAGCTCGTGCGCTCGGAGCCGCGGTTGGCGAGCGACCACTCCGCGCCCGGTGCGAGGAAGGCGTAGCCGCCCTCGCCGAGCACGTGCTCCTCGCCGTCGAGCGCGAGCGTCAGCTCGCCGGCGGTGACGAAGACGACACCCTCGACGCCGGCTTCGGGTTCCGGCTTGGCGGCGCCGCCGCCGGGGGCGATCTCGACGATCAGCTGCGAGAACGTCGTCGCCGAGCTCGGCGTCGGCCGCGCGAGGATCCACGCCCGGGTGTCGGTGAAGCCCGGCAGGCTCGACGTGACGATGTCGCGCAGCACGCCCTTCGGGATGAAGGTGTACGCGAGCTTGACGACGGCCCTGTCGGTAAGCAGGTCGGACTGGGGCGGCAGTCCGCCCTGCGGGGTGTAGTAGCTCATGCGGGCTCCTCGGTCGTGACGGATGTCGTGGCCAGTTTCGGGTGTGCGAGGGCAGTGAGGGCCGCGCGGTCGATGCCGGCGGCATCCTGGACCTCCGCCTCGGTCACCGCACCGCAGGCGATGCCGCGCAGCACGAACGCGGCCAGCGCGCGCGCCGTCGCCGGCTCGTCCATCACCGCGCTCTCGACGCGGTGGACGTAGTCGCGCAGCCGCGTCGTCGCCGACGCGAGCCCCTCACGGTAGAACAGCGTGTTCGCCACGAAGCGGGGCACCAGCTGCGCCGGGTGCAGGTCCCAGCCCTGGTAGTAGCCGCGCTCGAGCGACCGGCGCGTGAGACGGGCGCTCAGCGCCCAGGCGGCGCGCACCGCATCGTCGTCGCCCACCGGGAGGATGTTGGTCGAACCGTCCGACAGGCGCACACCGGTCTGCGCGGCCGCGACCTGCATCACGTTCTTGGCGTGGTCGGCGGCCGGGTGCTCCATCGACTGGTATGCCGCTGCGATCCCGAGCGATGCGCTGTAGTCGTACGTGCCGTAGTGCAGGCCGCTCACGCGCCCCTCGGCGGCGTGAATGGCCGCGGCCAGCGGCGACGTGCCGTCGGGGCCGACGATGAGCTGCGGCGTCTCGACCTGCACCTCGAAGCGGAGGCGGCCCGGGGTGAGCCCGTAGTGCTCCTCGAAGCGGTGGCAGATGTGCGCCATCGCCTCGACCTGCGCGACGGTCGTGACCTTCGGCAGAGTGAGCACAAGGCCGTCGGGCAGCTCCCCCGCGTCGAGCAGGGTCGTGAGGAACAGATCGAGCGAGCGGATGCCGCGTGCCCGGGTCGGCTCCTCGAAGCACTTGAACCGGATGCCGATGAAGGCGGGGGCGAGACGTGCGTCCACGGCGGCGATGATCTGCTCGGCGGCGCGGCGCACGTCGGCGTCCTCGGCCTCGTCACCCCGGTCGCCGTAGCCGTCCTCGAAGTCCAGACGCAGGTCCTCGATCGGCTCGGTGCGCAGCTTCGCCTCGACGAGGCTCGCGACGTCGGCCGCGAACTCCTCGGGCACGCCGAGCTCGCGCACGACCGCCGACATGCCGCCCAGGTCCAGGGCCGCGGCGAGCGCGGTCGCCCCCCATGCGGCCGGCAGCGTCGGCGCGTACCGGTCGGCCGGCACGTACACGGTGTGCACGGGCTGGCGCGACCCGTCGTCGCCCGGGAACCGCTCGGCCAGCAGCCGGTCCGTCGCGGCGAGGAACCGGTCGAGCTCGGCGAGGTCGCCGGGCGCGAGCAGCCGCTCGGTCATCGCGCGACCACCAGGTCGTACGCCGGGGTGGTGAGGAAGTCGGTGTACTCCTCCGACAGGCAGATGTCGGCAACGAGGTCGGCTGCAGGCCGGTAGTACCGCCCGAACTGGTCGTCGCCCACCTCGCCCTTCAGCCGCGCGGTCTCCTCATCGAGCAGGCGGCCCACGAGCTCGCGCGTCACGGTCTCGCCGCTGTCGGCGAGCACGACGCCGTTGCGGATCTGCTGCCACACCTGCGACCGCGAGATCTCGGCGGTGGCGGCATCCTCCATGAGGTTGTGGATGGCGACCGCGCCGTTGCCCGACAGCCACACCGCGATGTACGCGATCGCGACGTAGAGGTTCGTGCGCAGACCTGTCTCGGTGACGGCGCCGGGGGCCGACGCGACGTCGAGCAGCTGGCCGGCGGTGACGTCGACCTCGGGACGCTGGCGGTCGAGCTGGTTCGGCTTGTCGCCCAGCACGGCGTCGAACACCGCACGGCAGATCGGCACCAGGTCGGGGTGGGCGACCCACGAGCCGTCGAAGCCGTCGTTCGCCTCGCGCGTCTTGTCGGCGCGCACCTTCTCGAACGCGGCCTCGGTGACCTCGGGCTCGCGGCGGTTCGGGATGAAGGCGGCCATGCCGCCCATCGCGAACGCTCCGCGGCGGTGGCACGTCTTGACCAGCAGCTCGGTGTACGCGCGCATGAACGGCGCGGTCATCGACACGTCGGCGCGATCGGGCAGCACGAAGGACTCCCCCGCGTCGCGGAAGTACTTCACGATGCTGAACAGGTAGTCCCAGCGACCGGCGTTCAGGCCCGCCGCGTGATCGCGCAGCTCGTAGAGGATCTCGTCCATCTCGAACGCCGCCGGGATCGTCTCGATGAGCACGGTCGCGCGGATCGTCCCCTGGGGGATGCCGAGCGCGTCCTGCGCGAACACGAACACGTCGTTCCACAGACGCGCCTCGAGGTGGCTCTCGGTCTTGGGCAGGTAGTAGTACGGGCCCTGGCCGTTCTCGAGGAGCTGCCGCGCGGTGTGGAAGAAGTGCAGGCCGAAGTCGACGAAAGCGCCGACGGCGTCGCGGCCGTTCACCTCGACGTGCTTCTCGTCCATGTGCCAGCCGCGCGGGCGCGCCACCACGACGGCGAGAGGGGCATCCTCCCGCAGCGCGTAGACCTTGCCCTCCGGCGACGTGTACGCGAGCGTGCCCCGTGCGGCGTCGCGCAGCGTGAGCAGCGCGTCGACGACGTTGAACCACGTCGGCGTCGAGGCGTCCTCGAGGTCGGCGAGCCACACCTTGGCGCCGGAGTTGAGGGCGTTGATCGCCATCTTGGCCGGCGAGGCCGGGCCGGTGATCTCGACACGGCGATCCTGCAGGGCCGCCGGCGCCGGCGCGACGGTCCAGTCGCCGGCACGGATGTCGGCGGTCTCGGGCAGGAAGTCGAGCCGGCCGGTGCGCGCGACCTCGTCGCGGCGGACGCGGCGCGCGGCGAGCAGCTCGTCGCGGCGAGCGGCGAACCGCTCGTGCAGCTGCTCGACGAACGCGAGCGCCTCGGGCGTGAGGATCTCGTCGGCGCGCTCCGGAACCTCGGCGGAACGGACGTGGATGGTCATGGGGGGCTCCTCTCAGGGGCGGGTCGTCAGGCGGCGGTGCGCTCGAGGTCGTCGGCGTCGGCGGCCGCCGCGATGGGCGTCTCTCCGCGTGCGGCCGCGGCCACCGCGGCGGCGACGTCACCGGCGACCTGCGGGTCGAACACGCTCGGGATGATGTAGCTCGCGTGCAGCTCGTCGTCCGACACGCGCTTCGCGATGGCGTCGGCTGCCGCGACGAGCATGGCCGGCGTGATCTCGACGGCGTGGGCGTCCAGCAGTCCGCGGAAGAACCCGGGGAAGGCCAGCACGTTGTTGATCTGGTTCGGGAAGTCGCTGCGACCGGTGGCGACGACCGCCGCGTGGCGGGCCGCCAGCACCGGGTCGATCTCGGGGTCGGGGTTGGCCATCGCGAACACGATCGCGCCCTGGGCCATGCTCGTGACCTCGGCCTCGCCGATCACGTCGGGCGCCGAGACGCCGATGAACACGTCGGCGCCGACCAGGGCATCGGCGAGGCTCCCCGTGACGCCCTCGGCGTTCGTGTTCGCTGCGAGCCAGCGACGGTGCTCGTCGCCGTACCGCTCGCCGGCGTGGATGATGCCCGCACGCCCGGCGGCCACGATGTGCCGCGCGCCCTCGGCCTTGAGCAGCTGGATGATCGCAGAACCGGCCGCGCCGACCCCCGACACGACGATGCGCACGTCGGCGAGCTGCTTGCCGACGACGCGCAGCGCGTTGTGCAGCGCCGCGAGCGTGACGATGGCGGTGCCGTGCTGGTCGTCGTGGAACACCGGGATGTCGAGCTCGTCGCGCAGGCGGGCCTCGATCTCGAAGCAGCGCGGCGCCGCGATGTCTTCGAGGTTGACGCCGCCGTAGACGGGGGCGATGGCCTTGACGATCTTGACGATCTCATCGGTGTCCTGCGTGTCGAGGCACACCGGCCAGGCGTCGACGTCGGCGAACTGCTTGAACAGCGCGGCCTTGCCCTCCATGACCGGCAGTGCCGCGGCGGGGCCGATGTTGCCGAGTCCGAGCACGGCGGACCCGTCGGTCACGACGGCGATCGTGTTCCGCTTGACGGTGAGGTTGCGGGCGTCCTCAGGACGCTCGGCGATCGCGAGGCACACCCGGGCGACGCCCGGCGTGTAGGCGCGCGACAGGTCGTCGCGGTTTCGCAGCGGCACCTTCGGCACGATCTCCAGCTTGCCACCGAGGTGCATCAGGAAGGTGCGGTCGCTGGTGTGCAGCACCGAGACACCTGCGAGGGCGGCGAGCACCTCCTGCACCTGCGTGCCGTGATCGGCGTTCGTGGTGTTGCAGGTGACGTCGACGACCAGGGCGTCCGGCCGGGACTCGACCACATCGAGCGCGGTGACGGCGGCGCCGGCACGGCCGACGGCGGCGGCGAGCTCCGCGGTGGAGCTGACGCTCGCGGGGGCCTGCACGCGCAGCGTGATCGAGTAGCCGGGGCTGGGGTTCGCCATTGATCCTCCTCGTTCGCTCGACCACTTCCGCGGATCGAGAACTTGTTTCCGTATTATGGATAGTAGTTTCTGTCACGCGGAAAAGCAATCGCGGAATCGGATGCCGCGACCCCGCGTCGCACGTGCTTGCGGCATCCCTCTTCCGTATCGTGGAGGCAGACCGCAACGGAGTGGAAAGGTTGGCGACATGGCCGAGAAGGCGTCCGGAGGTGTGCAGTCCGTCGAGCGCGTGTTCGAGCTGCTCGAGCTGATCACCGACGCGGACGGCGAGGTGACTCTCAGCGAGCTCGCCGCGTCGACCGAACTGCCGCTGCCGACGATCCACCGCCTGCTGCGCACGCTCGTGGGCATGGGGTACGTCCGGCAGCTGCCGAACCGCCGCTACGCCCTCGGCCCGCGCCTGATCCGCCTGGGCGAAGGCGCGAGCAAGCAGCTGGGAGCGATCGCCCGCCCGCAACTGGCCCGCCTGGTCGACGCGCTGGGCGAGACCGCCAACATGGCCGTCCTCGACTCCGACATGGTCGTCTACGTCGGCCAGGTGCCGTCGAAGCACTCGATGCGCATGTTCACCGAGGTCGGTCGTCACGCCCACACGCACGCGACCGGCGTCGGCAAGGCGATCCTCGCGACGCTGGACGACGAGGTCGTGCGCGGGATCGTCGGACGCGTCGGGATGCCGACCGCCACCCCGATGGCCATCGGCGATGTCGACTCGCTCCTGGCCGAGCTCGACCGCATCCGCCAGCGCGGCTACTCGATCGACGAGCAGGAGCAGGAGATCGGCGTCCGCTGCTTCGCGGTCGCCGTGCCGAATGCCCCCACCCCGACCGCCATCTCGGTGTCGGGTCCGGTCTCGCGCGTCGACGACGCGTTCGCTGAGCGCGCGATCCCGCTCCTCACCGATGCCGCCCAGGTGCTCTCGAAGGAGCTCGGCGACGCCGCCTGACCGCTCCGCGCGGGCCCGGCGTCAGCGCTCCCGGCGCGTCCACCGCCACGGCACGGCCGCGACCACGACCGACAGGATCGCCAGCGACGACATCAGCAGCGACTGCCAGAGCGACGGCGCCGCCGCGGTCGGCCACAGCGCGTCGATGATCACCGACGTGATGACCTGGCCGACGACGGTCCCGAGGCCGAGCAGCAGCACGCCCGTGTATGGCACGAGCGCCGCGGCCAGGAAGATGTACGCCACGCCGATGATGCCGCCGAAGTACAGCCACGGCTCGGTCGGATAGACAGTCGGCGGCGGTCCGACGACGACGGAGTGCGCGAGCTCGGCCACTCCGAGCACGAGCGTGCCGCCGATGAAGTTCACGAGCGTCGCCGTCAGCGGCGTACCGACCCGTTGGCGCAGGCGCCCGTTCACCGCAGACTGCCACGCGATCCCGGCGCCGACCAGGAACGGCAGCACGATGAGCACCGGCGGAGCGTGCACACCGCCGGCGAGCGACACCGCCGCCGCCAGCATCGCGAGCGCTCCCCCGGCCAGACGTGCGGGAGTCACCGCGACGATGCCGGCGGGTCCGATCCCCGACCGGTCCAGCAGCAGGCCGCTGACGGTCTGACCGGCGACGACGCCGACCGTGAACAGCGCGACGCCGATGATGCCGACCGCGAGCGATTGCGTGGCCACCGAGAGCGCGCCCGCGACGCCGCCGCACAGCATCCACATCGGGATGCCGCGACGCCCGTCCTCGTCCCTCCGCCGCACCCCGGCGACGAGAGCCGCGAACCCGCGCCGCCCTTGTGGGATGAGCAGCGACAGCACGACGAGGACCACGAGTCCTGAGCCGAAGGAGATGACCGCGGCGGTGAATCCGTCGCCCAGGCGAGCGCCGAGCTGGCCGTTGATACGTGCCTGGATCGCGGTCAGGATGCCGATGACGGCGGCCGCGCCGATGCCCAGCCAGGCGGGGAGTCGGCGGGAGGTCACCGATCAATCATGCCTTGCCGGGACGTGCCCACCCGTCGCTCGTCACCGCCGCCGCGCACGCCGCCGAGTTACCCTGGAACGTGCCCCTCAGCTCGCGGACCCGAACACTCCTCACGTGGCTTCCCGCCACGGTGCTCGTGCTGATCATCGCCGGCGTCGTGGTCGCATCGCTCGCGATCCAGGGGTCGTGGTGGACTCAGGATCGCCCCGCCGCCTCCGACGACCAGCGCGCGTCGGACGGTTCGAGCATGCTCACCGACACCGGCTTCGACTACGTCAACGTCTCGGGCACGTTCAAGATGCGCATCGGCGAGGGCGCCCTGTCGGCGAGTGAGCTCGGACTCGCCGCGGACGGTGAGAAGTCGGCCGACTTCCGGCGGCCGGTGCGCGCGGTGATCGCGGCGGGCGACGAGCTGTACGTGCTCGACGACGTCACCGCCCTGACCGCGGCCGGTCAGGGCGACGTGCTCGCGTCGGTCACGTTCGTCCCCGACACCGCGAACAACTGGACGGGTGCCATCGACTACCTGCGTTCGCTGGCCCCGGACTTCGGATGGGATGCCGCGCAGCTCGATCCGCTCACGGAACAGCTCGGCGAATTCAACCGCACCGGCACCGAGGACACCTTCTCGGCGCAGATCGGCCCGTCCGAGGGGACCGCGAGGATCACGGGAGACATCACGTTCGACCGCGCCTCCGGCGCGACGTTGGTCACGATCACGTTCGAGCCCGGCGCCTGAGCGGGTCGCCCGGCGTCGTGGCCTGCGCTCCGTAGAGTGGAGGGCATGCTGATCGGCCGCATCCGTCCCGTCGAGACCCGCACCGTCGAGGTGCAGGGCGAATCCCTCGCAGCCCTGCGCTCCGCCGTCGACGCGCAGCTGCCGGCCGGATGGGTCATCACCGACGTGCCCGCGGCCATGCCGAAGGGCTCTCAGCTGCTGACCTCGACGGCGAGCATGGCCCGCCGCGACGGCGTCGAGCAGATCGAGGCCGACGACCAGGCCGCGCTGGAGGCGAAGGTGCCCGAGGGCTGGCAGCTGCTGGGCGTCTTCGAGGTCTGAGCACCCGGGTCCGAGCACCTCGCGCATCACGAAGTCGATGGTGGCGGCTACAGGACTTGAACCTGCAACCCCCGTTTATGAGGTGAGCGTTCCCTGAGGTTCCCGAAAGTTCCTCTGATCAGGCTCGAAGCCGTCGCGCTTGGCGATCGCTACGCCCTCATGTTCCCGGGGTATCCCGCGCAAAACTAGGAGTAAACCCCGGATTCGTGGCAAGTGAACGAGGTCGTCGGCTACGCCGAGATCGCGGATATGGCACAGGTAAGCCGCCAGGCTGCCCGCGCCTGGGCAGACAACCCGACGTTCCCGCCGGCAGTCATCGAGACTGCCCAGGGTCCGCTTAGGGCAAAGGACGCGGTACAGGCTTGGCTCGAGAACCGCAACACACGCCGGCGCAAGCTGGTGAGCGCCTAGCGCTAGAAACGCCGCAACCACGAACCCCCTTCACGGTTGCACCGACGCCCCACGGTTCACGGATCGTGGGGCGTCGGTCCGTGAGTCGCGGGGTGTGGCCGCATCCACGCGTACGCTTCTGCGCATGGATGGCGAACGGCTCAGCAAGGCGAAGCTGCTAAGCATCGAGCTCGACGCGATCTGCTCCCGCAACCGCTACACCGACGACCCGGCGCCCGTGATCGCCGAGCTGCGCGCGACGGCCGGGAAGCGAACCGACGTCCTCGCCGAGGCGGCGGGTATCTTCGCCGGTTACTTCGACAGCGAGTACACGCGCGTGCTGTGCGACGCGCTGCGCGCCGAGATCGACGGCATCGGACGGTGGCTGCAGGTCGGGCGGGAACGGCGCGGGCGTGGCAGCCACGCGGGCGGCCGTGGGCCCCTGACTGACCCGGCGGCTACCACGCATCAGGCGTCAGGCATGATGCACGTCCCCAAGTCGCCGGGCCAAGCTCGTCGGCGCCTCGGGATAGATCGGCGAGCTTGACTGAAGCGTAGGCCCGCCGAGGCATCCGCGATAGAGGGGTGGGTTGAACGCGGGTCAGTTGCGCGTGTCGGGTGGCTGTGAAGGGACGTCGGTCGGCTTCGCGCCGCGGATCCGGTCTTCTTCGTCGGCGCGGGCTTGGGTCTCCGCGGTGGGCACGTACTTGTGCCAGTGCATGCCGGTGGCTTCCGCCCACCGTTTGTCGCGTGCGGCGCGTTGCTGGTCGGGTGTCTGTTCGTTGGGTGGGTGATGCTTGTTCATCTTCGGACCGTACGCGCATCACATGTACGCGTTCACAGGTCCACGACCAACACAGCACGATCCGACAACGGACAACCCGGCGCCGCGAGCGGCACACCCGAAGTGCCATACGCTCAGCGGCGCCGGGTCTAAGCTCCGCTGGCGTCGTGGGGGTGAGCCAGCGATCCCTGCGGGAATCATAGTCGGGGCGATTTCTGCGTCTGATCTGCTGTTCTTGGTGCCGGCTACAGGACTTGAACCTGCAACCCCCGTATTACAAGTACGGTGCGCTACCAATTGCGCCAAGCCGGCAGAGCGTCCAGTCTAGCGGCGCCCGTTCACGCGCCCGTCATCGCGGGCACGGCACGATCACGGCACCGGCGTGACCGTGGGAGTCGGCGTCGCCTTGTAGTACGAGTCGCTGGCGACCGTCAGGACGAACTGCGCGAACTCCTTGGGGTCGTCGATCTTGCCGACGTACTGCGTGCCGTTGACGAGGATCATCGGGGTCGCGGTGAGCGCGACGCCGCCGGTGTCGGGCAGCTCGTGCAGCGCCTGCTCGGTCGCGGTCTTGACCCACGACGTGTAGGACTGCGACTCGATGCAGCCGCGCACGGCCTTCGGCCCGTCGACGCCCACGGCCTGCGCGAGGTCGGCGAGCTCGGTGTCGCTCAAGCCGTCCGAATCGACGTCGGGCTGCTGCGTGAGCAGCGCGTTGTTGAACGCGAAGAAGTAGTCGGGCGAGTTCTGGGCGACGCACGCGGCGGCGCCGGCGGCGCGCAGCGAGTACTTCGTGCCGTTCGACTTCGCCGTGAGCATCGCGACCGGGTAGTACGTGAGCGTCGCGGCGCCGGTGTCGACCCACTTCGACAGCTGCTTGACGTTGGCGACCTGGAAGTCGCGGGAGCCGGTCGACAGGTAGTCGACGTACACGCGGATGTCGACGGCCGGAGCCTCGGTGGGCGTCGGCGTCGGCGTCGGCTCCGTCTCGGTCACGGCAGGGTCGCCGGTGGGAGCAGGAGTGGCATCGGCGGCCGAGGCGCCGTTCTCGGTCGAGGGCACACCGGTGCCGGTCACGCCCGTGACGACGAACCCGCCCGACACGTTGGACGGATCGGCCGTGGGCTTCGAGGCGCTGGACGACACCGTCCAGGTCACGACGACGGCGATCACGGCGATGAACGCGACGCCCAGTGTGGCGAGCGTCGTCCGCCGGATGACTCGGGCGCGCGACTGGCGCGCCTTCACCTGCTGCGCCTTCTCACGCACGGCGTCGCGGCGCTCGCTGGACGCGGCGTTCGGTGACTCGTCGCTCGACATGGAACCTCTCGGGGGCGGGAAATCAGCGGGACCGCACGGGAAAGCGGTCGTCCACGATGCTAGTCAGCCACCCTGGGAAATGCCCAGACGCAACCTCCGTGCGCGGTGTGTCATCCCGCCGTGGCATACTGTTCCGAGCGCCCGATGACGGGCGTGCGGGAAAGCCCCCGCTCATTCCATCACTACGGATCGTCCGGCACGTACCTGCCGGTGAAGGAGAAGAGAACATGGCGTCCGTCACGTTTGACAACGCAACCCGCCTGTACCCCGGGGGCACGCGCCCCGCGGTCGACAAGCTGAACCTCGAGGTCGCCGACGGCGAGTTCCTGGTCCTCGTCGGCCCGTCGGGCTGTGGCAAGTCCACCTCGCTGCGCATGCTGGCCGGCCTCGAAGAGGTCAACTCGGGCCGCATCCTCATCGGCGACCGCGACGTCACAGACGTCCCGCCGAAGGACCGCGACATCGCGATGGTGTTCCAGAACTACGCGCTGTACCCGCACATGACCGTCGCCGAGAACATGGGCTTCGCCCTGAAGATCGCCGGCGTCGGCAAGGAGGAGCGCGCCGCTCGCGTCCTCGAGGCCGCCAAGCTCCTCGACCTCGAGGAGTACCTGACCCGCAAGCCGAAGGCCCTCTCGGGTGGTCAGCGTCAGCGTGTCGCCATGGGCCGCGCGATCGTCCGTCAGCCGCAGGTGTTCCTCATGGACGAGCCGCTGTCGAACCTCGACGCCAAGCTCCGTGTCCAGACCCGCACGCAGATCGCGTCGCTGCAGCGCCGCCTCGGCGTCACCACCGTCTACGTCACGCACGACCAGACCGAGGCCCTCACCATGGGTGACCGCATCGCGGTCCTCAAGGACGGTCTCCTGCAGCAGGTCGGCACCCCGCGCGACCTGTACGAGAAGCCGAACAACGTGTTCGTCGCCGGCTTCATCGGCTCGCCCGCCATGAACCTGTTCCCGGCCAGCCTGGTCGAGGGCGGCGTGCAGTTCGGCGACCGCGTCGTCGGCGTCGAGGCCGATGTGCTCGGCAAGGCCCACGGCTCGGACGTCACCATCGGTGTGCGCCCCGAGGACATCCAGGTCGCCCCCGAGGACGGCAAGGGTCTCACGGTCACGGTCGACCTCGTCGAGGAGCTCGGCGCGGACGGCTACCTGTACGGCCACGCGGACGTCGACGGCAAGCGCACCGACATCGTCGCGCGCGTCGACGGCCGTCGTCACCCGAACGCGGGCGACAAGGTCACGCTGGCCCCGGTCCCCGGTCACGTGCACGTCTTCGACATCGAGTCGGGCGAGCGCCTCACCGACAAGGCCATCGCTTCGGCGTAAGCAGTTCCTTCGCGACGGCGCGGGCGGGAGTCATCCCCCCGCGCCGTCGTGCTGTTCCCGCCCAGCCCGAGTGTGACGGAGGTCGCGTGTCCGACGCGTTGAGCATCACCGCGAGCAGTGTCGATCCCGGCCTGCTCACGCTGCCGTGGTCGACACCGCTGGGCGAGTGGCCGTCGAGCCACATCGTCTTCCTCCCCAAGGGCATCTCGCGCCACCTGGTGCGTTTCGCCAACCTGTCGGGCCGCGTCGTCGCGATCAAAGAGACGACCGAGGCGATGGCCCGCCGCGAGTACGACATGCTCGGCAACCTCGCCCGGCTCGACGTGCCCTGCGTCGAGCGCGTCGCGGTGATCGCGGGGCGCACGGATGCCGACGGCAATCCGCTCCCTGCCGCGCTCGTCACCGCGCACCTGAAGTTCTCGCTCCCCTACCGGGCGCTGTTCACCCAGGTGCTGCGCCCCGACACCGCCACACGCCTCGTGGACGCGCTGGCACTGCTGCTCGTGCGCCTGCACAACGTCGGGTTCTTCTGGGGCGACGTGTCGCTGTCCAACACGCTGTTCCGCCGCGATGCCGGAGCCTTCGCGGCGTACCTGGTCGACGCCGAGACCGGCGAGCTGCACGAGAGCGGCCTGACGCCCGGTCAGCGTGCGCACGACCTCGACGTCGCGCGCACCAACATCGCCGGCGAGATCATGGACCTCGAAGCCGGCGGCCGCCTGGAAGGCGGCGTCGATGCCATCGCGATCGCCGACGGCATCGTGTCGGCGTACCACTCGCTGTGGGCGGCCCTGACCGACGAGGAGACGTTCCGCGCCGACGAGGCGTGGCGCCTCACCAAGCGCGTGCAGCGCCTCAACGATCTGGGCTTCGACATCGGCGAGATGTCGATCCAGACGACCGCGGACGGCACGCGTGTCTCGATCCAGCCGAAGGTGGTGGATGCCGGGCACCACCAGCGCCGGCTGCTCCGGTTGACCGGCCTCGACGTCGAAGAGAACCAGGCTCGCCGGCTCCTCAACGACCTCGACGAGTTCCGCGTCCGCGTGTCACGCCTGGGCGACGACGAGGAGATGGCCGCGCACGAGTGGCTGACCCGCGTGTTCGAGCCCGTCGTCAAGGCCATCCCCTGGGACCTGCGCGCCAAGCTGGAGCCCGCAGAGGTCTTCCACCAGCTGCTCGAGCACCGCTGGTACCTGTCGCAGGCGAAGGGCAAGTCGGTGCCGCTGGCCGAGGCCCTGTCGAGCTACATCGACAACGTGCTGCGCCACCGCAGGGACGAGGCGACCCTGATGGGTCCGCCCACCGAGACGGTGTCGCTGCCGGTCATCACCTCGTCGACCCCCGTCATCGACGACGACGAGGACGACGACATCGACTGGCGCGACCTGGTCTGAACGGTCGAGTCCCGGCCGCCGGCATCCTGCCCACCGCCGGCCGGGGACCTCGCGTCAGTAGCCGACGGTGAAGCGGCTGCGCGGATGCTGCGGGTGCTCGATCTCGTCAACCACCGCGACAGCCAGATCGGGGCCGGAGATGAACGACTCGCCCTCGGCGTCGGTGACGACCACGTCGCCGCCCTTGCGGTAATCGCCGGTGCGCTCCCCCGGGTTCCAGGCGCCGAAGCCGCCCGCCGGGTGGATGTAGAACCAGTCGACGGTGTCGGCCGAGAGCGCCTGCAGGTCTTCGAGGACGCCGAGCGCTTCGAGCGCCTCGGGCCGGTAGTCCGCCGAGAAGGTCGGCAGATCGACCAGGCGCTGACCGCCTTCGGCGACCAGGCTGCCGCCGGCGCCGCCGATGACGCCGATCCGCACGCCCTCGGGAAGCACCGAGACGAGGGCCGCGATGTTCGGACGGACCAGCCCCTCCATGTCACCGCGCGGGGCGACGGCCGAGACCACCACGTCGACCCCCTCGAGCTGTGCGAGCAGCCCGGGCACATCGGTGAGAGACCCCTCGATGTACACGGCGCCGGGCTGGCGCTCGCTGGGGATGCGGCGCGCGATCGACAGCACGCTGTGCCCGCGGTTCACCGCCTCGGCGACGATGTGGCGGCCGGCATACCCGGAGCCTCCGATGACGGCGATGCGTGCCATGTGCGTGTGCCTTTCGACGGGTTCGGAATCAGGCCAGTTCCGCGCTGCGCAGCGACGAGACCTGGTACAGGGCGACGGATGCCGCGATGCCCGCGTTCAGCGACTCGGTCGCCGACGAGATCGGGATCGACACGATCTGGTCGCACGTCTCGGTGACCAGGCGCGACAGCCCCTTGCCCTCCGAGCCGACGACGATAACGACGGGGCGGTCGGCGAGCTCGAGAGCCGGCAGCGACACGTCGCCGCCGCCGTCCAGGCCGAGCACGAACACGCCCTGCTTCTTGAACTCCTTGAGCGTCGTGGTGAGGTTCGGCGCGACGGCGACCGGGATGCGCGCGGCCGCGCCGGCGCTGGTCTTCCAGGCGGCCGAGTTGACGCCCGCCGAACGGCGCTGCGGCACGATCACGCCGTGCCCGCCGAACGCGGCGGTCGAGCGGATGATGGCGCCCAGGTTGCGCGGGTCGGTGATGCCGTCGAGGGCGATCAGCAGCGGCACCTGATCGCGGTCGATGATCTGCTCCAGCAGGTCCTGCGGGTGCGCGTACTCGTACGGCGGCACCTTGAGCGCGACGCCCTGGTGCACGCCGTCGAAGCCGGCCATGCGGTCGAGCTCGGGACGCGTGACCTCGAGCACCGGGATCCCGCGGTGGCTCGCGATCGACAGCATCTCTTTGACGCGGTCGTCCATCTCGACCCGTTGCGCGATGTAGAACGCGGTGGCCGGGATCTTCGCGCGCAGCGCCTCGAGCACCGAGTTGCGGCCGGTGACCGTCTCGGTGTCGTCGCCCGCCTTGGACTTGCCCGACCGGTTCGGGTTCGAGCCCTGCGGCTTCTGGCCGGGCTTGCCCTTGCCGCCCGCGGCCGCATAGCGCTCGGCCGCGGCCTTGCGCTTGCCGGCGACGTGCCAGGCACGGTCCTCGGCCTTGGGGGTCGGACCGCGCCCCTCGAGGGACTTGCGGCCGTTGCCGCCGGTGCCCTTCAGGGCACCCTTCTTCTTGCTGTTGCCCGCGCCGGGGCGTCCTGGCTTAGCCATCGCTGTAACTCCAGTGTGTTCCGTCTGCTGAATCTTCGAGGGCGATGCCGGCCGCCGCGATCGCGTCGCGGATGCGGTCGGCCGCCGCCCAGTCCTTCGCCGCGCGTGCATCGGCACGCTGGGCGATCATGGTCTTCACGAGCGTGTCGAGAGCGGATGCCGCCACCGAGGCGCCCGTCGCTCGCCACTGCGGATCGAGAGGGTCGATCCCGAGGATGCCTGTCATCACCGCGACGTCTGCGAACGCACGCAGCGCCGCGTCACGATCCCCGGCGTCGAGCGCCGTGTTGCCGTCGCGCACGGTCTCGTGCAGCACCGCGAGCGCCTGCGGCACGCCCAGGTCGTCGTCGAGGGCGGCCGCGAAACGGGCCGGCACGACGGCATCCACCGTCACGTCGTCGACATCGTCGCGCAGCGTGCGTACGGCGCGCTCGAGGAACGTGCGGATGCGGTCGATCGCGGCCTCGGCCTCGTCGAACGTCGACGCGGTGATGTCTAGGCTCGACCGGTAGTGCGCGGCGGCGAGCGCGTAGCGGATGACGAGCGGGTCGCGCTCGCGCAGCACGTCCTCGGCGAGGATGAAGTTGAAGAGCGACTTCGACATCTTCTGTCCGGCGACCGTGACGAGGCCGTTGTGCACCCAGTACTGCGCGAAGCCGTCGCCGGCAGCCGTGGACTGGGCCAGCTCGTTCTCGTGGTGCGGGAAGCGCAGGTCGAGGCCGCCGCCGTGGATGTCGAACTCGGCGCCGAGGTAGCGCCGCGACATCGCGGAGCACTCGATGTGCCATCCCGGTCGCCCCTCGCCCCACGGCGACTCCCAGCGCGCGGATGCGGGCTCGTCGGCCTTGCCGCCCTTCCACAGGGCGAAGTCGTGCGGGTCGCGCTTGCCGCGCGGGTCGGCGTCTGCCGCGGGCTCCATGGCATCGAGCGACTGGTTCGTCAGCGAGCCGTAGTCCAGCCACGAGCGCACGTCGAAGTACACATCCCCGGCAGCCTCGGACGCCGCGTCGGCGGGGTACGCGTGGCCCGCGTCGATGAGGCGCTGGATCAGCTCCTGCATCTGCGGGATGGATGCCGTCGCCCGAGGCTCGTACGTCGGCGCGAGGATCCCGATCGCGGTGTACGCCCGCGTGAACTCCTGCTCCATGCGGTACGCCAGGGCCCACCACGGCTCGCCGTCGGTGGCGTTCGCGAGGACCTTGTCGTCGATGTCGGTGACGTTGCGCACGAAGGTGACGCGCCCGTGCCGATGCGTAAGCCAGCGGCGCAGGAGGTCGAAGCTCAGCGCGCCCCGCAGATGCCCGATGTGGGGTCCGGATTGGACGGTCGGCCCGCACACGTAGATCGTGACGTTCCCGGGGTCGAGCGGCACGAAGTCGCGCAGGGCCTGCGCCTTGGTGTCATAGAGCTGAACCGTCACTGCACCAGCCTACCGGCGCGCCCCTGGGAACCAGCGGGCCGTGACCGCCACGCGCCTGGTAGAACTTGACCGTGCTGCACGTGCTCGCCGTCCTCGCCGCCGCGCTGCTGTTCGGCACGACCGGCACCTCGCAGGCGCTCGGCCCCGACGGCACGACGCCGCTGTCCATCGGCGTCATGCGCATGGTCATCGGCGGCACGGGGCTCGCCCTCATCGCGTTCACGCTCGCGGCGCGCCATGCCCGGCGCAGCCCCGGGGCATCCCGCCCCCGGCTGACCGCCCGCCCGCTGCTGCTCATGGTGCTGACCGGCGCGTGCCTGGCGATCTACCAGCCGCTGTTCTTCCTCGGCACGGCGCGCAACGGCGTCGCCGTCGGCACCGTGGTCGCCCTCGGCTCGGCGCCGATCCTCGCGGGCCTGCTGGAATGGGCGCTGACACGGCGGATGCCGAGCCCGACATGGATGGGCGCCACCGGACTCGCGACCCTGGGCGTGGTGCTGCTGGGGTTCGGCGGCGAGGCGGGGAGCGCGGGCGGGACGGACGCGCTGGGGCTGCTCGGGTCGATCGGCGCCGGCGCCTCGTTCGCGATCATCGCCAACGCCCAGCGGCGCCTGCTCGACGCCGGCTGGGATCCGTTCACCGTCGTCGGCGCCATGGGCGCCAGCTCAGCGGTGCTGTGCGTCTTCGCGATCCCCTTCGTCGACCTGTCGTGGCTCGGCACCGCAACGGGACTCACGATGGCGCTGTGGCTGGGGCTCGGCACCATCGCCATCGCGTACGTGCTGTTCACGTGGGGACTCAGCGGCCTGACCGCCGCGACGGCGGCGACGCTGACGCTCGGCGAACCGCTGACCGCCGGCATCCTGGGCATCGTCGTGCTGGGCGAGCAGCTCTCGGCGCTCGCGGTCGTCGGGCTCGCGGTGCTCGCGGCGGGCCTCGCCCTCCTGGCGTGGGGATCGCGGACGCCGCGGGATCCCGAGCCGTTCGCCGTCGAGGCGTGACCGCGAAAGCCGCGAAACAGCCCCGCAATCGAGCCGTGTCACACTGATCGTGACATGCAGAGCACCATCGAGATCCGTCCCGACGACCTGACCGGCGAGGACACGCGTGGCCTGGTCGCCTTCCACCTCGCCGCGCTCGTCGGCACCGCACCGCCCGAGAGCATCCACGCGCTCGACGTCGACGCGCTGCGCCGACCCGGCATCACGGTGTGGTCGGCGTGGATCGACGACAGCATCGCCGGGATCGCGGCGCTGCGGGAACTCGACGCGGAGCGCGGCGAGATCAAGTCCATGCGTGTGGGTGACGGCTTCCGCGGCGCCGGCGTCGGCCGCGCGCTCCTCGACCACGTCGTCGCCGCGGCGCGCGAGCGCGGCATGACGAGCCTGTGGCTCGAGACCGGCATCACCGACGACTTCGCCGCCGCACACCGCCTGTACGAGAGCGCGGGCTTCGGCGACTGCGGAGCGTTCCAGGGCTACCGGCCCGACCCGAACTCGCGGTTCATGACGCGCACGATCTGACCGCTCACACCGGGACGACGAGGGCGACGGCGAACGCCGACACGCCCTCGGTGCGACCCGTGAACCCCAGCCCGTCGGTCGTCGTGGCCGAGACCGACACGGCCGCACCGCCGAGCGCGTCCGACAGCGCGCGCTCCGCCTCCACCCGCCGCGCCGCGAATCGCGGGCGATTCGCCTGCACCTGCACCGACACATTGCCCACGCGCCAGCCGGACTCCCGCAGCAGCACGGTCGTCCGGGTCAGAAAGGCGTCCGCGTGCGCCCCGGCATACTCGGGGTGATCGGTGCCGAAGTGGGTGCCGATGTCGCCGAGGCCGGCCGCCGCCAGCAGAGCGTCGACGATCGCGTGGGCGACGGCATCCCCGTCGGAATGCCCGGACAGCGCCTGTTCGCCCGGCCACTCCAGCCCCGCGAGCCACAGTGTGCCTCCGCCCCCGAACGCGTGCACATCGGTGCCGACGCCCACCCGCGGCAGCGCGACGGCGGACGAAGCGCCGAGCAGGTGCCGGGCGCGGTCCAGATCCGCGGCGGTCGTGATCTTGAAGCCGAGTGGATGCCCCGGCACGGCCGCCACGGTGTGCCCGGCCGCGGCGACCAGGGCGGCGTCGTCGGTGAAGTCCTCGGTGGCAGCCGCGTATGCCGCGTCGAGCACTCGGCGACGGAAGCCCTGCGGCGTCTGCGCGGCCGCCAGCTCGGCCCGGTCGACGGCGGCGACGATCTCGTCGCCCGCCACCCGCTTGATCGTGTCGATGACCGGGAGCACCGGGATGACACCGTCCGCGCCGGCGTCGATCGCGCCGATCACGCGCGAGAAGACCTCGGGCGGCGTGAGCGCGCGGGCCGCGTCGTGCACCAGCACGATCTCGACATCGCCCCACAGCGCCCCCAGGCCTGCCGCCACGGAGTCCTGGCGGGTCGGCCCGCCGGTGACGACCGACACGAGGTCGGCGCGATCGCCCGCGGCGACCAGGGCTTCGGTGCGGGCGTCGCCCTCACGCCCCTCCGGCGCGACGATCACGACCTGCGCCTCGGGCGCCGCGAACACGCCGTCCAGCGCGTGCCGCAGGATGCTGTGCCGATCGATGCCCACGAACGCCTTGGGACCTCCGGCCCCGAGGCGGGTGCCGGATCCGGCAGCCACGACGACGATGCCGACACGCGGAACGGGAAGCATGCTCACCCGTTCACGCTATCGCGCCGGGCCGCCTCGGCCCCCGTCGCAGCGGCATCCCGGACCTCTCCCGGACACAGTGAAACGGCGCCCCCTGCCGGGGGCGCCGTTTCAGAAGTCTCAGCTTGCGAGGACCTCGTCGAGGATCACGCTGGCCTGCTCCTCGTCGGTCTTCTCAGCGAGCGCCAGCTCGGAGATGAGGATCTGCTTGGCCTTGGCCAGCATGCGCTTCTCACCGGCCGAGAGTCCGCGATCCTGATCGCGGCGCCAGAGGTCGCGCACGACCTCGCTGACCTTGATGACGTCACCGGAGGCGAGCTTCTCCAGGTTGGCCTTGTACCGGCGGGACCAGTTCGTGGGCTCTTCCGTGAAGGGCGCGCGCAGCACCTCGAAGACCCTGTCGAGGCCTTCCTTGCCGATGACGTCGCGAACCCCGACAAGGTCGACGTTCTCTGCGGGTACTTCGATGATGAGATCACCCTGCGTGACGTTGAGCTTCAGGTACTTCTTCGTCTCGCCCTTGATGATCCGGTCTTTGACCTCGATGATCGTTGCCGCCCCGTGGTGGGGGTAGACGACCGTCTCGCCAACCTCAAAAAGCATGGAGTTATGTCCTTTCGGCAACCTCCAGGATACCACAGGAGAAATACGCTAAGGTTCTCCGCCCCCGGGGCGGATCGGCCCTCACGCACGGCGGGGGTGCTCCGCGCGAGCCCGCGCGAACCCCTAGACTTACGGGGTACCGAATCGTCCTGGGAGGATCTGTGAACCGCCGCCTCATCGCGTCGCTGGCCGTCGGGGCCGCGCTCGTGCTCACGACCACCGGCTGCAGCATGATCTCGCCGCAGGCGACGACGATCCCCTACTCGGCCGCCGAAGGCACCAACGTGCACGGCTCCGGCCCCCTCGAGGTGCGCAACGCGCTCATCGTCGCCAACGAGGACGGCACCGCCGGCAACTTCGTGGCGGCGATCGTCAACGACACCGAGGACTCGCACACCCTGAACGTCGAGTTCGGCGAAGGCGGCCCGACCGTCACCGTGCGCGTACCGGCGAACTCCACCGTGAGCCTCGGCTCCGACGAAGAGGAGCCGCTCGAGATCGACGGCTTCGAAGGCCTTCCGGGCACCGACATCACCGCGTTCTTCCAGTCCGGCGACAGCGAGGGCGTCCTCGCCTCGGTACCGGTGCTCGATGGTTCGCTGGACTACCTGTCGGCACTGGCACCCTGATCCTGCGGCGGTGTCGGTCCGCGGACCCGGCACCCCCTTCTCCGAACGAACAGAACGGGGCGCGTCCGATGACGCGCCCCGTTCCGTGTCTCGTCGGTCAGCCCTCGAAGCGGTAGCCCAGGCCGCGCACCGTCACGAGCATCTCGGGCGAACCCGGGTTCTGCTCGATGCGCGAGCGGATGCGCTTGATGTGGACGTCGAGGGTCTTCGTGTCGCCGAAGTAGTCGCTCCCCCACACGCGATCGATCAGCTGGCCGCGCGTGAGCACACGCCCGGCGTTGCGCATCAGCACCTCGAGCAGCTCGAATTCCTTGAGCGGCATGTTGATCTCGTCGCCGTCGACCGCCACCGTGTGCCGGTCGATGTCGAGCACGACGCGCCCGCCTTCGAGGACGCGGTCCTCGAGGTCGGCATCGATCTGCGAGAAGCGGCGCAGCACCGCGCGCATGCGGGCCAGCAGCTCGCGAGCCGAGTAGGGCTTGGTGACGTAGTCGTCGGCGCCGAGCTCGAGGCCCACCACGATGTCGACCTCGGAGTCCTTGGCCGTCAGCATGATGATCGGCACGGCCGATGTGGTGCGGATCTGCCGGCACACCTCGGTGCCCGGCATCCCCGGGAGCATGAGGTCGAGCAGCACGATGTCGGCGCCGCGGTCGCGGAACGCGACAAGAGCCGACGGGCCGTCCTCGGCGATCTCGACCTCGTAGCCCTCGCGGCGCAGCAGGTAGGCGAGCGGGTCGGCGAGGTCAGGCTCGTCCTCGACGATCAGGACGCGGGTCATGCGGGTTCTCCATTCGCAGCAGGTTCGGCAGCAGGCTCGGCGGCCGGTGCGGTCTTCCGCGGCGCCGACTTCTTCTGGGGCTGTGATGCCGCCGCGACAGGCGCAGGCGCTGCCTGGACCTCGGGGACGACGGGGCGCTTCTTCTTGCGGCCGCGCTTCGGCGCGGGCTCTGCGGCCGGTGCGGCCGACTCGGGCAGCCGGATCGTGAACGTCGAACCGCGGCCGGGGCGCGACCACAGGCGCACCTCGCCACCGTGGCGCTGCACGGCGTGCTTGACGATCGACAGGCCCAGACCGCTGCCGCCGGTGCGCCGCGCACGCGCGGGGTCGGCGCGGTAGAACCGCTCGAACACGCGGTCCTGGTCGCCCTCGGCGATGCCGATGCCGCGGTCGGTGACGGTGATCTCGACGACGCCCTCGACGGCCTTGATGCCGATGCCGACGCTCGACCCGCGGGGCGAGTAGGCGATCGCGTTGGCGACCAGGTTGCCGACAGCTTCGCTCAGCACCTGCGCGTCGCCGTGGACGTACAGGCCGCGGCTGCCGCCGCGCACCACCTCGACCCCGGCGGAATCCGCCTGGATCGCGTGGGCGTCCAGTGCCGAGGCCACGACCTCGTCGATCGACACGTCCCGCTGCGGCAGCTGGTCGGAGGCCTGCAGGCGCGAGAGATTCATGATGCGCGAGGTCAGCAGCGCCAGTCGCGACGCCTCGGCCTGCAGCCGTGCGGCGAAGATGCGCACCTGCGGCGGGTCGTCGGCCGCGGACTCGATCGCCTCGGCGAGCAGGCTCACCGCGCCGACGGGCGTCTTGAGCTCGTGACTGGTGTTGGCCACGAAGTCGCGGCGCATCTCTTCGACGCGCTCGCGCTCGGTGATGTCACGCAGCACCAGCAGCGTGAGCCGCGGCGAGATGCGCGTCGCGCGCACGGCGACCAGGCGCGGCTCGGCCGGGAGCGCCCCGCGGCGCAGACGCATGGTCTCGGTGGCCGTCGTGCCGGAAGCACCGCCCTCACCGGTGCGTACGCCGCGCGCGAGGGTGCGCAGCTCGTCGGTCGGCAGCGTGCCGCCCTCGACGAGCTCGAACGGCACGGCGGCCGACGACGCGGCAAGCACCGTGAACGACGTGTCGACGACGACGGCGGCGTCGTCCATGCCGTGCAGCACCTCGCGTACGCCGTCGGGCACGTCGACGCTCGTCTCCATGCGCGCACGGTCGCGGGCGCGCAGCGCGGCGACGATGACGGCAGACACCGATCCGCCGACGATGACCCCCACGAGAAGGGCGAGCAGCGTGAGCTGCGTGGAGTCCATGCGTCCCAGCGTACGGGCACGCCCGGGGCCCGATCCGCCGTGAGTCCCTCCGGTGCTGCACGTGCCGGGCAGTGTTCACCACCGCGGCACCGTCCGTTAACCTTCTCTGACGAGAATCGCCGAGGCTGCGGGCGGACGCCTGCCCGAAACCCGAAAGGTGCATCGCAATGCGCGAAGTCTTCCACCAGTCGCTCGAGGACGTGCAGGGGCGTCTCGTCGAGATCGCGGAGCTCGTCACGGTGGCGATCGACAAGGCGACGCGGGCGTTCGGCACGAGCGACGTGGCCCTGGCCGAAGAGGTCATCGAGGCCGATGCCGTCATCGACGAGCGGGCCGTCGAGCTCGACGAGCTCGCGATCGAGATCCTCGCCCGGCAGCAGCCGGTGGCCCGCGACCTGCGCATCGTGGTGAGCGCGCTGCGCATGAGCGCGTCGCTGGAGCGCATGGGCGACATCGCCGAGCACATCGCCCAGCTGACGCGCATGCGCTTCCCCGAGCGCGCGATCCCCAAGGGCCTGAAGTCGACCTTCCTGAAGATGGGCGAACTCGACGTCGAGGTGGCGCGCCAGCTCACCGAGCTGCTGCGCACGCAGGACGAGTCGCTCATCGACACGATCCGCAACGCCGACGACGGACTCGACGAGCTCCACCTGTCGGTCTTCGAGAAGGTGCTCAGCGACAGCTGGCAGGGCGAGGCGGCGGCGACGGTCGACGCCACGCTGGCCAGCCGCTACCACGAGCGTTTCGCCGACCACGCCGTCTCTGTCGCCAAGAAGGTGCTCTACCTGTCGACGGGCGACTGGACGACGACCACCGACACGATCACCGTCGTCACGCCCGAGCAGTAGACCCGTCGCACGGCGCAGTCGGGGGGCTGTCGCCGACGGTGCGACGACACAGAAGAGCGGATGCCCCGCAGGGGGGCATCCGCTCTTCGTCTGCGTCTGATCAGGCCTTGCCCTGGTTCGCGACCGCGGCGGCACCGGCGGCGGCGGCCTCGGGGTCGAGGTACTCGCCCGGGCCGAGCGGCTGGAGGTTCTCGTCGAGGCGGTAGACGAGCGGGATGCCGGTGGGGATGTTGAGCTCGGCGATGTCGGCGTCGCTGATGCCATCGAGGTGCTTCACCAGGCCGCGCAGCGAGTTGCCGTGGGCGGTCACGAGCACGGTCTTACCGGCCTTCAGGTCGGGGACGATGTCGCTGTGCCAGTACGGCAGCATGCGGTCGATGACGATCTTGAGCGACTCGGTGTCGGGCACCTCGCCGTCGATGCCGACGTAGCGAGGGTCGCCGACCTGGCTGTACTGGTCGTCGGCGGCCAGCGGCGGCGGCGGCACGTCGAACGAGCGACGCCACAGCATGAACTGCTCGTTGCCGAACTCTTCGAGGGTCTGCGCCTTGTCCTTGCCCTGCAGGGCGCCGTAATGGCGCTCGTTGAGACGCCACGAGCGCTTGACCGGGATCCACAGGCGGTCGGCGGCGTCCAGCGCGATGTCCGCGGTCTGGATCGCACGGCTGAGCACCGAGGTGTGCAGGACGTCGGGCAGGATGCCGGACTCGGCCAGCAGCTCGCCGCCGCGCTGGGCCTCGGCCTTGCCCTGCTCGGTGAGCCGGACGTCGACCCAGCCCGTGAACTGGTTGGTCTTGTTCCACTCGCTCTGGCCGTGTCGGAGGAGGATGAGCGTATAGGGCGCGGTCATGGGCTCCATGTTATCGGCGCACGGCGGCACGGCCCCCTGGCATGACGCTGGCATCATGGAGGGATGGCGCGCGGACCGGTCGGACAGATCACGCGCGGCACCACCGGCACCAACCGGCTGCGCCGCATCGACCGGTGGATCGCGCGGCACCCCGCGCTGCGGCGCGCCGCCGATCCGCTCGTGGTCGATCTCGGCTACGGTGCGAGCGGCGTCACCGCATTCGAGCTGTTCGCCCGCCTGTCGCGCACACGGCCCGACGTCGAGGTGCTCGGGTTGGAGATCGATCCGGCTCGCGTGACCCGCGCGAACGCGCAGCTGGAACTGGTGCGCGCCGGCACGACGACGTTCGCCGCCCACTCGCGGGTGTCCTTCGCCCGCGGCGGCTTCGAGGTGCCGGTGCCCGGCGGCCGGCGCCCCGCGATCGTGCGCGCGATGAACGTGCTGCGGCAGTACGACGAGTCCGAGGTCGCCGCCGCGTGGGCGACGATGACGGCGCGCCTCGCGCCGGGCGGGCTGCTCGTGGAGGGCACGTGCGACGAGATCGGACGCATCGCGACGTGGGTGGCGATCGGCCCCGACGGCGCGCCCCAGTCGCTCACCGTGTCGCTGCGGCTCACGGGGCTGGAGCATCCCTCGATCGCCGCCGAGCGCCTGCCCAAAGCCCTCATCCACCGGAACGTGCCCGGCGAGCGCGTCCACGCGTTCCTTGCGGCGCTCGACGCGGAATGGGACCGTGCGGCGAGCGTCTCGCCCTTCGGCCCTGTCCACCGCTGGCGCACCGCCCTCGCTGCCGTCCAGGCCGCCGGCTGGCCCCTCGCGGAGCGCTCGCGCTGGCGCCTGGGCGAGGTCACCGTCCCCTGGAGCGCCGTCGCCCCGGGGGATGCCGGCGCCTCCGGCTGAGCGACGGCCGCGGGTGCGGCATCCACTCCCCGCGATCGGTGCCGGGCGACGGTCTAGACGCGCGGCAGGATGGCCCGGGCCTGGTCGCCGGGGAGCCCCGTCGCGGTGAGCAGGTCGACCGCGAGCGGACGCAGCGCCGTCACGAGGTTCAGCTCGCTCTGCGATCCGCCGGGGAGGATCGCGGCGGGGTCCAGACGCGCGGCCACCGCACGCACTGCCTCGCGGGCCGCGGGCTGCATCGAGATGTCGTCGAGGCTCTCGCCGACCAGCGCCGCGGCTCGCATCAGCTCCGACAGCAGCTCGGCGGGCACCGGGCGTCGCTCGCCGTCGTCGCACAGGTACACGGCGCGGCGGGCGACGACGCGCAGATTGCGCGTCGCGAAATCCATCGCCTGCAGCACCGTGTGGTGGCGGCGCAGCTCGGCCCGCTGCGGCCGCAGCCAGGGTGAGAACCCGGCGACGGCGAGTCCGGAGTCCAGCGACGCGCGCCACTCGTCGATGCGCGGCGCGATCGCGCGCGCCTTCTCCAGGCCCCGGGTGGCGCGCATCGCGTCGCCTCGGCGCAGCGCCTGCGCGATCGTGCGGGCGGCGTCGTCGGCCGCCGCGAACACGGCGTGACCGTCGCGGGCCTCTTCGCGGCGGGGATTGCGCGGGATCAGCGCCGTCACGACGAGGGCGGCGACACCGCCGATGATGCCGTCGATGAGGCGGGAGAACGGCTGCGACGCCGGAAGCGACATCACGATCGACGCCTGGATGCCGGCCATGATCGCGAACGGCGGATACGGCGACAGGAACCGGGCCACGAACAGTGTCGCCGCGAGCGCCAGCGCGAGCTGCCACCACCCCGGTCCGACCACGACGACGAAGCCCTCGGCGACGAGGATGCCGACCAGCATCCCGATCACGGTCTCGAGCACGCGGCGCGGCCGTGCGTCGCGGACGAGACCCAGGCTCGAGATCGTGACGGTGGCCGCCAGCAGCGGGGCAGGATGCCCCACCACGTAGTGCGCGAAGGCCCAGGCCGCGGTGGCGGCCACCACGATCTGCACGATCGCGATCGCGGAGCCGCGCACGCGCGACACCTGCGGACGCAGGTCGAGCCGCGAGCGCCAGCCCGTCGGCACCACCTGCGTGATCGGGGTGGTCTCGCCGTCGCCGCTCACGGGCGGCCTATTGCGCCGCCTGGCGCCGGCCGAGCCGTGGGAGCCGCGGCACGTTCGCCGTCCGTCCGGCGTCCGGCGGCACGACGACCTCCTGCGCCGCCGCGACGGGGCCGTCGGCGGTGTCGACGGTGAGCGCCGCATCGACCGGGGCCGACCGTCGCACCACGGCGAGTGCGATCGGTCCCTCTTCGTAGTGCAGCGCCGCCGAGGTCACGGTTCCGACCTCGTCGTCTCCGATGCGGACGACAGCGCCGTGCTCGGGCAGCACGCTGCCCGAACCGTCGAGCTGCAGCGCGACGAGGCGGCGCGGCGGATGCCCGAGGTTGTGCACCTTGGCGATGGTCTCCTGGCCGCGGTAGCAGCCCTTGTCGAGGTGCACGGCGGTGCGCAGCCAGTCCAGCTCGTGCGGCAGGGCCCGCTCGTCCACGTCGGCCGACCACCGCGGACGCCACGCGGCCACACGCAGCGCATCGACCGCCGCGAGCCCCGCGAGCTGCACGTCGCCGCGAGTGGCGGCATCTGCGATCCGGGCCTCTTCGTCACGTGTGACGATCGCCTCGGCCCAGTCGCGCTCGAGGCCGGGGTGCGGGTCGACGGCGGCATACGCCCAGCCGCCAGGGGCGACGCCGGGCCACGGGTCGCGCCAGACGAGCGCCATGCCGGCGGGCGCGGCCGCCGAGACGACGCCCTCGAGAGCCGCGGCGGTGCCGCCGATCACGGCGTACTCGCCGGCGATGCGCGGGTCCACCCGCAGGCGGAACCGCATCTTGCGCAGCCAGTCGTACAGCCCCGCGGCGTCGGCGGCGTCGGCGATCAGCCACGTCGTCTGTCCGTCGTCGAGGACGGATGCCGCATGCTCGACGTGCCCCTGCGGGTCGAGGATCAGCAGCTCGGTGCCGACGCCGGGCTGCAGCCGTGCGAGAGCCTGCGACGACAGCGAGTCCAGCCATGACAGGCGGTCCTCGCCGGGCACCGCGATCACGACGCGGTCGGCGCGCGGGGCGACGGCGCTCCCGGCGGCGAGCCGGCGCTGCTCGACGAGGGGGCTGCCCACGTGCTGGAGTCCCGAGTCGTCCACCACGGCGCCGGGGACGGCGGCGAAGACGTCGCCCATCAGTCGGCCTTGGCCAGGCGCGCCGACGCGTGGGCGCCGAGCTCGAAGCCCAGCGCCGCGATGTCCCACGCCCACAGCAGATGGTTGTCGACCAGACCGTACATGCGGGTCGCGGCGGCGTACGCCTTGGCGCCGGCCGGACGCACGACGGCATCGGTCGCGATGTCGATGCGGGGACCCTTGATCTGACCCAGGTACAGCTCGCTCACGCCGTCGGCGTGCACGAGCGCGACCTCCAGGTCGAAGCCGCCGTCGGCGTTGCGGAGCTGCTCGATGTCGTCGGCGGTGCGCACGACGGGCGGTGCGAGCGGAGGCAGCAGACCGGGGCCGGCATCGGCGTCGGTCGCGGTGCGCGCGAGGCGCCAGAAGCCGAGTTCGGCCACCAGCCGCGTGCGCTTGTCGGGATCGGCGGGATCGTCGATCCATGCCTCGGCGGAGTAGTTCAGGAAGTCGCCGCCGTCATGGCTGAAGCTCACGCGGTGCGTGAACTCGCCGGTGTAGGCGTGGTCGCCGTAGTCGATCACGCCGGTGCCCTCCCAGACACCGAGGAGCCACGACAGCGGGACGAGCTCCGCAGGCAGGTCGGTCGGGATCTCGAGCACGACGCGACCCGTCAGCGCTGGCCGCGGTACAGGTTCTTGACGACCACCACGGAGACGAACACGATCGACAGCGATGCGAGTCCGAGCAGGCCCACGAAGAACAGTTCGAGCGCGACGGTATCCATGTCGTGAAGTCTAACCGGGAGCCGGGCTCATCCGGGTACGAGCGCGGCCAGTCCGAACCCGAGGCTGATGACGCCCATCACGAGGGCGGCCCCCAGGACGCTCGCGGCGACGCGCTCGGTGAACCCCGACGCCCGCCCCGACCACAGCTGCACGGCGAACGCGGCGATGAGGCATCCGCCCAGCCCGACGCCCAGCCACGCGGCGCGCCAGTCCGGCGACGAGAAGATACCGATCGCGATCGCGATCAGCGCGGCGAAGGCCCACACGGCGATCAGCCCGCCGAGCGTGCGGCGGGGGGCGAGTTCTGGCACGGCCACAAGGCCCATCATCCCGCATCGCCGGCGGCGGCGCATCCGCGCACCGGATGACACTCCGGCGAAACCACGGTGCGCACGCGCTCTACACTGGGGTTCGCGGCGTGCCCCCGCACGCCGGGAAGGCGATCCTTTGGCTCAGCTCCTGGTTCTCAGTTCCACGCACGGCGGCGGTCCCGTCCTGCCCGCGCTCGAACTGCTGAGCCACCGCGTGCGCCAGATCCCCGCCGAGCCCGCGCAGCTGGTGAACGCGCCGAGCGCGGACATCATCCTCGTCGACGCCCGTGTCGACCTCGTCGGCGCCAAATCGCTCTGCAAGATCCTCAACACCACCGGCCTCGACGCGCCGCTGCTGCTGGTGGTCACCGAGGGCGGCCTCACCGCGGTGTCGCCGGACTGGGGTGTCGACGACGTCATCCTGATGACCGCCGGCCCCGCCGAGGTCGACGCGCGCATCCGGCTCGCGGTCGGCCGGCAGTCCGCCGAGCAGGTGTCGACGCGCGTGCAGACCTCGGGCATCACGATCGACGAGTCCTCGTACTCGGCCAAGGTGCACGGCAAGCCGCTCGACCTCACCTACAAGGAGTTCCAGCTCCTCCACTTCTTCGCCACCCATCCCTCGCGCGTCTTCACGCGGGAGCAGCTGCTCAGCGAGGTGTGGGGCTACGACTACTTCGGCGGCACGCGCACCGTCGATGTGCACGTGCGGCGGCTGCGCGCCAAACTGGGCGACCTCGAGCAGCTCATCGGCACGGTGCGCAACGTCGGCTACCGCTTCAACGTGTACGAGGACGAGCCCGAACCCGCCCCGCGCGAGAAGACCGACGCGTAGCACCGGACAGTGGCGGGGCGCGGGATGCCGCATCCCGGCGTTCGCGGACTCGTTCACACTCCGGTCACATGACCCTGCAATGATGAGGGGATGATCGAACCCGAGGTGCTCGACACCGGCCTGGGAGATGCGGACGACGACGACTTCGACATGTCGGAGGAGTTCGACTCCCAGCTGCCGGACCACCGCTACCTGGACCGCGAGCTGAGCTGGCTCGCCTTCAACCAGCGCGTGCTCGAGCTCGCCGAAGACGCCAACCTCCCTGTGCTCGAACGCGCGAACTTCCTCGCGATCTTCGCGAGCAACCTCGACGAGTTCTTCATGGTGCGCGTCGCCGGCCTCAAGCGCCGCATCATGACGGGCCTGGCCGTTCCGACCAACGTGGGCACCTCCCCTATGGACGTGCTCACCGAGATCTCGGCCGAGGCGCACCGGCTGCAGCTGCGTCACGCGAACGCGTGGATGACCCTGGTGCAGCCGGCGCTGGCGGATGCCGGCATCCAGGTGGTCTCATACGAATCGCTGGACGCCGACGAGCGCGCGCAGCTGTACGAGTACTTCCAGGCGCAGGTCTTCCCGGTGCTGATGCCGCTCGCGGTCGATCCGGCGCACCCGTTCCCCTACATCTCGGGGCTCTCGCTGAACCTCGCGATCCGCATCCGCAACGCCCGCACCGGGCGCCAGGAGTTCGCGCGCCTCAAGGTTCCGCCGATGCTCCCCCGGTTCGTCGAGCTGCCCCCGGCGGAAGGCACTGTACGCTACCTGCCCCTCGAAGACCTCATCTCCAACCATCTGGACGACCTGTTCCCCGGCATGGAGGTGCTGGACCACCACGCGTTCCGCCTCACCCGCAACGAGGACGTGGTGATCGAGGAGGACGAGACCGAGAACCTGATCCAGGCGCTCGAGGCCGAGCTGCTGCGGCGCCGCTTCGGTCCGCCGATCCGGCTCGAGATCACCGACGACATGGACGACGTCACCCTCGACCTCGTCATCAAAGAGCTCGACATCACCGAGCAGGAGGTCTACCGCCTCCCCGGACCGCTCGACCTGCGCGGGCTGTTCGATCTGTCGCGCATCGACCGGCCCGACCTTCACTTCAAGCCGCACGTCCCCACCACTGCGCTGGCGTTCCAGCCGGGCGACAACAACGAACGCGCCGACATCTTCGCCGCGATCCGCAAGGGCGATGTGCTCGTGCACCACCCGTACGAGTCGTTCGCGACGAGCGTGCAGGCCTTCCTCGAGCAGGCCGCCAAGGACCCGCACGTGCTCGCCATCAAGCAGACGCTGTACCGCACGTCCGGCGACAGCCCCATCGTCGAGGCCCTGATCAACGCCGCCGAAGCCGGCAAGCAGGTGCTGGCCCTGGTCGAGATCAAGGCCCGCTTCGACGAGGCGAACAACATCGTGTGGGCCCGCAAGCTCGAGAAGGCCGGCGTGCACGTCGTGTACGGCCTCGTGGGCCTCAAGACCCACTGCAAGCTGGCGCTCGTCATCCGCGAGGAAGGCGGCGTGCTGCGCAGCTACAGCCACGTCGGCACGGGCAACTACAACCCGAAGACCAGCCGCATCTACGAGGACTTCGGCCTGTTCACCGCCGACGACCAGGTGGGTCGCGACCTCACGCGCCTGTTCAACGAACTCAGCGGCTACGCGATCGAGAAGAAGTTCAAGCGACTGCTCGTCGCCCCGCTGCACCTGCGCAAGGGCCTGCTGCGCCTCATCGACAAAGAGCGGCGCAATGCGGTGGCCGGACGTCCCGCGAGCGTGCGCATCAAGGTCAACTCGATGGTCGACGAGCAGATCATCGACGCGCTGTACCGTGCCAGCCAGGCGGGCGTGAAGATCGAGGTGTGGGTGCGCGGCATCTGCTCGCTCAAGCCCGGAGTCGAGGGCATGAGCGAGAAC
Organism: Microbacterium jejuense; assembly: GCF_039544225.1. Taxonomy (NCBI): domain Bacteria; kingdom Bacillati; phylum Actinomycetota; class Actinomycetes; order Micrococcales; family Microbacteriaceae; genus Microbacterium; species Microbacterium jejuense. The sequence goes on from NZ_BAABLG010000009.1 coordinate 93,033, forward strand.
ATCACCGTCCGCTCGATCCTCGGCCGCTACCTCGAGCACTCGCGGATCTTCTCGTTCGGCGGCGACGGCGAGCCGGTGGTCTACATCGGCAGCGCCGACATGATGCACCGCAACCTCGACCGCCGCGTCGAGGCGCTGGTGCGCGTGTCGTCGCCGGCGCATGTCAAGGAGCTCGAGGACCTCTTCACGCTCGCGATGAGCGACACGACCAGTTCGTGGCATCTCGGCGCCGACGGCGAATGGGTCCGGCACAACACCGCCGAGGACGGCAGGCTGCTGCTGGATATCCAGGACCGCACCATGACCAACGTGCAACGCCGCCGGCGGGCACGCGCGGTGCGATGACCGAGACCGCGGTGTACGCGGCAGGGGGCGTGGTGTGGCGCGTCGTCGACGGCAAGCTGCGCGTGCTCCTGATCCACCGCACCAAGTACCGGGACGTCACACTGCCCAAGGGCAAGGTCGATCCCGGTGAGATGCTCGCCGAGACGGCGGTGCGCGAGATCCACGAAGAGACCGGCATCCATGTCGCCCTCGGCGTGCCGATCGGCGTCTCGCGGTACCGCCTGCCGAGCAAGCGCACCAAGATCGTGCACTACTGGGCCGCTGAGGCGACCGACGACGCGATCCGCGCGAGCGCGTTCGTGCCGAACAAAGAGATCGCGGCGATCGAGTGGGTGACGCCCAAGAAGGCGATCGCGCGCCTGAGCTACCCGGTCGACGTCGAGATCATCGAGAACTTCCTGCGGCTGGTCGACGAGGGCGTGCTGCGCACCTTCCCCATCGTGGCGCTGCGGCACGCGAAGGCGCTCCCCCGTGAGGAATGGGAGGGGAAGGATGCCGCCCGCCCGTTGACTCCGCGCGGTCGCCGGCAGGCGCGCGCCATCGTCGGTCCGCTGCGGGCGTTCGGTGTGCGCCGGATCGTCTCGAGCCCGGCGACCCGGTGCGTGAAGACGGTCGCGCCGCTGGCCGAGGTGCTGGGCCGAAAGGTCGACACGTCGAAGCTCATCAGCCAGGACGCGTGGGAGGACGGGCGGTCCGACGCGCGCGCGGTCATCGGCGAGCGCGTCCGGTCGCGCAAGTCCGCCGTGCTGTGCAGCCACGGCCCGGTGCTGCCCGACATCCTGAGCGAGCTCGCACTGGCCACAGGGACGCTCCGGGGCTCGTATCTCGGCAGTGCCTCGGCGCTCGAGCCGGGGGCGTTCTCGGTCGTGCACCTGTCGGTCGAGAACCCGGGCTCGGGCATCGTCACGATCGAGACCCACGAGCCGAAGTTCTGACGGCGCCCCGGCACACCTCCTCCCGTTCACCTTCCGTTCACCCGCACAGCGCAGTCTCTTAAGAGTCCGAGCCTACGTTTCAGAGCGAACCCCGCACCGGGCTTCGTACCCGCAGGCCTGCACCAGGCCTCATTTCCCTGACACGTGAAGGATTCACACAGTGAAGATCTCTCGCATCGCCCAGGCGGGCGCTGTCGCCGCTATCGCGGCCCTCGCCCTCGCCGGCTGCGCCTCGAACACCGACACCCCGAGCGACACCCCGGCCGCCAGCGAGTCCGCCGCGGACTCGGGCGTCACGGTCGAGCTCGACTCGAGCCTCACGGGCACGATCACCTCCGGTGGCTCCAGCGCCCAGGGCAACGCGCAGGCCGCCTGGACGACGGCGTACAACGCGACAGTCGGCGGCGTCACCATCAACTACGACAAGTCGCAGGGCTCCGGCGGCGGCGTCACCAACTTCCTCAGCGGCGCGTACGACTTCGCCGGCTCGGACTCGCCGCTGTCGGCAGACGAGACCACGCAGTCGGAGGCTCTGTGCACCGAGGGCGGCGTCAACATCCCCGTCTACCTCGACGGCGTCTCGATCATCTACAACATCGACGGTGTCGACAGCCTGAAGCTGAGCGGCGAGACGATCGCGAAGATCTTCAACCTGCAGATCACCGACTGGTCCGACCCCGCCATCACCGCCGACAACGGCACCGCTCTGCCGGCCGGCCCGATCACCACGGTCGCCCGTTCGGACGGCTCCGGCACGACGGCCAACTTCACCAACTACCTCGTCGGCACGCAGGCCGAGTCGTGGCCGTACGAGGCCGGCAAGAACTGGCCGGTCGCGGGCAACGTCTCGCTCCAGAAGGGCGGCTCGGGCGTCGTCGACACCGTCAAGGCGGGCTCGGGCACGATCGGCTACGCCGACCACTCGGCCATCGGCGACCTGAACGCGGCCGACATCGTGGTCGACGACACCGCGATCCCGTTCAGCGCCGAGGCCGTTGCGAAGACCTTCGAGGTCGCCGCGGTCGACGCCTCCAACGGCGTCGAGGGCGACCTGTCGAAGAAGTTCGACTACTCGAAGCTCACCACCGAGACCTACCCCATCCCGCTCGTCTCGTACGCCATCACGTGCACGACGTTCCAGGACGAGGCGCAGGCGGAGCTGACCAAGTCGTACCTCGGCTTCGTCGCCAGCTCGCTCGGCCAGCAGGTCGCTGCCAAGAACGCCGGTTCGGCCGCACTGCCGGACTCGATCCTCGAAGAGGCGCAGAAGACCATCGACGCCATCAAGTGATCCATGTCGGTCCGCCCGCCCAGGCGATCCCTGGGCGGGCGGGCTGAATACCGTCTCCGACACGCTCGGCGGCGGTATTGAGCCGCCCCGACCTCACGTAGCACCCCGGAAACCCGACAGGAGCTCCTCCATGCGACACCGACGGACCCGTCATGGCTGACGCGATCAGCCCGCCCGCGCCCGCCGCGTCACGCCGCAAATCGACCCGTCGCGCCAGCGACACGGTGTTCCTCGGCCTCTCGGCCACGTCTGCCGTCTCGATCATGGTGATCCTCGCCGGCGTCGCCATCTTCCTCATCATCCAGGGGTTGCCGGCGATCACCGCGAACTGGTCCGAGAACGCGGACCTCAGCTCCATCCAGAACCCCGCGCAGGTCCCGTGGACGAGCTTCTGGGAGTATGTCGGCCCGCTCCTGTGGGGCAGCATCTTCTCGGCGCTCATCGCGATGGTGCTGGGCGCTCCGGTCGCCATCGGCATCGCGCTGTTCATCTCGCACTACGCCCCCCGCCGCATCGCGGGTGCGCTCGGCTACATCGTCGACCTGCTCGCCGCGGTCCCCTCGATCGTGTTCGGTCTCTGGGGCATCGCGGTCATGCGCCCCTTCCTGCTGCCGCTCTCGGACTTCCTGGGCCAGTACTTCGGCTGGATCCCGCTCTTCGCAGGTCCCGTGTCGTCCACCGGATCCACGATGCTCGCCGGTGGCGTCGTGCTGGCCGTCATGATCCTCCCGATCGTCACGTCGATCACCCGCGAGATCTTCCTGCAGACGCCGCGCCTGCACGAAGAGGCCGCGCTGGCCCTCGGCGCGACGCGCTGGGAGATGATCCGCCTGTCGGTCCTGCCCTACGCGCGCAGCGGCATGATCTCCGCCACACTCCTGGGCCTCGGGCGGGCGCTGGGCGAGACGATGGCCATCGCGCTCATCATCTCGCCGTCGCTGCTGTACTCGGTCCGCATCCTCACCGACGGCTACAACTCGCAGACGATCGCAGCGAACATCGCGCTGAACTTCCCGGTCGCCACCGAGATCCAGCGCTCCGCGCTCATCGGCACCGGCCTGATGCTCTTCGTCATCTCGTTCGCGGTGAACATGGTCGCCCGGTACATCATCGGCGCGCAGGGTCCGAAGCCGACGCGCAAGCGCCGCCGCAAGGAAGGAAAGGTCGCATGACGTCGACCATGACCCCCTCGGCCCCACCGGTCCGGCAGCAGCCCATGCGGCTCACGAGCGGCCACCTCCCGCGGTTCATCGAGCCGATCCTGCTGGTCGGCGTGGCGGTCCTCGTCGGCCTCGTGATGTTCGTCCTCACGCAGAGCCTCAGCATCCCGATCTGGCTCGTCCTGACCGCGGTGCTGTACCTCATCGCGATCGGCGTCGGCGCGTCGATCGTCGAAGGGCGACGGAAGGCCACGGATCGCGTCGTGCGCGGCGTGGTCACGGCGTTCTTCGTGCTGGCGGTCGCACCGCTGATCTCGACGCTGTGGACCGTCATCGCCAAGGGCGCCGAGGTCGTCAACTGGCAGTTCATCACCTCGGTCACCGAGTCGACGTTCAACCCCGAGACGCTCGAGGTCACGAGCACGCCGGGCGCGCTCCAGGCCATCGTGGGAACGCTCATCATCACCGGCATCGCGGCGCTCATCTCGGTGCCCATCGGCATCCTCACCGCGGTCTACCTGACCGAGTACGCCCTCCCGACCAACCCGCTGCGTCGCACCATCACCTTCCTCGTGGACGTGATGACGGGCATCCCGTCGATCGTCGCCGGTCTGTTCGCGTTCTCGCTGTTCAGCCTCATCGTCGGCCCCAAGGCCTTCAGCGGCTTCTCGGCGTCGATCGCCCTGTGCGTGCTGATGATCCCGATCGTCGTCCGCTCGACCGAGGAGATGATCCGTCTGGTCCCCGCGGACCTGCGCGAGGCGTCGCTGGCCCTGGGCGTGCCGAAGTCGGCCACGATCCTCAAAGTCGTGCTGCGCACCGCGGCGAGCGGCATCGTCACGGGCGTCGTGCTCGCCGTGGCCCGCGTCGTCGGAGAGACGGCGCCCATCTTCATCGCCGCGAGCTTCACCGACAACTTCAACGCCAACCCGTTCTCTGGCCCCATGCAGACCCTGCCGGTGATGGCGTACACGGCCTACAGTTTCCCCTCGAAGGACATCGACGCATCGCAGGCGCAGGCGTGGGGCGCAGCGCTCCTGCTGGTGATCCTCGTCGTCATCTTCAACCTCATCGCCCGGATCATCGCGAAGCTCTTCGCGCCGAAGACCCGTTAGTACGAAAGGCCGCCCACAGGTGTCCAAAAGCATCGAAGTCAACGACCTCAACGTCTACTACAGCGACTTCCTCGCCGTCGAAGGCGTCTCGCTGTACATCGAGCCGCGCAGCGTCACGGCCTTCATCGGCCCGTCGGGCTGTGGCAAGTCGACGTTCCTGCGCACGCTCAACCGCATGCACGAAGTGATCCCCGGCGGCCGGGTCGAGGGCGAGGTGATGATCGACGGCGACAACCTGTACGGCGCGAACGTCGATCCCGTGCTCGTGCGCCGCCAGGTGGGCATGGTGTTCCAGCGTCCGAACCCCTTCCCCACGATGTCGATCAAAGAGAACGTGCTGGCAGGCGTGAAGCTCAACAACAAGCGCATCTCGAAGTCGGACGCCGACGCGCTCGTCGAGCAGTCGCTGCGCGGCGCCAACCTCTGGAACGAGGTCAAGGACCGCCTCGACAAGCCCGGCGGCGGCCTGTCCGGCGGCCAGCAGCAGCGTCTGTGCATCGCGCGCGCCATCGCCGTGTCGCCCGAGGTGATCCTCATGGACGAGCCCTGCTCGGCGCTCGACCCGATCTCGACCTACGCGATCGAGGAGCTCATCGGCGAACTGAAGAACACCTACACCGTCGTCATCGTCACGCACAACATGCAGCAGGCGTCGCGCGTGAGCGACAAGACGGCGTTCTTCAACATCGCCGGCACCGGCAAGCCGGGCAAGCTCATCGAGTACGACGACACCTCCACGATCTTCACGACCCCGTCGGTGCAGGCGACCGAGGACTACGTCTCGGGCCGCTTCGGGTGATCGCGGCCGCGCTGTGACACGAAGCCCTCGCCGCCCGGCGAGGGCTTCGCCGTTGCGGGCTCAGTGCTGTCGACTCAGTCGCGCGGGCTCAGCAGGTAGCGATTGATGGATGCCGTCAGCCCGGCGTCGAGCGGAACCTCGACACCGTCGATCGCGGTGATGGGCGCGGCCAGGCGCACGCTGGACACCAGCCAGGCGGCATCCACATCCTTCAGCGCTCGCGTCGGAAGGGTCGCGTAACCGGTCTCGAAGCCCTCGGACTCGAGGTGCGCGAACAGGCTCAGCTGGGTCGTGCCGTGCAGGATGCCGGCGCCCGGTGCCGGGGTGACGAAGCGGCCGTCGATGCGGACGATGAGCGACGCGGTCGGCGCCTCGAGCACGAACCCGTCGGAGGTCACGAAGATCGCGTCGTCGGCGCCGCGCCGGTGCGCCTCGCGGATGGCAGCCATGTTGACCGCGTACGACAGCGTCTTGGCCCCCAGCAGCAGCCAGGGTGCGGCCGCGGGCGTGTCGATCCCGTATCCGCGGTCGAGCGTCACCACCCGGATGCCCTGTTCGCGGGCGGCCGTGTTGTCGGCTGCCGCAGCGGCGGTCGTCCACGCCGTCGGTGCCGGGCCGTGCTCGACGCCGCGGCTCAGGATGAGCTTGATCACGCCCTCCCCCTGCTGCGGCGCATGCGCGGCGGCGATCGCCACGGCCCGACGCCACTGCTCCAGGTTCGGCGCGGGAAGGTCGCAGATCGCCGCGGAGTGGGCGAGGCGCTCGAGGTGCGCCTGCGTCTCCTGCGGGTGACCGTCGACGACCCCGATGGACTCGAAGATCCCGTCGCCCCGCTGCGTGCTCAGCTCGCCGACGCTGAGCGCCGGGGCCGACGGGTCGATCGTGCGGAACGTGTCGTCGAAGTCCGAGCGTGGATCGTCGGATGCCGCGGGCTCGATCACGAGCGCGAATCGCAGTGCCATGCCCCGAGCCTAGGCGGTCGGGAATGCGGAGCCCCGCGTCTCGGTTACACTGGATCGGCCGGGCCGCAGTAACCCCGGGCTCCATCTTTTGCCGCTACGAGCGGCACCGCGCCGAGAGGCGTTCTGCGGCCCGGCACTTTGCTGCCCGGGCGTCTTCTCGCCTGACGTGCGGGGTGGATGCCTCAGCTCAGCGCGTCGCGGCGCCACAGGCCGGCGCACGCCGACAGGTCGGCTGCGTAGTCCGACAGGCGCAGCGCCCGCGTGGTGAACGCCGATGCGCGGTCGGGCTCGGTGCGCTCGTAGTCGTCGGCCACGTGCGTCGCGCCGGAGGCCTGCACGCGGCAGAACGCCGCCGCCCGGTCCAGCGCGACGGCGAAGTCGCCCTCGAACAGTCCGCGCAGGATCATGTCGACGAGCGCGACGAGCTCCTCGGGCCCGGCGGGGGACGGAGCGCCCGCCACGACGTCGTCGGCCGAGGCGAGCTCGGCACGGCCGCGCTCGTAGAGGAGCGCGGCCGTGCGCGGGTCGTCGTGGATCATGAGCTGCACGAGGTACAGCCGCCACAGCGCGCCGGGAAGGCTGCGCGACGGCGATCGCGACCACAGCTCGGCGATGTCGTCGATGCCGTGCTCGTCGGTGAACGCGACGAGCCGGTCGACGGTGGCGCCGTCCGGGTCCGCTCGCACCCGCGCCAGCAGGGCGTGCGCGGTGGTGTGCGCGACACGCGAGACCTCGGCGGGGTCCTCGGCAGAGAACGTCCGGTCGAAGAGTTCGGCCGGCCGGCGGACGGGTTTGTGGAACTCACGGGACGAATCGCTCATTCCGTCCAGGCTACCGGCCGCCACGAGCACGCGTTCCTGCTCGAGCTGCATCGCCGCGATCCACGGCAGGCACATGTCGGCGCCGCTCAGACCTGGTTGATGCGGATGTGGTTGCCCGCCGGGTCGCGGAACGCGGCGTCGCGCGGACCCCATCCCTGCTCCTTGGGCTCCTGCAGCACCTCGGCGCCCGACGAGCGCAGCTTCTCGAACGTGGCGTCGAGATCGGTCGTCGTGAAGACGTAGGGGCCGGGGCCCGAACCCTTGACCACGAGACGCAGCAGGGCGTCGCCGTCGTCGGGCGAGCGGCCGGCGGTGGGGTCCGAGACGACCAGCGACAGGCCGGGCTGGCCGGGGAACCCGAAGCTCACCCAGCGGTGACCGTCGTACGAGACGTCGTTGACGACCTCGAGGCCGAGTCCGTCGCGGTAGAAGGGGATGGCGGCGTCGACGTCGTCGACGGTGATGGGGCTGTATGCGAGTGCGATGTTCGTCATGCGTGCCACGCTACGGACGCGGGGCGCCGCATGCTTCTCCGATCCTGCTCGGTTCGCACCCGATCAGACGTAGCGCGTCGGCCGCGTCAGGATCCTCGCGACGCACAGCGGCATCGCCTCTGCCGCATCGTGCGGCCTGGAACGGTACGAGCTCGGCGACTCGCCCACGATCTCGCTGAACGTCGAGCTGAACGATCCGAGCGACGTGGCCCCGACGGCGGTGCACGCGTCGGTCACCGACACGCCGTCGCGCAGCAGCGCCATCGCGCGCTCGATGCGTCGCGTCATGAGGTATGCGTACGGCGTCTCGCCATAGGCGGCTTTGAACTCGCGCGAGAAGTGCGCCGGCGACATGAGAGCCTTCGCGGCCATCGTGGGCACGTCCAGGGGCTGCGCGTAGTCGCGGTCCATCAGATCGCGGGCGCGGCGCAGATGCACGAGCGTCTGCGTCGTCTGCGACGGCGAGGTCTTCTGCGAGACGGATGCCACGGCCCCAGGCTACCGAAGCGTCAGTCCGTCGGGATCTGGGCGATCGTGTCGCCGAGCGGGCGGTCTGCCGTGTCGCCGGCGCGCTCCAGGGTCACGATGACGGTCTCGGCGGGCTTCCAGTCGTCGACCACGAGGGTCGCCCCGCCGGCGGCGTCGACCTCGAGCGTGCCCACCTCGACCGGATCGCCGTCGCGCAGCACCCACACGGCGAGCGTCTCGCCGTCCTCGACAGGGGGCACCCGCTGGGTGACGAGCACCAGATCGGCACCCTCGTCCGACCAGTGGGCGGTCGCGATGCCCCCGCCCGCGACGGCGACGGTGGCCGACGCCGCGTCGGCCGCCCCCTGGACGTCGGCAAGCGCGGCGACCTGCGGCGACACGTGCACGCGCTCGTTGATCGTCGCGACGACGAACCCGACCCCGGTGAGGACGACGAGGGATGCCGCGAACCCGCCGATCACCCGCCCCCAGTTGCGGCGGCTCTGCGCCTGAACCGCGACGGTGTCCGTCGTCGGGCCGTAGCCCGGTATCGGCGCGGCGGCGGCCGCTTCCGCGGCCGGCAGGTCGGGAAGCGGCGGAATGAGCGATTCGACGCCCTGATCTGCGGCATCCATCTCGCGCCCCCCGTCCCCCGTCACCCTTCCAGCATGCCGCACGGGGCTCCCGAGTGGCTGGGAGGACGCCTTGTCCGGTGGCGTGGTCAGGACGTGGGGATCATCACGATCGGCTCGGACGAGGGCTGCCCGGTCGGCGAGCCGCCCTGCGGTTCGACGGTGACCGCGATCGTGTCGCCCGGCTGCATCGTGCCCTCCAGCAGTGCGGTGGTGGTCTGCGTCGACGACTCGAACGTGCCCGCGGCGATGGCCGCTCCGTCGCGGACGAACCAGAGCTCGAAGCTCTCGTCCTGGGCGATGGGCGGCATGGTGTCCGACACCAGCACGACCTTTCCGACCGACTCCGACCAGTGGGCGGTCGCCGTGCCGCCGTCGGTGACGTCCGCCGTCGCAGACTGCGCGTCGGGCGCGTCCTCGATCTGCTGCAGCGCGATCACGGCGGCCGGACGGTTCAGGTAGGCGCTGATCATCGCCGCGCCGACCCCGAGGGCGACCAGCAGCACGACCGATGCGGCGAGCGCCAGCAGGCCGCGGGTCCAGCGTCGCCGACTCGTCGGCTCGGGTGCGTCCGTCGAGAGCGGCGCCTCGGCGGCAGGGGCGCCCTCCGCAGGGCTGTCGTCCGCGAGGCTGTCGTCCGCGGGGAGCTGCGGCGTCGAGGCCAGCTGCGACAGCAGCGTCGCGCGGAGCTCCGGCGGCGGGGCGGTCTCGGGGACGGCCTCGGCGAGCACCGCGGCGGTCGCCGCATCCGCGCGCACCAGGTGCTCCCATTCGGGGTGCTCACGGCGCGCGGCCTCGAAAGCATCGCGGTCCGCGGGTGACAGCGCATCGAGCGCGGCGCCGGCGGCGAGCTCTGCGAACTCCTGTTCGTCCATCACGCGATCACCCCCATCTCGGTCCGCAGCCGCGACAACCCGTCACGCATCCTCGTCTTGATCGTCCCCAGCGGCGCCCCCACGAGCACCGCGATCTCGCTCTGACTGTAACCCCCGTAATACGCGAGGGTCAGCGCCTCCCGCTGGGCATCGGGCAGGGTCGACAGCGCGGCCGCGACCCGCTTCCCCTCGATCCGCAGCTCCACCTGTTCGGCCACCCCGTCATGCGGGACGTCGAGGTCGCGGAACCCCGCACGCACGTCGCGATCCGTGCTCGCCTGCGAAGCCCTCACCCGATCGACAGCCCTGCGGTGGGCGATCGTGAGAACCCACGTGCGTCCCTGCCCTCTGTTCGGAGCGAACCGGGATGCGGATTGCCACACTTCCAGGAACACCTCCTGCAGCACCTCTTCGCTCTGCGCGCGATCGACGAGGACGCGCAGGATCAGACCGAACACGCGAGGCGACAGCGCGTCGTAGAGGTCTCCGAACGCCGCCTCGTCGCCGCCCGCGACGCGCTGGAGCAGCTCGGCGATGCGGTCGACGGGTGTCGCGCCGTCCTCGGGCACGTCGATCCCGTCGATCACCATGTCCACCAGCATGCCCCATGACCTCCCGCGCGGACGCTCCGCTCACCCGAAGGTGAACGAGTACACCTCGACGCCCGGCGACACCTCGACGTCGAGGACATGCGCGCCGGTGTCCGGGACCTGCGCGACCGGATACGAGCGCGGCGTGCCCGACACGCGCACCGTCTGCGTCGTGCCGTCGTCCAGACGCACCCGCACGTCTCCCTCGCCGGCCAGCACCATGCGCACGTCTTCGGCGTGGAAGCGGAGGCGGATGCTGCCGGTGTCGCTCCCGGACGGCGTCGCGTACTGGGTCTCGATGCGCCAGGTGCCGGCCAGCGCGAACGTGTCGTCCGGTTGGGCGTCGCCGACCGCGTACGCGTGATCGCCGGCCCGGTAACTGCCGTCGCCCCCGTAGTTCACGTCCTTGGCAGAGCCGAGGAACGTCTCACGGGTCCGGGTGCCGGCCTGCGGAGTGTCGTCGGCGACCTCGGTCGGATCCGGCAGTGCGACCTCGGGGTCCGCATCCTTCAGCAGTTCACGGATGAGCTTCTCGGTCGCCTCGTAGTTGCCCTCGCCGAAGGCGATGTGGCGCACGATCCCGTCGGCGTCGATCAGGTAGTGCGCGGGCCAGTACCGATTGCGGTACTTCGTCCACGTGGCCAGGTCGTTGTCGAGCGCGACCGGGTACGCGATCCCGAAGTCCCGCGCGCCGGCCGCGACGTTGCCGGCATCCTTCTCGAACGCGTACTCGGGAGAGTGGATGCCGATGACCCGCAGCCCCGCGCTGCGATACGCCGCATCCCACGCCACCACATGGGGGATGCTCCGCTGACAGTTGATGCACGAGTACGCCCAGAAGTCGATGAGCACGACCTTCCCGCGAAGATCGGCGAGGTCGACGGCCGCGCCGCCCGGCGTGTTCAGCCAGGACTCGATACCGCGGATGGACGGTGCCGAGCCGCACGACTCCAGCTCCGGCGCCCCGTTGGTGCACTTGTCGAGGTCCTTGTTCTCGTCGGTGACGAGACCGCCGAGGTCCAGCGCCCGCCGTGCCTCGGGATTGTCGGTGAGCCCACGCTGCACTTCGGCGGTGTAGTCGGGCACGAGGCGCTGCAGGGCTTGCGGCACGTTGAACACCAGGCCCACGGCGAGGGCGAGCATCGCGATGCCGGCGGCGATCCGCAGGCCGCGCTCGCGGCGCCGGAACGCGCGGATGCGCTCCACGAGACCACGGCCGGCGAGGGCGAAGAACAACAGCGGGACGGCGACGCCCACGGCGAACGACACCGTCAGCACGACAGTCCCCGCGTCGATGCGGCCCGTCGATCCCGCGACGATGATGGCCGCGAGCACCGGTCCCGCGCAGGGGACGAACACCGTGCCGAGCGCCAGACCGACGCCGAAGCCGCTGCCGCGGTTGGTCACCTCGCTGCGTCGCGCGAGCTTCTGGAACGGCCGCTCGAGCACACGCTCGAACCGGGGGACGAGGAGGCCGACGCCGATGAGCACCAGCACCGCGATGCCCGCCCATCGCAGCACGTCCTGCGGCAGACCGAGCGCCCCCAGGACGAGCGAGCCGAGCAGGGTCACCAGCGTGAAGCTCGTGATGAGCCCCGCGATCACCAGATAGGGCCGCGCCCGGGATGCAGGGACGACGCAGTCCGACGTCTCGGCGCCGAACCGGGCCGACTGCGCCCCGCCGGTGAGGAAGATGACCGGCAGCACCGGGAGGATGCACGGCGAGATCCCCGTGATGAGCCCGCCCAGCAGACCGATGATGACCAATTGCATGTGTCCCCCTCGTGCGCGTCGACCTCTGTTCGCACCCGAGCGCGTTTCGGATTGGTGTCCACCCGCCGAGGGGTGGATTCCGTCGCCGGCCGCAAGAAGGTGCAATCCGATCCCCGCGCGCCTCCGAACAGTCCGTGTAGCCGCTCCTGCGGCGCGCTCCCTCGGGGGCCACACGAAGCGGTCGCACCGGCCGCGAAGAGGAGGAAGACATGTCTCGCATCACTGGGAAGCGCGTCTCGGCCGGGCTTGCCCTGGCGATCGCCGCGACCTTCGCGTTGTCCGCCTGTTCCATGGGCGGATCGACGGCGGAACCCTCGACCGACGCCTCGAGCCCCGCGATGGAGGCGAGCGAGCAGCCCATGGCCACCGCCGACCCCGCCGCCGACCTCGTCGGCCCCGGCTGCGCCGCCTATGCCGAAGCCGTCCCGGACGGCGACGGCTCGATCGAAGGCATGTCGGGCGATCCCGTCGCGGTCGCGGCATCCAACAACCCGATGCTGACGACGCTCACCGCGGCGGTCAGCGGACAGCTGAACCCCGACGTGAACCTCGTCGACACGCTCAACGGCGACGAGTTCACGGTGTTCGCACCCGTCGACGACGCGTTCGCGAAGATCGACCCCGCCACGATCGAGTCGCTGAAGACCGACTCGGCGACCCTGACCTCGATCCTGACCTACCACGTGATCCCCGGGCGGATCGAGCCCGCTGACATCGCCGGCACGCACACCACCGTGCAGGGCGCCGATCTCGAGGTCACCGGCAGCGGCGACTCGTGGATGGTCAACGACGCCAACGTCATCTGCGGAGGCGTGCAGACCGCGAACGCCACCGTGTACCTCATCGATTCGGTCCTGATGCCTCCGGCACAGTGACCGGCTCCCGGTTCCGGCCGGGTAAGGGGGGCGGAGAGGCCGCCGACGCCTGCGGAAGGGGTCGGCGGCCTCGTCGCTGCCTCACGTCGGCGCTCGCGTCAAGGGGTCTGACCCCATCGCGTCGCGGGTCTAACGTGGACTGCGTCCGGGCGGGCTCCCGATCCTGCGCGGACGGGGAGCATCATGACTGACCTACGCGAGTCGCCGGCGTTGTCGACCGGCGCCGTCGTCGGCGAGCGGTACCTGCTGCGCGAACTCATCGGCGAGGGCGGCATGGCACGGGTGTACCGTGCCGACGATCTGCACCTGGGGCGGACTGTCGCCGTCAAGATCTTCCAGGGCTCGGGAGACGACGTCGGCTCGGTCGAGCGCGCGCACTCCGAGACCCTGCTGCTCGCCTCGGTGAACCACCACGCCCTCGTCACCGTGTTCGACGCCCATGTGGCCGCCGACGAGCTCAGCTACCTCGTCATGGAGCACGTCGACGGCGTGACCCTCCGGGAGCTGCTGCGGCGCGGCCGGCTCGACGCCGGCGCGGCGGCATCCATCGGCATCGATCTCGCCGAAGGACTCCACATCGTCCACGGGGCGGGGATCGTGCACCGCGACATCAAGCCGTCCAACGTCCTGCTCACCCGGTCGACCATGCCGGGCGGCGCGTGGCGCGCGAAGCTGGCCGACTTCGGGATCGCCCACCTGCGCGACACGACGCGCCTGACGACCCCGGGCCTCCTCGTGGGCACCGCCGCCTACCTCGCCCCGGAGCAGGCCCGCGGCGCGCCGCCGGCGCCGCCCGCCGACGTGTACGCGTTCGGGCTGGTGATGATCGAGGCGCTCACCGGCGAGCGCCCGTTCGCGCACGCCGAGGGCATCGGCACCGTGATGGCACGCCTCGCGGGACCGCCCGCCATCCCCGAGGACGTTCCCGAGGCGTGGCGGGGGCTGCTGCGCGGCATGACCGCCATCCGCCCCGATGATCGGCCGACCGCGCTCGAGGTCGGTGCGGCTCTCTCGGCGATGGCCGCGCCGCCGGCGACCGCCCGTACCGAGGACGAGCCGACGGCGCCCCTCACCGCGCCCTCCCCGGCCCTCGCCCCGACCGCCGTGCTCCCGCTCGTCCCCCCGGGTGTCACCGGGAGGGGGGATGCCGGGGCCACCGCGCTCACCGGCAGTGCGGCGCGCACGCGCTCACGCCGCCGCCGGGTCGCGGGACTCGCGGGCGCGGGGATCGCCGTCGTCGCGGCCCTTGCCGGCGCACTGTGGCTGTCGTCCCTGCCGGCCGGGACGCCAGCGCCCGAGCCGACAGGACCGGTCCTGCAGGAGCAGCCGTCACCGCCTCCCCCGACTCCGGCGGACCAGAGCGGCGACCCCGACGAAGAGTCCGGCAACAGCGGCCCCGGCAACAACAACGGGAACGGGAACGGCAACGGACCGGGGAGCAACTCCGGGAACGGGAACGGCAACGGACCGGGGAGCAACTCCGGGAACGGCAACGGGGACGAATGACGCTGAGCACCGTGAGCACGCGGGCACACCGGACAAGCAGTCGTTGCAAGACAAGTAGGCTGGAGCCTGCGAGGGCCTCTAGCTCAGTCGGTAGAGCATCGGACTTTTAATCCGCGGGTCGTGGGTTCGAGCCCCACGGGGCCCACTCGAAACCAGACGGCCGAACCCATTCGCGGGTTCGGCCGTCTGCTTCACGACGCGACGGCTGTCGCGCGGCGGCCGGGGCGGGCGATGATCCGGCCGTTGCGATGCGCCCAGACCATCAGCGCGGTCGTCACGATCGAACAGGCGGCGATCGCGATCAGGCTCGCCTCGGGGCCGAAAGCGCCGCCGGTGAGCCAGACGGGTCCTTCGGTCACCGCGGTGACGAGCGCGCCGTGCGCATCGGACCCCGAGGTGACGGTGCCGAAGACGGCCACGAGCGCCACATTCCAGCCCAGGTGCAGCCCGATGGGCAGCCACAGCGACCCGGTGGCGACGAAGGCGGCCCCGAGCATGAGCCCCGCCTCGACCGCGATCGACACGGCGCCCCAGAGCGTCGCTCCGGGGTTCAGCAGGTGGAGGAGCCCGAACAGCGCCGCCGAGCCGGCGAGCGCGATCCACGTGCCGAACGCGCGCTGCAGCAGGCGCAGGACGACGCCCCGGAACAGCACCTCTTCGGCGACCGCCACGGCGCACATCATGCCGACGACGGTGAGCGCTCCTGCCGGCGTGCCTGCGCCGGTGATCTGGTAGCCGCCGAACAGGGCGAGGACGCCGATCGTGACAGCGGCGAGGCCCAGGCCGCCGAGCACCCCGGCCAGGAGCGGCCGCGTTCGCGGCCGGACGAGCTCTGCGACCGCCCGCCGCTCGAGGCGACCGACGATCCACGAGTAGAGCCACAGCAGGAGCACGGCGAGCGCCGGCCCGACGACCAGCGCGGCCAGCGGACCGGCGAGGGCCGAGGCGACGGCGTTGACGGCGAGCATCGCCGCCGTGAACGTCGTGACGAGGATCGCCGCGATCCCGACCGTGCGCGAACGCGAGCGGGCCGGCGCGGGAACAGGCGTCGATTCAGTGGATGTCATGGCGGTCACGCTAGGGAGCCGGTCGGCTCGCCGTCGTCACCCCTGAGTACCGATTCCGGATAGCTCCACGGGGGCATCCCCGTGGGCCCGATTCTCACGGCCCGCCTCTGGCGCGTTCGCCGGACGGTTCGCTAGGGTCCGAGACATGACGCCCCAGATCGGTGTGGACGGTCCGGCTTCCGACGCGCTTCTCGCGGCGGGGAGATTCTTCACCAAGTGGGACGAGACCGACGATCATCGGGCCGCGTTCCTCAAGGGCGGCCGTGAGGGCGACGTCTTCTACCGCGACCGGTGGAGCCACGACAAGGTGGTCCGCTCGACACACGGCGTGAACTGCACCGGGTCGTGCTCGTGGAAGGTGTACGTCAAGGACGGCATCATCACGTGGGAGGCGCAAGAGACCGACTATCCGAGCGTCGGTCCCGATCGCCCCGAATACGAGCCCCGCGGTTGCCCCCGCGGGGCTGCGTTCTCTTGGTACACCTACTCCCCCACCCGCGTGCGCTACCCGTACGTCCGTGGCGTGCTGCTGGACGCCTACCGCTCCGCGAAGGCGCGCGGCAAGGACCCCGTCGAGGCCTTCCACGAGGTCACGACCGATCCCGGCGTGCGCAGCCGCTACCAGCTGGCGCGCGGCAAGGGCGGGCTGGTGCGCGCGAGCTGGCAGGAGGCGGTCGAGCTCGTCGCCGCCGGCTATGTGCACACCATCAAGGAGTACGGCCCCGACCGGGTGTCGGGATTCTCGCCGATCCCCGCGATGTCGATGGTGTCGCACTGCATCGGCACCCGCTTCACGCAGCTGATCGGCGGCGTGATGACCTCGTTCTACGACTGGTACGCCGACCTGCCGGTCGCGAGCCCGCAGGTGTTCGGCGACCAGACCGACGTGCCCGAGTCGGGTGACTGGTGGGATGCCACCTACCTCATGATGTGGGGCTCCAACGTCCCCGTCACCCGCACGCCCGACGCGCACTGGATGGCCGAGGTGCGCTACCGCGGCACGAAGGTCGTGACCGTCAGCCCCGACTATGCCGACAACACGAAGTTCGCCGACGAGTGGCTGCCATGCCAGGCCGGCACCGACGCAGCGCTCGCGATGGCGATGGGCCACGTCGTGCTGAAGGAGAACTACGTCGATCGGCGCGTGCCCTTCTTCGCGGACTTCTCACGTCAGTACACCGACCTGCCTCACCTCGTGCGGCTGGTCGAGCGCGACGGCGCCTTCGTCCCCGGCGCCTTCCTGACATCGAAGGATCTCGGCGGCGACACCGCAGAGGACGAGTGGAAGACGGTGGTGCTGGATGCCGCGAACGGCCAGCCGCGCGTCCCCAACGGGTCGATGGGCTTCCGTTACGCGCCGTCCGGCGAAGGCCGCTGGAACCTCGACCTCGAGGGAGTGGAGCCGGCGCTGTCGGTGAGCGACCTCCCCGCGGGCACTGCGACCGAGAAGGCCGAGGTGCTGCTCCCCCGGTTCGACTCGGCCGACGGCGAGGGCGGCGTCCTGCACCGCGGGGTCCCGGCCACGCGGGTGGACGGCATCCTCGTCACCACCGTGCTCGACCTGATGCTCGCGCAGTACGGCGTGGGCCGTGAGGGACTTCCCGGCGAGTGGCCCACGGACTACGACGACGCCGACTCGCCGTACACGCCGGCATGGCAGGAAGAGATCACGGGCGTGCCGGCGCAGGCGGCCATCCGCATCGCGCGCGAGTTCGCGGCGAACTCGGCCGAGTCGCAGGGCCGGTCGATGATCATCATGGGCGCCGGCATCTGCCAGTGGTTCCACGGGGATGCCACCTACCGGGCGATCCTGGCGCTCCTGATCCTCACCGGCGCGATGGGGCGCAACGGCGGCGGCTGGGCGCACTACGTCGGCCAGGAGAAGTGCCGCCCCATCACCGGCTGGCTGTCGCTCGCGAACGCCCTGGACTGGAGCCGTCCGCCGCGCACCATGATCGGCACGGCGTACTGGTACATGCACACCGACCAGTGGCGCTTCGACGGCTACTCGGCCGACGCGCTCGCCTCGCCGCTGGCCGAGGGCAATCTCACCGGCATGCACACCGCCGACACCATCGCGCAGTCCGCGCGGCTCGGCTGGATGCCGTTCTACCCGCAGTTCGGTGTGAACCCGCTCGATCTGGCCGACCGGGCCGACGAAGCGGTGGCCTCCGGCGAGGCGGCGGATGCGGCATCCTACGTCGTCTCGCAGCTCGAGTCGGGTGAGCTGCGGCCCGCCATCTCCGACATCGACGCGCCCGAGAACTGGCCGCGCCTGCTGACGCTGTGGCGCTCGAACCTCATGGGATCCAGCGCGAAGGGCAACGAGTACTTCCTCAAGTACCTGCTGGGCACCCACAGCAACGTGATGGCCACGGACGAGGCCAGCGTCCGCCCGAACGACGTGAAGTGGCGGGACCGGATCCCCGAGGGCAAGCTCGACCTGCTGGTCTCGGCGGACTTCCGCATGACGTCCACCACCCTGCTGTCGGACGTCGTGTTCCCCGCGGCCACCTGGTACGAGAAGCATGACCTGTCCTCGACCGACATGCACCCGTTCGTGCACGCGTTCACCCCGGCGATCGACCCGCCGTGGGAGGCCAAGAGCGACTTCGAGCTCTTCCACGCGATCGCCACCGAGTTCTCGGCGCAGGCGCGCACGCACCTCGGCACGCGGCGCGACCTGGTGTCGGTGCCCATGCAGCACGACACCCCCGGCGAGACGGCGCAGCCCGGCGGCGAGGTCCGCGACTGGTCGCGCGGCGACGCGACGGGCATCCCCGGAAGGACGATGCCGCAGTTCACCGTGGTCGAACGGGACTACACGGCGATCGCCGACAAGCTCGGGGCCGTCGGGCCGCTCGCCGACACCCTCGGCTTCACGACCAAGGCGGTGACGTACGACCTGACGCACGAGGTCGAGGTGCTGGCGCAGAAGACCGGTGTCATGCTCGGCGGCGCCGCCGACGGGCGCCCCGCCCTCGACACCGACGTCAAGCTCGCCGAGGCGATCCTGGCGTTCTCGGGCACCACGAACGGCGAACTCGCGGCGCAGGGCTTCCGCACGCTCGAGAAGCGCGTCGGCAAGCCGCTCGTCGACCTCGCCGAGGGGTCGGAGGAGAAGCGGATCACGTTCGCGATGACCCAGGCCGCCCCCGTCCCGGTCATCACCTCGCCGGAATGGTCGGGCTCCGAGACGGGCGGCCGCCGGTACGCGCCGTTCACCGTCAACATCGAGCGCCTGAAGCCCTTCCACACCCTGACCGGTCGCATGCACTTCTATCTCGACCACGCCTGGATGCGCGACCTCGGCGAGGCGCTGCCGATCTATCGCCCGCCGCTGGACATGCACCGCCTGTTCGGCGAGCCCAAGCTCGGCCCGGACGGCTCGCAGCAGGTCGTGGTGCGCTACCTCACGCCGCACTCGAAGTGGTCGATCCACTCGGAGTACCAGGACAACCTGTTCATGCTGTCGCTCTCGCGCGGCGGCCCCACGGTCTGGATGAGTCCGGCCGATGCCGCCGCCATCGGCGCCGCCGACAACGACTGGGTCGAGTGCGTCAACTCCAACGGCGTCCTCGTGGCCCGGGCGATCGTGTCGCACCGCATGCCGACCGGCGTGGTCTACGTGCACCACGCGCAGGAGCGCACGATCGACGTGCCCAAGTCCGAGGCGACCGGCCGGCGTGGCGGCATCCACAACTCCGTCACACGCCTGCTCGTGAAACCGACGCATCTCATCGGCGGGTACGCGCAGCTGTCGTACGCGTTCAACTATCTGGGGCCGACCGGCAACCAGCGCGACATGGTGGCCACGGTGCGCCGCCGCAGCCAGGAGGTGGTGTTCTGATGCGCGTGATGGCCCAGATGGGCATGGTGATGAACCTCGACAAGTGCATCGGATGCCACACCTGCTCGGTCACGTGCAAGCAGGCGTGGACGAACCGGGCGGGCACCGAGTACGTGTGGTTCAACAACGTCGAGACCCGTCCCGGCCAGGGCTACCCGCGCCGGTACGAGGACCAGGAGCAGTGGCGCGGCGGCTGGACGCTCAACAAGCGCGGACGGCTGTCACTGCGCACCGGCAGCCGTGCGAAGCGCCTGTTCTCGATCTTCTCGTCGCCCGTGCAGCCGAAGCTCGAGGACTACTACGAGCCGTGGACGTACGACTACGAGACGCTGATCGACGCGCCGCTCGGCGACGACTTCCCGGTCGCGCGGCCGAAGTCGCTGATCACGGGTGAAGACACGCAGATCACGTGGTCGGCGAACTGGGACGACGACCTCGGCGGCGCGAGCGAGATGGGCCATCTCGACCCGATCGTCCAGAAGGTGCGGCGCGAGTCCGAGGACGCCATCAAGCTGCAGTTCGAGAAGACGTTCATGTTCTACCTGCCGCGGATCTGCGAGCACTGCCTGAACCCCTCGTGCATGGCCTCATGCCCGTCGGGCGCGATCTACAAGCGCGCCGAGGACGGCATCGTGCTCGTCGATCAGGACCGCTGCCGCGGGTGGCGCCAGTGCATCACGGGCTGCCCGTACAAGAAGATCTACTTCAACCACAAGACCGGCAAGGCCGAGAAGTGCACGCTGTGCTATCCGCGCCTGGAGGTCGGCATCCCGACGGTGTGCTCCGAGACGTGCGTCGGTCGCCTGCGCTACCTGGGACTGTTCCTGTACGACGCCGACCGTGTCACCGAGGCCGCGGCCACGCCCGATGAGAAGGACCTGTACGAGGCGCAGCTCGACCTGATCCTCGACCCCGACGACCCCGAGGTGATCGCGGCGGCCCGGGCGCAGGGCGACATCCCCGAGGACTGGATGGATGCCGCCCGCCGGTCGCCGGTGTACGCCCTGGCCAAGAAGTACCGGGTCGCGCTGCCGCTGCACCCCGAGTACCGCACGATGCCGATGGTCTGGTACATCCCGCCGCTGTCGCCGATCGTCGACCTGCTGCGCGATCAGGGTCATGACGCCGAGTCGGCGGGCACGCTGTTCGGCGCGATCGAGGCGCTGCGCATCCCCGTCGAGTACCTGGCGGAGCTGTTCACGGCCGGCGACACCGACATCATCACGGCGGTCCTGTGGCGGCTCGCGGCCATGCGCTCGTACCTGCGCGACATCACGCTCGACCGCGAGCGCGACGAGTCGATCCCCGAGGCGGTGGGCATGACCGGCGAGTCGATCTACGCCATGTACCGCTTGCTCGCGATCGCGAAGTACGAGGACCGCTACGTCATCCCCACCGCGCATTACGAGCGGGCCCATGAGCTGGAGGAGCTCGGCTGCTCGCTCGACTTCGACGGCGGCGCGTACGGATCGGAGTCCGGACCCTTCGGGGAAGCGAGCGGCCGGCCGGTGCCGGTCGCGGTCGAGACGTTCCAGGCGCTGAAGGACCGCCAGACGGCCGATGTCGCCGCCAGCAGCGAGTCGCTGCGCGGCCGCGTCAACCTGCTCAACTGGGACGGCAACGGCACGCCCTCGGGGCTGTTCCCCGCCAAGGGCGCGAAGGACTCCGCCGACGGAGGGTCGCCATGAGCTCCGCGGTGGTGCACCAGGCCGCATCGCTGTGCCTGAGCTATCCCGACGACACCGTCCTCGGCTCGGCACGCCTGGTGGAGCGGGCGCTGCGGGAGTCAGCGCCCCGGGCTGCGGCATCCTTCGCCCCGCTCCTGGAGTGGTGGGCGGGCACGCCTGCATCGCAGGTGCAGGCCGCCTACGTCGACACATTCGACATGTCGCGACGGCACGCGCTGTACCTCAGCTACTGGACCGACGGCGACACCCGGCGCCGCGGCGCCGTGCTCGCCGACCTCAAGCGCCGATACCGCGAGACGGGGCTGCAGCTGGACGGCACCGGCGAACTCCCGGACTACCTGCCGCTCGTGCTGGAGTTCGCCCGGCACGCGCCGCGCGAGGGCACCGCCGTGCTGCAGGAGTACCGCCCGAGCCTGGAGCTGATCCGCATCGCCCTCGCCGAACGCGGCTCCCCGTACGCCGGCGTCGTCGCGGCGGTGTGCGACACGCTTCCCGGCCGCTCCCCCGCCGACCGCCAGCAGGCGATGGCGATGGCCGCCGCGGGCCCCCCACGCGAGACGGTCGGGCTCGACGCGCACGACCCGCGGCTGCTGCCGCTCCACCCGGTCGGAGGACGCTGATGGATCTGTTCCTGTGGGGGATCCTCCCCTACATCATGGTGGCGGTGCTGGTCGGCGGCACCATCTGGCGCTACAGATACGACCAGTTCGGCTGGACCACCCGGTCATCGCAGCTGTACGAATCGCGGCTGCTGCGCATCGGCTCGCCGCTGTTCCACTTCGGCATCCTCGTCGTCGTGATCGGCCACGTCGCGGGCCTGGTGATCCCCAAGGCCTGGACGGACTTCTTCGGCATCTCGGACGAGATGTACCACCTCGCCGCTCTCGGCCTCGGCTCGGTCGCCGGCTTCGCGACGCTCGTCGGCGTCGGCATCCTGATCTACCGGCGCCGCACCACGGGCCCGGTGTTCATGGCGACCACGAAGAACGACAAGACGATGTACGTCGTGCTGGTCGCCGCGATCGTCGCAGGCCTGGCCACCACGGTGCTGGGCGTCATCGGCCCGCACCAGGAGCTCACCTACCGCGACACGGTGGCGCCCTGGTTCCGGTCGCTGTTCGTGTTCCAGCCCGACATCGCGTCGATGAGCCAGGCGTCGCTCGATTTCCAGCTGCACACCCTCATCGGCATGGTGCTGTTCATGCTGTGGCCGTTCACCCGGCTCGTGCACGCGTTCACGGCGCCCGTGCATTACCTCTTCCGCCCCTACATCGTGTACCGCTCGCGCGACGGACGGCCGACCACGGCGCGCGGCATCCAGCGCGGGTGGGCGCCGGTCGGCACGCGCGACCGCACGTCCGACAAGTCCGCGAAGAGCGTCACGAGCGGCAGCACGAACACCAGGAAGCGCTGACGCTCGCTCGCGTCCACCTCAGGAATCGGGGATGCCGCGCCGGGCGTTCAGCGGAATCCGCGGTGCCGCGACACCGAGGACGACAGCATCGCGGTCGACGCGCGCCACACACTCCCACGGGATCAGGCGGGACGCGCGATGAAGCCACTCGATCACGCGGGCCACGACGGCGGGCCCATTGACCCGGCCGCGCTCGTACCCGTACATCGACAGCCGGCTGTGCGGGCTCACGATGAGCGCGATGAGCGCGATGTCGCCCTCGTGGTCCCGGCGTCGGGCGCCGCGGCGGAACCGCACGTCCACGACGGTGCCGAGCCGTGTGCCGTCCGCGTCGATCACCGGCATGTCGAGCAGTTCACTCAGGAGCATGGCGGCCTCCGGGGATGCGGGCGATCACGCGGTCGCGGATCCAGCGCTCGAGCCACGTGGCATCGAGTTCGTCCGCCTGTGCGTCGATGCGGATGACGGTGCCCAGGCGGCGGACGTGACTCCATTCGATGCGGTCCCATCGCGAGCGGGGCATGCTCCCGCCGAACACCCGCGGCAGCACCGCGGCGCCGACGAGGATCGCCGCCACCGTCGGGGGTCGCTCATGATCGACCGGCTCCCCCATCTCCACCCCTTCGATCTCGACGTCGTCGACGGTGCTGACGGGAAGATCGTCGCGGTCGAGCATCTGACGGTCCAGCAGGTGCAGCCGTGCGTCGACGGCGCGGCCGTCCGGGTCCTGGTACCAGTCGAGGGGATGCTGCGGCGCGCGTGCTCGTCTCATGAGCCCATCCCCGTGATGATCATGAGCGGGATCGCTGCGGTCGCGGCGACCAGGATGACCGCGAGGAACACGACGGCCAGTCCGTTGCGCACCCGGCCGTTCACGGCGTCACCCATGTACTCCGGATCGTTCGCGACGACGAGGATCGGGAAGTAGGTCAGCGGCAGCGCCACCGCCGAGAACACGACCGAGACCTCGGTCACCGCCACCGGGTCGACGCCTGTGGCGAGGATCCCGCCGCCGACGAGGAGGCAGATGATCATCGACAGATGGAACCGGGCAGCCTGCGCGGGACGGCGGAACTTGCCCCAGCTCCATCCGAAGAACTGCGCCAGCGTGTAGCCGCTGGAAAGGGTGGTCTCCAGGGCGGCGCCGAACGTCGCGGCGAGGATTCCGACGATCACGAACGCGAGGGCGAGCTTTCCGCCCGCCTCGGCGACCGGCAGGACGAGCTGCGACAGCGAGGTCACCTCGATCGCCTTCGGCAGCAGCACGACGGAGGCGCACGCGGCGATCGCGAGCGAGAGGATGCCGCCGAGCGGGAACCCGACCAGCACGTTGGCGCGCTCCGTGGAGAGGTCCTTCACCGTCCACCCCTCTTCGACCGCCCCCGACGAGAAGAAGAACACCTCGTACGGGGTCATGGCGGCGCCGAACAGCGCGACGGCGAAGTACCAGTACGACAGCGGATGCCCCGACGACTCGGTCCATGGCTGCACCGCCTGCGTGGCCAGCGTCCCCCAGTCGGGCTTGAGCAGGAACAGCGCCACGACGAACACGATGAGGCTGAGGCCGAGGATCCCCGCGACGTTCTCCATGATCGAGAACTTCGTGCGCCAGACCACGATCCACACCGCGAACAGGGCGACAGGGATCCACATCCCCGGCCCCACCCCCGCGGCCAGTTGGAGAGCGAGCGCGATGCCGCCGATCTCGGCGGTGAGGGTCAGCAGGTTGATCAGGAACGACGCCGCAAGGTTGGCGAGACCTGCTCGAGGTCCCAGCCGTTCGCGGATGACCTCGAACGTGGCTCGTCCGCTGACCGCGGCGACGCGCCCTGACATGTCGGCGTAGACGCAGATGCCGACGATCCCGATCAGCACGACCCAGGTCAGTCCCATCCCGAAACGCGATCCGACGACCGCGTTGGTGACGAGGTCGCCGATGTCCACGAAGCCGCCGATGGCGGTCAGGATGCCCAATGCGACGGCGAAGAGCTTCTTCATCACTCCCCCGCCAGCTCGTCCAGCACCGAGATGGCCGCGTTCAGCGCGTCCACGGCGGCCGCTTCATCCCCCTGCTGCGCACGGTGGACGGCGTCGACGGCTTCACGGGAGGCAGCGAGCGCCTGGGTCCGTGCGAGCTCCGCCGCGGCATCCGCCGTCTGCGTCTGCTCCAGCTGCGCGATCACTTCGCCGAGCCGGGCCGCCATGTCGTCGAGCAGGACCCGGGCAGTGGTGGCGAAGGTCCGTCCCGCCTCGTCGATGCGGATGCCGAGCTCCGCGGACCGTGCAGCCGAGAGCGCGTCGGCGGCCATCGGCTGGATGTCCGCCGCGGAGGCCGCGCATCCCGACGCGAGTGCGCCGACGATGACGAGCCCGACCAGCGACCGCCTGATGCGCTTCACTCCACCGGTCCCTTCGTGTGCACCACACACGATGGCACCGGGCGCGCTGACGCGAACCGGTCTTGACGGGGGTCCGGCGGATGGTCTAGTCCCGTCGCCTCGCTGTCGCGCGGTGCCGGATGCGGGGCGTCAGCGGGCGAGCGCGAGCGCGATGAGCCACACGACGAGGCTGAGCACGAGGGCGATCAGCGGGTACCAGAACGCCAGGCGCCTGCGCGAGAGCGCCACGATGCCGCCGATGCTGCCGAGCACGCAGAGCGCGAGCGGCACGTAGCCGCCGAGCACGATCGCGAGCGTGTTGTCGTACGCGCCGACAGCCCACAGCAGCGAGACGAAGAACATCACCACGGCGACGCCCACCGAGAAGCCGATGAGCAGCAGCGTCGCGATGAGGTCGCCGGTGCGCCGTTCCGGCGCAGCGGCCGGCGTGCTGTCGGTCATGCGCCGAGTCCGATCTGGTAGTGGACGTAGCCGGTGTGCGTGGCGACGCTCTCGTACAGCGTCCGCGCCGTCGCGTTCGTCTCCTGGGTGAGCCAGTAGACCTTCGGCGAGCCGTGGGCGTCGGCCCACGCCGCGACGTGCGCGATGAGTGCGCGCCCGGCTCCGGCTCCGCGTGCGGCGGGGTCGACGAACAGATCCTCCAGATAGCAGTACGGCTCGGCCGCCCACGTCGCCGCATGGGTGAGCCAGTGCACGAGCCCGTGGGCGGTGCCGTCGTCGCCGATGGCGAGGGCACCGTGGATCGGGAACTGCGGATCGACGAGCCGGTTCCATGTGAGCGCCGTCTGCTCGTCGGAGAGCTCGGTCTCGTAGAACTCGAGGTACCCGCGCCACAGCGGCAGCCAGGCGTCGCGATCGGCGGGGAGCAGCGCACGGATGGTGGTCACGATCCAGAGGCTAGCGGTCCGGCGGCGCATCGATCCATAACCGGCGCATAGGCACCGGATCGGCCGCTCACGGCGTCCGGTGCTGCGATGGAGTCCTGAGAGAGCGAGGGCATCATGTTCACACACCGCACACCCGAGCCGAGCGCCGACCGCACACCCTCGGCGTCCGCCGCACCGTGGTACCGACGACGCACGGCGCTCGCGTGCGCCGGTCTCGTGATGGCGGGGTCGCTCGCCCTGGCCGCCCCCCTCGCTGCGGCCGCGAGCACCGGGAGCGCCGCTGCGACGACGGTGGCAGCATCCCTCCCCTCCTCTCCGGGCACGGGCAGCTCGCCGTACGGCTCATACGGGTCGCACGGGTCCCGGTACGGCGGCTCGTCGAGCACCGGCGGGTCGACGCAGACACTCGCATCGACGGCGGACTCGTCCGAGGCCACCGGGGTCGTGATCATCGAGACCTCACTCGGGTACGAGGACGCGCAGGCCGCCGGCACCGGCATGGTGCTCACCGCCGACGGGCTCGTGCTGACCAACAACCACGTGGTCGAAGGCTCGACCGAGATCTCGGTGACGGTCGCGGCGACCGGCCAGACCTACACCGCGACCGTGGTCGGCACCGACTCCACGAACGACGTCGCCCTGCTCCAGCTGCAGGGCGCGAGTGGCCTGCAGACAGTCACGATCGACGACGATGCCGAGGCGGTCGGCGATGCCGTGACCGCGGTGGGCAACGCCGAGGGCGGCGGCGTCCTGATGGCCGCCGACGGGCGCATCACCGAGCTCGATTCCACCGTGACGACCTCTTCCGACGGGCTGACGGCGGGCGAGACACTCGACGGGATGATCGAGTTCGCCGCCGATGTGGTCTCGGGCGACTCGGGCGGCGCCCTGCTCGACGACGAGGGAGAAGTGGTCGGCATGACGACGGCGGCCTCGAGCGGCTCGGTGACGACCGTGGCCTACGCGGTCCCGATCGAGGACGCGCTGACGATCGCCGATCAGATCCTCGAGGGCACCGAGACCGACGGCGTGACGATCGGCTACCCGGCGTTCCTCGGCGTGCAGGTGGCGCGCGTGCCCGCCGGGTACCGGTACGGCGGCTCCGCGACGGCGGGCGCGCTGATCGCCGGGGCGATCGACGGCACCCCGGCGGCCGCCGCCGGGCTTACCGCCGGCGACACGATCACCGCGATCGACGGCACCGCCATCGCGGACGCGGATGCCCTGACGGCAGCGCTCGGCACCTCCGAGCCTGGTGCCACCGTGACGCTCACCTGGATCGACGCGTCCGGCGCGTCGCACTCCGCCGCGGTCACGCTGGTGGCGGGTCCGGCGGCCTGAGGCCGGCCGGCCCGCCGCACGGCACCCGCCTCAGACGCCGGCCGCCGACGCGAGCTCGGCGCCGGCATGGGCGAGCTCGGCCAGCGCGGCCTCGCTCGACCCGGGCGCGACGCCGGCCACGAGGTCGGTGAGCACGCGGACGTGGCGGCCGTGCTCGATCGCATCCAGGGCGGAGGCCCGCACGCAGTAGTCCGTCGCGATGCCCACCACATCGACGTCGACCACGCCGTGCGCGTCGAGCAGCTGTGAGACGGTCTCGCCGTCGTCGGTCGTGCCCTCGTACAGCGAGTACGCGGGCTTGCCCTGCCCCTTCTTGACGTGGTGCGTGACCGCGGCGAGGTCGAGTCCCGGGTCGTACTCGGCGCCCTCGGTGCCGGACACGCAGTGGACGGGCCACGTGTCGACGAAGTCCGGCTCGCCGGCGGCGAAGTGCCCGCCGTTGTCGTTGTCACCGTCGTGCCAGTCGCGCGAGGCGATCACCACGGCATAGTCCTCGGAATGCGTCACCAGGAACTGCGAGATGCCTCGGGCGACCGCGTCTCCGCCCTCGACGCCCAATGCGCCGCCCTCGGTGAAGTCGTTCTGTACGTCGACGATGAACAGTGCCTTGCTCATGGTTCGAGCGTACGCCGGTACTCCTCGCGGGTGAGGGGATGGCCGTCGTCGGCCGTCGTCGAGGGCGCATCCGGGGCGCTCTCGGCGGGGACCGCATCCCTTCGCCACAGCCTCGAGGGCCACCAGATCGCCCGGCCGATGTCGTACGACAGCGCGGGCACCAGCAGCGACCTCACCACGAATGTGTCGAGCAGCACGCCGAAGGCGACGATGAAGGCGATCTGCGCGAGGAACAGGATCGGGATCACCCCGAGCGCCGCGAACGTCGCGGCCAGCACGAGACCCGCTGAGGTGATGACCCCGCCGGTGGCGACGAGGCCTCGGAGGATGCCGGGTCTGGTCCCGTGGACGAGCGACTCCTCGCGCACCCGCGACATCAGGAAGATGTTGTAGTCCACGCCGAGCGCGACCAGGAACACGAACCCGTACAGCGGTACGGCGGGATCCGCGCCCGCGAAGTGGAACACGCCGTCGAAGACCAGCGCGCTGACCCCGAGCGCAGTCGCGAACGACAGGATGACCGTCGCGATGAGCAGCACCGGAGCGAGGATCGACCGCAGCAGCAGCATGAGGATCACCAGGATCACCGCGAGGATCACGGGGATGATGAGCGTACGGTCGCGTGTCGAGGTGTCGTTCGTGTCGATGTCGGTCGCCGTCTCGCCGCCGACGAGCGCGGTGCCGGCCCCGAGCTCGTCGTCCAGGTCGACGCGGAGCGCGCGCACGGTCTGCTCGGCGGCCACGGAGTCGGCGGCATCCGTCAGCGTCCCGATCACGAGCACGTCGCCGTCCGAGACGGTGGGCGCAGGCGCCGGGGTGCCGGGCGGCCCGGCCGGGGTGAACACCGGCTCGCCGCCCTCGAGCTCGACCGCCGCCTGTCCGGTCGGCGAATCGGCCGACGCGACCGAGACCGACTCGACGCCGTCGGAGTCGTCGAGCACGCCGACGGTCGCGGCGAGATCGGCTTCGGGCACGACGACGTACACCGGCGACCCCGAGCCCGCCGGGAAGTGCTCGGCGAGCACCGCCTGGCCGTCGCGCGCCTCGGACGTCCCGAGGACCAGGTCGCTGGTCGGCACGCCGTCGGCCTTCAGCTGCGTGATGCCCACGGCGCCGGCCAGGAGCACGATCGTGCACACGACCCACACCGCACGCGCATGGCGCGCGATGAAGCGCGCCTGACGCGGCCAGAGGCCCTTGACCGGCTGCGTCAGGTCGTCGGGGATGCCGGACGCGGCGTGCTTCGGGATGAACGGCCAGAACGCGGCACGGCCGCACAGGGCCAGCAGCGCCGGCAGGAAGGTGAGAGCCGACAGCACCGAGAACGCGATGCCGATCGATGCGATCGGTCCGAGCGCGCGGTTGGTGGCGAGGTCGGACAGCAGCAGGCACAGCAGGCCAGCGATGACCGTTCCGCCGGAGGCGATGATCGGCTCGAAGGCACCGCGCCACGCCGTCAGGGTGGCGTCCCATCTGCGCGCACCGGTGGCGACCGCCTCACGGAAGCGCGCGACGTACAACAGCGCATAGTCGGTCGCTGCGCCGATCACCAGGATGAACAGGATGCCCTGCACCTGCCCGTTGAGCACGAAGATGCCGGCGTAGGCGAGCCACCACACGGTCAGCAGCGCCGCGCACAGGGCGAACATCGACGTCGCGAGCACGAGGACGGGCAGCAACGGCGATCGGTACACGATC
This sequence comes from Microbacterium jejuense, assembly GCF_039544225.1. Classification (NCBI taxonomy): domain Bacteria; kingdom Bacillati; phylum Actinomycetota; class Actinomycetes; order Micrococcales; family Microbacteriaceae; genus Microbacterium; species Microbacterium jejuense. The sequence goes on from NZ_BAABLG010000009.1 coordinate 122,633, forward strand.
ACGAGGATCAGGAACACCGCGCCGAGGGCGACTCCCAGCAGCAGCCCATCGATGCCCAGGAAGCCTTCGACGAGGTCCGCGGTGAACCCGGCAGGGCCGGTGACCCACGCGGTGAGGCCGTCAGGCAGATCGTCCGCGGCCATCGCACGGATCTCGGCGACGGTGTCGCCCACCTCGCCGGACGCATCGATCGGCACGAAGACCTGCACCGCCTCCCCGTCCTCGGAGGCGATCGGCGGCGAGACGTCGCCGGTGACATCGTCCAGGGCCGCGACGTCGTCGACGAACGTCTGCACGTCTGCGATGTCCTCGTCCGAGAGCGCGCCGTCGCCGGTCACGACGACGACAGCCGGAATGCTCTCCTCCCCCAGGAAGTCCGCGAGACGCCCATTCACCTGGGTCGCATCGGCGCTCTCGGGCAGGAACGTCGATCTGTCGTTCGACGAGACCTCGTCGACCTTCCCGAAGTACGGCCCGCCGATCGACGCGGCTGCCAGCCAGATGAGAACGAGAAGGACCGGGATGCCGATCCGCAGCCATCTCGTCGGTACTCGTCTCGCGTGGTGAGGCTGCGTCATATCGCTAGCTTATCTAGCTTTCCAGTCCGGCATGCAACTCGCGCGGACATGCCGTCCGAGGGCTCGCCGGCGCACCGTTCGCTAGGCTCCCCCCGATGCTCTCCGCCGCCCTCGCCCTGATCGGCGCCCTCGTCTACGGTTCGGCCGATTTCCTCGGCGGCCTCTCTGCCAAACGCCTCCGCTCGATCGTGGTGACCGCGGTCGCTGCGGCATCGGGACTGGTCGCGCTCGCGCTCGTGCAGCCGCTGATCGGCGGCCAATGGCGCACCGCCGACCTCGTGTGGGGCGTCCTCGGCGGCGTCGTCAGCGTGGTCGCGATCGCGCTGCTGTACGCGTGCCTCGCGATCGGGCCCATGAGCATCCTGTCGCCCCTGACCGCCGTCGTCTCGGCGATCGCCCCCATGCTGTGGGGACTGCTCGTGAAGGGCGACACGCTGGCGCCGATCGGCTACGCCGGACTCGGCCTCGCGCTCGTGGCCGTCGTGCTCGTGGGGTTCATCCCGGGCGAGAAGATCGTGCGCCCCACTGCTCGCGGAATCGCGATGGCCGCCGGCGCCGGCCTGTCGATCGGCGCATTCCTCATCATCATCGATCAGACTTCGCAAGACAGCGGCCTGGCCCCGCTCGTCGCGAGCCGGGCGACGAGCACCGTCGTGACCGCCGTGGTGGTGGGTGTGCTGGCGCTGGCCGCAGTGCGCCGCGGTGCTCGGGCACGTTCGGTCCTGCGGGTGTCGGGTCCACAGCTGGGCGCGACACCCAGCGGCCATGCCGACCTCGAGCACGCGACGACCGGGAGCGTGGCGGCGATCCCGTCACTCGCCCGGGCGTGGTGGCTCGCGATCGCCTGCGGAGTGGCGGATGCAGCGGCCAACGCGCTCATGCTGCTCGCTCTGCGTGAGGGCGACCTGTCGATCGTGTCGGCACTCACTGCGCTCTACCCGGCGGGCACGATCCTGCTGGCTGCCGTCGTGCTGCGCGAACGCGTCGCCGCGGTGCAGTGGGCCGGGCTGACGCTCGCACTCATCGCCGGGGGCTTGCTGGCCGTCGCCTGATCGCGTCGGTCACGCCCGCGCAGCTGCGGCTCAGCCGCGTACGAACAGGAGGATCAGCGAGGTCGCGAGGGCGATCACGCCCAATGCCAGCAGACCGGCCGCGAGCAGCGTCACGGCACGCACCGCGGGCGAACCGGCGGTCAGCCGCATCCGATCGGGGCGACCCGGGCGCACATAGATCTCGGCCGTCTGGGACGCGCCGATCCGATGCTCCTGCTCGTGGGTCAGGTACGCCGACCCGACACCGCCGGCGTGGTCGTCGAACCACCGCACCAGCCGGCCGTGAGGACCGTCGTCGACGACGCCCTGCGTGCGCACCCACGTGCCGTCCGCGAGGCGCATGATCAGCGCGACGACGGCGAGCAGGATGCCGAGGCCGAAACCGATCCACGAGAAGATCTCGGCGATGGCGTCGATCGCGTCGGGCACCGCGCCTCCCCCTCTGGGATACGGAAAACGGCCGCAGATCTGCGGCCGTTTTCACATCGGAGCCACCTGTCAGGATTGAACTGACGGCCTTCCCATTACGAGTGGGATGCTCTACCACTGAGCTAAGGTGGCGCGCTTCGCTTGCGCGATGCACAAGCAACGATCTTACAGGGTTTGCGGAGTGCTCGCGAACCACGGCGGGTCGCGGCATCCCCCTCCCCTCGATGACGGCGCCGCGCCCGCAGGGTGTCGACGTGTTACGCCTCGGTTCGGGGAATCCGGACAGCGCCTCGTACGGTCGAATCGGCCCGCGACGAAGCGTGCGCGGTCCGGTGGATCGCGCGCGCGGTCACAAGCCCCGACGGGCCTCGATCCACAGGAGCACGCACACATGTCCACGCCCAAGAAGCTCATCGGCGCCGCAGCACTCGCACTGCCCCTCGTCGTCGCCCTCGCCGGCTGCGCCGGAACCGGGACGGATGCCGCGGCCGGCACCGCCGGCAGCACCGATGAGCAGAAGCCCGTCCGCATCGGCGTCGTCAACTCCGGCGACCCCTACTGGGAGACCTTCACCGAGGCCGCCGCCGACGAAGGCATCGACGTCGAACTGGTCAACTTCACCGAGTACGCGCAGCCGAACCCCGCGCTGTCGGCGGGCGAGCTGGACCTCAACCAGTTCCAGCACGTCATCTATCTCGCGACCTACAACGTCAACAGCGACGACGACCTGCAGCCCATCGGCGCGACGGCGATCTACCCGCTCGGCCTCTACTCGTCGCAGTACGACTCGGTGAAGGACATCCCCGCCGGCGCGACAGTCGCGGTGCCCAACGACGAGTCCAACCAGGCCCGCGGTCTGCTCGTGCTGCAGTCGGCAGGCCTGATCGAGCTCGAGGACGGCGGCTCGCCCTTCTCGACGGTCGCCGATGTGCTGCCCGACTCGAAGGTGAAGGTCGAGGCGCTGGATGCCTCGTTCACCGCATCCTCGCTGCCCGATGTCGCGGCGGCCATCGTCAACAACGACTTCCTCGAGGACGCCGATCTGACCGCGGAGGATGCGATCGCACAGGACGACCCGTCCGACTCCGCGGCCATCCCGTACATCAACATCTTCGCAGCCAAGGCCGAGGATGCCGACAACCCGACGTACCTCAAGCTCGTCGAGATCTACCAGAACACGCAGGCCGTGCTCGATGGCGTGGTCGAGGCATCCGGCGGCACCGCCGTGCTCGTCAAGACCCCGGTCGACGACCTCGTCGCGTCGCTGTCCGACGTCGAGGACGACATCCGCGCCAACTCGTAACACCCGCACCACCGCCGCGTGCGGCCCGATCGCGTCCGAGCGAACGGGCCGCACACGCGTGTTTCCGGAGGAGCCCGAATGACCCTCATCCGCCTCACCGGCGTGACCAAGACCTTTCCGCCGTCGTCGAAGGACGGCTCCCCTGTCGTCGCCGTCGACGACGTCTCCCTGACCGTCGCCGCCGGCGAGGTGTGCGGCATCATCGGATACTCCGGTGCCGGCAAGAGCACCGTGCTGCGCCTGGTGAACGCGCTGGAGACGCCGACCGCCGGCACCGTCGAGATCGATGGGCGCGACATCACGCACCTGCGCGAGCGCGAGCTGCGCGCGCTGCGCGGCGACATCGGCATGATCTTCCAGCAGTTCAATCTCTTCGACTCGCGGACTGTCGCGAAGAACGTCGCGTACCCGCTCGAGGTCGCCCGGCGTCCTCGGGCCGAGATCGCCGCGCGCGTCGACGAGCTGCTGCGGTTCGTCGGACTCGCCGACAAGGCCGGAAGCTTTCCCGAGCAGCTGTCGGGCGGGCAGAAGCAGCGTGTCGGCATCGCCCGCGCCCTCGCCACGAGCCCCCGCATCCTGCTCGCGGACGAGGCGACCAGCGCCCTGGACCCCGACACCACGCAGGAGGTCCTGGCGCTGCTCAAGCGCGTCAACGACGAGCTGGGCATCACGATCCTCGTCATCACCCACGAGATGGACGTCATCCGCACGCTCGCCGATCGCGTCGTCGTGATGGAGGACGGGCGCATCATCGAGAGCGGCGACGTGTTCGACGTCCTCTCGGCGCCGCAGCACGGCGCCACCCAGCGGTTCGTCGCCAGCATCATCGAGGACGTCCCGTCGGGCCCGCAGCTGCGCACGCTGCGGGAGCGCCACCCGGGCCGCATCGTCACGCTGCAGATCGGCGACGGCGGCAGGATCGGCGACCGCGAGCGCAGCCGGGAGGCGGCGGACCCGCGCCACGCGGCCCCGACGCAGGCTGACGTGTTCGCGGTGCTCGCCGCGCACGGTGTGCGGTTCGAGCTCGTCCACGGCGGCATCAACGACATCCGCGGCCGCGTGTTCGGCCATCTCACGCTGGCGCTGACCGGAGAGGCGGATGCCGTCCAGCGGGCGATCGACGCCGTGTCGGCGTTCGCACCGCTCATCGAGGAGGACGCCCGTGGATAGGCTCATCGACCTGCTCCCCGACCTGTGGGAGGCGACCGCCGAGACCCTCTACGTCGTCTCGCTCAGCCTCGTGTTCGGCGGCATCGCGGGCCTCTTCGTCGGCCTTGCACTGTACGCCACGCGGCCCGGGAGCCTGTTCCCGAACAGGTTCCTGTTCGGCACGCTGAACGTCGTCGTGAACTTCTTCCGGCCGATCCCGTTCGTGATCCTGCTGGCGGCGGTCCAGCCGCTCGCCCGTGCGCTCGGCATCCCCGGCATCGGACCCGAGTTCGGCATCTTCGCGATCACGATCGCATCGCTCTTCGCGATCAGCCGCATCGTCGAGCAGAACCTGCTCACGGTGCGTCCCGGCGTGATCGAGGCGGCGCGCGCCACCGGTGCGAGCCGCTCCCGCATCCTGCTGCGACTGCTGCCGCGCGAGGCGCTGGGCCCCCTCATCCTCGGCTACACGTTCATCGTGGTCGCGCTGGTCGACATGACGGCCATCGCCGGCGCCGTCGCGGCCGGGGGCCTGGGCGAGTTCGCCATCGTCTACGGATTCAAGCAGTTCAATCCGTGGGTGACGTGGGCGGCCGTGCTCGTGATCATCGTCATCGTGCAGGCCGTGCAGTTCCTCGGCAACGGGCTCGCGCGGCGCGTGCTGCGGCGCTGACGAGCCGACGGCTCGACGATGGCGGGTGGATGCCGCGACGGCATCCACCCCCTTCACATGACGGCGATCACTCGCAGCGCAGACCGTCCTCGGGCGGCGTGCCGTCCAGCAGGTAGGTGTTTACGGCGTCGTCCACGCACGAGTTGCCCTTGTTGTAGCCGGTGTGACCCTCGCCGACGCGCGTGACCAGCACGCCCGATGACAGCTGGTCGGCCAGCGACGCGGCCCACTGGTACGGCGTCGCGGGATCGTTCGTGGTGCCGACCACCACGATCGGCGCCGCGCCGTCCGCGGTGATCCGCTCGCGCACACCGGTCGCGGGATAGGGCCACACCTCGCACGGGTCGGGTCCGTCCCAGTAGGGCGCGATGGTCGGGGCCTCGGCCGCGAGCAGCGCGTCGGCGTCGGCCTGCTCCTGGTCGGTCGCGTCGACCGGGTAGTCCATGCAGTTGTAGGCGCGGAAGGCCTCGGTCTGGTTGTCGAGGTACGCCCCGTCCTGGCGGTTGTAGTAGAAGTCGACGAGCTGGAACGCCACCCCGGCCTTGCCCGCGAGCACGTCGGTCAGCGCCTGCGTCAGGTACGGCCAGCTGTCCTGCGAGTACAGCGCCGCCACGATCGCCGTCATGAGCGAGTCGGCGCCGAGCTCGCGCCCGTCGGCGTTGCGGATCGGATCGGCGTCCACGCTCGCCAGCAGCGTGCCGAGGTCGGCCATCGCGTCGTCGACGCTGCCGCGGAACGGGCAGTCCTTGTCGGTCAGGCAGTCGGCCATGTAGGCCCGCAGGGAGGACTCGAACCCGACGGCCTGCGACACGCCGACGTCGAGGCCCGGGATCGACGGGTCGATGGCGCCGTCCAGCACGAGGCGGCCGACCTTGTCGGGGAAGAGCTTCGCGTACGTCGCGCCGAGGAAGGTGCCGTACGAGTACCCCAGGTAGTACAGCTCTTTGTCGCCCAGCACGGCGCGCATGAGATCCATGTCGCGCGCCGAGTTGTCGGTCGTGATGTACGGCAGGATGCCGTCGCTGTTCGCGTCGCACGCCTCGCCGAACGCCTTGTGGTTCGCCAGCAGCTCGTCGGTCCACGCCTGCGTCCCCCGCTTGTTCTGCGGAAGGTCGAACAGGTACGCGTCCATGTCTGACGCGTCGTAGCACGTCACCGCGGTGGACTCGCCGACACCGCGCGGGTCGAAGCCGATCACATCGAACTTGTCACGCACCGGCTGCCCGACGGCGTAGCTGACCGAGTCGCGCACGAGCGCGATGCCGCTCGCGCCCGGGCCGCCCGGGTTCGTCAGCAGCGACCCGATCGGCTCGCCGCCGCCCTCGGCGCGATGGCGGATCAGGGCGAGGTCGATGTCGCCCCGGGACGGGTCAGACCAGTCCAGCGGCGCGGTGATCGTGGCGCAGTCGAACGAGCCGTTGCACGTCGACCAGTCGATCTTCTGCTCGTAGTACGGCAACAGATCGTCCGCGACCCCCTCGGAGTCGGGCGACTTGCTCGTCGTGGGGCGCGGCTCGGCGTCGGGGATCATCGAGTAGAGGCATCCGCTGAGGACGAGGGATGCCGCGACCAGCCCGGCCAGGACCGCTCCGGTGCGGGCGATCAGTCGGGTGCGGGCGCTGCGGGGGCGGGTCGGGTTCACGGGATCCTTCCGCTCGCGACGGTCACGAGCAGGCTCTCGAGTGCGAGAGCCGGGGCGGCGTTGAGTTCGAGGTTCTCGCGCGTGACGCCGATGCGGTCGACGACCGTGAGGGTGCGGTCGGGCGTCCACGCAGCGGCGAGCGCGCGCAGGTCCGGTTCGAGCTCGCGGTTGATGAGTGCGCCGCCGGACGCGTCGTCGCGCCCGAACTGCAGCATCAGCACGTCTCGGTACATCGACTCCAGGTCGGTGAGCACCCGATCGATGCCGTCGCGCAGGCTGCGCGTGGCGCGGCGCTTCTGCTCATCTTCCAGCGCCGACAGCTGGGAGCGCACGGCGGGCGGGATCGCCGCTCCTTCGGCGATGCCGACGGTGCGCAGCAGGGTCGTCCGCTCGGCCTCGTCGCGCTCGGCCGTGAGCGCTTTCGCGTCGTCGGTGGCGGCGGCCACGATGGCCCCGGCGACCTCGACGGCGTCGCCGACGCCGCGGACCCCCAGCACGCCGCGGAGCGTGGCGTCGCGGCGTGCGCGCGCGTCGGCATCCGTCGCCAGTCGCTGAGCCATGCCGATGTGCCGCTGCGCGTGGCGGGCGGACTGCTCGGCGATCGCCGGATCGACGTCGCTGCGGCGGACGATGAGCTCGGCGACATCGGCCACGTCCGGCTCACGCAGGCGCAGCGTCCGCACGCGCGAGCGGATGGTCGGCAGCAGGTCGGCGTCGCTCGGCGCGCACAGCACCCACACGGTGCGCTCCGGCGGCTCTTCGAGCGCCTTGAGCAGCACGTTGGAGGTGCGCTCGGCCATGCGGTCGGCATCCTCCATCACGATGACCCGGTAGCGCCCCAGCGAAGGGGCGAAGTACGACCGCTCGACCAGAGCGCGGGCGTCCTTGATCGAGATGATCACGCCTTCGGTGCGCAGGGCGGTCAGATCGGGGTGGGTGCCGGCGAGCACCTGGTGCATCGTGCGCTCGTCGCCCGGCTCGGCGATCAGCGCCGCGGCGAACGCGTGCGCGAGCGTCGACCGACCGGAACCCGGAGGCCCGGTGATCAGCCACGCGTGCGTCATCGCGGCAGGATCGGATGCCGCCTCCCGCAGCGCGGCGACGGCGGCGTCCTGCCCCCACACGTCGCCCCACGGCGCATCGGCGGACGCGGTCACGGGTGAGGTCGCGGCATCCATCCCGCTCAGCCTAAAGCGTCCCGACGACAATGACGGTCGTCTCCCGGCGCCTCCCGGGTCCCCGACGGCGCCGTCAGCCGAGCAGGTTCTCGACGCGCGCCCGCACGTCCGCGGCGAGCTCGTCCGCGGGGCGCGACGCGTCCAGCACCAGGAACCGCCCGGGCTCCGCCGCCGCGAGGGCGAGGAACTCCTCGCGCACCCGCGCGTGGAAGTTCTCCTTCTCGGCCTCGAGGCGGTCGAAGGGCTTGTCGTCCGCGTCGAGGCGGGCCCGCGCGACGACCGGGTCCAGGTCGAGCAGCACCGTGAGGTCGGGCAGCAGGCCCCCGGTCGCCCAGAGCGACAGCTCGCGCACCTCGTCGCGACCGAGCACGCGTCCCGCACCCTGATAGGCGACGGACGAGTCGAGGTAGCGGTCCTGGATGACGACCTCGCCGCGCGCGAGCGCCGGCCGCACGAGCGTCTCGATGTGGTGGGCGCGGTCCGCGGCGTACAGCAGCGCCTCGGCCCGCGGCGACACCTCGCCGCGGTGGTGCAGCACGATGTCGCGGATGAGGATCCCCACCTCTGTGCCGCCCGGCTCGCGCGTGCGCACGACGGTGCGCCCGGCATCCTTCAGCCACTCCTCGAGGAGCGCCGACTGCGTCGTCTTGCCGACGCCGTCGCCGCCCTCGAGGGTGATGAACAGACCTGCCGCACTCACTTCTTCGCCGCGGGCTTGCGCGTCGTGGTGCGTCGCGCGGCGGGACGCTTGGCGGGTCCCTTCGCGCGCTTGTCGGCGAGCAGCTGCACGGCGCGCTCGAACGTGACCTCCATCGCGTCCTCGCCGCGCGGGATCGTGGCGTTCGTCTCACCGTCGGTGACGTACGGGCCGAAGCGGCCGTCCTTGAGCTTGATCGGCTTGCCGCTGGTCGGGTCGGCCTCGAACTCCTTCAGCGCCGAGCTCGCCCCGCGGGCGCCGTACTTCGGCTGCGCGTAGACGGCCAGGGCCTCTTCGAGCGTGATGTCGAAGATCTGCTGCTCGCTCTGCAGCGTGCGCGAGTCCGTACCCTTCTTGAGGTACGGGCCGTAGCGGCCGTTCTGCGCCGTGATCGGGGCTTCGGTATCGGGATCGATGCCGACGGTGCGCGGCAGATCGAGGAGCTTCAGCGCCGTGTCGAGGTCGATCGTGTCGACCGACATCGACTTGAAAAGCGACGCGGTGCGTGGCTTGGGCGCGACCTCTTTCTTGGCACCCCGCTTCTTCGGCGCGGGCTCCTGCTCGACGACCACGACCTCGCCGGTCGCCTCGTCGACCTCCTCCGCTGCGGGCGGGTCGGCCTCCTGCACATAGGGGCCGAAGCGGCCGTCCTTGACCACGACGAGCTTGCCGTTCGCGGGGTTCTCCCCCAGCACGCGGTCGCCGGCGACGGGGGCGTCGATGAGCTCCTGCGCCTTCGCGGGCGTGAGCTCGTCGGGTGCGAGGTCTTCAGGGATGTTCACCCGGCGCGGCTCACCGGCCGGGTCGGCAGCATCGGGCACCTCGAGGTACGGGCCGTACTTTCCGAACCGCAGCGTCGCCACATCGCCGATGGGGGTCGAGTTCAGCGCACGCGCATCGATCTCGCCCAGGTTGTCGACGATGTTGCGCAGGCCCACGTGATCGGTCGAGCCGAAGTAGAACTCCTGCAGCCAGTCCTGGCGCTTCTGCTCGCCGCGCGCGATGGCGTCGAGGTCGTCCTCCAGCGCAGCGGTGAAGTCGTAGTCCACGAGATCGGCGAAGTGCTGCTCGAGCAGACGGACGACGCTGAACGCCAGCCAGCTCGGAATGAGCGCCTGACCGCGCTTGGTGACGTAGCCCCGGTTGATGATGACGTCGATGATACTCGCGAACGTCGAGGGGCGTCCGATGCCCTTCTCTTCGAGAGCCTTCACCAGCGACGCCTCGGTGTAGCGGGGCTTCGGGCTCGTCGAGTGACCCTTGGGCTCGACCTCGCGCAGCCGCAGCACGTCGCCCACGGCCATCGCGGGCAGCGACTGGTCGTCGGACTTGTCGGCGTCGCTGCGCTTCTCGTCGCGGCCTTCTTCGTACGCCTCAAGGAAGCCCTTGAAGGTGTAGACGGTGCCGGATGCGGTGAACTCGGCGCGGCGGCCGCCCGCCGTGACCTCGAGGGTCACGGTCGTCGTCTCGTACTTGGCGTCGGCCATCTGGCTGGCCATCGTGCGCTTCCAGATGAGGTCGTACAGGCGCAGCTCGTCGCGGTCGAGCTCGCCCGACACCGTCGACGGGGTGCGGAACGTCTCGCCCGACGGGCGGATCGCCTCGTGCGCCTCCTGTGCGTTCTTGCTGTTGTTGCGGTACGTGCGGGGGTTGAGGGGCACCGACTGCGCGCCGTAGAGCGTGACCGCCTGCTCGCGCGCGGCCTGGACCGCCTGCGTCGACAGCGCGGTCGAGTCGGTGCGCATATAGGTGATGAACCCCTTCTCGTACAGTCGCTGCGCGACGCCCATGGCGTGCTTGGCGCTCATCGAGAGCTTGCGTCCCGCCTCCTGCTGGAGCGTCGAGGTCGTGAACGGGGGCTTGGGGCTGCGGGTTCCGGGCTTGGACTCCAGAGCGGTGACGGATGCCTCTGCCGCCGCCTCGATGGCCGCAGCGAGCTCGCGCACCTGGGCCTCGTCGAGGACCAGCACCGCCTTCTTCAGCTCACCGCGGTCGTCGAAGTCGGTGCCGCGGGCGAGGACCGCGCCGTCGACGCGCGCGAGGCGGGTCGAGAAGGACTCGTCGAGGCCCTGCGGGCGGTTGGGCGCGGCGAGCGCCTCGATGTCCCAGTACGACGCCGATACGAACGCCATGCGCTCGCGCTCGCGGTCGACGACCATGCGCGTCGCGGCGGACTGCACGCGCCCGGCGGACGTGCCCTGCTGGACCTTGTACCAGAGCACCGGGCTGACGTCCCAGCCGTACAGGCGGTCGAGGATGCGACGGGTCTCCTGCGCGTCGACCAGTGCGAGGTCGAGCTCGCGCGTGTTGCCGACGGCGGCCTGGATCGCGTCCTTGGTGATCTCGTGGAACACCATGCGCTTGACCGGGACCTTGGGCTTGAGCGTCTGCAGCAGGTGCCACGCGATGGCCTCGCCCTCGCGGTCTTCATCGGTGGCGAGCAGGAGCTCGTCCGCCCCCTTCAGCGCGCGCTTGAGTTCGGCGACGGTCTTCTTGCCGCGCTCGCTCTCGACGTAGTAGGGGTCGAAGCCGTTGTCGATGTCGATCGAGTACTTCCCGTACGCCTCCTTCTTGTCGGCGGGGATGCTCTTCTTGTCTGCCAGGTCGCGGATGTGCCCGACCGAGCTGAGCACCTCGTAGCCATCGCCGAGGTACCCCTGGATCGACTTCATCTTCGTCGGTGACTCGACGATGACGAGCTTCTTGCCTTCTGCCAACGGGGGCGTCCTTTCTTCGACGCAAACCATACACGCCAGTTATCCATGAGCGGACTGTGAGCGACGGATCACGGCGGCGGGCCGGCACGGGCGGTGGCCTGCGCGGCGACGGGGCCGAACCGGATGGCGACGGTCACGGTGGCGATCAGCCCGTCCAGTGCGCACGCGTCGACGCGAGCACCGAAAGTGGCCGCGACCTCGGCCGCACGTTCGCACGGGATGCCGCCCACCGCCCCCGATGCGGCGTCCGCGGCGGCGAGCGCGCCGGCGTCGGCGGACGACGCCAGCCGTTGTCCGACGACCGACGCGGATCCCGCAGCGGCGAGTCCGACGGCGAGGATCGCGGCGCCCGCCACGACGCCCACCGCCGCGATCGAGCCGGCCATCAGCGGTCGCCCTCGGCACACACGGCGCCGTCGCGCCGGAGCGGGCTCACAGCCCGCCCGCCAACGCGCAGCCGGTCGCACTCACGCGCAGTCCGAGCAGTGCGGGCGCCGAGGCGGTGACGCAGACGAGCTCCCCCTGCGAAGAGATGTCGACGGATGCCTCGGCCACCGCCGCGGTCACGGCCCCGGTGACGCGCGACGACTGCTCGCCCCGCGCGCTCAGGCGTGCGGCATCCGCGACGGCATCCTGCAGACGCACCTGACGCGACGCCCCGGCGAGCGCCCCCACACCGACGGCCAGCACGACGGCGACAGCCGGAAGGGCGATCGCGAACTCGGCGACGACGGAGCCTCGATCGTCCGCAGATCGCCGGCGCCGGCCGCCGCCGAGTCGCGCGTGGATCATGCGACGGTGAGGGCTCGGCGCACGAGATCCGTCAGGATGCCGCGCACTTCGTCGGAGCGCATGATGACCACCAGCAGGCCGGCGAAGGCCACCGCGGCCATGGTCGCGATCGCGTACTCGGCCGTCGCGGCGCCGGCGTCGTCGGCCAGCGCGCCCTCCGCAGTCCGCCGCCGGAAGAGGCGTTCAGCGCGACGCCGCGTGAGGCGGGGAAGGGTCGAGGGGTGTCGAGAGGACATGGGTACTCCGTTCGTTCGGTTCTGTGTTCGCGGGCACGTCGTGGTGGGCACGGTCTTCAGAGCGACAGCGACATCGTCGACATGACGCCCAGCAGCATCGGGGCGACGCCGAGCAGCAGGAACGCGGGCAGCGTGCACACGCCGAGCGGCACGAGCAGGCGCGAGGAGAGCTTCGCCGCGCGCAGCCTGCCGTCGACGCGCGCACGGTGGCGGGCGTGGGCCGCGCAGGCCCGCAGCAGTTCGACCGCGGGCACCCCGGCCGAGCGCGAGAGCGACAGCACGGATGCGACGTCGTCGTGCGGTGCGGGCGCCGCGTTCTGTCTGCCCGGCGTGCGCAGGGCACCGGCGTCGGCGACGACGGCCAGGGCGCGGTCGATCGAGACGCCACCGCTCAGCGCGATCGCGACCAGCTCGGCCTCGAGTCCGGGCACTCCCGCCGCGTCGGACGCGGAGCGGACCAGTCGCGCCGTCCAGCGCTGCGCGACGACGATGAGGATGCCGCCGGCAGCCAGGCACGCGATGCCCAGCGGCGACCCGAACAGGGTGCCGAACGTGTCGAATCCCAGCGCTGCGCCGAGCGCGACCGCGAGGAGCGGCAGCCAGCCCATCAAGCGGGCGGTGCCGGCCGGCTCTGCCAGGGCCACCCGCACGTCGTCGGCGGCCTCCTGCGCATCGCTCAGGGCGGTGGCCAGTCCGCGCAGGCATGCAGCCAGCGGCGCTCCGACGGTCGAGGCCACCTGATACGCGACCGCGACCTCTCGCCAGGCGTCGGATCCGACCGCGGCGATGGCGGCCGGCAGCGGCATGTCGTGGGCGGTCGCCGTGACGACCCGCGCCGCCGCAGAGTCGCCCACCCCGGCAAGATGCTCCCATGCCCGCGCCGGGGCGACGCCGGCCTGCAGCAGCACAGCCAGCTGCAGCACTGTCGCGGCGGCCGCCTCCGTCTCGGCCTCCGGGGTCGCCCGCCGAGAGCGGAGGCGCCGCAGCACAGCGGTCACGAGATGCTCCCCGCGTCCGTGTCCATCGCGAGCCGCCCCGCCGCGTCGATCACCGGACACCCGATCGCCGCGATGCGGCGGACGCCGTCCGCGCCGCGCTCGACGTGCACGACGAGGTCGATCGCGCTCGCGACCTGCCGGGCCAGCGCCCGATCGTCGAGCCCGGCCAGCGCGCCGAGGGCCTCCAGTCGCGCCGGGACGTCGAGAAGACTGTTGGCGTGCACGGTGCCGGCACCGCCGTCGTGGCCGGTGTTGAGCGCCGACAGCAGTTCGCGCACCTCGTCGCCGCGGCATTCGCCCACGACGAGGCGATCGGGGCGCATCCGCAGCGCCTCGCGCACCAGTCGGGCCAGCCCGATGCCGCCCGCACCCTCGAGGTTCGGCTGCCGTGCCTCGAGGCGCACATGGTGCGGATGCGCGATGCGCAGCTCTGCGACGTCCTCGATCGTGACGACCCGCTCATACGCCGGCGCCCGGCTGAGCATCGCCGCGAGCAGGGTCGTCTTGCCGGCGCCCGCGGCCCCCGACACCAGCAGGTTGGCGCGGCGCTCGATCGCCTCGTCGAGCCGCCGCCGCGTCGCCGCGTCGAACATGCCGTTCCGGCCGAGTTCGTCCAGGGTCGGGTCGGCCATCCGCGGGACGCGGATCGAGATCGCGGTGCCGCCGGGCGCGATCGGCGGCAGGACGGCGTGCACGCGGATGCCGCCCTCCAGCCGCACATCCACACAGGGCGACGCATCGTCGATGTGTCGTCCGCCATGACCGATGAGCGACACCGCGAGGTCACGCACCTCGTCCTCGGTCGCCCGCCACTCGCGCGCCGGCGCGACGCCGGCCCCGCGGTCGACGAACAGCCCTGCCGCGCCGTTGACGAAGAGATCGGTGACGGCAGGGTCGTCGAGGTAGGCAGCGAACGGGGCGAGCGAGGGATGCCGCTCCCCCGGCTCGACCGTCGGCACCGCGTGTTCACGTCCGGTGCCGGCCGGAGCACGCGACGCCTCGGCATCGGCCGGCGCACCGGACCGCGGCACCCACGCGACACCGCCGACCAGCGGCGCCGGTTCCTGCCGGGGGCGCGGCTCGACAGCCGGCTCGGGGAGCGCCGGGATGCCGGCATCCATTCGTCCGCCCGGAGGCCGCACGACCGCGGCTCCCGGACGGGGTGCGACGGTGAACGGCGTGGCCATGGGTCCGACGCTAGGAGCCCTCGGGCAGCGTCATGGGCCGGGGCAGCGCATCGGTGGAGGAGCGCACCGATGCCGTGGCTGGGGAGGAAGGAGCACCCGGCGCGGAACCGCTCCCAGACGAGTGAAGGCGGCATCCCATGGGGGGAATGGGATGCCGCCGTGCGCGGACCCGAATTCGGGGGGTGACGTCGGGTGCCGCAATGCCAGAATCGAATGTTCGGCCAACGGTCAGCATAGGCGAGGTAAGGGTCCGAACAAAACGAAAAGGAGAGGATTCTCACTGATATATCGGTCGTGTCGCGTGTCGGCCGGGCCACCTACTATCGGGGGTAGTCGTCTGGAGGCGCCGTGGGTACATTTCCTGGCAGACTCGCCGACATCCCTCGGCCTTCCTCAAGCCCGCAAAGGAGCGCGCTCACATGAGCGAACAGAACCCGATCACGCACGCCGGCAGCAGCCAGATCGACCACCTGCTCACCGAGGATCGGCGTTTCGCTCCCTCGTCCGAGTTCGCCGCGAACGCCGTCGCCACCGCGGACCTCTACGACCGTGCGAAGGCCGACCGCGAGGGCTTCTGGGCCGACCAGGCGCGTGAGCTGCACTGGCACAAGCCCTTCACCGAGGTGCTGGACTGGTCGAACCCGCCGTTCGCGAAGTGGTTCGCCGACGGCGAGCTCAACGTCGCCTACAACTGCCTCGACCGTCACGTCGAGGCCGGCAACGGCGACCGTGTCGCACTGCTGTGGGAGGGCGAGCCCGGCGACGAGCGCCGCGTCACCTATGCGGAGCTGACCGACGAGGTCAAGCGCGTCGCCAACGTGCTCGAGGGCCTGGGCGTCGGCGCGGGCGACCGCGTCGCGATCTACCTGCCGATGATCCCCGAGGCTGTCGCCTCGATGCTCGCCGTCGCGCGCATCGGCGCGATCCACTCCGTCGTCTTCGGCGGCTTCTCCGCCGACAGCCTGCGCGCCCGCATCGACGACGCCGGCGCCAAACTCGTCATCACCGCCGACGGGGGCTACCGCAAGGGCAAGGTCTCGCCCCTGAAGCCCGCCGTCGACATGGCGCTCGCCGACCGCGGCACCGGCGTGCAGGAGACCGTCGAGCATGTGCTCGTTGTCAAGCGTGGCGACAACGAGGTCGACTGGGCCGACGGCCGTGACCTGTGGTGGCACGACGTCGTCCCCGCGGCATCCGCCGACCACGAGGCTCAGGCGTTCCCCGCCGAGAACCCGCTCTTCATCCTCTACACGTCGGGCACCACCGGGAAGCCCAAGGGCATCCTCCACACCTCGGGTGGCTACCTCACGCAGGCGACGTTCACGAACAAGGTCGTGCACGACATCCACCCCGAGACCGACGTGTTCTGGTGCACCGCCGACATCGGCTGGATCACCGGCCACAGCTACGTCACGTACGGCCCGCTCGCGAACGGCGCGACCCAGGTGATGTACGAGGGGACCCCGGATGCCCCGCACCCCGGCCGCTGGTGGGAGATCGTGCAGAAGTACGGTGTCACCGTGCTGTACACGGCGCCGACCGCGATCCGCTCGTTCATGAAGCTCGGCCGCGCGATCCCGAAGCAGTTCGACCTGTCGTCGCTGCGCCTGCTCGGCTCGGTGGGCGAGCCCATCAACCCCGAGGCGTGGATGTGGTACCGCGAGATCATCGGCGGCAAGACCGCGCCGATCGTCGACACGTGGTGGCAGACCGAGACCGGCGCGATCATGGTGTCGGCGCTTCCCGGCGTCACCGAGACCAAGCCCGGTTCGGCGCAGGTGCCGCTCCCCGGCATCTCGATCGACGTCGTCGACGAGGACGGTACGCATGTCGGCAACGGCAATGGCGGCCTGCTCGTGATCACCGAGCCGTGGCCGTCGATGCTCCGCGGCATCTGGGGCGACCCGGAGCGTTTCGTCGAAACGTACTGGGAGAAGTTCCAGAAACAGGGCTTCTACTTCGCCGGCGACGGCGCCCGCCTCGACGACGACGGCGACGTGTGGTTCCTCGGCCGCGTGGACGACGTCATGAACGTGTCGGGCCACCGGCTGTCGACCACCGAGATCGAGTCTGCGCTCGTCGGCAACGAGGCGGTCGCCGAAGCCGCCGTCGTCGGCGCCTCCGACGAAACCACCGGCCAGGCGGTCGTGGCCTTCGTGATCATCAAGCAGTCTTACCTCGACGCCCACTCCCCCGACGGCCTGGCGCAGGGCCTGCGCCTGTGGGTCGGCGAGCAGATCGGCCCGATCGCCCGCCCCCGCGACGTCTACATCGTCGGCGAACTGCCCAAGACCCGCTCGGGCAAGATCATGCGCCGTCTGCTCCGCGACGTCGCCGAGGGCCGCGAGGTCGGCGACACCACGACGCTCGCCGACACCGCCGTGATGTCGGTGATCTCGGCGCAGGTCAAGTAAGGACGAGAAGAGGGGATGCCGCAGCCTCGGGCTGCGGCATCCCCTCTGTCGTTCCTGACGAGCGGAGGCTCAGGCGAACGAGAAGACGACCTCGACCTCGACGGGGGCGTCCAGCGGCAGAACGGGGACGCCCACCGCCGAGCGCGCGTGGCGGCCGGTGTCGCCGAAGATCTCGCCGAGCACCTCGCTCGCCCCATTGATGACGCCAGGCTGACCGGTGAACTCGGGCACCGAGGCGACGAAGCCGGTGACCTTGAGCACGCCCGTGAGGCGGTCGACACCGCCGACAGCCGCGGCAGCCGCGGCGATCGCGTTGAGGGCGCTCTGACGCGCGTAGGCCTTGGCGTCGTCGGCGGGCACGAGCCCGTGACCGTCACCGACCTTGCCGGTGGCCGGCAGCGCACCGGCCACCATCGGCAGCTGGCCGGCGGTGTAGACGAGGTCGCCATGCGCCTTTGCGGGAACGTACGCGGCCACCGGCGGCACGACGGACGGAAGCTCGATGCCGAGCTCGGCGAGGCGATCGCTGACGGCCACTGTCACTCCCCCTCGAACTGGCGGGCGGCCTGGGCTGCGGCATCCAGTCCGGCGTTCTGCTGCCCGCCGCCGGAGGGGCGCTTGAAGTATGCGACCAGCCCGCCCTCGGGGCCGGGGACGATCTGGACGAGCTCCCAGCCCTGCTTGCCCCAGTTGTTGAGGATGGCGGCGGTGTTGTGGATCAGAAGGGGCGTGGTGAGGTACTCCCACGTCGTCATCGCGACTCCTCGAGTGTGCGGGAACAGACGGCTGGTGAAGGCTGGGAAACCCCTTTGCGGGCTGAGAGTCCTTGATGGATCGCCCAGGTATCTCCCCTACGATCAAGCCTATGCCTGATACCAAACGCACGGCCACCGGCGTGCTCGGCGGACTCGCCGGACTCGTCGGACTCAGTGCCGCAGCCGGTGTCCTCATCGCCGCGACCGTCACCCCCGCGGTCGCGATCACGAGCACCGCGGCAGAGCGCGCGATCACGATGTTCGACAACCTTCCGAGCGTCCTCGAGATCGACCAGCTCATGCTCCCCAGCAACTTCTACTACACCGATCCGAACACCGGTCAGCCGGCGCTGATGACGAAGTTCCTCGAGCAGGACCGCACCCAGGTCGAGTTCGACCAGATCGCGCCGGTCATGTACGACGCGCTGCTGTCGAGTGAAGACCCCCGCTACTACCAGCACGGCGGCATCGACCTCATCGGCACCGCGCGCGCCCTCCTCTCCAACGCCAAGGGCGGCGCTGAGACGCAGGGCGCCTCGTCGATCAGCCAGCAGTACGTCAAGAACGTCCTGATCCAGAAGTGCGAGCAGGACGCGAAGACCGAGTATGAAGTCGACAAGGATGGCAACACCGTCCTCGACGACAAGGGGAACCCGGTCGTCAAGGTCAGTCGCGAGAAGGCGCTCCTCGACTGCTGGACGGACGCCACGACCGCCGAAGGCCCCGAGGGCTACACGCGCAAGCTGCAGGAGATGCGCTACGCCATCTCGCTGGAGCAGAAGTACTCGAAGAACGACATCCTGCTCGGCTACATGAACATCGCCAACTGGGGCGGCGTCACGTACGGCATCGAGTCGGCGGCGCGACAGTACTTCGGCACCACCGCGGCGAATCTGACCGTCGCCCAGGCCGCCACACTCGCCGGCATGGTGCAGAACCCGAACAACTACCGCATCGACAAGCCGCTCGGCTCCATCTGGAGCCAGGACGGCACCACGAGCTTCAACAAGGCGCCGGACGGCGTGATCGACGAGGGCGCCAACCTCGTCGCCCTCGACAACCTCGTGAAGTCCGGCGAGATCACCGAGGAGCAGAGGTTCGCCGCTGCAGACGGCTACACCTCGACCAAGGTGCGTCAGCTGTACGTGCTCAGCCGCATGCTCGACGACGGCAAGATCACCCACGAGCAGTACGTCGAGGCCGCGGTCTGGCCCATCACGCCGAACGTGGTCGATGCGCAGACCGGATGCGTCAAAGCGGTGGGCATGGAGTATTTCTGCCAGTACGTGAAGGACGTCATCCTGCACGACCCCGCCTTCGGCGAGACGGCCGAGGACCGGCGGCAGCTGCTGGATCGGGGCGGGCTGAACGTGTACACGACGCTCGACCCTCGCGTGCAGGCGGCAGCGCAGCAGTCGATGGCCGCGAACGCGCCGGCCACCATCGAGTTGCGGCAGAGCACGAATCCGGACTTCGCAGGTCAGCCGGGCGTCTTCGGTGCTGCGTCGACCAGCGTCGAAGCATCGACCGGACGGATCCTCTCGATCGCGCAGAACACGATCTTCAGTGAAGATGCCGCCTATGCGAGCACCCCCGGGTACTCGTCGCTCGTCTATGCCGGCAACGAGCAGTTCGGAACCTCCAGCGGTGCGCCCGTCGGATCGACCTTCAAGCTGTTCACCCTCATCGACTGGCTCGAGAAGGGGCACTCCGTCAACGAGACGCTCAATGGCACGCTGCACGTGTTCAAGCGCCTCAAGAACAGCTGCAACAGCGACTTCGGCGGTGAGCCCCACGACTGGGTCAACGGCGGCAACACGCTGATCAACAACTTCAACAAGGCGAAGGGCTACATCGGCACACCGATGCGATTCACCAAGGAGTCGCTCAACACCGGGTACTTCGCGATGGCCGAGAAGCTCGACCTGTGCGACATCAAGAACGTCGCGACCCGCATGGGGGTCACGCTCCCCAACGGCAAAGAGGTCAAGATGAACGACCTCAACTCCATCATCGGCACCAACAACGTTTCGCCCCTCGCGGTAGCCGGTGCGTACGGCACCGTCGCCAACAACGGCACGTACTGCCAGCCGCAGGCGATCGACCGCGTCACCGACTCCAAGGGCGTCGACCTGCCCCGGCCGGAGCGGACGTGCACGCCGGTGATCGCTCCCAATGTCGCCGCCACCGCCGCCTACGCCCTCGCTGGCGTCATGAACGGCGGCACCGGCAGCGGCGGGAACCCGTACGACGGGACCCAGCTCATCGGAAAGACGGGAACCCACGAAGAGCTCCAGACCTGGATGGTCGAGTCCAGCACACGCGTCGCGTCGGCGACCTGGGTCGGCAACGTGCAGGGCGGCGGCGACGTCTTCAAGACGTACAACGGCCGCACGCAACTGTCGACGGTGCGCTATGCCGTCGCGAAGGACGTGCAGCGCGCCGCGAACGAGGCCTACCCCGCCGAGAACTTCGCGGCTCCCGATGACGCGCTCACGAAGGTTCAGCTGATCGACCTTCCCAACGTGCTCGGCATGTCGATGCAGGATGCTCAGGCACAGCTGGAGGACGCCGGCTTCACCGTCGAGGTGGGCTCTGAGACGGCCTCGAACCAGCCTGCGGGCACCGTCGGCGCGCAGAGCCCCGAGGCCGGCAAGGTCGCGGGCGGCACCACTGTCACGATCAGCCCCAGCAACGGCAAGGGCATCTCGGTGCCCGACGTGTCGGGTCGCTCGCTCGACGACGCCAAGCGGGCGCTGCGCGCGGCCGGCTTCGGCAACGTCAACGACGGCCAGTGCACGCCGACCAAGGACGGGTCCAAGGATCCCCGAGCCACGGGCACGAATCCGGCGGCGAACGCCGTCGCGGACCGCAACGCCTCGATCAGCGTCGACTACACCGCCTCCGACTGCGGTGGTGGCGGCGGGGGTCGCGGGAACAACGGCGGCGGCAACGGCTAGTGCCGGCAGCATCCACTCGCACCGCCCTCACCGTGCTCGGCACGGTGGGGGCGGTCGGCGCAGGCGCCGCGATCTGGGGAATCGGCATCGAGCGCTACCTGTTCACCGTCCGCTTCCACGAGGTGCCGGTGCTGCCCGCAGGCGCGGCGCCCATCCGCGTGCTGCATCTGTCCGACGCCCACATGGCGCCGTGGCAGCACCGCAAGCAGCGCTGGATCGCGGCTCTCGCCGAGCTGCAGCCCGACCTGATCGTCAACACCGGCGACAACATGGGCCACGACGACGGGCTGCGAGGGCTCCGCGCCGCCTTCGACCCGCTGCGCGGCATCCCGGGCCTGTTCGTCCACGGGTCGAACGACCATGCGTCGCCGTCGCCGCGCAACCCGTTCAAGTACTTCCTCGGGCCGTCCAAGGCGGAGCCGACGTGGGAGCCGCTGGACACCCAGGCCCTCGACCGCTACCTCACCGACGAACTGGGGTGGCTCGACCTCAACAACCGCACCGGATCGGTGGATGCCGGTGGCCTGCGCATCGGCGCGTTCGGCGTGAGCGATGCCCACCGCGGGTGGGATCGGCTGGAGGTGCTCCCCGACCTCGTGGCGGGACTGCGGGCATCGGAGCCGGACGTGATGCTCGGCGTGACCCACGCGCCCTACCGTCGCGTGCTGGACGACTTCGTCGACCTCGGCGCGGACGCGATCTTCGCAGGCCACACGCACGGCGGGCAGGTGCGCGTGCCGGGCTTCGGCGCACTCGTCGCCAACTGCGACATCCCGCTGAAGCAGGCCCGTGGACTGAGCGAGTGGACCCACCTGGGGCACGCCGTGCCGCTCAACGTGAGCGCCGGACTCGGCCATTCGATCTACGCCCCGGTGCGCTTCGCGTGCCGTCCCGAGGCCTCACTTCTCACGCTGATCCCCCGGCGTGGTCAACAGCACCCCTGACGATCGGTTAGACTCGGAGGGTTGCAAAACGGGGTGTGGCGCAGCTTGGTAGCGCGCTTCGTTCGGGACGAAGAGGCCGCAGGTTCAAATCCTGTCACCCCGACCACAAAGAGGCTCCGCCGGAAGGCGGGGCCTCTTTCATGAAAGGAGCGAGATCGTGACCGACGCTGTCGCTCCCCGTCTGGTCGCCTTCGATCTCGACGACACCCTCGCGCCGTCGAAGAGCCCGATCGACGCTCGCATGGGCGAGCTGCTCATCGCCCTGGCCCGGCGCGTCGACGTCGCGATCATCTCGGGCGGGCAGCTCGCGCAGTTCACGACGCAGGTCGTCGACCGGCTTCCGGATGCCACAGCCGACGTCCGCGCCCGGCTGCACCTGCTTCCCACATGCGGCACGCAGTACTACCGGCTGTCGCCCGACGCCGTCGTGACGGTCTACCAGCGGTCATTGACCGACGACGAGAAGTCGCGCGCCCTGGCCGCCGTCGAGGGCGAGGCGCGCCGCCTCGGGCTGTGGGAGGCCGAGACCTGGGGCGACATCCTCGAGGACCGCGGCTCGCAGATCACCTTCTCCGCCCTCGGCCAGCGGGCCCCCGTCGCCGCGAAGTCGGCCTGGGACCCGACCGGCGAGAAGAAGAGCGCGTTGCGCGCCGCCGTCGCCGCCCTCCTCCCCGACCTCGAGGTCCGCTCCGGCGGATCGACCTCGGTCGACATCACCGAGCGCGGCATCGACAAGGCCTACGGCATGCGTCAGCTCGCCGAGCAGACCGGCATCAGCCTCGACGACATGCTGTTCGTGGGCGACCGTCTCGATCCCGACGGCAACGACTACCCGGTCCTCGCGATGGGCGTGCGGTGCCACGCTGTCGACGGCTGGGAGGACACCGTCGGCTACCTCGAGTCGCTCATCCCCACGCTTCCCGTCCGCGTCTGACGACGCACGTTCCTCGCTCGCTCGACGACCAGGACCTCCCGGGTCGTTGAGCGGAGCGAGGAACGAGCGAAGACGAAACGCGGTGGGACGCCCTCGAGAAGCCAGCCCCGCTCGCCAACGTCGCGGAAGTGGCCGGCTCCGACGGGCGGGCTGCGACGTTTCGACTCGCTCCGCTCGCTCAACGACCAGGAGGTCACACGGCTGTCTCCGTGCGACCGCGAGGACGCGCGTCCGTCAGGCCTTGGCGCGCGCGGCGGCGGGCTTCGCGGGACGGGAGGCTGCGGCATCCCCCTTCGCGACAGTCGATCGCGCAGCGCGCGGCGCCGACGCGGCCGAAGCCGCCGCGACGACGGGCGCGGCCACGGGCACGAGACGCTGCAGCTGCGTGACGTGGCGCGGCTCGAGCTCGGCGATCGACGAGACGCCCAGGAGCTTCATGGTGCGCTCGATCTCGCTGCGCAGGATCGCGATCGTGCGGTCGACACCCTGGCGTCCGCCGGCCATCAGGCCGTACAGGTACGCGCGGCCGATGAGGGTGAACTTCGCGCCGAGTGCGATCGAGGCGACGATGTCGGCGCCGTTCATGATGCCGGTGTCGACCATGACCGTCGCGTCCTTGCCGACCTCGCGGACCACCTCGGGCAGCAGCCGGAACGGGATCGGCGCCCGGTCGAGCTGACGCCCGCCGTGGTTCGACAGGATGATGCCGTCGACGCCCGCATCGATGAGCCGCTTCGAGTCGGCGACGTTCTGCACGCCCTTGACGACGATCTTGCCGGGCCAGATGTCGCGGATGATCGCGAGGTCGTCGTAGCTGATCGTCGGGTCCATGGCGGCGTCCAGCAGCTCGCCGACGGTGCCGCCGGTGGTCGACAGCGACGCGAACTCGAGCTTCGGCGTGGTGAGGAAGTCGTACCACCACCACGGCCGCGGGATCGCGTTGACGATCGTGCCGAGCGTCAGCTGCGGCGGGATCGAGAAGCCGTTGCGCTTGTCGCGCAGGCGGGCGCCGGCGACCGGCGTGTCGACCGTGAACTGCAGCGTGTCGAAGCCTGCCTCGGCGGCGCGGCGCGCAAGCGCGTACGAGATCTCGCGGTCGCGCATGACATACAGCTGGAACCAGTTGCGGCCGTTCGGGTTCGCCGCCTTCACACCCTCGATCGAGGTGGTGCCGAGCGTCGAGAGGGTGAACGGGATGCCGGCGGCACCGGCCGCGCCGGCACCGGCGGTCTCGCCCTCGGTCTGCATGAGGCGCGTGAAGCCCGTGGGCGCGATGCCGAACGGCATGGCCGACGGACCGCCGAGGATCTCGGTGGACATGTCGACGCTCTCGGCGGGGCGGAGGACGTCGGGGTGGAACTCCACGTCCTCGAACGCCTGACGGGCGCGGGCCAGCGACAGCTCGCCCTCGGCGGCGCCGTCGGTGTAGTCGAACGCGGCCTTGGGCGTGCGGCGCTTGGCGATGGTGCGCAGGTCGTAGATCGTGAGCGCGGCGTCGAGGCGGCGCTTGCGCGCGTCGAGCTCGGGCTTCTTGAACTGCATCAGCTCGAGCAGCTCGGCAGGCTTGGGGAATTGGCGGGTGACCATGGGGACCTCTCGTTCGGTCAGGGGTTCGTGGGGAGATGGATGCCGGCGGCCACGGGAGCGAGTCCTGCGGCCTCGTAGTAGCCGGCGATGTGATCGTGGACGAGGGTGCGTGCGCGGGCGCCGTCGCCCGCATCCACGGCGTCGAGGATCGCGTGGTGCTCGTGGCGCAGGCGTGCGGCCGCGGCATCCCAGTCGGCGATGCCGGCGGCGCCGGCCTGCACGTACGACTCGATGGCGGTGCGAAGACCCGCCATCATCGCGGCGATCACGACGTTGCCGGACGCCTCGGCGAGCGCGAGGTGCAGCTGCGCGTCGAGGGCGAGGAACTCGGGGGCGGTGAGGTCGTCGGCATCCATCGCCGCGACGATGTCGCGGGCCGAGCCGACTTCACGGGCCGGGTCCGCGGCGAGGGCGTCGACCACGGCGGATTCGAGCACCAGCCGCGTGGCGACGACGTCGTCGAACGGGAAGCCCTGAGCGGCCACCTGGAGCCGCAGCAGCGCCGACATGCCACCTTGGGGCGTGGCGATGATGATCGCGCCGGAGGTCGGCCCCGAGCCGGTGCCGGTGCGGATCAGCCCCATCACCTCGAGCACGCGCAGCGCTTCGCGCACGCTGGAGCGCCCGACGCCGAGCGTGGCCGACAGCTCGCGCTCGGGAGGCAGACGGTCGCCGGGACGCAGCCTGCCGTCGAGCAGGTCGGTCTCGATCCGCTCGAGCACGACGCGCCAGGCGCGCGCGGCGGGTGGGGTGGGGGTTCCGGTCACGGATCTCCTCATCCATGCTCAGGACACGGCGTCCGCGCCGTGTGGTCAGACCACGATAACGTGTGGTCCGACCACAGGCAACCCGCGTGACGCCAGATGTCCCCGCGGCGCGCTAGCCTGACGTCATGGATCCCCTCCTCCTCGTGCTCATCGTCGCGGGCGTCGCAGCGGCCTTCTGCTGGATCACCTCGCTCGTGACGAACGAGACCTCGTGGATCGACCGGCTGTGGTCGATCGTCCCGGTGATCTACGTGTGGATCTTCGCGGCGGCCGCGCTCATCGCCGGCCTCGACGCGACCCGTCTGGTCGTGATGGCGGTCCTCGTGACGGCGTGGGGCGCGCGCCTCACCTTCAACTTCGCGCGCAAGGGCGGCTACACCGGCATGGAGGACTACCGGTGGGCGATCCTGCGGGGCCGCATGACACGGTGGCAGTTCCAGCTGTTCAACCTGTTCTTCATCGTCCTGTTCCAGAGCGGCCTGCTGGTGCTCATCGCCCTGCCCGCGTACATCGCGTGGCAGCATCCCTCGCCGTTCACCGGATGGGATGCCGTCTTCTCGGCGCTGTTCGCCGCGTTCCTGATCGGCGAGGCCGTCGCCGATCAGCAGCAGTGGCGGTTCCACCAGGCGAAGAAGGCCGCCGGCGGCACGCTGGCGCCCAGGTTCCTCACGACAGGGCTCTTCGCCCACAGCCGCCACCCCAACTTCTTCTTCGAGCAGGCGCAGTGGTGGGCCTTCTACGCGATCGGCGCCGTCGCCCTCGTGGCCGACGGCGGCAGCTGGCTCAACTGGACGATCGTGGGCGCGGTGCTGCTGAGCGTGCTGTTCATCGGGTCGACGGTGTTCACCGAGTCGATCTCGTCGGCGAAGTACCCCGCCTACCGCGAGTACCAGCGCACCACGTCGATGCTGATCCCGCTCCCCCGTCGTCGACGGGGCGAGGCGCCCGAGACCGCCTGACCGCCTACTCCAGGCGCCCGCCCGAGGCGCGGAGATAGTCCTCCGCGCAGAGCGACTCGTACGTGATGCGGTCAGCTGTCAGCTCGTCGATGGCGACCTGGTCGCCGTCGAAGACGAACCGGCCACCGACGAGCCGCGCGTTGAACAGCGCCTTGCGACCGCAGCGGCAGATCGTCTTGAGCTCTTCGAGGCTGTGGGCCAGCTCAAGCAGCCGGGCCGACCCAGGAAACGCCTGCGTCTGGAAGTCAGTGCGGATGCCGTAGGCGAGCACCGGCACCCCGTCGAACACGACGATGCGCAGCAGGTCGTCCACCTGCTCCCGGGTGAGGAACTGCGCCTCGTCGATGAGGAAGCAGGCGACATCGACCTCGTGCTCGAGCGACTCGGGCACGAGGGTGTCGGCGGCCTCGGCTCTGACCCGCGCGCGATGCTCCGCGAACAGGGCACGGATATCGTCGTCGGGACGCACCAGGAAGTCGACGGTGCGCTTGACGCCGAGCCGGCTGTCGATCTGGTCGGCGCCCTTCGTGTCGATGGCGGGCTTCGCCAGCAGCACGTGCTGACCGCGCTCCTCGTAGTTGTACGCGGCCTGGAGGAGCGACGTCGACTTGCCGGAGTTCATCGCGCCGTAACGGAAGTAGAGCTTGGCCACGGATCGAGCGTAGTCGGATCAGCGACCGCCGAAGCCGCCGCCGCCTCCCCCGCCACCCGAGAACCCGCCGCCGAACGATCCGCCCGATGACGACCAGCTGCTGGAGAACGATGACCCCGACGAGCTGGACGAGCTGCCGCTGGACACCGGCGTCGCGGCGAGCCGCCCGATCGAGGACGCCGCGTCCGACAGCGAGTTCGACGTGACCGAGTCGAAGAGCGCGACCCGGGTCGCCGGCACCTCGGCGGGTGCGGCAGCCTGGATCACGCGCACCCACTCCCGCTGCATGCCGAACAGCACGGCATACGGCAGCAGGCGCTCGTAGAGATTGACGACGTCGGCCCCCGGTGCGTTGGGCGCGTCGCCGAAGGGACGACGGCCGGCCGACACCAGGTCCGCCGTCTGCGGAGTCTGCGCGGCGCGCAGGCGGTCCTCCTCGGCCAGGCGGAGGTAGTCGCGGATGCCGTCGAGGTACGTCTTGTGGCGGCCGCCCGCGAGCGTCAGCGTCGTCTTCGGCAGTCCGAACCACGGCAGCACGATGAAGGCGCCGAAGGCGCTCGCGATCGAGAAGAAGTTGATCCAGCCGCCGAGGTATCCGAGGTCGGTGAGCACCGAGGGCACGGCGTCGAGGAAGAAGACCATGATGACGGCGATCGCCAGTCCGCCGAACTGCAGAAGACCGCGGATGCCGCCGACCCAGCCCGGCGTTCGACTGCGATACCCGCGGTCCACCGTCGAGTCCTCGATGCGTCGCACGTACGTCACGGCCCGCACCGGCGGCTTCTGGGCGAAGACCCCCAGGTCGACGCGATCGCCGGGCGCGGCATCCTTTCCGAACAGCGTCGTGACGATGCGGCGGTCGTCATGCTCGAGGCCCTCGGCGTCGCGGAGGACGACATGGAAGTCGTCCGCATCTGAGCGGTCGCCGGATGCCGTGATCTCGACCTTGTCGCGCACGGCGAGGTCGACCACGTGCGCGGCGAGCGCCTTGGCGGGCACCCCGAGGACGCCGGCTGACAGCGTCGGCGACTCGTCGACGGGCGGCGTGTACTGCACGATCACGGGCGACCGGTCGGGGTTGCGGCGCAGGAACTGCTTCATGACGATCACGAAGACGAGTCCGCCGAAGCCCGCGAGCAGACCCAGCACGGGGAGGATCCACTCCCACCACGGGTAGGGCGGCGGAGGCGGCGGGGTCGGCGCCACGAACGTTCCGAGCTCGAAGCCGATCGCGACGGTCACGTTCTCGTCGGGGCCCAGGTCGGTGTCGCCGGCGGTGAACGATGCCCGGGTGTCGGCCGCGCCGGCGATGCCGTGGCCGAGCGCCCACACCGCGACGTCGTCGGGCGGGGCCGCGGCGTCCGCCTGCCGGATGTCGCAGCGGTCGGTGGACTGCGCGGGCCCGGTGTAGCAGAACACGTGGTCGGCCAGCACGGCGTCCGCGGCATCCCCGAGGATGTGGACGTTCGCACGCACCTCGCCGAACGACTGCGCATGGTCGGTGCCCACGGTGTCCCAGTAGAACTCGTCGGCCGCGGTGTCTTCGAACCGCAGCACCACGTCGCGCATCGTGTACGAGATCACGTAGGTCTGCGCGCCGTGGACGTACGTGTCGTCGCCGGTGAGCACGTAGACGAAGTCCTCGTCCTGCTCGGTCCACCACGAGACGGGGCCGCCGTCGGCATCGGTGACGCCCAGGACCTGGGGATCATGCGCGATGCCCGAGTCGGCTCTGGGGATCCACCGGACGATGCCCTTGTTCTGATCGAAGTCGGGGAAGTGCGCGACGATCGTCTCGGTCGTGTACAGCTCGCTCTGACCGCCGGCATCCCGTCCCAGCCAGTAGTCGGCCTCGAACGAGTCGTACGAGAAGTCGTCCACCGAGCCCGCCACGCGCAGCGCGGCGGCACCCGACGACCCGGTGCGCACGGCGACGCCCGCGCTGTCGCTCGCCGAGGTGGTGCGGATGAGCGCGAGGGCGCCCGCGATCGCGAGGACCGCGACGAGGGCGATGGCGATGCCCCCGTTGCGCCAGGTCAGCAGGGTGCGCCAGGTGAGCCGTGCTCGCATGCCCCCACACTAGGGGCGAGCGAGCCGCGCTCTCACGGTTCCACGCCGCCCGGCGCTGCGACGAAGCGCGCGGCAGGTCAGGCCGTGAGGGCGAGCGTCTCTGCGGTCTCGCCCAGCGACTCGCGCGCGACCTCGGGGCGCGGGTTGAGCGTGTCGCCGTAGCTCGGGATCAGCTCGCGCAGGCGCGGCTCCCACTCCGCGATGCGGTCGGGGAAGCACGTCTTGACGAGGCCCAGCATGATCGAGACGGCGGTCGACGCGCCCGGCGAGGCGCCGAGCAGGCCGGCGATCGTGCCGTCGGCGCCGGTGACGACCTCGGTGCCGAACTGCAGCACGCCGCCCTTCTCGGGGTCCTTCTTCATGACCTGGGCGCGCTGGCCGGCCTGGATGAGGGTCCAGTCCCCGTCCTTGGCGGTCGGCATGAACACGCGCAGCGCGTCGACCTTGCGATGGTGGTTCTTGACCAGCTCGCCGACGAGGTACGTGATGAGGCTGGGGTTGTCCCACGCCACCTTCAGCATCGGGCCGAGGTTGCCCCAGCGGACCTGGCCGACGATGTCGAACCACGAGCCGGTCTTGAGGAACTTTGGGCTGAACGTCGCGAACGGACCGAACAGCAGCGACGCCTCGCCGTCGACCATGCGGGTGTCGAGGTGCGGCACCGACATGGGCGGGGCGCCGACCGATGCCTGCGAGTAGACCTTCGCCTGGTGCTGCGCGACGATCGCGGGGTCGGAGGTCTTGAGGAACTGGCCGCCGATCGGGAACACGCCGTAGCCCGAGATCTCGGGGATGCCCGAGCGCTGCAGCAGCTTGAGCGCCCAGCCGCCCGCGCCGACGAACACGAACTTGGCGCGGATCTCGCCCGGCGTGCGGCCGATCGTGCGGCGGTACTTGACCTTCCACGTGCCGTCGGCCAGCCGCTTGAGGCGGCGCACCTCGGTGTTGGTGCGGACGTCCGCACCCTCGTCGGCGAGGCGGTCGAACAGCTGGTGCGTGAGCGCGCCGAAGTCGACGTCGGTGCCGGCCGGCATGCGCGTCGCCGCGAACGGCTCGCCCTTGCGGCGCTTCTGCATGAGCAGCGGCGCCCACTGGTTGATGACGCGCGAGTCCTCGCTGTACTCGATGCCCCGGAAGAGGGGCTCGTCCTTCAGCGCCTCGTAGCGCTTCTTGAGGTACGCGACGTCCTTCTCGCCGCGCACGAAGGTCATGTGCGGCGTCGAGTTGATGAACGTGGTCGGGGCGTCGAGCACGCCGGCGTCCACGAGCGACGACCACAGCTGGCGGCTCTGCTGGAACTGCTCGTTGATCGAGATGGCCTTGGACGGGTCGACCGACCCGTCCTTGCCCTCGGGCATGTAGTTCAGCTCGCACAGCGCCGCGTGACCGGTGCCGGCGTTGTTCCATGCGTTCGAGCTCTCGAGCGCGACGTCGCTGAGCCGCTCGAAGACCGCGATCTTGAGATCCGGCTGCAGCTCGTGCAGCAGCGTCCCGAGCGTCGCGCTCATGATCCCGCCGCCGATCAGCAGCACATCGACGGTCTCGACGTGAGGGGCGTGGGCGTGGACGGACTCAGCGGGCGTATCGGTCACCCGTCAATTCTAGTTCGCCCGCAAAGTCCCGACGTCGCCGCGGCGGCCAGCGCGGCCGCCGCGGGTGTCCACCGTGTACGCCCGCCTCAGTTCGTTCGTCACCTGTGCACGCGAGTCCGCGGTCTCAGCGTGCAGGTGACGAACGAACAGAGAGGGAGGGGACAAAGAGAAGAAGAGAAGGGGATGCCGCGGGCCGCGGCATCCCCTTCACACGATCTTGCGGGTCAGGCGTTGGCGCCCAGCTTCGCGGCGATGACCTCGGCGATCTGCACGGCGTTGAGCGCCGCGCCCTTGCGCAGGTTGTCGTTCGAGATGAACAGCACGAGCCCCTTGCCCTCGGGCGCCGACTGGTCGGCGCGGATGCGGCCGACGTAGCTGGGGTCGGTGCCGGCGGCCTGCAGCGGTGTCGGGACCTCTTCGAGCTTCACGCCGGGCGCGGAGGCGAGCACCTCTCGGGCGCGGTCGGGCGTGATGTCGCGGGCGAACTCGACGTTGATCGACAGCGAGTGGCCGGTGAGGACGGGGACGCGCACGCACGTGCCGGCGACGCGGAGGTCGGGCAGCTCGAGGATCTTGCGGCTCTCGTTGCGGAGCTTCTTCTCCTCATCGGTCTCGTTGGCGCCGTCGTCGACGAGGTTGCCCGCGAACGGGATGACGTCGAACGCGATCGGGGCGATGTACTTCTCAGGCTGGGGGAACTCCAGCGCGGCGCCGTCGCGGGCGAGGCGCTCGACGTCGCCCTGTGCGAGGACGCCTTCGAGCTGGCCGAGGAGCTCCTGGACTCCGGCGAGGCCCGAGCCGCTCACGGCCTGGTAGGTGCTGATGATCAGGCGCTCCAGACCCGCCTCGCCGTCGAGGACCTTGAGGATCGGCATCGCGGCCATCGTGGTGCAGTTGGGGTTCGCGATGATGCCCTTGCGCGCCTCGTCGATCGCGTGCGGGTTGACCTCGCTGACGACCAGCGGCACGTCGGGGTCCATGCGCCACGCGCTGGAGTTGTCGACGACGATCGCGCCGGCCTCGGCGAAGCGGGGCGCGTACGTGCGGCTGCCGGTCGCACCGGCCGAGAACAGCGCGATGTCGATCCCGGCGAAGTCGGCGGTCGCGACGTCCTCGACGGTCACGGCCTTGCCCTGGAAGATCACGTCCGACCCGGCGGAGCGGGCGGTCGCGAACGCCCGGATCTCGCGCACCGGGAAGCCACGCTCCTCGAGGATGTCGATCATCGCACCGCCGACCTGGCCGGTGGCGCCGACGACGGCGACGGAGAGTCCTGAATCGGAGATGCGGGTCATGACGTTGTTCCTCAGCGGGGCGTGGAGCGGACGCGCGGGCACCGTCGGACGCGCGGGGTTTGGGCGATTCTACCGCCGCCCCGCAGCGTCACGACCCGCCGTTACGCCGAGGGACGGGATGCCGCGGCCGCCGGCATCCCCTCGTCCACGGCGGCGCTCAGGCCCGCGGTACGCGCAGCTTGAAGCCGAGGTGCGACGGGGCGTACCCGAGCCGCTCGTAGAAGCGGTGGGCGTCGACGCGCGCGGCATCGGACGTGAGCTGGATCAGCGCGACGCCAAGGGCCGGAGCGGCCGCTTCTTCGACCCAGCGCATCATCGCCGCGCCGATACCCGACGACCGCAGCCCGCTCGCGACGCGGACGGTCTCGATCTGCAGCCGGTCGGCGCCGGCGCGGGCGAGGCCCGGGATGACGGTCAGCTGCATCGTGCCGACGACACTGTCGCCCGACGTCACGACGAGCTGGGTGTTCGCGGGGTCTGCCTCGATGCGCGCGAGCGCACGTGCGTAGGCGGGCCGGTTCTCGACGACGCCGGTGTCACCGCGCGCGGCGCTGATCGGGTCGTCCGACAGCAGCGCCATGAGCGCGTCGAGGTCTTCGGCGCGGGCGGCGCGCAGCGTCACCTCGACGTCGCGCGCCGACAGGACGACAGGAAGATCGAGCTCCGCGAGCACGCGGGTCAGCGACCGGTGCCGGCGTGGACGACGGCCTCGACGTCGCCGTCGAGCCCGTACGCCGAGTGCACGACGCGGGCGGCCTCGGCGAGGTCGTCGCCGCGCACCACGACCGAGATGCGGATCTCGGACGTCGAGATCATCTCGATGTTGATGCCCGCGACGCTGAGCGCCTCGAACAGCGTCGCCGACACTCCCGAGTGGGTGCGCATGCCCGCGCCGACCACCGACAGCTTGCCGATCTGGTCGTCGTGGACGAGGCTCTCGAAGCCGATGTCGGCCTGGTCGCCGGCGAGCGCCTTGAGCGCGGTCGCGGCGTCGGTCTTGGGGAGCGTGAACGAGATGTCGGTGCGGCCGGTGGTCGCCGCCGACACGTTCTGCACGATCATGTCGACGTTGGCGCCCGACTTCGCGATGACCTTGAAGATCTCGGCGGCCTTGCCGGGGACGTCGGGCACGCCGATGACGGTGATCTTGGCCTGGCCGAGGTCGGTGGCGACTCCGGCGACGATGGGCTCTTCCATCTCTTCTCCCTCTTGGCCGTCGGGAGCGGTCATCCCCGGGCCGAGCACGTAGGTTCCCACGCCCGAGCTGAACGTGGAGCGGGCGTGGATCAGCACGCCGTGACGGCGTGCGTACTCGACCGCGCGGATGTACAGCACCTTCGCGCCGTTCGCGGCGAGCTCGAGCATCTCTTCGGCCGACACGACGCCCAGCTTGCGGGCCTTCGGCACGACGCGGGGGTCGGCGGTGAAGATGCCGTCGACGTCGCTGTAGATCTCGCACACGTCGGCGGCGAGCGCCGCGGCGAGGGCGACGGCGGTGGTGTCGGAGCCACCACGGCCGAGCGTGGTGATGTCGCGGGTATCGCGGTTGAAGCCCTGAAAGCCGGCGACGATGACGATCGCGCCCTCGTCGAGCGCTTCGCGCAGGCGGATCGGGGTGACGTCGACGATGCGCGCCGAGCCGTGGTCGGCTGTCGTGATCATGCCGGCCTGGCTCCCCGTGAACGAGCGCGCCTCGAAGCCCATGGAGTGGATCGCCATCGCCAGCAGCGCCATCGAGATGCGCTCGCCGCTCGACAGCAGCATGTCGAGCTCACGCGGCGCGGGGATGGGGGCGACCTGGCCAGCGAGGTCTAGCAGCTCGTCGGTGGTGTCGCCCATGGCGCTCACCGCGACGACGACGTCGTGCCCGGCGCGTCGTGTGTCGACGATCCGCTTCGCGACCCGCTTGATGCTCTCGGCATCCGCGACCGACGATCCGCCGTACTTCTGGACGATCAGCGCCACGATGAAACTCCACGCGTGTGTTGAGGGGCCGGATGCCGCACCCGACGTTCCATCTTACGGAGGGGTTCATGCAGCCTCGGCCATGTGACCGTGGCGTGGCCCGTCAGCTGGGTGCGACCGGTGGAAGATCGCTGTCGGACGCGCGCGAGCGGAAGGTGCCGCCCGTCGCGGCGAGCCAGCAGCCCACGAGAACGAGCGGGAAGCCGATGAGCAGACCCGGCGTGATCGGCTCGCCCAGGATGATCGTGCCCAGCACGATCGCCACCACCGGGTTGACGTAGGTGAACAGCGGCGCACGCACCGGCCCGACGTGCTTGATGAGCGCGAAGAACGTGATGAACGCGATGGCGGTGCACAGCACGGCGAGGGCGACGAGCGACACCGTGCTCGCGACGGTCGGCACCTCGTGCTGCGTCAGGAAGGCGATCGGGGTGTAGAAGATCCCCACCGCGAACAGCGCGAGCGTGATCGACCCGAGCGACGGCACGTCGCGCAGCTTCGTCGCGATGACGAACGGCGCGATCGCGTACAGCAGCGCGACCAGGAGGACCTCGCCCACGGCGAGGA
Source organism: Microbacterium jejuense (assembly GCF_039544225.1). Taxonomy (NCBI): domain Bacteria; kingdom Bacillati; phylum Actinomycetota; class Actinomycetes; order Micrococcales; family Microbacteriaceae; genus Microbacterium; species Microbacterium jejuense. The sequence goes on from NZ_BAABLG010000009.1 coordinate 156,725, forward strand.
GTCCTCCCCCGCCCTCGACGGCGAGCCCCGGCCCCGCGACGATGACGAACACGCCCGCGAACCCGACGAACAGGCCGATCGCCCGCCACGGGCTCAGCACGGAGCGGTCGCCGCCGCCGAACGCGATGATCGCCGCGAACAGCGGCACGGTCGCCACGAGCAGCCCCGTGAGTCCCGACGGCAGCGTCTGCTCGGCGTGCCCGAGCAGCAGGAACGGCCCGGCCATCTCGATCGCGCCGAACAGCAGCACCCACCCGATCTTCGCGAAGGCCGGGCGCAGCGCTCCGGCGCGGATCGCGAACGGCAGCAGCAGGACGGCGCCGAGCAGCGTGCGCCCCGCCACCACGGCCGCCGGCGAGTACGACTCGACCGCGACACTGATGAACAGGTACGGAACGCCCCACAGCAGCGCCATCGCGGCGAACAGCAGCCACGCGCGCGTGTCGAATCGTTGGACGGGATTCATGCGGTGCCCTTTCTCGCCGTCGAACCAGGGTGCACCGGTCGGGCGGACGGCGCGAGGATCGCGAACGACACTCTACGACCGATCTCGGACATCGCGAGCGGCGGTGCCGCGGCGGCGCGCCCGCGCGCCTCAGACCGAGCGGCGCCCCTCGAAAGCGCGGCCGAGGGTGACCTCGTCGGCGTACTCCAGGTCGCCGCCGACCGGGAGTCCCGAGGCGAGGCGGGTCACCGCGATCTCGAGCGTGTGCAGCAGGCGGCTGAGGTAGGTCGCCGTCGCCTCGCCCTCGAGGTTGGGGTTCGTGGCGAGGATGACCTCCTGCACGGTGCCGTCGGCGAGGCGCTGCATCAGCTGGGCGATGCGCAGGTCGTCGGGACCGATGCCGGCGATCGGACTGATCGCGCCGCCGAGCACATGGTAGAGCCCGCGGAACTCGCGCGTGCGCTCGATGGCCGCGACATCCTTGGCGTCCTCGACGACGCAGATGAGCGTCTGGTTGCGCCGCGGGTCGCGGCAGATCGAGCAGCGCTCCTGCTCGGACACGTTGCCGCACACCTCGCAGAAGCGCACCTTCTCGCGCACGTCGGCGAGCAGTTCGGCGAGGTGCGACACGTCGAAGTTCGGGGTCTGCAGGATGTGGAACGCGATGCGCTGCGCCGACTTCGGGCCGATCCCCGGCAGGCGGCCGAACTCGTCGATCAGATCCTGGACGATGCCGTCGTACATGGGCTAGTTGAACCTCGTCGGGGGCTCGTAGGGCTCTTCGCCGATGAACGTCGCGTCGAGCATCTGCCGCACGACCGCCTCGCCGTACCGCTGCACGCCGTCGTTGCGCGGACGCACGACCGGGGTGATCGGCGGCGCGACAGTGGGCGGAACCGGGGCCTCGACCGGCGCCCCGGACTCGTCGAGGTCGAGATCGTCGTCGGGCTCGTCGTCGCGCTCGACCGCGGGAGCCAGCTCGGCGCGCGGCAGCACGTCGCCGTCGTGCGGCGCCACCTGCGGCGGAGCAAGCGTCGCGACACGCACCCGCTCCGCGTCTTCGGGCTCGTCGTCGACGGCGAACTGGCCCATGCTCGGCATCGCGGCGGGGCCGGGATCGGGCGGCGGGGCATCGTCGTCGGAAGGGATCGGCGCGACGGCCCAGTCCGTGACCGGCGCGGCTGCGGCCGGCGCGGCCTTCGCAGCGGGGGCGGATGCCGCACCCCGCGGCGCCGGAGAACTCGGCGCCGACGCACGCGGCGCCGAGGCGGTCCCGGTGGGTGTGGCCGGAGCGGTCGGGGCCGAGGCGCGCGGCGTCGAGGGAGCAGGCGCCGAGGGCCGGGACGCAGCAGCCGGGGCCGCGACCGCCTCGGGTGCCGTCGCCGCAGGTGCGGAGGGCCGCCCAGCTGCCGACGCGGACGCGGGGGCCGGTCCGCGATCGGACGCTGCGCCGCCGCCGGAACCCGGCTCCGCGAGCCGCGGCAGGAACTTCACCTGGCTGCCGAACACCTGCTCGATCGCGCTGCGCACGTCGAGGAACGCACCCTGCCCCTGCGGCTTGGGCTTGAACTTCGTGAGGTCGCTCGCGCTGGAGAACTCGAGCGCGACGACATGGTCGTCGCCCTTGGTCGTGACGCCGATCGGGCGGGACGCGGTGGCGACCATCCACGACGACCGGCTGATGCCCTCGAGTCGCGTGAGCACGTCGGGCCACGCAGCGACGAGATTCTCGGTCGTCAGCTCGCGAGGGGCGGTGGGCGCCGGCGCCGGCTCGGGCGCAGGAGCCGCAGAAACGGGTGCTGACGCCGGAGCCGTCTCGCGCGCACGCTCGACGACCGGGGCAGCCGCGCCGACCGGAGCCGACGGCACCGCCGGGGCTGCGGCATCCGCGCCCCTCGCCAGCACGCGGGCGACCATGAGCTCGAGCTGCAGTCGCGGCGAGGTGGCGCCGGTCATGTCGTCGAGCGTCGCGATGACAAGGTCGGCGATGCGCGAGAGACGGGCCGTGCCGAACGCGTCGGCCTGGCGCTGCTTGCGCATGAGGTCGTCGGCCGAGACGCCGCGGAGCACCGCGGCGGCGCCCTGACCGGTCGCGGCGGCGACGATGAGATCGCGCAGGCGCTCGAGCAGGTCGTCGACGAAACGGCGAGGGTCCTGACCGGTCTGTACGACGCGGTCGACCGCCGAGAACGCCGCAGCGGCGTCGGACGCGCCGAACGCGTCGATGACCTCGTCGAGCAGCTCGTCAGGGGTGTAGCCGAGCAGCGCGACGGCACGCGCGTAGGTCACCCCGGCATCGTCGGAGCCGGCGATCAGCTGGTCGAGCAGCGACAGCGTGTCTCGCGGCGACCCGCCGCCGGCGCGCACCACGAGGGGCAGCACACCGGGTTCGACCTCGACGCCCTCTTGCACGCAGAGCTGCTCGACGTACTCGAGCATCGCGGCGGGCGGCACGAGGCGGAACGGGTAGTGGTGCGTACGCGAGCGGATCGTGCCGATGACCTTCTCGGGCTCGGTCGTCGCGAAGATGAACTTGACGTGGTCCGGCGGCTCTTCGACGAGCTTGAGCAGGGCGTTGAAGCCCTGCGGCGTCACCATGTGCGCCTCATCGAGGATGAAGATCTTGAACCGGTCGCGGGCCGGGGCGAACACGGCGCGCTCGCGCAGGTCGCGCGCATCGTCGACGCCGTTGTGGCTGGCCGCGTCGATCTCGACGACGTCGAGCGATCCGCCGCCGCCGCGGCCCAGCTCGATGCAGCTGTCGCACTTTCCGCACGGCACGTCGGTCGGGCCCTCGGCGCAGTTGAGGCAGCGGGCGAGGATGCGGGCGGAGGTCGTCTTGCCGCACCCGCGGGGGCCCGAGAACAGGTAGGCGTGGCCGACCCGGTCGCCGCGCAGGGCGGTCATCAACGGCTCGGTGACCTGACCCTGCCCGATCATCTCGCCGAACGACTCGGGCCGGTAGCGGCGATAGAGGGCTGTGGTCACTCCCCCAGCCTACGGCGTGGTCCCGACACTTCGGCAGGCTCGGCGCATCGCATCACGGCGGCCGATCCCGGGCCTGCTAGATTGCTCGGCAGTGACACGGGGTGCCCGCACGGCGGGCTGAGAACACACCCGTCGAACCTGATCTCGATCATGCGAGCGAAGGGATGTCGCGATGAACACGCGCGCCGCCACCGTCCACCTGTCCCCTTCAGAGGCGCTCACGGCGCTGCGGGATGCCGCACCGCTCGTGCAGTGCATCACCAATGCCGTGGTGACCGGATTCACCGCCAATGTGCTGCTCGCGGTCGGCGCAGCACCGGCGATGTGCGACCTGCCCGGCGAGGCGGGCCTGTTCGCCGGCATCGCCGACGGCGTGCTCGTGAACCTCGGAACGCCGGGCGTCGAGCAGCGCGACGGCGCCCGCGAGGCCGTCCGCGCGACCGAGCGCTGGGTGCTCGATCCGGTCGCGGTCGGTGCCCTGCCCGTCCGCACCGCGTTCGCCGCCGAGCTGCTCGAGCACCGGCCCGCGATCATCCGCGGCAACGCGTCCGAGATCCTCGCGCTCGCCGGCGCCGGGGCCGGCGGTCGCGGGGTGGACGCCACGGAGGAGACGGATGCGGCCGCCGACGCCGCCCGCGAGCTCGCACTGCGCACCGGCGGCGTCGTGGCCGTGTCGGGTCCGGTCGACCTCGTCACCGACGGCGTCGAGGTCGTCCGCATCGGCGGCGGGGATGCGCTCCTGACCCGCGTCACCGGCGGCGGCTGCTCTCTCGGCGCCGTGATGGCCGCGTTCCTGGGCGTCTGCCGGCCCTTCGACGCCGCGGTGGCGGCATCCACCCTCTACGCCGCCGCCTCGGAACGCGCGGCCGCCCGCGCGAGCGGACCCGGCTCGTTCGCGGTCGCGCTGCTCGATGCCCTCGCCGAGGCAGCCCCGGCCGACCTCGACGGCCGCGCCGTCGCCACCCTGACGGTAGGCGTGCGATGAGCCTGCAGCTGCACCTCGTGACCGACGACCGGCTGCCCTTCGCGCGCACGCGCGACGTGGTCGCGGCGGCGGTCGAGGCCGGTGTCGACGTCGTCCAGCTGCGCGTCAAGGGCGGCACGGCGCGCGACCTGCTCGCCCAGACGGTGGCTCTGTCGGCGGTCGTCGCGGGGCGCGCGACGTTCGTGGTCGACGACCGCGTCGACATCGTGCTCGCCGCCCGCGGCACCGGGGTCCGGGTGGACGGCGTGCACCTCGGTCAGAGCGACCTGCCGCCCGACGCCGCTCGACGGCTCCTCGGCGCCGAGTCCGTCATCGGATGGACGGCGAACACGCCCGCTCACCTCGGCGCGGCGGCCGCGTTCCCGCCGGGCACCCTCGACTATCTCGGGGTGGGTGTGATCCGTCCCACGTCCACCAAGCCCGACCATCCGCCCGCGCTCGGCGTCGACGGATTCGCCCGGCTGGCCGCGGCGACGCCGTTGCCGTGCGTCGCGATCGGCGGCATCGGGTTGTCCGACGTCGCCCCGCTGCGCGCGGCCGGAGCGGCGGGCGTCGCCGTCGTGTCGCTGCTGTCGGCCGCCGACGATCCGGCCGTGGTCGCCCGGGAGCTGCGCCGGATCGCGGATGCCGCGCCCGTCGAGGTGGGCCGATGAGCGACATCCCCCGCGTCCTCAGCATCGCCGGCACCGACCCCACCGGCGGCGCCGGCATCCAGGCAGACCTGAAGACGATCGGCGCACTCGGCGGCTACGGCATGGCCGTGGTCACCGCGCTCGTCGCGCAGAACACGCGGGGTGTGCGCGACGTGCATGTGCCGCCGGTCGACTTTCTGGCCGCGCAGCTCGACGCCGTGTCGGACGACGTCGAGATCGACGCGGTGAAGATCGGGATGCTGCAGGATGCCGCGATCATCGGCGTCGTCCGCACCTGGCTCGCCTGCGTGCGACCGCCGGTCGTCGTGCTCGACCCGGTGATGGTCGCCACCAGCGGCGACAGGCTGCTCGATGCCGCCGCCGAGGACGCGCTGCGGGCGCTCTGCGCCGACGTCGACCTCGTGACGCCGAACCTCGCGGAGCTCGCCGTGCTGACCGGCCGCCCGCTCGCCGCCACGTGGGACGAGGCGCTCGATGCCGCCCGCCGGCTCCACGAGGCGACCGGCACGATCGTGCTGCTGAAGGGCGGGCATCTCGACGGCGCCGACTGCCCGGACGCCCTCGTCGGCCCGGACGCGCTCATCGGCTCCGGCGGCGTGCACGAGGTCGTGGGTGCGCGTGTCGCGACCCGCAGCACCCACGGCACGGGGTGTTCGCTGTCGTCGGCGATGGCCACCCTGCGCAGCGGGGGCGCCGCCTGGCCCGATGCGCTGGGGCGCGCCAAGGAGTGGCTCACCGGCGCGCTCGAGCACGCAGACCGGCTGCGCGTCGGGCGCGGCAACGGCCCGATCGACCACTTCCACGAATCACGGTCTGCCGCCCGCGGCGCGTGGTCGGACGAGATGAGGGATGCCGCGGCCGACCTCCGGGCGGACATCGAGGCGTGCGCGTTCGTGCGCCGGCTCGGCGACGGCTCGCTGGATCGGCAGGCGTTCACCTGGTACCTCGCCCAGGACGCCCGGTACCTCGGCGAGTACGCGCGACTGCTGGCGCGGGCGAGCGCTCTGGCCCCGACGCCCGACGAGCAGGCGTTCTGGGCGCGGTCCGCGCAGTCGGCCGTCGTCGAGGAGCAGCGCCTTCACGACGCGCACCTCGACGGTCGCGCTCCCGCGGAGCCCGCTCCGGCCACGCTGGCCTACACGAACCATCTGCACGCCTGCGGTCGCAGCTACGGCGAGCTCGTCGCCGCGCTCCTCCCCTGCTTCACGGTCTACGCCGACCTCGGCGCGCAACTGGCCGCGGCACGTCACGACGCCCATCCGTACGACGACTGGCTCGCGGCGTACGGCGACCCCGCGTTCGCCGAAGCGAGCGCGCACGCGGTGAGGATCGTGGATGCCGCAGCCTGCGCGGCGACCGCCGACGAGCGCTCGCGCATGAAGGCCGCGCTCTTGCGGTCGACGGCCCATGAGCTGAGCTTCTTCGAGGCGCCGCTGGAGGTCGACGCGGCGAACGTGTGACGGGAAGCGGGGTTCGCTCAACGACCGGGACGGCTCATGACCAGGGTGTGACGGGCGATGTCCGCCCGGACTGGCAGACTCGGCGCATGGCGACGACGATCGGCACCCCCGGCGGTACCCCGGAACGCCCGGCGGTGTTCTTCTCAGGGCCCGAGGAGTTCCGCGCGTGGCTCGCCGCCCACCACGACACCGAGACCGAGCTGTGGATGGGGCTCTACAAGAAGCACGTCGCCGACCGCCCCCTCACGTGGGAGCAGGCGGTCCCCGTCGCGCTCTGCTACGGCTGGATCGACTCCGTCGCCCAGCGGATCGACGATGACGCGGTGCGCCAGCGCTGGTCGCCGCGCAAGCCGTCGAGCAACTGGTCGAAGGTCAACATCGAGCTCGTCGAGCAGCTCACGGCGCAGGGGCTCATGACCGAGGCGGGACTCGCCGCGTACGCCCGGCGCCGCGAGGACCGCACCGGCGTGTACTCGCATGAGAACCCCGACCAGGAGCTTCCGCCGGAGTGGGCGGCGCGCGTGGCTGCCGATCCCGCGGCGACCGCGTTCCTCGACGCCGCGACGCCGACGTACCGGCGCCAGGTGTACCACTGGGTGCTCTCGGCCAAGCAGGAGTCGACGCGCGAACGCCGGCTCACCCAGCTCATCGAGGGCAGCGCCGCCGGCGAGATCATGCCCTTCCAGCGCTACGGCGAGCTGCCCAAGTGGGTCGCGCGGGCGGCCGAGGCCGCCCGCGCCGCGGCCGCCGCCGAAGCCTGAGCGGCGGCATCCCCCTCGACCGGCGCGAGCCGGAGGCGCGTCAGTCCTGCGCGGCTGTCTCGACGTCGGGCACGATGATCGGGATCGTCGAGGTGACGGTCGGCACCGAGGCCGACAGCAGCGAGCCGTCCTCGCGTCGCGCCTCGCCGAGCGTGCGCAGCGTGGGGCGGCCCGGGATCACCGGTCCCTGACCGTCGAGCGGCACCACGACTTCTTCGTCCGCGCCGACCACATAGCCGACGCCGCGAACGCTGAACCCGATCGGGTCGCCGTCGCCGGCGTTCACACGCAGCTCGTCACGCGTGACCGTGACCGTCAGCGGGGTGCCGTGCCAGTGCAGCGTGAACTCCAGCGAGGGCCAGGCCGCCGGGAGCCGCGGATCGAAAGACAGCTCGCCGAAGTGGTCGCGCATGCCGCCGAAGCCCGACACCAGCGCCGTCCACACGCCGCCCGCCGACGCGACGTGCACGCCGTCGGACGCGTTGTGGTGCAGGTCGGCGAGGTCGACGAAGATCGACTGCCGGAAGTAGTCCAGCGCGAGGTCCTGGTACCCGACCTCGGCCGCCAGGATCGACTGCACCACCGCCGACAGCGTCGAGTCGCCGGTGGTCAGCGGGTCGTAGTACTCGAAGTCGGCCAGCTTGTCTTCGGGCGAGAAGTGGTTGCCCTGCAGGAACAGCGCGAGCACCACGTCGGCCTGCTTGAGCACCTGGTACCGGTAGATCACCAGCGGGTGGAAGTGCAGCAGCAGCGGCCTCTTGTCGGCTGGGGTGTTCTCGAGATCCCACACCTCGCGTTCGAGGAACACGTGATCCTGCGGATGGATGCCGAGGTTCGGGCTGAACGGGATGTGCATGGCCTCCGCCGCACGGTCCCACGACTCGGGCTCACCCGGCTCCAGGCCGAGGCGGTCGACCATCTGCCGGTACACCTCGCCGTCGACCTCGGCCATCTCGCGCACGGTGCGCGCAGCGAAGCGGAGGTTGAAGCGGGCCATGACGTTCGTGAACAGGTTGTCGTTGACGACAGTCGTGTACTCGTCGGGGCCGGTCACGCCGTGGATGTGGAACACCTCGCCCTCCCCGGCCTCGTTGCTGGCGGCCACGCCGTCGCTGGAGCGCCAGAAGCCGAGCGTCGCCCACAGGCGCGCCGTCTCGACCGCGATGTCGACGCCTTCGCGGTAAAGGAACTCGTCGTCGCCGGTGGCCCGCACGTACTTCGCCAGCGCGAAGCTGACGTCGGCGTTGATGTGGTACTGAGCGGTGCCGGCGGCGTAGTAGGCCGACGCCTCTTCGCCGTTGATCGTCCGCCACGGGAACAGCGCTCCCGCCTCATTGAGCTGGAACGCCCGCCGGCGCGCCGCAGGGAGCATGAGGTACCGCATGCGCAGCGCGTTGCGCGCCCACAGCGGCGTCGTGTACGCGAGGAACGGGAGCACGTAGATCTCGGTGTCCCAGAAGTAGTGGCCCGAGTACCCGGATCCGGTCATGCCCTTCGCGGGGACGCCCTGGCCGTCGGCGCGGGCGGCGGCCTGCGCGAGCTGGAAGAGGCACCAGCGGGTCGCCTGCTGCAGGTCGTCGTGCCCGCCGATGCGGACGTCCGAGCGCTCCCAGAACCCGTCGAGCCACGCACGCTGCCGGGTGCGGATCGCGTGGACGCCCTCGCTGAGCGCCCGGTCGAGCGTCCGGCGGCAGCGGTCGATCAGCTCGCGCGCCGGCACGCCCCGGGACGTGTGGTAGCTGACGAGCTTGGTGACCCGGACCGGTACACCGGCCTTCGCCTGCACGCGGAACACGTTCTTGGCGATGTCGGGCTCGATGAGCGAGCGGGCGCTGTACGCGTTCTCGGTCTCGACGAGGTGGTCGGCGATGACCGCGAGCGACATGCCGGACTCGGTGACGCGGTACGACAGCGCCGCCCGCGTGTCGTCCTGCCAGTACTCCTCCGGCTGCATCACGCGCTCCTGGATGCGCTCCGCCTTGCGGGGATCGAAGGCGGCCTTGGCGCGGCGCGTCGGCGGCGTGCCGCCGTAGACGTCCTCGCCGTCCTGGCGGTTGATCATCTGGCAGCTGATCGTGACCGGCGCGTCGGCGTTGAGCACCGTGACGTCGACCGACATGACCGCCAGGTGCTTCTCTTCGAATGACACGAGGCGCTCGAACTCGATCCGCACCTCCTTGCCCGACGGCGTCATCCACAGGATGTGGCGGCGCAGCACGCCGTCGCGGAAGTCGAGCTCGCGCTCGTACTCGCGCACGTCCGCCACGTCGAGCGACAGCGGCTCGTCGTCGACGTACACGCGCATCACCTTCGCGTCTGGCGCGTTGACGATCGTCTGCCCGACCTCGGCGAACCCGTACGCCTGCTCGGCGTGACGGATCGGGAACGTCTCGTGGAAGCCGTTGATGAACGTGCCGTGCTCGTGTGCGAAGCGTCCCTCAGGGTGGTTGCCGCGCAGTCCGAGGTAGCCGTTCGCGACGGCGAACAGGGTCTCGGTGACACCGGCATCGTCGACGTCGAACGATTTCTCGACGAGACGCCACGGGTCGACGGGGAACCGATCGCGATCGATCATCGTACGAACTCCTCCAGGTCCTTCACCACCACATGTGCTCCGGCATCCGCCAGATCCTGCGCACCGACTCCGCGGTCGACGCCCACCACCAATCCGAAGCCGCCGGCCGAAGCCGAGCGCACCCCGCTGATCGCGTCTTCGACGGCCGCGCTGCGTGCGGGCTCGACGCCCAGCATCCGCGCCGCCTCGACGAACACGTCGGGAGCCGGCTTCGACGCGAGGTGGTCGCGCTCGGCGATCACCCCGTCCATGACGACCGTGAACCGGTCGCGCATGCCCGCGGCTGCCAGCACCTCTTCGGCGTTCTTCGAGCTCGAGACGACCGCGACCGGGGTCCCGGCCGCCGCCAGCACGTCGAGCAGGCGCAGCGATCCAGGATACGCGGCGATCCCCTCGGCGCGGAGCACACGCTCGAACACGGCGTTCTTGCGGTTGCCGATGCCGCACACCGTATCGGCGGTGGGCGGATCGGACGGATGACCCCACGGCACCTCGACGTCGCGCGAGCGCAGCAGGCTCGCCACCCCGTCGTACCGCTTCTTGCCGTCGAGGTGGTCGAAGTAGTCGCGCTCGATGTACGGCGGGGTGATGTCCCACGCGGCGAACAGCTCTTCGAACATCGTCTGCCACGCGTGCATGTGCACCTCGGCGGTCGGGGTCAGCACGCCGTCCAGGTCGAACAGCACGGCGTCGTAGGCGGTGAGGTCGGGTAGGGCGTCCATGGGCTTCAGGGTACGTGGGGCAGGTTACGCGCGGGAGACGGACAGTGTCTGTCGCGCGATCTCGAGCTCTTCGTCGGTCGGGACGACGAGCACCGTCACGCGTGAGGCATCCGTCGAGATGACGCGGATGCCGCGGTCCGGGCTCTCGTTGCGCTCGTGGTCGATCTCGACGCCCGCGAACCCGAGCGTCTCGAGCGCGCCGGCGCGCACGTGCGGGGCGTTCTCGCCGACGCCGGCCGTGAACGAGATGACGTCCGCGCCGCCGAGCTGCGCCAGGTACGCCCCGGCGTACCCGCGCAGCCGATGGACGTACACCTCGAACGCCAGGATGGCGCGCTCGTCGCCGCGCTCGATCGCGGCGCGGATGTCGCGCAGGTCGTTGGACCCGGCCAGTCCCAGCAGCCCGCTGCGCTTGTTGAGCAGGTCGTCGAGGTCATCGATCGACAGACCGCCGCGCCGGGCGAGCTGGAAGAGCACGGCCGGGTCGATGTCGCCCGACCGCGTGCCCATCACGAGCCCCTCCAGCGGGGTGAAGCCCATCGACGTGTCGACCGAGCGGCCACGGTCGATCGCGGTCACCGAGGCGCCGTTGCCCAGGTGGAACACGATCTGCGTGAGGTCCTCCACGGGGCGCCCGAGGAACGCCGCGGCCGCCTCGCTCACGAACTTGTGCGATGTGCCGTGGAATCCGTACCGGCGGATGCGATGGGATGCCGCCACCTCGGTGTCGATCGCGTACGTGTACGCCGCGGGGGCCAGGGTCTGATGGAAGGCGGTGTCGAACACCGCGACGTGCGGCACATCGGGGAACGCGCGCCGCGCGGCGACGATGCCCGCGAGGTTGGCCGGATTGTGCAGCGGCGCCAGCACCGACAGCTCGTCGATGTTGATCTCGACGAGCGGCGTGATCAGCGTCGGCTCGAAGAACCGCGCGCCGCCGTGCACGACACGGTGCCCGACCGCGACCGGCGGGCTGTCGTGCAGCGAGGGGCCGTCGGAGGCGAACGCCTCGAGCATCACGGCGAACCCCGCCGTGTGGTCGGGGATCGGGAGCTCTCTCGTGCGGGTGGCGTCCAGGAACGCGGGCGCCGCGCCGTCGGTCGGCGTGGCGTACACGGTGTGCCGCGCGACCCCGACCGGCTCGCCGATGCGCTCGACGAGGCCCGACGCGAGCGTGCGCTCGGTGGCCATGTCGAGCAGCTGGTACTTGAACGACGACGAGCCGCTGTTGATGACGAGCACCGGGATCACCGACATGATCACTCCCCCTGCGCCTGGATCGCGGTGATCGCGATGGTGTTGACGATGTCTTCGACGAGGGCGCCGCGGGACAGGTCGTTGATCGGCTTGTTGAGGCCCTGCAGCACGGGGCCGATCGCGACCGCGCCCGCCGAGCGCTGCACGGCCTTGTACGTGTTGTTGCCGGTGTTCAGGTCGGGGAACACGAACACCGTCGCACGGCCGGCGACCTGGGATCCGGGCATCTTCGCCGCCGCCACCGCCGCGTCCGCGGCCGCGTCGTACTGGATCGGCCCTTCGACGAGCAGCTCGGGCGCTCTCGTGCGGACGAGGGCCGTGGCATCCCTCACCTTCTCGACGTCGGCACCCGACCCCGATTCGCCGGTCGAGTACGACAGCATCGCGACCCGCGGATGGATGCCGAACTGCGCGGCCGTCGCCGCCGACGAGATCGCGATGTCGGCGAGCTGCTCGCTGGTGGGATCGGGGATGACCGCGCAGTCGCCGTAGACCAGCACGCGGTCGGCCAGCGCCATCAGGAAGACGCTGGAGACGACCGAGACCCCCGGCTTCGTCTTGATGATCTCGAACGCGGGCCGGATGGTGTGCGCCGTGGTGTGCACGGCACCCGAGACCATGCCGTCCGCGAGGCCCAGGTGGACCATCATCGTGCCGAAGTACGACACGTCGGTCACGGTGTCGGCGGCCTGCGTGACGGTCACGCCCTTGTGGGCGCGCAGGCGCGCATACTCCTCGGCGAACTTGTGCACGTGGACGGCGTCCAGGGGCGAGAGCACTTCGGCGCCCTGCAGGTCGATGCCCAGCTCGATCGCCCGCGCGCGCACCTCGAACGGCTCGCCGAGGATCACGAGGTCGGCGATCCCGCGCTTGAGCACGGTGGCCGCGGCGCGGAGCACGCGGTCGTCGTCGCCTTCGGGCAGCACGATGCGCTTGCGCTGCGCACGTGCCCGCTCGATGAGCTGGAACTCGAACATCAGCGGAGTCACGACGGTGGCCCGCGCGACGCCGAACGCGGTGAGCAGCTCATCGATGTCGACGCTCTGCTCGAACAGCGCGAGCGCGGTGTCGTAGCGGCGCTGCGAATCGGCGGCGAGGCGTCCGCGCGTGCTCATGATGCGCACCGCGGTCTCGTACGTGCCGAGCTCGGTCGTGATCACCGGCACCTTCGAACCGAGTCCGTCGAGCAGGCGCGTGACAGGCTCCGGCAGCTCGAAGCCGCCGTTGAGGACGATCCCCGAGATGGACGGGAACGTGCCCGACGCGTTCGCCAGCAGCGTGGCCAGCAGCACCTCGGAGCGGTCGGCGGGGATGATGACGACGCCGCCCTCCAGCAGGCGCGGCAGCACGTTCACCATCGACATGCCCGCCACGACCACCGCGAGGGCCTCGCGCGTCAGGCGGTCGGGGTCGCCGGTGAGCAGCTCGCCGTCGACCGCGCGCATGATGCCGCGGATCGAGGGGGCGACGAGATACCGGTCCTCGGGGATGGCCCACACCGGCACCGGTGCGGTGCCGGGCGCGGGTGCGGACGCCGAGGCCGCGACGGCGTGACGGATGGCCGCGACGGTCTCGTCGACCCGCTCGGGATCGGCGCGGTTGGCCACGACCGCGAACAGCTTGGCACGGCCGTGCCGCAGCTCGGCGAGCGCGAGCTCGGCGAGCTGCCCCACCTCGGCGGGCGTGCGGGCGAGCGAGGACCCGAGCTGCTCGGGCTGCGTCTGGTTCTGCGACGACCGGCCGCCCACCACGAGCAGCACCGGCGCGCCCAGATTGGCGGCGATGCGGGCGTTGTAGGCGAGCTCGGCGGGGCTGCCGACGTCGGTGTAGTCGCTGCCGACGATCACGACCGCATCGCACTGGGCCTCGACGGCCTTGTAGCGCTCGACGATGGTCGCCAGCGCCGCGTCGGGGTCGTGCCGGACGTCGTCGTACGTGACGCCGACGCACTCGTCGTACGGCAGGTCGACGCCGTCGTGGTCGAGCAGCATCTCGAGCACGTAGTCGCGCTCGATCGTCGATCGCGCGATCGCCCGGAACACCCCCACTCGCGGCGCCGCGTGGCTCAGCGCATCGAGGACGCCGAGTGCGACGGTGGATTTGCCCGAGTGCCCTTCGGCCGACGTGATGTAGATGCTCTGCGCCACCCACTCAGCCTATGGGCGGGTCGCGACACCGCGACAGGGAGCCGGCCGGGAAAAGTAAGACTCTCCGCGAACCCGGCAGAGCCTGGTTACCCTTGCTACGTTTCCGTCCTGGGGGAGTTGGCCTGGATGCCGCCTCGCGGAGAGCTGCGTCCAGTCTAACCCGATCCGCACGGGCCTCCGTGCGCCGGGGTCCGCGGACGGCGCCCGCTGGCGGCATCCAGCGATCTCCCAGTGCCGACGGTCCCGCGCCGTGGTTAGTATCGAGCCGTGGGCGAGGACGCCCGCGCTCACCCGCCGGATCGCCTGATGGGAGGCGGAACAGGAGGCCTCGATGGTCGATACCGCTACGGATGCTCAGGTGGCGGGGACGGATGCCGCATCGCAGGCTTCCGGCACGCTCACCGCGGAAGGGTTCGCGCGGGTCACAGACGCGATCCTCGATGCGGTCGGCAGCGTCATCGACGGCAAGCCCGACGCGGTGCGCAGCGCCCTGGTGTGCCTCCTGGCCGAGGGGCACCTGCTGATCGAGGACGTCCCGGGTGTCGGCAAGACGATGCTCGCGCGAGCGCTCGCCACGTCGGTCGACGCGACGGTGCGCCGCATCCAGTTCACGCCCGACCTGCTTCCCGGCGATGTGACGGGCGTGAGCGTGTTCAACCCGGTCGAGCGCGAGTTCGAGTTCAAGCCCGGAGCGATCTTCGCGAACATCGTGATCGCGGACGAGATCAACCGGTCCTCCCCCAAGACGCAGTCCGCGCTGCTGGAGGCCATGGAGGAGCGCCAGGTCACCGTCGACGGCCGCACCCATTACGTGCCCGAGCCGTTCCTCGTCGTCGCGACGCAGAACCCTCTCGAGATGGAGGGCACGTATGCGCTCCCCGAGGCACAGCGCGACCGCTTCATGATGCGCATCTCGATGGGATACCCGGATGCACGCTCCGAGGCGCTCATGCTCCGCCAGCGCGACACCGTCAACCCGCTCGATCGGCTCGCACCGGTCGTGTCGGCCGAGCAGGTCACCGGCCTCATCGCGTGGGCGCGCGCCGTGCACGTTGCACCTGCGATCGAGGACTATGCGGTCGCGCTGTCGCAGGCGACCCGGACGCACGCCGACCTGCGCCTGGGCGCGAGCCCTCGCGCGACGCTGCAGCTGGTGCGCGCCGCGAAGGTGTGGGCGGCCCTCGACGGACGCGCGTTCGTCATCCCCGACGACATCACGGCGCTGCTGCTGCCGGTGTTCGCGCACCGGCTGATCCCGACCCGTTCGGCCGGCGGCGCCCGGGCCGGCACCGCGGCGGACGCCATCACGACCATCCTGGAGCGGGTCGCGGCGAGCGTCCGCGTGCCCATCGCCGCGCGGCAGTGAGATCGGGGCAACGGGAGGAAGCAGACGGGGACGCGAGCATGGGGCGAGGGCGAGGCCGCGGCAGCGGCCGAGGAGTGATCGGGGGGTCGCGATGAGACGCGCCTGGCCCCTCACCGTGCGCGGCACGGGAGCCGTCGTGCTCGCCGTGGTGTGCTTCATCGTCGCGAACGAGGCCGGCATCGTCGAGCTCATCTACTTCGGCGTGCTGATGCTGGCGGCGGTCGGCGCGAGCGTCGCCTCGCTGTACCTCGGCCGCCGCACCGACGTCGTGACGCGCTCGCTCGTGCCCGATGTCGCCTCCGTCGGCCGCGAGACCATGGTCGCGGTGCGGGTGGGGGTGCGCACTGCTCTGCCGACGCCGCCGGGCACGTGGCGCGACGCCCTGCCGAAGGGCCTGCGCGGCAAGACCGAGGGTGCCTTCCCTGCGCTCGGCTCGGGTCTGCGCGGCGGTGCGGGCGGCGGCGAGCGCGTGGTCGACCTGACCTACACGATCACGGGCGCCCGGCGCGGCGTGCACACCATCGGGCCGCTGACTGTCACCTCGTCCGACCCGTTCGGGCTCGCGCGGCGCACCATCGCGTTCTCGGGGCGCACACCCGTCACCGTCGCCCCGGCGGTCGTCGACCTCTCCCCCCTGATTGACTACGCGGGGGCCACCGGAGGCACCCTTCACACCACGACGAACCAGATCGGACAGGGCGCCGACAATCTGGTCGCGCGACCGTACGCGCCGGGCGACTCGATGCGTCGCATCCACTGGCGGGCCACCGCGCACCGCGACGAGCTGATGGTGCGGCAGGAGGAGCAGGAGTCCACGCCCGAGGCGACTGTCGTGCTCGACCGGTCGGCGCTGCGCTGGTCGATGGACGCGGTGCGCGAGCCCGGGGCCGACCCCGCCTTCGAGACGGGGGTGTCGGCGTGCGTGTCCGTCGTCGCGCGGCTCGTGCACGACGGGTACGCGGTCGAGGTGATCGACAGCGAGGGCCACGTGCTGACCGAGCGCATCGACGGCGGCGACATGACCGAGGTCGACCGCATGCTCGCGCAGTTCGCCACGGTGACCGCGCAGCGCGACGACCTGCTCGGCCGCATGCCGCGCCTGTTCACGGGCGTGTCGACCGGCCCGGTGGTGCTGATCGTGGGCCGTCTGGACCCCGCGGACGCCGACGCCATCGGCCCGGTCGCGCATCACAGCACCATGCCGCTCGTGCTGTCGACGGCGCCGATCGACGATGCGCTCGACCGTGCCGCCGACCACGGCTGGCATGTCGCCCGGATCGACCCCGACCGCGACCTGTCGATCGCGTGGGGCAATGCGGTCGGGCGCGGAGTGAGTCATGTCCTCGGCTGACGTCGACCGCGGTGCCCGCCGCGTCGGGCAGCGGCTGCTCGCGTTCGCGATCCTCGCCGCGCTGCTCGCGGCCCTTCTCCCGGTCGCCCGCGTGGTGCAGTCCGGTGCGTGGCTCATCGGGGCTCTCGCCCTGGCCGCGCTGATCCTCGCGGCGGGCTACAACGCCCGTCGACTCCGGATGCCGGCGGTCGCGGTGACGCTCATCGAGCTGGCCGTGTGGGTCGTGTTCATGACCCTGGTGTTCCTGCGCGAGACGGCGCTGCTGTGGGTGATCCCGACGCTCGAGACGTTCCGGGCGGTGCCGATCCTCGTCGGCACCGCGATGGAGGAGATCACCCTCGGCGCGGCGCCGTTGGATCCCACGCTGTCGCTCGGATTCGTGGTGGTCGGCGCGATGGGGCTGCTCACGGTCATCGTCGACCACGTGGTCGTCACTGCGCGCCTGCCGCTCCTCGGCTCGGTCGGGATCATCGCGGTCTCGCTCATCCCGGCCATCGCGGTGCCCGGCGACGTGGACGTCATGGGCTTCGTGTTCCTCGCCATCACGATCCTCTTCCTCATCCGCGCCGAGACGCGCGCGCGGGAGAAGCCACTCGAGCGCGAGGCCGAGCGCACCGCCGGAGTCCCTGCCACCGCGGTCGGCATCGCCGCGATCGCCATCGTGGTCGCCGTGGTCGTCACCCCGACGCTGCCGACGCCGATGCGCGCAGGCACCGGCGTCGGCGCGGGTGCGGGCATCGATGCGACGCTGCAGCTGGGCGACGATCTGCGACGCCCGCAGGACAGCGTGGTCATCAAGCTCCGCACCGACGCGCCATCGGTGCCGTACCTGCGGGCGACGACGCTCAGCAGGTTCGAGGGCGATTTGTGGGAGCCCGATCGCTCGCAGACAGTGGCGCTCACGAGCGATCGCGCATTCGGCAAGATCGACCTCTCCGACGACATCGAGACCACCGAGTACACGACCAAGATCGACGTCGTGAACCTCGAATCGGTGTGGGCTCCGGTGCCCTACCCCGCCGAGACCGTCACCGGACTCGACGGGCTGTGGGGCGCCGTGCCGTACAACCGCACCGTCGCCACGGCGAGCGGCTCGACGCAGGGCCAGTCGTACGAGGTCGTGTACGACCCGCCGCGCCCGTCGCTGGAGCAGATGCGCGCCCTCGTCCCGGGCGGCGAGCAGGTCCGCGACGACACCACGCAGCTGCCGACGGATCTGCCGCCGGTCATCGCCGAGACCGCGGCGCAGGTGACCGCCGACGCCGCGACCGACTACGACAAGCTGATCGCGCTGCAGCGCTGGTTCCGCGGCGGCGACTTCACCTACTCGCTCGAAGCGCCCGTCGAGGACGGCTTCGACGGCAGCGGAGCCGATGCGGTCGCCCAGTTCCTCCAGGTGCGCAAGGGCTATTGCGTGCACTTCGCGTCGGCGTTCGCGCTGATGGCGCGCACCCTCCACATCCCGTCGCGGATCGTCGTGGGTTACCTGCCTGGCGAGGCCACGAGCGAGACGATCGAGGGCCAGACCGTCTACGCCGTGAAGAGCTCGCAGCTGCACGCGTGGCCCGAGGTCTACTTCGCGGGGGTGGGCTGGATCCCGTTCGAGCCGACGGTGAGCCTCGGTGTTCCGACGACGTTCTCGCCTGCCGCCGCGCTTCCGGGGCAGGGCCAGGGCGCCGACACCCCGACGCCCGGTGCGAGCCCGGCCCCGAGCCGCTCGATCGACCCGAGCCGCCTCGACCCCGACCAGCAGCGCGACTCCTCGGCCTCCGGCCCGACCCGCACGGCGATCGATCCTGTCCCGCTGACGGGCGTGGTGCTGCTGGTGCTGTTCGTGCTGGCTCTGCCGTTCCTGCTGCGCGAACTGCGGCGCCGGCAGCAGGATGCCGCCGCCCGCCGTGGCGATGCGGCAGCCGCCTGGCAGGCCGTGCAGGACGCCGCGATCGACGTCGGCATCGAGGTGCCGTCGAGCGAGACGCCGCGCGCGTTCGCACAGCGGTTGATCTCGCAGCACGGGGTGGCGGCATCCGAGATGAACACCGTCCTCATCGCGATCGAGCGGGTCAGCTATTCGAAGGCCGGCACGCGTTCGTACTGGATGGGGGATGCCTCCGCCGACGCCGCCACGGCGGTCCGTGCCGCGCTCCTCGCGTCGGTGCCGCCGTCACGACGCATCCTGGCGCTGCTCGCACCGCGGTCGCTCGTGATCCGTCCGGGCAGCGTGTACGCCGGGACCGCGCCGGTGCGGGGACGGTAGCGGCGCAGGGTAGGATGTTCTCTGGCCCTCCGGGGCCGCCCGGAGGATTCGCCTAGTGGCCTATGGCGCACGCTTGGAAAGCGTGTTGGGGATGAAACCCCTCGGGGGTTCGAATCCCCCATCCTCCGCACCTGCGATCCCAGTGTTTTCAAGGGATCGCGACTCGATTTGGATCCCGTGGCACAGTTGGTGGCACAGTTGAGGGTCGGGATTGACATAATTCGTGGTCCGCGACGGAGGTTTCGACCGCCCTCCGACCGCGAGATCGTAGCGAACAGACGATGCTCCGTGCCGGGCTTTCGCGGCATAGCCTCGTCGCTGCGCTCCTCGTTATTCCACGGTCCCGGCACTGCGCACCGCCTGCCCGCTGAGTTCGCTGATGTCGGCGTTGGCCGAGGTGTGAGTACGAACGAATTAGGTGACGGGATCGAGCTCGGGCAGCTCCGTCGACACCGGCGCGAGCAATTCCCCCACGAGATCCGCGGCGCCACGCTGTAGCGTCCGAACGGCATGCGAGTACGTGTTCAGCGTCGTCTGGATGTCGGCATGGCCGAGCCGTTCCGAGACGATCTTCGGGTGCACGCCGGCGCGCAGAAGCAGTGTCGCATGCGTGTGGCGCAGCTCGTGCAGGTGTAGAACATCGAGATCCGGATGCTCCGCGACGGCCCTCGCTACCCGTTCACGCCACTGGCGCGAGAACTGCGTGGGGTTGTGCGGCGCCCCGTAGCGATTGCAGAAGATGAGCTGCTCGCCACGCGCCAGTTCCGGAGAGACCGCGCGGAGCACGTCATGGCGCGCGCGGAACGCATCGGTGAGCCGGCGATCGATGTCGACGTTGCGAACGCGACCACTCTTCGTGGCGCGGAAATCGATCACCGGACGCCTGCCGGCTTCCTTCACGTACGACATTGCGCGAGCGACAGTGACCACCTGATTGTCGAGATCGACGTCCTTCCAGCGAAGGCCAAGGAGCTCGCCACGTCGCATGCCAGTGCCGAGCAGCGTGAGCCACGCCAGCCACAGGTAGTCGCCTGACGACTCCGACCACTCCAGAAACAGGCGCGCGTCCTCGGCGGACCACGTCGTCATCTCGGGCGGCGCGGCTTCGAGCTTCGTCGGGGGCGAGGCTCGCTTGGCAGGGTTGAAGCGGATCAGCCCATCCTCCAGAGCGTGCTGGAGCACCTGCGAGACCAGTACGTGCACGTGCCGCACCGTCGCCGCGCCCAGCGGCTCGCCGATGTGACCTCGATCCTTCCTGCCGGTAAGTTCCAGCTGTCGGTAGAAGCGATTGAGTTGGTCCTTGGTGATGTCGGCGATCGGCGCGCGCCCGATCGACGAAGGCAGGACGTGAACGCGGAAATGCTTGCGATAGCCGGCAAGGGTCGACGGCCGCACGCGCAGCGAGTCGAAGTACTTCTCCGCGTAGGCGTTGAACGTCTCGCGAGTCTCGTCGACGTGCACGCCCCGGCGGATGTCGACCTGCACCTCGCCGAGCGCGGCGAGGGCCTCGCGCTCGGATGCGAAGCCCCGTCGGAATCTGCGGACAGCGTCACCGTCGGGGCGGTCGACCCAGTACGCGACTCGGTACCGCATCTCGCCCGACTTTGTGGTGTACGGCGAGACGGTGCCGTCCTGATTCGATCGTCTGGGCATGCCATCGCTCCTCTCAGTTGAGAGTCGGACCGCCCGTAGTCGGAGCGATCACCGGCCCAGAGAGTTCCTGCTCGGGGCCCGTAAGTCTCGGCGCGAGCCCCTCCGACCGCGCGCGGTTCATCAGCCGGGTCGCGGTGCTCTGGCTGATGCCCAGGCTGTCGGCCACCGCCTTCAGCGGCGGCAGGTTGATCGCGCCTGCGAGCGCGTACGTCCGCGATGCATCCACGACACTCGCCGTGAGATCACGATCCTTCCGGCTCTGCATGCGGCGAATGTAGTCCCCACCCGAGCACGTTGTCTCGCCGGGCTCCGAAACTGTGGATAGTTTCAGGCCGCTCACCTGGAGCGCAGCCTGCACGCGGACCTCGCGCAGCGTGAGGCTGGTCACCTCATCGCCGACCCCGCTGCGCGCGACGCTCACCTCGGTTGCGACCACACGACCCAGGCTTCGGTCGTACGCCGCATGCACACGGATGTCGCCGGGCACACCTGGCTCCCCCCGCACCACCACCGTCCAGGCCGCGGGAACGCTCACCCCACCGCCGACAGTCACCCGTTCGTCACTGATGTCGACGGCCTCGAGTTGCACCATGCCGCCAGTATTACAGGCCGGAATCCTCTGAACAACGTACGACATGACGCATTCATGACATAACTGGCTCTGAATCGTGCTACGGTGTGCATGCGTGATGACAATGGTGGCTCACGAAGGAGATGCAGGATGAACCGCTCGCCGAACTCACTCGCTCTCACCTACAAGGACGCGGCCGTGCTGGTCGGTGTCGAGTACCGCACCATCAGGCTCGGCGTCGAACGCGGCACGATCCCTACCGTCCAGCTCGGACCGCGCCGGATGATCCCCCGCGCCGCCCTGCTGCGGGTGTTCGGGGTCGAATCCTAAGTCGCGGCTGCACCTGAGCGTCATGCTCGACGCACGCCTTCCTGCCGAATGGCTCGGGAGCATTCGCATCGACAATCTCAGTGACCGCGCCTTCCGAGTCCTCGTCAGCGCCCTCATGTGGTGCAGCAGTCAGGGCACGGACGGGTCGGTGCCGACCCGCTACACGAAATACCTGCACCCGGAGGGCGACGACCCTGCGGCGTTTGACGAACTGGAACGCGCCGGCCTCTGGAAGCGCGTCGACGACGGCTACCGCCTCGTGGGTTGGACGAGCACCTTGCGGCAGTCGACGGCTGAGGAGGTCGAACGCTACCGCGAGGGCGCGAGACGACGCCAGAAGGAGTACCGCGACCGGCAGCGAGCCGCTATTGCGGACCACCCCGGGCCGCGCGTGATGCACAGGCAAGCCATCAGTGACGGGACGCCTGACAGCACGCGTGACATGACAGCGAACGTAGGGCCAGGCTCCTCTGATCAATCGAAGAGCGGAGCCAACGCGACGCGTGAGAAGACGGCCCACGTCACGCATAACGCGGACTCACCCTTCTGCACGAAACACCCGACCGGCACTCCGAAGCCCTGCAGCGCCTGCGCACGCGCCAGAGCGGTGCTGGAAGCCCGGCAGGGCCGTCTCACGATCCCCGGCTGGGACTGCACGGTAGATGGGCACAAGCCCTCTACCGATGGCACGTGCGCAGTCTGCGCAAATCGGCCCGGTCGATCCGTTGCGTAGCGCGCACAAGCCGACTCTGGCTGACGCCGCGGCTCGCTTCCAGTCCTCGTTTGTCAGACGAGCGCCTCCGGACTCCGACAATCCCTCTCGCGGTGCGCCGCAGGCGCTGTCCGTCGCGCCCGCATGCCGGGGACGCTCGACCGAGCTGGAGCAACCAGCCAAGAGGTCGCCCGCTATCCGCTCACGCCAATAGTCTGCGTCTTGCCGGAGGCAGCCCGTGCGACCACACTGAGGGCAGGGACTGGGAGGCAGAGAGATGGCGGCAGGGACCGACTCCGATCCATGGGTGCTGCGCACGGCGCCGGGCACCTCGGAGTACACGATGTACCGGGACGGCGAGCAGCTTGTGTGCCAGGTGGGCAGCACACGCCTGACTTACCAGGCACGCGCGATCAATGACCTCCACGAATGGCTTCTCGAACAAGCCGACTGGGTGCCACTCGGCGCAGCCGACGAGCAGAAGCCTGCGAGCGAGGGCACGGTGGAAGCGTGGGGTCGTGCGGGGAACAACCCGGTCGGAGGCTGGTACGGCACGCGAAAAGGCTATCGAGGCCGGTTCGGGATGTACCTTCCACCCCTCCTGGAGGAACTCGGTCTGGTCGAACTGGAGCACAACGCACGTAACAACCGCGTGAGAGCACTTGCACCGAGCTGACGCATCGTCACGCGGGATGGGATGTGTGACCTGTGGCGACTGTGCGCGTCTGAGGCCCGCGGGAGCCCCAGAACGGGCTCGCGATCCGGAGCCGAACGGGCGGTGACGGGCACCCAACTTGGCGCCGAAGGGACCTGCGTCGCCTGAAAGACCGCTTCCGGTCGCTTCTTAGAGTCGCCTTAGACGGCGGTGCGTACCGTCCGCTGTGTGATGGAGACAGTCGACCTGACGCCCGTGGCACGCCGCCGGCGCGAGATGCTCAGCAAGGTGCCCGAGGTCACCCTCTGGTTCTGGATCATCAAGATCCTCTGCACGACCGTCGGCGAGAGCTTCGCGGACTGGATCAACATGACCCTCGGCGTGGGGCTGGAGATGACGGCCGTCATCTTCACCGTGGTCCTCGCCCTGGTGCTGACATGGCAGCTCGCGCTCCGACGATACGTGCCGTTCGTGTACTGGCTCACCGTCGTCGTCGTCAGCGTGACTGGCACCCTGTACACCGACATCCTCACCGACAGCCTCGGGGTTCCCCTCGCGCTGAGCACGACGGTGTTCGCGGCCCTGCTCGCGGTGGTGTTCGGCGTGTGGTGGAGCACGCAACGCACGCTCTCGATCCACAGCATCACCACGACGCCGAGGGAGCTGTTCTACTGGCTCGCCATCCTGGTCACCTTCGCGCTGGGTACCGCCGCGGGCGACTGGATCCTCGAGCTCACCGGGTGGGCGCCGGGAATCTCCGTGCTCCTGCCGGCCGGACTCATCGTGGGCGTCGTGATCGGGTGGCGCCTGGGCGCCAACTCGGTGCTCGCCTTCTGGCTCGCCTACATCCTCACCCGCCCGCTGGGCGCGAACCTCGGCGACTGGCTCGGGCTGCCGGCCGACCAGGGCGGTATCGGCCTCGGGGTGGGCTGGACGAGCGTCCTGTTCCTCGGCGCGATCCTCGCCACCGTGATCTTCCTGACGGTGTCGCGCTCCGACGTCATCCATGCGGACCAGGGCGGTCCGAAGCAGCAGCGGCACGCCGTCCGCAGCAACCCGCGGCGGGAGCGACTGGTCCTGGCGGGGTACGGCGTGCTGGCCCTCGCCACCGCGGGGCTGCTCATCGGTGCGGCCGCGCAGCCGCACGGGACCGCCCCGGCGAGTGAAGAGGAGGGCCCGGTGGTCGCGGCCACGCTCGCGCCGGGGCAGTCGGCCACCGAGCACTTGCCTGCGGCGAAGGTCGCCGCGTTCCGCGCGATCGTGCAGGATGCTTCGGATGCCGTCGCCGCAGGCGATCAGGGCGCCGCGACAGCGAAGGCCAAAGAGCTGGAGAGGGCCTGGGACGATGCCCAGTCCACGCTGGAGCCTCTGGACGAGACCGGGTGGACTGTGCTCGACGGCCAGATCGACGACGTGCTCTCGGCCATCCGCGCCAGCACCCCCGACGCCGCGCAGGAGAAGGCCGCACTAGCGACGCTGCAGGAGACGCTCGGATGACGGATCCGCTTCGTCGCGCCGCGTCCGCGCACGACGACGCGAACGGCACTGTGGGCGCGGTCCGCGCCCGCCCTGGAAGCATGTGGCCGATTCTGGCGATCGCCGCCGTCACGATCGCCGCGGTCATCGGCGCAGGGCTGGCGATCGTGGCTTCGCCGACGTGGTCGGCTGACGAGATGCGCATGGTCGAGGCTGTCCACGGTGCGCACAACGCGGTCTTCGACCTCGTCGCGTTGACGATCAACACGGTGTTCGGGCCCGCCGGGGCGGTGCTGGTCGTGGCGATCAGCCTGGCATGGGCGCTCCTCCTGACCAGATCCTGGCGTCCTCCGCTGCGGATCTTCGTCGTGCTGGGGGTCCCCTGGGTGCTCGCCGAAGCCATCAAGCCGGTCGTGGAGCGACCTCGCCCCGACCCCGCGCTGCTCTCGCCGGCGGTCATCCCCGATCCCGCGACCTTCAGCTACCCCAGCGGTCACACCGCGTTCGCTGCGGCTCTGGTCTGCGCGCTGATCGTCGTCCTCGCGCCGGCAGGTTCTCGGGGCGGTCCCATCGCCGCCGGGGCGGTGATCGTGCTGATCACCGCGTGGTCACGGATATACCTCGGAGTGCACTATCCCACCGACGTCGCAGCATCCATGCTGCTCGTTCCCGTGGCCGCCCTCGCGGTCGACCGTGTCGTCAGCATGTGGAGCTGGTTCGCCGCCCCCAGGGATCAGGGCGGTGCGGCGGCAGCGACGGACTGACGGCGACCGACTGGCCGGCGAGCCGGTCTGCGAGCAGACTCGGCTCGGGATACCGCGAGTCGGTCGCCGTCGAGGGTCCCCGCCGTACCCTTGGGCATCGAGGGCGGATGCGGGAAGGAGAGCGTGATGTCGGATGATCGGCCGAGGCTGCTGCTCGCTGAGGATGACCCCCAGCTCGGTCCGCTGATGGTGCGGGTGCTCAGCGAGGTCTACGACGCCGAGCTGATCGTCGACGGGAACGCCGCTCTCGAGAAGGCTCTCGAGAGCAGGTTCGACGTGCTCGTCGTCGACCGCCGACTGCCGGGGATCGACGGGGTGTCGATCGTCGAGACCCTGCGCCGAAGCGGGACGACGACGCCGATGCTCATGCTCACGGCGCTGGGCACCGTGCAAGACAAGGTGCGGGGCCTGGATGCGGGTGCGAACGACTACCTGGTGAAGCCGTTCGACTTCGACGAGCTGTTCGCACGCCTTCGCGCGATCCGCCGTGTCGCCGACGGCGAGGGCCCGTTCGTGCGCATCGGGCCCTGGGAGTTCTACCCGGACTCGCGCTCCGTCTATTCGCCGTACGACGGGCGCACGATCCTCACGGAGCGTGAATCCGCTCTGCTGAAGCTGCTCGCCGGGCATCCGCAGAAGACCTTCGGGCGGGATGAGATCCTCCGCAGCGTCTTCGACGCGACGGACTCTCCCGGCACGGTCGACACGTACGTGCACTATCTTCGCCGCAAGACGGAACCCGACATCGTCACGACTGTGCGCGGCCTCGGATATCGGCTGGGGATGCTGTGACCCGTCGGTCGCAGGCGATGGACGCGGACGCGCTGCTCGTGCGGCGTACGGCGGTCCGCGTCGGGGTGTGGCTCACCATAGCCGTGTCGCTCCTGGTGCTCGCGGTGCTCGCAGCCGGGCTGACGTTCGTGCTCACCCAGGTGCCGCTGAGGGAGGTGTTCGACCCGAGCCGCCATGAAGAGATGGTCGACGTCGGGGGACTCGACATCATCGTCGGCGGTGTCTCCATCGGAGTGCTCGCGGTCGCGTCGGCAGGGCTGCTCGGGCTGCTCGCCACTCGCCGTGCGGTGGCTCCGCTCGTCGACGCACTGAGCAGGCAGCGCCGCTTCGTGGCCGACGCCTCGCACGAGCTGCGCACACCACTGGCCGTGCTCGACACCCGGCTGCAGGTGCTGGAGCGGTCGCTCGCCGCGGACGACCCGCATCGTGCACTGGTGGGCGAACTGCGCGACGACTCGCGCAACATCATCAACGTGGTCAACGACCTCCTCGACTCGGTCGACACCACGGCCACCGGCGACGCGAAGCCCATCGCGATCCGGCCGGTGATCGACGGCGCCGTGGCGGCCATGCGGCTCCTCGCGCAAGAGAAGCAGGTGACCCTCGAGACGGTCGCCGTACCCGACGACCTCGCCGCCGCGATCCCCGACACCAGCCTGCACCGCGCGCTCGTGGCGCTGCTCGACAACGCCGTGAAGCACTCGCCGGCAGGCTCCGTGGTGAGGGTGACCGCGGCCGGCGATCGCCGTTGGACGCTCATCTCTGTCTCGGATCAGGGCGGCGGCATCAGCGGGATCGATCCCGGCCGCATCTTCGACAGGTTCGCCCGCTCCTCGTCGACTGTGGACGGCGGCGGCAGCAGCAGCGTCGGGTTCGGGATCGGGCTGAACCTCGTGCAGGACACGGTCGGCAGGTTCGGGGGGAGTGTCGAGGTCACCGCCACCTCGGGCGACGGGACTACCCTCACGCTGCGACTGCCACGGCCCCGACGCTGAGCGCGTCGTTCGCCGCGCGAGAGGGGCCGCCGCAGATCGGCAAGCCCCTCTCGGAGCAGTCGTGGCCGGATTCAGTCGTCAGCGGTCTCGCCATCGCCGTCTCCCTGCGGGCCTTCATTGTGGTTGCTGCTGTCGTCGGCGCCCTTGCCGTGGTCGTCGCCCTGCTCGTCGTTGGACGAGACCCCCGTGACCGTGAACGAGCTGTCCAGCCGCACGTCGACGGAACCGCCCGCGTCGAGCTTCAGCTCGATCTCATACGCCGCTTCGTCTCCGCCCGCCTCCGACTCGGTGACAGTCCCAGGTCCTGCCGCCGCGATGGCCGCAGCCGTTGCTCTATCGAGTGCCGGGCCGGTGATCGCCGTGGAGGAGTCGTCGTTACCCCCTCCCGACAGGCCGCCGGTGGCGGCGATCGCGGTGACTGTGCCCCCCGCGACGAGGGTGAGCGCTGCGGCGGTGCTGACGATGCCGATCATTCGCTTACGCATGAGTTCGGCTCCTTTCCTTCGAGACCCCTTCAGTGTCGATCCGCGGGGCTGAACCGCCGCTGAACCGTTCCTCAGAGCTGTCCCCGCCCGGCCGCGGCGGGTCAGGACGCAGCGGCGGGCAGCTCCACGATCACCCGCGCGCCGCCGAGCTCCGGGTCCGCGTCGATCCGCACACGGCCGTGGTGGGCCCTCGCGATCTCGTCGACGATCGACAGCCCCAGTCCGCTGCCGCCCTCTCCGCGAGCTCGTCCAGAGTCGAGACGCACGAACCGCTCGAGCACCTGCAGCCGGTCGGCCTCGGGGATGCCGGGACCGTCGTCGCTGACCGTGATGACGGCCAGATCCCCCTCATCCCTGGCCGCGAGCGCGACCCGCGACCGGGCGTGACGCGCGGCGTTGTCGATCAGGTTGCGGACGAGCTGCCGCAGGAGTGCGGGATCGCCGATGACCCGCGTGGCACCGACACGGGTGGCATCCGTCGTCACGGATCCGAGCGTCTTCAGCCGTGCTGCCTCTCCGAGCAGGATGTCGTCCAGGTCGACCTCTCGGGCTTGCAGGCTGAGGGCGGCCTCATCGGCCTTGGCGAGCAGCAGTAGACCCTGCACCAGCTCCTCCATGCGCGCGCCTTCACTCAGCACGGCTGCCGACAGCTCCGCATGGTCGACACGATCCGGGTGATCTCGGGCGAGCTCCGCATACTGGCGCAACGTGGTCAACGGGGATCTCAACTCGTGCGACGCGTCGGAGATGAAGCGCCGCTGAGACGCCGACGCCACGTCCAGCCGGGCGAGCATGTCGTTCAGCGTCGACGCCAGCCTGTCGATCTCGTCGCGCGTGCCCGGCTCATCCACCCGGCGACCGAGGGTCCGGGAGGTCACCTCCCCCACCTGACGACGCAGCCGCTCCACCGGCGCCAGGGATCGGCCGACGCCTGCCCACGTCACCACCGCGACAAGGGCGACGAGGACCGGAACACCGACGGCCAGGGCCACTGCCACCGTGGCGAGCGTCGTGTCGGCCGTGGAAGTGGGGCGACCGGCTATGACTGCGCGGTCGCTCGTCGCCTGCTCCACCGCCACCACGTACGTCGTCCCGCCGACCTGCACCGTCTGCGCGGGTCGTGTCACCGACGTCACCGGGCTCAGCGGCGCCCCCTCGCTGCGCACGACCACGATGCCGTTCGCATCGAGCACCTGCAGCAGGCGGTCATCGTCCAGCTCCCCGAATCCGGTGCCGGCGCCCTCCTCCATCTGGGAGGAGATCGCCGACGCGTCCTGTGCAGCCCCTTCGCGGAGTCCGCCGTAGAGCGAGAATCGGACCAGGAACCACAGTGCGAGCGCACCGACCACCAGTGCGATCGCGACGACGCCCGTGGCGACCGCAGTGACCCGGACCCGCACGCCGACGGGGCGGCCAGCCGTTTGCCCGTCAACCGGCATCGTCCACCATCCGATAGCCCGCACCCCTGAGCGTCTCGATGCTCTCTCGCCCGAACGGACGATCCACCTTGTTGCGCAGGTGGCGGATGTAGACCTCGACGATGTTTGGATCGCCGTCGAACCCGAAGTCCCAGACGCCGTCGAGGATGGCGCGCTTGCCGACGACCTGTCCCGGACGTCGACACAGGAACTCGAGCACCGCGAACTCCCGCGCGGTGAGCTCTATCACCTGCCCGGCGCGATCGACCCGCCGGGTGAAGGGGTCCACCGTGAGATCGCCGACCTGCAGGGCGCGCGGTCGTGGTGAGGATCCTCGGCGAATCAGCGCGCGCAGCCGAGCCACGAGGATCGCGAATGTGTACGGCTTGGTGAGATAGTCGTCAGCACCCGACTCCAACGCTTCGACTTCGTCGAACACGCCGTCCTTGGCCGTCACCACAAGCACCGGCGTCCAGATGCTCTGCTGTCGCAGCCGACGGCACACCTCGAAGCCGCTGGCACCGGGAAGCATGAGGTCCAGCACGATCGCGGCATACGGCTGCTGTTCGGCCAGCCACAGTCCATCCGTGCCCGTCGCGGCGATGTCGACGGCGAAGCCCTCGGCCTCCAGGCCGCGCTTCATCCCCTCCGCCAGCCGTCGCTCGTCTTCGACGATCAGAACCCTCACGCGCCCCTCCTCCTCACAGCGTGCCCACGCGTGCTGAATCCCCGCTGAACACAGCAAGTGCGCGATGAGAAGAACATGAACCGCTCGTCGAACTCACTCGCTCTCACATACAAGGATGCGGCCGTCCTCGTCGGCGTCGAGTACCGCACGATCCGGTTGGGTATCGAGTGAGGAACGACCCCGACCGTTCAGCTAAGGCCGCACAGGAGGAAAGGCGAGCGGAAAGGCGAGAGCGGAAAGACGAGAGAGGAAAGGCGAGAGAAGAGAGACGACAGGCGAGAGACAAGAGGCGAGAGACAAGAGGAATGAGCAATGCACGCAGGCACTCTTGAGTGGCACGCTCAGATCCCTTGAGAACACTGGGATCGCGTGTCAACCTGGTTACATGGCCCGCGGACGTCGGAGTGCCAAGCGTGAATCTGCGATCGCACGCGCAATCGAAGCTGAGGAACGGGCAGCGGTTGAACTCGCCGCCGCTCAGCAACGGGCAGCAGTCGGGAAGCAACTGCTCAAGCGGTGGGGCGGCGCACGTGGCGCGCTCGACAGGCTCGGAGCCGTGTCTCGCGACCTCGAGGAAATCCATCGCGAGGAGTCGAAGCTCCTGCGTGAGCGGGATGATCTGGTCACTCTGCTTCGAAGGGAGGGCCAGAGTTGGAACGCGCTCAGCGCGCGGACAAGACTCAGTCGTCAAGCGCTCATGAAGCGACCCCCCAGGATGTAGTCGACCACTCGCCTGCTCCGCCCTCAGGTGCGCAAGGGCGCATTGAGGCGCTTGCGAGCGAGTCCATGCACGGCGATCGAATAGACGAAGCCGACCACGCCAACCCGACTGCGTCGCTCGCCCGTGTTTCGCGTGGTTGCGGCGAGCACTGCTCGTCTTGCGGTACAGATACGATTCCTATCGCGCACGCGCCAGGTTGGCGGCGTTGACGAGGTAGGACCCTCGGATGGCGAGCATGTACTTTGCCTCACTCGGGAGGTCTGCGGGATCACTCAGCGCCTTCTTCAGGTCACCAAGATCCAGCTGAGTCAACCGGGAGATGTTCTCGAGGGTTAGTCCCACGACGCTCGTCAGAGACTCCAGGATCCCCTGAAGACGCTCGTCATCGTCGATGTCCAGCCCGTATGTCAGCTGCGCCACAAGGGTCGATACGCGAGCACTCTCCTCGGGAGAAAGCACCGCCCCGTGCACAGTCACGCCTGTCGAGGCTGATGAATCGTCGGCGAGAAGAGCCGCCAATTTTCCGAACTCAATTCCGGTAACTGCATGTAGAGCACTTTCTGAGATACGGCCCCCTGCGATCAGTCGTTTCAAATCAGCCGCGACGCTCTGCCCGTGTGTCATCATCATCAGTCCATTCTGGCTCGCCGCCGGTTCGACAAGGAAGGGCGGTGGCCGAAACCACTCGCCCTCCCCCGGCACCAGGAATCAGCCTTTGTACGTGTACAGCGTGTTGTTCGGCATGGTGTACGCGCATGGGCCCCAGAAGTTGGACACGGTGGCGTTCAACGTTCCCGAGTATCTGTGATTCATAAGCTTGCTCGTCGTAGCTGAGCCCGAGAAGTCGTTCGCCAGGGCGAATCCGCCGCTCAACCCACTGGTGAGGTCGGTGATGGAAAAGGACCCGAGAACGTTGCCCACACATGGTGTGGCGATGGTCCAGTAGTAGACACCGTGGCTGGCCGTAACCACGAGCGTTCCTCCGTTCCCGGGGTACACCACATTGGGAGAGACAATGCCCGCGGCGGCTGTCGGTTGGGCGAGCTGCATGGGGATCGTGATCGACTGCCCCTCACCCAGGGTTGTTGTCTCGCCGTTAACGACGAGGTCGTACGCGTCTTCTCCGGCTCCGCCCGGCTCAGCGGCCGTTGCGGCAGGCGCGATCACTCCGACCGACACCAGCATCGCCAACGTCGCCACCACCGCGCCGAGACTGCGCTTCGAACGGATCGCCGGTCGGATTCTCTTCACACTGATTTCCATGCCTGATTCACCCTTCTAGAACACGAGCGCGCAACGTGGCGCATCGCACTCGTGAGGCTAACCAGCCGTCTTTGCGGGCACCAGAAACCAAAGTTGCTTGCGCGCAGTCGCAACAAGAGTTGCTACTCCGTCTGGCTGTTGGAGTCGCTACGTCAGCCTGGGCGGCTCTACTCCCAGAGCGATTAGCACGCGCAGAAGAATGGAACTCGATGAACAGGAAGTACTCGCCGGAGATGCGTGAGCGGGCGTTGCGGATGCTCGCGGAGGCGCGGCCGGAGCACGCGACGATGATGCCCAGCGGTCGAGCTGTCCGAAAAGTACAGCCCGACCGCTGAGCAGTGCGGCGATATCAGAACGCATCGCCCATTAGTGGTTATTCTCGCTCGGAACCGCGGGTTCTACGAGTTCACGAGCTCGCACTAATTCTGGAGATCGTTGGCAGTCAATTTGCCCGGCAAGGTGTCGCCCTCGGTGAATGGGCCGTGCACGAAGGCATTGCCCTCGATTGAGTAGATGCCGGCGGAGCCTCCCGTGATGTAGAGCTGGGTCGCCTTCT
Organism: Microbacterium jejuense; assembly: GCF_039544225.1. Taxonomy (NCBI): domain Bacteria; kingdom Bacillati; phylum Actinomycetota; class Actinomycetes; order Micrococcales; family Microbacteriaceae; genus Microbacterium; species Microbacterium jejuense. The sequence goes on from NZ_BAABLG010000009.1 coordinate 188,771, forward strand.
CACCCTCCAGCATCGAGGGCGAAAGGAAGAGCAAGTACCGCTGGCCCGGCTCGAGAATCGGGTAAGGAAGCTCCGTACCCGCCGCGCCCATTTGACGAACCACCACCTCGCTCCCCTCGATCTTCGGCGCGCCAGCTGGTACATCGCGTCCCAAAACAGCCGGAGAGAACTCACGCTCAATGGCGAAGGTTGAGAGCGTGTAGGGAATGTCTTCCTGTACCACCTCTTGTTCCGTGACCTCGCCGACCGCGATCAGCGAAGCATCGGCCGCGATGCCTCGAACGGAGTCATACAGTTCGACGCGGGAGCCATCCATGTGTCCGGTTGGATCTCCACCAGCGCACCCCGCTAGGCCGAGAGCCAGAGCGATGAGCGCCGTCGCGGCGAAGACTGATTTATGCTTCATGATTTCTCCTCCTCGCTCACTCAGTACAACGAGTTGATGCCACTGATATCGTCGGGCTGCGGCTGCGTGAATCCTGTGCTCTGGACGGGGGTGTACATGATCGCGTAGGACCCCGAGTGGTTCAGGCCGAGCCCATGACCGAGTTCGTGGAGCCAGACTTTCTTCTTGTTGGCGTAACTGTAGCCGTTTGTGTAATACGGGTTCAGAGTCGCGTTGGCGTAGACCGTCTTGTTTCCGTTGCACTGCCAGTCGGTCCACCCGGAGTACATGTTGGCACCTTTGTTGTCGAGGTACCCGACCAGGAGGCCATTGTTGGGTGACATCCCGTTGATGTCGGTGGTCGCGGCCCAGGAATATCCGGCTGCGAGTCCGGTGTCGTAGTAGTCACCCGCCGGGGCATTAAGTTGCCACGTGACGGTGGTGCCATACGGCCCCCAGGAGCAGCCGGTGAGTGTGTAGGCGGATGCAGAACTGGCCGAGAACAGAACACTTCCACTGATCAGAGCGAATCCCGCCGCCGCCGCGATTGCCTTGCGACGCCATCTACGTATGTGCATGCGTATCCCCATCTCTCGAAAAGCGATTCGGGAATAAACGCAGCGGTGCGTCTCGCTGAGGAATTTCTACAGCACAGCGCCCGATTGACACAAGGAAATGTTGCGCTTCGCCAGTGATATACCAGTCGCGACCACACGTAGGCGGAGGCCTGCAGTCGGTTATTGTGAATGGCCGTTCACGACGATCATCACGGCGGCCGCGTCGTCGACGTCGGCCAGGTGTGCGACATGCAGACGAACGGCCCGCCGAAACCACGGCGATCAAGTACTTTCGTGTCGTAATACGCAGCGGCCTGAGGGCGTGCCGCGCGGTCTGGCCTTCGAGCACGTGCACTTGGAGACTTATGTACTTAGTTCTGCAGGCGAGACCGCAACTGGCCCCTTGCGTGCTTATCGCGCTGAGCAGGAACGTCGTTCTTGCCAGCAGGCCACTGCGCCGACCGCGACACCGCTGATGAGCTTCACCCGGCGTCCTCCGCGGTGATCTGCATGGCGTCATCGCTATCCGCCAACTCACCCGCAAATGGGCTGATGGACGTGGAGGACTCGATCGACTGAGTGCGGTGAGCCGCGAACTCGAAAGACTCCACGCGGACGAGGCGTCTTCTATGGGAACGAGACCAAATCGTACCGTGGCTCCGCAGTCGCGGGGCGGAGCTGGACGACCCTCAGCGCCCGAACTAATCTGAGCCGTCAGGCTCTGATGAAGCACGTTTCAGTTTTGCCCTCGAGCCGCCCGAGCGAGTAGTCCCTCTCCGCGCGGGTTGTGGAGAGAATGGTGAGGGTAACCCCACAGATTGGCGAGTGGCCGTCGTCGGTGGCACAGTTAAGGCACATTAACCGGTGACACGCCGTGTATTTCGATGCAGGAGAACGCCGCCATCCCGACCCGGAGAGTCCCGAAAACCGCGGAATCACGCGGCAAAACAGGTGAGTTGTATTCACGGACATGAGAGTTCGAATCCCCCATCCTCCGCACCTGCGATCCCAGTGTTCTCCAGGGATCGCGACTCGATTCAGATCCCGTGGTCATCACCTTCGAGGATCATGCCGACCGAAGTTGCGCAGGCGTCGCCACGCCACGCTTCGATGCCCTCGCGTACGGCGAAGCCGGCGATGACCAGTCCGGCGACGGCATCGGCCCACCACCAGCCGAGCAGGCTGTTGAGGAGCAAGCCGGCCAGGACGGCGGCCGACAGGCAGGTGCAGATCAGCGTCTGCTTCGAGTCGGCGACGGCCGTGGCCGAGCCGAGCTCGCGACCCGTGCGACGTTCCGCGAGCGAGAGGAACGGCATGATGACCACACTCATCGCGGTGACGATGATGCCGAGGGTGCTGTGCTCCGCTTCGACGCGACCGATCAGGGCGAGCAGCGACGTGGCGATGACGTAGACCGCGAGGGCGAAGAACGCGATTGCGATCACGCGGAGAGTGGGCTTCTCCCACCGCTCCGGATCACGGCGCGTGAACTGCCACGCCACCGCGGCCGCGGAGAGCACCTCGATCGTGGAGTCCAGGCCGAATGCGATCAGCGCGCCCGAGGACGCGATGGATCCGGCGGTGATGGCAACGACGGCTTCGAGCACGTTGTATGCGATCGTCGCCGTCACGATCCAGCGGATGCGGCGCTGCAGCCCACGACGACGATCCGCGGTCAGTGTGACGGCGGTCATGCGCAGCAGCAGCCTTCCCCGTCGCAGCAGTCGGGTTCGACGAGGAGAACCACCTGCAGCAGCTCGTTCAGCGCGGGCGCCAGGTGAGGATCCGTCAACCGGTACCGGCTGCGACGACCCTCCGGAGAGGCTTCGACGAGCCCGCACCCGCGCAGACACGCGAGCTGGTTCGACATCACCTGTCGCGACACCCCGAGGCAGTCCGCCAGATCGGACGGGTAGGCCGGCTCATCCCGCAGCGCAAGCAGGATTCCCGCTCGCGTCGGGTCCGACAGCGCGTGGGCGAGGCGGGCGAGCGCAGCGGTGTGCGTGACCGTCGCGGTGGGGGTGGCGGCAAGCATATCCAGGACAGTACACGCTCTTATGAATTAACGGAACCGTGAACCGGACGGCGCCCTTCTCCGACCGCTCGCCCCCATTCGCCCGCTTCGGCGTCGACATCTTCGGCATCGCGCCGCCGTTGCGTCAGCCGGGGTCGCCCAGGGGCTGCGTCCCGGTACCGTCGGGAACCTTGTCGATGCCCACGAGTTCTTCCCGCCCACCCGGGGCTCCGGCGGCATCCAGCGCGAGCACGGGCCCGACGCCCGGCGCGTAGAACTTCAGCTCGGCGACGTCCGGTTCGAGGGCATCGGTGTCCATGGTGAGCAGCACGTCGGTGTAGTGGCCCGCCGGCGCGTCCGCCATCGCGTCGGTGGTGAGCACCTCGCCGTTGTCCTCCGCGTGGCCGGCGTAGTACTCCTGCCGATACTTCATTCCCGGCGCGGGATCGCCGGGAATGAGGATGCCGGGCGATGCTCCGTCGACGCCGGCCTCGAACGATCCCTCTCGTGAGGTGATCTCGCCGTTCTCGAACTCCGCGGTGTCTTCGCCCAGGTACCAGACGGCGCCGTCGCCGTCCTGCGCGTACCAGTCGAACGTGTCCTCGATGATCTCGTCGCCGCGGAACACGGTGTCGCGCACGACCCGAGCGGTGACCCCGTTGGCGACCTTGTGAGTCTGGGATGTCGCCACCACCGTGACGCGCAGCTCTTCGCCATCGGGGTCGACCTCCCGATACGTCCAGCGCGTGCCCGGCGTCATCGGCCAGTACGCGTTGTCGATGTCGGACGTGAAGTCCGCGGGATCCAGCGTGATGACATCATCGCCCTGCGGCATCGAGGTGGCCGTTCCCGCCGGAGACTCGGGCATCGCGCTGCACGCGGTGAACACCGCCGCGCCGCAGGCGATTGCAGCGGTCGCCAGGAACGCCCGAGACCTCGCGTCCATGCGCTGATTCTCCTCGCTCTGACGGGCGGTCGGTAGTGGCGGACCAACGTCCGCATCTTGTCGAGGATCACGCCCGGGGCCAGACTGAGAGACGCGGGATCCGGCACCAGAAGGAGTCGTCATGTTGGGCACGGGCACGATGTCAGACCCTTGGATGCTGCGGACGGCGCCCGGCACGTCGGAGTACTCCATGTACCAGGACGGCGATCAGCTCGTCTGTCAGGTCGGCAGCACCCGACTCGCGTATCAGGCTCGTGCGATCGACGATCTGCGCACCTGGCTGACCGAGCAGGGCGACTGGGTCCCGCTCGGCGCCGCGGACGAGCAGAAACCCGCGGCCGAGGGCACCGTGGAGGCGTGGGCACGTTCCGAGTCCAACCCCGTCGGCGGGTGGTACGGCACACGGAAGGGCTACCGCGGGCGCTTCGGCATGTACCTGCCCCCGCTCCTCGAAGAGCTGGGGATGGTCGAGCTCGAACACAATCCGCGCAACAACCGCGTACGCGCTCTCCCTGCCCAGTGACGTCGGAGCCGCCACGGCGTTCCGGCCTGGCACCGCTGTACCTCGCCGGCTTCACGACCGCGTTCGGCGCGCACGGCGTGGCCAGCGTGCTCGGATCTGAGTCCGAAGACATCGGGCTGTCGTTGCTCGGCCTGGGTGCCGTGCTCGCCCTCTACGTGGCCCTCGGTGCGCTCGCCGCCGGCGGGGCGGTCTGGGGTGCTGCTCGCCATGGCCGCCCTGCCGGTGGTGCCGCGGCCCCGTTACACGCGGGGTGACGGGGCCGGGCTCTCCGGTCACCCCGCGCTGGAGCTCGACGGCGTCGGCGCGGGAGCCTCCGGCGTCGGCTGCGTGAGCTCTTCGAGCGCCTTCTCGAGCGCGCTGACGGTGGCCGCGTCGACCGCACCCGTCGGCTCGACCCCGAGCTGTGTCTGGAGCTCGACCACCGCGTCCGTGAGCTCCGGCGTCCAGACGCCGTCCACCGGACCGTCCCAGAACCCGAGCAGCGCGAGGGTCTGCTGCACGGCGGCGGTGCTCGCGATCGATTCCTGCGCGGCGGCGCCGCCGAGGGCCAGCAGGTCGGCCTGCAGCGCGGTCGCCGTCGCGTCGTCGACGGTTCCCGTCACCGCCAGTCCGTGGGCGCGCTGCAGATCCTCGACCGCGGCGACGGTCTCCGGGCCGTAGATCCCGTCGACCGTGCCGGCGTAGTAGCCGGCATCGGCGAGGTTCTGCTGCAGGGCCGACGTGTACGCGCTGACGGCCTGCTGAGCCTGCAGCACCTGGTCGTCGGCGAGGCAACCCGCGTCGGCGTACAGCTGCAGCCAGGAGAACTCGAGGGCGACGACGGCGCTGTTGAACTGCTCGGATGCGTCAGCCAGCGCAGTGTCGTCGGTGATCGCCCCCTGGGCGTCCGCGAAGTCCGACTCGGCCTGTTCGACCCGCTCCACGACGGCGTCGGGAACGACATCCGCGGGTGTCGGCTGCGGCGTCGCCGCCGTCGTGGCGGACGCCGACGGGCCGGCCTTCGCCTGCTCGAGCGCCGCCTGCGCATCTGCGAGCTCCGCCTGCGCGACCGCGACCTGCTGACGGGCGTCGATCGCGGCCTGTGCCCCGTCGAAGGCGTCATCGCGAGGCGCCGCCAGGTCGGCGCCCGCCTCGCGGACGTCTCCGACCGTCGGCTGCGTCTCGTGGAGCACGTCGCCATATCGATCCAGGGCGAGGATGTAGTCCTTGCTCGCCTCGCAGAACGCGTTCGCCGTGTCGGCGGCATCCTGCTCCGCCTGCGTGAGCGCCTTCTCCTTGGCCGCGACGCGGCTCTCGGCCCGGTCGACCGCCGAGGTCTCGCTCGCGCAGCCGCCGAGGCCGATCCCCAGGATCGCGACGCCGATCACCGCGCCCGTCGTCAGAGCCCATCTCTTCGCCAGCTCGTTGCGCACCGCGTCCTCCCTCACACCGGTGGCGCACACGCTACCGGGCGGCTGCGTGGGGCGGCTCACCCGCAGCGGATGATGTGGCCGCCTTCGTCTGACGAGGCTGCGCTGCTCCCCCGCGACAGGACCGATCTCACCGTCGGCCATCGCCGCCCCGCTCATGATCGAGCGACGCGCCGGTCGATACGATCGAGGCATGCCCGGCGCCATCCACCTCCTCGCGGGCCTGAACGGTGCGGGCAAGACCACGCTGGCGAAGCAGCTCGCCGCCACGCTCCCGGCGGTCCGGTTCAGCCTTGACGAATGGATGCTGCGGCTCCACGGAATCCGCTTCGACGACGAGAAGTACCCCGGGCTGGCCGAACGCTGCCGCGGGCTGATCTGGGATACCGCCGCACAGGTCGTGGCCGCCGACGTCGATGTCGTCCTCGACGGGAACATGTGGAGCCGTGAGCGTCGTGCAGAGGCCGCGCACCGCGCGGCCGCGCTCGGCGCCACGCTCCACCTGCACCACGTCGTCGTGTCGCTCGAGGTCGCCGTGGCGCAGGCGGCCGAGCGCGACGACCCGGACTCGCATCGACTGAGCGCTGGCGGCATCGCACATCTGGCAGAGCTCTTCGAACCGCCCGGGCCGGACGAGGGCTTCGCCCTCCACGTGGTCACGCGCTCGTGACCGGCCGGCGACTGCCCCGCTAGAGTCGCGGCATGCGGATCGTGGTCTCGGGAACCCATGCGAGCGGCAAGAGCACGGTGATCTCGGACTTCGCCGTCCGTCACCCCGGCTACCTCGTGCTCTCCGACCCGTTCGATCTGCTCGACGAGGCATGGGACGCTCCGGGTGCCGGATCGTTCGCGGCCCAGCTGCGGATCGCCGCAGACCGGCTCGTCGCCGATGATCTCGGCGACGACGTGATCGCCGAACGGGGTCCTCTCGACTTCCTCGCGTACCTCCTGGCGCTCGGCGACCTGACCGGCGACTCGGTCTCGCACGAGCTGCGGGAACGCGCGATGGCGCTCACTGCGGAGGCACTGCGCACCGTGGACCTGCTCGTCGTGCTGCCGCTGGACGAACGCCATCCGCTGGTGCACGACTTCGACGAGCATGCCGAGCTGCGAGACGCGATGAACGGCGTGCTGCTCGACCTCATCGAGGACCCGGACCTCGTCGGGGAGCTGCGGGTGATCGAACTCGCGGGCGATCGCGCAGCACGGCTCGCCGTGCTCGAGTCCGTCACGGAACCGGCAGCATAGGCCCCGCATCATGGACCACGCCGATCCGGCCGGTCGTTGCGCAGTGTCGGAGGCCCCTGCGATCGTGTTCTGCGACGCAGGAGGCTGACGATGGCGATACTCGGCAACATCACGTTCTACGCGGACGACCCGCGCGCGCTGGCGCACTTCTGGTCGGCGGTCTTCGGCTATCCGGCCTCGGAATGGGAGGACCCGCTGCGCCAGGAGCTGCTGGATTCCGGCTTGACGGCGGAGGAACTCGACAAGCGCGCCCTGGCCGAGGATCCCGAGGGCCGAGGACCGCGTCTGTTCTTCCACCACGCGGTGGGTCCGAAGGCCGGGCGGAACCGCATCCATCTCGACGTCAACCTCCCCCGCGACGCCGACGACGCGCGCACGCACGATGAGCGGCTCGATGCCGAGAAGGACCGGCTCGTCGCACTGGGGGCGACCGTCGTGAGGGTCGTCGACCAGCAGTGGGGGCCGTGGGGCGAGCACTACTACCAGCTGCAGGACCCCGAGGGCAACGAGTTCTGTCTGCAGTGAGGCACCGACGCTGACGCCGCGGTGCGGCACCTGCGCCTCGGGATGAAAGGATCGAGGCATGAGCGCACGCACCCCGCAGCCCGTCGCGTACCAGCGCAATGCGCTCGCCCCGGGCGTGCTGGCGGCGATCGCACTGTTCCTCGCTCCGCTGCTGATCGGCAACGACTGGTTCCTGCTGATCCGGTTCGTGGTGGCCATCTTCGCGGTCATCGTGGGATGGTTCGCGATCCAGGCCAAGCAGTGGTGGTGGCTGCCGGTGTTCGCGGCGATCGCGGTGATCTGGAACCCGATCTATCCCTTCGAGTTCAGTGGTCCGTTCTGGGTAGCCGCGCAGCCGATCGCCGCTGTCGTGTTCCTCGTCGCGGGCGGACTGATCAAGTACCGGCCGGCCGAGGACGGCGCCAAGAAGCGCTGACACACGTCGGCACGTCGTCGGCGCTCGACCACGCCACGTCGCTCATCGACGCCGACTCGGGAACCCCCGTGTCCGCACGCCGCGCCCTAGGCTCGCGCTGTGAGCACGTTCGACGCCGACGATCTGGCGCAGCTGCGACCGCGTCTCCTCGCGTTCTGCTACCAGATGCTCGGCTCGCCGTTCGAGGCCGAGGATGCCGCGCAGGACGCACTGGAACGCGTCTGGAAGGCGCGCGCGTCGTTCGATCCCGCGAAGGCGGGCCTGGCGACGTGGGCGTTCCGCATCGCGCGGAACGTGTGCGTGGACCGGCTGCGCGAGACGCCGCGCCGCCCGCTCCCCCGTGATCTGCAGGCGCCCGGGATCGAGGTCGGGGCGCCCTTGGTCCCCGCGTCCGACGTGCCGTGGCTCATGCCGGCGCCCACCAGCTGGGTGGCGGCATCCGAGGTCGAGACGGCAGCCGAGCGACGCAGCGACGTCCGCCTCGCCGTCACCGCGATGCTGCAGTCCCTCTCGCCGCTGCAGCGGGGCGCGTACGTGCTGCGCGACCTGATCGGGCTCTCGGCCGCCGACACCGCGGCCGTGCTGGAGGTTTCGGTCGCCGCCGCGAACTCGGCACTGCAGCGTGCCCGCGCAGCGATCACGACCGGGACACAGCGCCCGCACGACCTCGCGCCCGCGGCCGTCGAGGGTTACGCGCGCGCGATCGAGCGGGCCGATGTCGAGGCGCTGGCCGCACTCGTGTCGGACGACCTCGTGTTCGAGATGCCGCCCGTCCCCGCGTGGTCGACGGGCCGGTCGACGTACCGCGCGTTCATGGCGGACTTCTTCGAGCGCCGCGGAACCGCGTGGCGGACGGCCCCGATCTCGGCGAACGGGCAGCGCGGGATCCTGCTCTCGCGCGTGACGCCGGACGGCGACGAACCGCACACCGTCCAGCTGTTCGACGGCGACGCAGCGGGCGCGATCCGGCACGTGCTCGTCTACCAGGATCCGCGCCTGTTCGCGCTGCTCGCGAACGGATCCGCCGCGCAGCGATGAGTTCGCGGCATCCCGTCCGTATATACGTGTGAACCCGCCGGAGCGGGCGAACAAGGAGGACGACATGGGACGACTGATCGTCGTGCAGTACATCACGCTCGACGGCGTGGTCGAGGACCCCGACGGCCGCGGCGGCACGCCGTTCGGCGGATGGGCGATGGCCTACGGGCCGGAGGGCGTGGCGGGTGACAAGTTCCGGCTCGGGAGCATCTTCGACACCGGCGTGCTGCTGTTCGGCCGGCGGACGTGGGACCACTTCTCGACGCTGTGGCCGGCGCGCGACAACCCGTTCGCACAGCTGATGAACCGCGCCGAGAAGGCGGTCGTGACCAGCCGTCCGCTTCCGGACGAGGTCTGGGCGAACTCGCATGCCGTGCCGGGCGACGTGGTCGACTGGGTGACCGCGACCACCGCGGACCGCGACGTCGTCGTGATCGGCAGCCACACCGTGGTGGACGCGCTGCGCGCCGCCGGCCTCGTCGACGAGTACCGGCTCATCACCTTCCCCACCGCCGTCGGCGACGGACGCCGGCTGTTCGGGGATGCGGTGCAGCTCGATCTCGTCTCGTCGGAGCTCGTCGGCCCCGCGAGCCTCACCGTGCACCGCTCGCGCCGGGCCGCTTGACGCGGTCGCATCGGCGCCTGAGACGGCGCGTCCGTCTCAGGCGCCGATCCCCCGGCTGAGCGCCGCGAGCCCGTAGTCGAACGCCGCATCCACGTCCCCGCCGAGGCGGAACGAGCCGGCCAGCTCCATGTGGACGAACCCCGTGGCCCACGCGGTGACCAGGCGCGCAGCATCCAGTGCGTGCGCCTCCCCCGCGAGCTCGCCCGCGCTGCGCACGATCAGGAGCCCGGCTCGATCGAGCGAGTCCTGCGGCGCCGTCCCGCCGAACATCAGCCGGAACCCCTCCGGCCGGTCGTGCGCGAACGCCCGGTAGGCGCGCGCCAGGCTGTCCAGAGAGTGATCGGATGCCGCCAGCCGCGCGGTCAGGTCGGCCACCGTCGCCTCGGCCACCGCCGCGATGAGCGCGTCGCGGTCGCGCACCCGCTTGTACAGCGACGGCGCCCGCACGCCGACGCGCTGCGCGACGCTCTGCATCGTGAGTCCGGGAAGCCCCGCCTCTTCGAGCAGGTCGCGCCCGGCGGCGATGATGTCGGCGGTCGTCGTGCGCTCGGGGGTCGGCATGAGGATTCCTCTCGATGGCTATTGACAATAGCCATGATAGCTACGTACCGTAGCTATGCCAACCCCCACGGACCGCTCGAGAAGGACCCGCCATGAAGCTCGCACCGCACCTGCACCGCATCGGCAACGACATCGTCGCCGCCTACCTGATCGTCACGGACGAGGGGGTCACCGTGGTCGACGCCGGCCTCCCCGGCCACTACGCCGACCTCGTGCGCGAGCTGAAGACGCTCGGCCTCACCCCCGCCGACGTCAAGGGCGTCGTGCTGACCCACGGCGACAGCGACCACATCGGGTTCGCCGAACGCCTGCGCCGCGACCACGGCGTTCCCGTGTACGTGCACGAGGCCGACGCCGAGCGCGCCCGCACCGGCCAGAAGGGCAAGGTCGAGATGCCGCCCATGAAGCTCGGGCCGACGACCGGGTTCTTCGCCTACGCGCTGCGCAAGCGCGCCATGCCGACGAAGTACGTGACCGAAGTCGTCGAGGTGCACGACGGCGATGTGCTCGACCTGCCGGGCACCCCCGTGATCGTCGGGATGCCGGGCCACTCCGAGGGCAGCATCGCGGTGCACTCCGCCCTGGCCGACGCGGTGTTCGTCGGCGACGCGCTCACCACCCGCCATGTCCTGACCGGGCGCACCGGCCTGCAGCCCGCCCCGTTCACCGACGACCCCGCGCTCGCGTCGGCGTCGCTCGACCGGCTCGCCGGCCTGCAGGCGTCGTGGGTGCTCCCCGGCCACGGCACCCCGTGGCACGGCTCGCCCGCCGACGTGCCGGCCGCGGTGCGCAAGGGCGCCGCCTGACCCGCGCCCTTGCGCACCGCGCCGCGAACCCCGGTCAGACCGGGCGTGCGGCGGCGAACAGGTTCGCCGGGTCGTAGTCGAGCTTCAGCTGGCGCAGTCGCGCCCGCGCCTCGCCGAACGCGAGCGAGCGATCGGCGCCGGGCGCATCGATGAACGTCAGCGCGAGCGCGCCGATGTGCCACGGTGCGAGGGCCGCGACGCCGGCGCGGACGGCCGCGGTCGCAGCGGGCGCCGCCTCGGGCACCGGCACCATCGCCACCGAGTGCAGCGCGTACTGACCCGCAAGCGACGCGATCGCGCCGCCGCCCTCGGGCCGACGGTTCAGCGCACCGCCCAGGTGGCGCAGCTCCTGGACGAACAGCCCGGGCTCGTCGGCCGCGGCGACGAACGCGTCGACGGCGGCGGCGGGCAGCTCGCCCAGCATCGCGTGCCAGGTCGCGGACGGCGACGGCTCGGGCGGGTCCATGTGCACCTGCACCAGCGCGGGCGCGGGGATGCGGGCGAACGTGTCCATCTCGGGCTGCAGCGCGCGCAGCGGTGCGAGCAGAGCGGATGCCGCGGCATCCGTCTCTTCGATGGCGCCGTCGATCACCACGAGCGATCGTCCCGACAGGAACGGCGGCAGCTCGGGCAGCGGCGGAAGATGCAGGATGCGCAGCGCGGTCGTCGCGGACTCCGGCGCGGTCGCGGTCCACCGCGCCCACGCGTGGGCGACCTCGCTCGCGTGCGAGGCATCCCACAGCAGCATGCCGGCGAAGATGTCGGCGATGGGCAGCAGGTCGATCTCGATCGCCACGACGACGCCGAACGCGCCGGAGCCGCCGCGCAGCGCCCAGAACAGGTCCGCGTGCTCATCTGCGGTCGCCCGGACGATCACGCCATCGGCGGTGACGACCTCGACGGCGCGGACGGTGTTGACGGCCAGGCCGTGCGCCCGCCCGTAGAACGACAGGCCGCCGTTGAGCAGGTATCCCACGACCGACACATCACCGGCGCTGCCGTGCGGTGCGGTCAGGCCGTGCGGTGCGGCGGCGTCGAGCACGTCGTTCCACAGCGAACCGCCGTGCACGCGCGCCGTGCGGGCTGCGGCGTCGACCTCGACGCCGCGCAGACCGCGCAGCGACACGATCACGGTGTGGGTCAGGTCGGTCTCGCTGAGCGCGCCGGCGCCGTGACCGGTGGACTGCGGTGCGACACGCAGTCCCGACAGCGCCGCGGCGCGGACGACTGCGACGACGTCATCGGCAGACTCCGGGACGGCGACAGCGAAGGGATGCTGCGCGACGGCCAGATTCCAGGGCGTCCGGGCGGCGTCGAACCCGGCGTCGCCGGGCAGGAGCACCTTGTCGCCGAGGGCTGCGCGCAGGTCTGCGGCGGCAGCGCCGGCGGCGGCGAGCGGGACGTCGATGGCGAGGTCGTTCAAGGACATGGGAAGCCTTTCGGTCAGTGGTCCGCGCCCCCTGCGCAGCACACACCCCGTGAAGGAGCGGCCTTGCGTCCCCCTGATACGTCAGCCGTCGAAGTCCTCGGGCTCGACATCGTCGAGGAACTTCTTGAACTCGTCGAGCCGCTCCGCCGCGTCCGTGTCGGTGAGGACGTCGGGCACCCCGGCCTCGGCCATGACCTCGTCCGCCACCCACATGGCGGCGCCCACCCGGGAGGCCAGGGCGATCGCGTCGGACGGACGCGCGTCGACCACGCGATCGCCGAGCGCCGTCGACAGCGTCACCTCTGCGTAGAACGTGCCGTCCTCGACGCGGGTGACCTCGACCCGCGTCGCGACAGCGTCCAGGGCGACGAGCATGGCCCGCATCAGGTCGTGCGCGAGCGGACGCGGCACGTCGGCGTTCTCGACGGCGACGAGGATCGACGTGGCCTCGAGCTGACCGATCCAGATCGGCAGCACGAATCCGTCCCCCGGCATCTGGTCGACGGGCTTGAGCAGCAGCACGTGCTGCCCCGAGGCGTCGAGGGCGACGCCGGCCACACGAACCTGGACCATGTGCGTCTCCTTTCGAGGGGCCGGCATCCTCCACCGCCATCGTAGGCACGGCGCGCGCACCCGGGACAGGGGTGCGCGCGCCGTGTCGGACCTGCCGATCAGACGACGCGGACCGGCACCGTGCTGGTGGTGGCGGGGGTGCTGCGACGAGGAGCCGCCACGACGGGGCGGGCACGACGGGCCGCCACCGCGGCGACGACCATCACCACGAACCCCGCTGCCGAGATCGCCGCGCCGATCCACACCGGCGCCGTGTAGCCGAGGCCCGCGCTGATGCCGACGCCGCCCGCCCAGGCGCCGAGCGCGTTGCCGACGTTGAACGCACCGATGTTGGCGCCCGAGGCGAGCGTGGGCGCACCGCCCGCGTAGTCCACGATCCGGCTCTGCAGCCCGGGAACGGTGCCGAAGCCGAAGGCGCCCATGAGCACCAGCGCGACGACGGTCGCGAGCTGCGAGCCCGCGAACAGGGCGAACGCCACCAGCGCGACCACGAGCGCGCCGATGAACACCACGAGCGTCGCGTCGAGCCGCCGGTCGGCCAGGCGGCCGCCGAGCCAGTTGCCCGCCACGAGACCCGCTCCGAAGAGCACGAGCAGCCACGGCACGGCCCCGGCGGCGAACCCACTCACCTCCGTGAGCGTGTACGCGATGTAGGTGAACGCGCCGAACATGCCGCCGAAGGCCAGCACCGTCACGACGAGCGAGAGCCACACCTGGGTCGAGCGGAAGGCCCGCAGCTCGGTGCGCAGGCTGATGCCCTCCTGCTCGCCCTTGCTCGCCGGAACGAGCGCGGCGATTCCGGCGAGCGCCAGCACCCCGATGCCCGAGATCACCCAGAACGTGGCGCGCCAGCCGAACTGCTGACCGATGAAGGTGCCGAAAGGCACGCCGAGCACGTTCGCCGCGGTGAGACCGGTGAACATGATCGCGATCGCGCGGGCGCGCTTCTCGGGCGCCACGAGACTCGCGGCGACGACCGAGCCGATGCCGAAGAACGCACCGTGCGAGAGGGCGGCGAGGATGCGGCCGGTCATGGCGAGCGTGTAGTCCGCAGCGACGGCGGTCAGCAGGTTGCCCGCGATGAACATCACGATGAGGCCCACGAGCACCGGCTTGCGCGGCAGTCGGGTGGTGGCCGCGGTGAGTCCCAGCGCGCCCACCACGACCCCCAGCGCGTATCCCGAGATGAGCCAGCCGGCGGCCGCCTCGCTCACCGCGAAGTCGCGTGCGACCTCGGGCAAGAGGCCCATGATGACGAACTCGGTGAGTCCGATGCCGAATGCGCCCACGGCGAGCGCGATGAGTCCGAGTGGCACGGGGGTTCTCCTGTTACACTGACGATTAGTTGCACACGCGGGATATTGCGTGAGCGAGATATATAGTTGCACACGCCTGGTATTGGCGCAAGCAACTATCTCTTCGCATCGATCCAGGAGGACTTCATGGGCATCGCCGACGACGCCGTCGAAGTGCGCGCGCAGGGCTGGCGCACCCTCGCCGCGCTCCACGGACTCATCGAGGCAGAGCTCGAACGCGCCCTGGCGGCATCCGTCGATCTGTCGGTCGTGGAGTACACGGTGCTCGACGCGCTCAGCCGGCAGGACGGCTGGCACATGCGCATGCAGCAGCTCGCCCGGGCGACCGCGCTCAGCCCGAGCGCGACCACGCGCCTGGTGAACCGCCTCGAGGACCGCGAGCTCATCACGCGCATCCTGTGCGCGGACGACCGCCGCGGCATCTACACCGAGCTCACTCCGGCCGGCCGCGAGCTGTACGAGAGCGCGCACCCGATCCACGACGAGACCCTCGCCCGCGTGCTGGCCGAGGCAGCCGAGCAGCCGGAGCTCGCCCCCGTGGTCGAGGTGCTGCAGGCGGGCGTCGTCCAGCCCGCCTGACATCGGCCGCCCGTCATTCATTCACCGGAATGGATGCCGCGAGCGTACGGTTGCAGACGACATGGAACGATTCGGAACCCTCTCGTTCGGCCACTACGGCCCGCTGGGCGGCGGACGCCAGCTGACCGCCGGCGACTCGCTGCGGCAGGCCATCGATCTCGCGCAGGGCATGGACGAGCTCGGCGTCAACGGCGCGTACTTCCGCGTGCACCACTTCGCGCGGCAGCAGGCGTCGCCGATGCCGCTGCTCGCCGCGATCGCGGCGCGCACTCAGCGCATCGAGGTCGGCACGGGCGTCATCGACATGCGCTACGAGAACCCGCTGTACCTCGCCGAGGAGGCGGCGGCCGTCGACCTGCTCTCGGACGGCAGGCTCGCCCTCGGCGTGAGCCGCGGTTCACCCGAGTCCGTCGTGCGCGGCTACGAGGCGTTCGGCTACACCGGCTCGGAGGACCCGCGCGGCGCCGACATCGCCCGCGAGCACTTCGACCTGTTCCTGCGGGCGATCGACGGCGAGGGCCTGGCCGAACGCGACGCCGACTCGCCGTTCGGCGGCGGCTCCGGGCTGCAGCGGATCGAGCCGCACTCCCCCGGTCTGCGCTCGCGCGTGTGGTGGGGCGCCGGCAACCGCGACAGCGCCGAGTGGGCCGGCCGCACCGGGGTGAACCTCATGTCGTCGACGCTGCTCACCTCCGCCGACGGCCGCCCGTTCGACATCCTGCAGGGCGAGCAGATCGACGCCTTCCGCGCCGCGTGGCGCGAGGCCGGGCACGCCGGCACGCCCCGCGTGTCGGTGAGCCGCTCGATCTTCCCGATCACGACCGCCGAAGAGGAGATGTACTTCGGCGGCCGGCAGGACGGCGACCAGATCGGCATCATCGACGGCATCCGCTCGACCTTCGGCAAGACCTACGCCGCGGCGCCCGATGTGCTCGTCGAGCAGCTCAAGGACGACGCCGCGATCGCCGCGGCCGACACCCTGATGCTCACGATCCCGAGCCAGCTCGGGGTCGAGTTCAACCTGCGCGTCGTCGAGTCGTTCGCGAAGTACGTCGCCCCCGAACTCGGCTGGAAGTCCACGCTCGGCTGAGTCGGGCCTCCGGCCCGATGCACGGAGTCGGCGGCGCATGCCGACACTCTTGACCGGGTGGTCAGTCAGGTCTACCGTGGAGTCGACCCCCGACCGGGAGCCGTCACTTCTCGCAAGGAGGAGATTCGAATGAAGAAGTGGATGCGTTGGGAGGACTGGGTCGCCGTCGGCGTCGGCCTCGTCGCCGCGATCTGCGCATTCGTCATGCCGCAGATGGGTGCGTCGATGCCCTGGATGCTGATCGTCGGCGTCCTGCTGATCGCCGCGGGCATCGCGAACCTCGCGATGCCGGGCATGGTGGCGATGGAGTACGTGCAACTCGCGCTCGGCGCGGTGCTGTTCGTCGCTCCGTGGCTCGGCGGCTATGCCGACATGCAGTCCGGCGTCGCCTGGGTCAGCTGGATCGGTGGGGCGGTCGCTGTGATCGTCGCGGCCCTCGCCGTCAGACCGGCCATGCACATGCACGATCGCACTCTCCCGCACTGATTCACGAACGCAGACGAGGGCGCCGGTCCCCATCGACGCCCTCGTCTTCGTTCCCGGAGGACCCTCATGACCCGCGACCGTGAGAGCCGCACACGGATCCTCGACGCCGCCGAGCGGCTGTTCGCCGAGCGCGGCTTCGATGCGACGCCGACGGCGGCGATCGCCGAACTCGCCGGCGTGCCCAAGGGGCTGCTCTTCTACTACTTCCCGACCAAGACCGATCTGCTGCGCGCGCTCGTCGGCGAACGCCTCGACCTCGCCGCCGTCGACACGTCCGCCCTCGTCGCGAGCGGCGACCCGGCGCAGGCGCTTCTGAACGTGACCCGCCGGCTGCACGAACTGCAGGAGGAATCGGAGGTGCGCCGCGTCATCGTGTGGCGCGAGCACCGCACGCATCCCGAGGTGCGCGCGAAGCTGCGCGACTACCGCCGGCAGCTGCAGTCGGTCGTCGAGCGCGTGCTGGGAGCCAGCATCCTGCACCCCATCGCCGCACGCCGGGTGCGCGTCGCGGCCGCCGCATGGGTGGCGATCATCACGACGCCGCCGCTGGCAGACGATGCGGCGGACGATGCTGCAGGTGACGCGGGCGAGGATGCCGCGGAGGTCGCCGATCCGGCCGCGATCGCAGATCTGCCCGCGCTGGCAGACCTCATCTCGGCGGGACTGCGGGCGGCGCCGGCGGCCTGATGATCACCGGGTTCAGTCGAGGATCTCGACGCCCGTGATCCGCAGCTCCTCCACGTCGAGCCGGGTCTGGATCTGCGTGACGACCGCGTCGTCCACCGCTCCCTCCCGCCGCAGGCGGTAGAGCACCTCGCGCTTGCGGTCGAGCACCGCGATCCGCAGCTTCGAGTACTCCTCGTCGCGCTCACGCGGCGAGGGCAGCGGGTCGGGCGCGGCCACCATCACCGCGGTGGCGTCGAGGGATGCCTCGGCGGCGGCATCCGGTTCTCCGATGCGGCGGTCCAGATCTGCGATCTGTCGGTCGACCTCGGCCTGCTGCCGGGCCTGCACGCGCTCGTTGTTGCGCTCGAGGAACTCGTAGTAGTCGCGCGTGAGGCGGTCGCGCGTCTCTTCGCTGATGCCGTGGTCGTGGGCGAGCTCCTTCACGGCGGTGAGCGCGGCACCGGTGATCGCCCGCTCAGCGAGCTCGAGCTCCTGCTGCATGGCGAGGTCCTCGGGGAACCGCGCCCATCGCACCACCGACGGCAGCAGCGGCCCCTGCACGAGCAGCGTCAGCACGATGACGCCCGCCGTGACGAACACGATCTCGTCGCGTCCGGGCAGGGCGTCCCCCGCCGTCGTGGTCAGCGGCACCGACAGGGCGATCGCGAGCGACACGGCGCCGCGGAACCCGGCCACGGCGCTCACCATGCGCGAGCGCCATGTGGTGCGCCTGAGGCGCTGCGACGGTCTGCGATCCAGCATCCGGATCACCATCACCGACGTCGTCTGCACGACGAAGCGGGTCACCAGCAGCCCCAGCCACACCGCGACGGTGACGAGCACCAGCCAGCCGATCTCGCGGCCCGGGATCTCGTGGGCCACCGCCTGCACCTCGAACCCGATGATGACGAACAGCGACCCGTTCAGCAGGAACGAGCCGAGCGGCCACGTCCACTGCGCCTGCCGACGGGACGATGCCGTGCTGATGCGCGGCATGATGTACGCGACGATGAGCCCCGCCACGACGACGGCCAGCACGCCCGAGGCGTGGATGAGCTCGGCCAGCAGGAACGCCGTGAACGGCACCAGCAGCAGCGCGATGTTGAGGTTGAGGGTGTTGCGCACGCGTCGCATGACGAGATACGCCGCCCCGGCCACCACGAGCCCGGCTGCCGCGCCGCCGATGTACGACACGAGCACGAGCCACGTGATGTCGAGGGGGGTGTACTGGCCGCCCACCGCGACCCCCACGGCGACCGCGTACAGCACGAGCGCCGTGCCGTCGTTCGTGAGGCTCTCGGCCTTCAGGTTCATGAAGTTGCGGCGCGGCAGCATGCGGCCGAGGGCGGCGACGGCGGTGGCATCGGTCGGGGCGACGGCGGCGCCCAGGATCAGCGCCGCGTTCCACGGCAGTCCGAGCGCCCACGCGACGCCCGCGACGGCGAACGCGGTGGCCACCACGAGCACCGTGCTCGACAGCACGATGCCGCGGAAGTCCCGCCGGATCGACCGCAGCGACGTCGTCAGGCTCTCCCAGAACAGCAGCACCGGGAGGAACAGCAGCAGCACAGTCTCGGGCGGCAGCACGATCTCGCGCACCTCGGGGATGAAGCCGAGCGCGAGCCCGGCGACCAGGAGCAGGAGCGGCACGGCCACGCGCAGCTTGGGCGCGAGGATGGCGCCGGTGAGCACGGTGATCCCGACCAGGACGGTGACCTCGAGTCCGTTCATATGGCGGCTCCCTTCGGTGCAATGATCCTCGCAACCGTGAGGAACGCGCGAGGATTCCCTGATGCCGGTTCCGGTCTGTCTTCGGGGCGGCCCGCGCCGGTAGACTCCGGGCCATCCGACGACGAAGGCGATGCCGATGGACAGCACGGATCTGGCCGACCTGATCGACGAGCTCACCGCGACGGCGAGGGATGCCTCCAGCGGCCGCGCCGCGCGCACCATCCGCGGCGGTCATGAGCACGCGCTGCGCGAGACCGTCATCGCGCTGCGCGCCGGCCATGAGCTGGCGGAGCACGAGAGCCCCCACGAGGCGACACTGCAGGTGCTGCGCGGACGTGTCCGGCTCGTCGCGGGCGACGAGTCGTGGGACGGGGTGTCGGGCGACCACCTCACGGTGCCGCCGAGCCGGCACAGCCTCGAGGCGCTCGATGACTCCGTGGTGCTGCTGACGGTGTCGAACCGGATGCCCTGACCGGTCTCAGGCGAGCGCGGCGGCGAGCGCCTCCAGCGCATCGCCGGTGAGGCGCTGCGTGGTCCACTCCCCCATCGGCACGGCGCCGATCGAACGGTAGAAGCCGATCGCGGGCTCGTTCCAGTCCAGCACCGTCCACTCGAAGCGCGAATACCCGCGTTCGACGCAGACGGCGGCGAGCGACGCGATCAGCGCCTTTCCGTAGCCCGCGGCGCGGTGCTCGGGCAGCACGATGAGGTCTTCGAGCCAGATCCCGTGGCGACCCGTCCAGGTCGAGTAGGTGACGAACCAGAGCGCGATGCCGGCGACGGCACCGTCGTGCTCGACCACATGGGCGAAGGCCTGCGGCGTCTCGCCGAAGAGCGTCGTGTGGAGCGCCTCGACAGTGTTCTCGACCGCGTCCGGCTCGCGCTCGTAGTCGGCGAGCGCCTGGATGCAGGCGAGGATGCCGGGCTCATCACCCGGTCGGGCTTCACGGAGGACGGCGTCGTGGGCGAGGAGGCGAGATAGCACCCGTCGAGCGTACGTCGTGATCCGCCGCGGCCCCGCCGTCACTGCAGTCCCGACACCCCGACACCGAGCCATTCGGCGAGGTCGGCGATCTCGGCGCGCACCATCTCCATCTCTTCGGGCTCGAACGGCAGGAACTCGTGGATCGCGTTGACCCGCAGCACCTCCTGCGCGCGGTCGAGCTCGGCGTCCAGCATCCCGACGAAGCGGTCGCCCAGCAGGATCGGATGCGCGAAGTAGCCGTACACGCGCTGGGCCTTGGGCTTGAACTGCTCGAGCACGTAGGTGAACTCGAACACCTCCTCCAGCCGCCGGCGGTCGAACAACAGGCTGTCGTAGGGGTTGAGGAACGCGACCCGGCCCCCGGTGTTGTCGTCCAGCGCCGCGAGAGCCTCGGGGTCGACGCGGTACTTCGCGCCGTCGACGAGCGCGGGCTCGCCGGCGTCCTTCGCGACGCCCGACCACCACCAGTGCGCGCGGGCGACGCCGCCGGCCTGCAGCCGCCGCGTGGACAGCAGGCGTGCCGCCTCCTCGTCGTCGTATTCGGGCAGGTCCTTCGGGTAGACGCGTTCGGCGAGATCCCAGCGCCGGTGCCGCCCTTCGCGGCCGACGACGGCGACCTCGCCCTGCCGCAGCAGGAAGTCGAGCATGTGGGGCACCTGGTTGGCGCCGTACCAGCCGTCTGGCGCCCGGCTCACCTGTGCGGTGTCGGGGATGTCGCTCGTGAGCAGCGGGCCTTCACCGCGCAGTCGCGCCAGCACCTCGCCGCGGAACCCCTCGTTCGCTTCGATCCATCGCCGGCTGCTCTCGCGCTGCGGCCACTTCCGCATGCCGGGGAGCATGAGCGGCAGCAGGCTGATCGGGCGGAAGGCACCGTCGAACTCGAACAGCAGCCGGTCCTGCTCGGCGGCCTTGCGCAGCTGCCCGGGCTCGTACGACCAGCCGATGCGCGACCACGGCACGGTCTGCTCGCACGGCGCGATCGTCGCCGTGGGGTCGATCTTGATGTACGTCAGCTGCTCGGCGACCTCAACGACGTCTCCTGGCCGGTCGGCGTCGAGCAGCTGGGCGCGCACGATGAGGCGGCGCGCCTGGTCGCGCGTGAGCTCGTGAGGCGTCACTGCGCCGGCGCCGCGGCGGCGTCCGCAGGCAGCACGCGATACCGCACGTGCGTGACGAGGGATGCCGAACGCCCGGCGATCTGCTCCAGCCGGAGCGGCCCGACCCCGTCGAACAGGCGAAGACCGTCGCCCAGGACGCCGGGCGAGATCTGCAGCGCGAGCTCGTCGACCAGCCCTGCGGCGAGGTAGGCGTTGGTCGTCGACGGCCCGCCCGCGATGTGGACCGGCAGGTCGCCCGCGGCATCCTTCGCGCGCTCGAGCGCGGCATGGATGCCGTCGGTGACGAAGTGGAACGTCGTGCCGCCCTCCATCTCCAGCGGTTCGCGCGCGAAGTGCGTGAGCACGAACACCGGCCGGTGGTACGGCGGGTTCGACCCCCACCAGCCCCGCCAGTCGCGGTCCCACTCGCCGCGCACCGGGCCGAACATGTTGCGCCCCATGATGAAGGCCCCGGCCGCGACGATCGCGTCGATCTCGGCCTGGTTCTCATCGGGCGTCTCGAACATCCAGCGATGCAGCACCCCTTCGGGCACATCGCCGAACGGCCGCTCCTCGGTCTGGTTGTGGCCGGAGCCGATCCCGTCGAGCGAGATCGACATCGTGGCGACGACGGATGACATGCGCACCTCCGTGGGGCTGGGAGCGGGTTGGGCCCCACGCTATCCCCGTGGCCCGACAGCGCGACAGCCCCGGGACGCGCCGGCCGCGTCAGCTCCGACGGAGCACGAGGGCCGCCGGCATCCTGCGCACGACGAACCGGAAGAACGGCCTGGCAAGCGGAGCGGCCTCGTCGCATTCGACGATGCGGGCGTCGGTCGTCGTCACGTCACGGCCACGCCAGGTCAGCACCGCACCGCCCGCGGCGACGACGTTGCGAGCCCAGTTCGTGTGCGCGCCCCACGGCAGCCCGATCAGGACCGTCGCCGGATCCGTCGTCGGCACGATCGCGATCGGCGTCTCGAACGCGGTGCCGCTCTTGCGTCCGCGATGGTGCACGACGGCCCACAGCGGGAACCACCGGCGCCCGGCCAGGGCCTTCGCGACCGGCTCGAACGCGCGCTGGGCCGCTCGCGGCGGTCCGGGAGTGCGATCGGCGGAAGACATCTCAGCGATCCACGATGTCACGCGCGTGGGCGCCGATCCAGGCCATCAGCGGCATCATCCGCTCCATCAGCTCGTCGCCGAGCGGTGTGAGGGAGTACTCGACGCGCGGAGGCACCTCGGGGTACGAGGTCCGCGCGACGAAGCCGTCCTTCTCCAGGGCGCGCAGCGTCGAGGCGAGCATCTTCTCGCTGATGCCGTCGACGCGGCGTCGCAGCTCGCCCCAGCGGGTCGTCCCCTCGGTGAGCGCCATCAGGACGAGCACGCCCCACTTGCTCATGACGTGGTCGAGGACGACGCGTGTCGGACACGCCTCGTCGAAGGCTCCCGGGACTTCTGCCCGGATTTCCGCAAAACTCACCACCACGTGGGTACCTTACCTCAAAGTGGGTACCTGCGGTTCGGAATGTTCGTGTCCGAGGGCGGCGTTGGCCTCGGTGAGCGCGCGACGCGTAGCTCCCCACCGAAAGGACCCCCATGACCATCCTCGTCACCGCGGCCGGCGGACAGCTCGGCCACCTCGTCATCGACGCACTCATCGACCGCGGCGTCGCGCCGGCCGAGATCGTCGCCGGCGCCCGCACCGTCGCGAAGGCCGTCGACCTCGCGGAGCGCGGCGTACGCGTCGTGCCGCTGGATTACACCGCGCCGGAGTCCGTCGCCGCCGCTCTCGAGGGCGTCGACGCCGTGCTGCTGGTCTCGGGCTCCGAGCCCGGCACGCGCTACGAGGGCCACAAGAACGTGATCGACGCGGCCTCTGCCGCGGGCATCTCGAAGCTCGTCTACACGAGCCTGTCGCACGCGGACGCCGTCGACTTCGTGCTCGCCCCCGAGCACAAGGCGACCGAGGAGTACCTCGCCGCGAGCGGCGTACCCGCCGTCGTGCTGCGCAACAACTGGTACACCGAGAACTACACGCCCGACGCGCTGCGCGCCGCCGAGACCGGCGTGATCGCCGCATCGGTCGGCGACGCCGTCGTCGCCGCCGCCAGCCGCGCCGACTACGCCGAGGCCGCTGCCGTCGTGCTCCTCGAGGACGGCCACGTCGGCAGCACCTACGAACTGTCGGGCGACACGGCGGTGTCGTACGCCGACCTCGCCGCAGCAGCCGCCGAGGCGCTCGGCCGCGATGTCGCCTATGTGCCGGTGTCGCGCGAGCAGCTCGAGGCCGCACTCGCCGAGGCGGGCCTCGACGCGGGCACCGTCGGCTTCGTCGCCGAGATGGAGGCCGGCATCGCCCGCGGCGTGCTGGCCGACGCCGACCCCGCTCTCGCCCGTCTGCTCGGTCGCCCCACGACCCCGGTCGCCGAGGGACTGCGCACCGCCGTCCAGGCGGCACGCGTCGACGCCTGACGCACCCGACCGCCCACGACAGAGGGAGGGATGCCGCGGGCCGCGGCATCCCTCCTTCTGTCGTTCGTGCGGGGCCGACTACTGCGCGGTCGCGCGCTCCACCGACATCACGAGGATCACGCGGTCGGCCTTGTCGCGCGGCGGCGTCGTGCTGGGGTTGCCGTAGCGGTTCTGCAGGCGCACGTAGAAGTCGCCCTCGGGGTCGGGGATGACCTCGACCAGTCGGCCCGCCACCTCCAGGTAGTGGAAGGGCTGCTCGGGGTCGATGATCGACAGCGCCATCGACGGGTTGTGCTGCAGGTTGCGGTACTTCTGGCGGTAGTTGGTGTGCGTGAAGCGCACCTGGTCGCCGTCGACCTCGAACCACATCGGGTTCACCTGCGCGGTGTCGTTGGGCCGGATCGTGCCGAGGTGCCCGTACACGGGCAGGTCGAGCAGATGGCGGCGGTCGGCGGGGACGAGTTCGTCGATCGAAGGCATGGCCCCAGTCTGCCGTGGCCGTGAGGAGCGGGGGCCGATCCCGGCGGATCCACCCGCCCGGCACCGCCACGAACTACCCTCGGAGCATGGCGACGCAGCCCGCACCTGGGTGGTACGACGACGGCTCCGGCAAGCAGCGCTGGTGGGACGGCGCGCACTGGACCGATCAGTTCATCGATCTGCGCGAGGCCGACGTCGAACTGCGCACCGACGCCGGCCTCCTGGGCACCGGTCCGGCACAGCCCGGCTGGTACGACGACCAGCGCGGCCGCACCCGCTGGTGGGACGGCCGGCGGTGGACCCGCGACGTGCGCTACAGCGGTCAGGAGCAGGACTTCGCCGGCGTCGTCGTCGACGGACGCTGGATCCACTTCGGCGATCTCAGCCAGCCGGTGAGCGAGGTCACGGCGAGCGTCGCGACCGGCGACGCGCTGCTGCGCGACCAGGCGTTCACCCGCGCGGCCGTCGAACGGCGCATGTACGGCCCGGCCGGCCCGATCACGCCGCGCACCCTCAACCGCGCAGTGGACAGGTCACTGCCGCACCTCGTGATCGGCAGCACCGCACAGGTGTGGGTCTCCCGCTTCGCACCCGGGCAGGAGACGGCGGCCGAGCGCTTCGCGACGTGGGTGCGCTCCAGCGCCGATCACTACCGCTACCGCTGAGCGCTCAGTCCCGGTAGCGCGGGTCGAGCGGCAGCTCGCGCCGGTCGTCCCACGGCTCGGTCCAGCCGAGGCGGTCGAACAGCCCGTCGAGCAGCATCGCCGTGAATCCCCACACTAGGTGCTCGCCGGACGTATGCCGCACGAGGAATCCGGGGCCGCGCCACTCCTGCCCGTCGCGCCGGATGACGGTGGCGCCGCGGTTCGCGGGGTCGAGCAGGTCGGCGACGGGGGCGCGGAACACGTCGGCCGACTCAGCCTCGTCGACGACGCGGACGGGAGAGGGATGCCGCCACCACCCCAGCACGGGCGTCACGAGGTGCCGCGAATACACGAGCGGGATCGGTGCGAGCGCGCCCAGCACGTCGACGCCGGAGGTGTCGAGCCCGGTCTCTTCCCGCGCCTCGCGCAACGCGGCGGCCACGGGACCGTCATCGCCCGGGTCGAGCCGGCCGCCGGGGAACGCCACCTCGCCCGCATGCGCCCGGAGCGTCGGCGCACGCGACAGCAGCAGCACGTCGAGATCGCGCGACACGGCGTGCGCCTGGGCGTCGTGATCGCTCGGCAGCCCGTCGAGCACGCCGAAGAGCATGAGGACTGCCGCCGGCCGGGAGTCCTCGGGCGCGGGGAGGCTGACGAGGGGCCCCGCCGACGTCTCGGCGAACGTCGCGAGCTGGGCCCGCGCGCCGAGCGCCGTTCCTGGAGTCGTCTGCGGCACGTGTTCAGGCTACGCCCGCCCGCCGACACCGGCGCCTCGGGCGTGCACAGCGCAAGAGGTGTTCGCGACACCCCGGTGGGCGGCATCCATTCTCCGGCGCGTCGGCCGGCACCTCCTGCGCGGTGGCGGGGCTCAGCCGCGGAAGTACGTCTCGGCGACCCGGGCGAGGTCCCACAGGTCGCTCACGCCGGCGAGCTCGCGGGCGGAGTGCATCGACAGGATCGGGATGCCGACGTCCACGGTGCGGATGCCCAGTCGCGTGGCGGTGATCGGGCCGATGGTCGAGCCGCAGGGCACGGAGTTGTTCGACACGAACTCCTGGCTCGTGACGCCCGCGGCCTCGCACCAGCCGTTCCACGCCGCAGCGCCGGGCGCGTCCGTCGCGTACCGCTGGTTCGCATTGATCTTGAGGATCGGGCCCGACCCGAGCACGGGCTGCACGACCGGGTCGTGCTTCTCGGCGTAGTTGGGGTGCACCGAGTGGCCGACGTCGCTCGACACGCACCACGACGCGGCCAGCGCGCGCAGCTGCTGCTCGCGGTCGGCGCCGAGGGCGATCCACAGCCGCTCCAGCACGTCCGCGAGGAACGGCCCGGCCGCGCCCGAGCGCGTGCCCGAGCCGACCTCCTCATGGTCGAACACCGCGAGCATCGCGATGTGGTCTGCGTTGTGTCCGTCGGCGACGCGCTCGAGGGCCACCACGCCGGCGTGCACCGAGGCCAGGTCGTCGAGGCGGCCCGACGCGAAGAACACGTCGTCGCGCCCGAACGTCGCGCCCCGCGCCGAGTCGGCCGTCACGATGTCGTAGCCGCGGATGCGCGCCGCGTCGACGCCCGCCTCGCGCGCGAGCTCGCCGAGGACGTCGGCCGAGTCCGCCTCGCCGAGCCCCCACACCGGCTGCGTCTGCGACTGCTTGTCGAGCGCGAGATGGTCGTTGGCCTCACGGTCGAGGTGGATCGCGAGCTGCGGCAGTCGCAGCAGCGGCCCGGTCGCCGCGAGCACGCTCGACCCGTCATCGAGGACGAGACGCCCGGCCAGTCGCAGCTCACGATCGAGCCACGAATTCAGCAGCGGTCCGCCGTACACCTCGACGCCGGCCTGCAGCCAGCCCAGCCGGCCCGTGGTGGGCTTCGGCTTCAGCTTGAAGCCGGGAGAGTCGCTGTGCGCACCGAAGATCCGCACCGGCGTCGACGCCGTCGCCCCGGCCGGGACCACCCATGCGATCGCCGCGCCGTCGCGCACGACCACGAACCTCCCGCCCGCGGGAGCCGGCCACCCCTCGCTCTCGTCGAGGCGCGTGAAGCCGTCGTCCTCCAGGCGGCGGGCGACTTCGGCCGCCGCGTGGAAGCTCGACGGGGATGCCGCAACGAACGCCGCGAGATCCTCGGCGTGCGCGCCGGCGGCAGGGGCGATGGCAGGGGTGGATGAGGGCACGGATGAGCCTCCTCGATCGGGTGCGGACGGTGCTTCGATCGTAGTTCGGAGGGGGTTCCCAGGCGTCGCGCACAACCCGATCCGACCTCGTGATCTGGCCTTTTCGAGAGAACCACTCACATGTAACGTTCAGGTAACGCACCGGAACCGTCCAGAAAGCCTCGGAAGACTCTGGGACTTGTGCCCGCCCGAACGGGTGCGAAGCGCCTCCCGATGGCGCACTTCGCTGATACGGAACTCGGTCTTTCATGCGCTCCCATACGACTTTCCTGCCCGCCCGCCGCACGCTCCGCCGTGCCGAACGCCGCCTTCGCCGCCGCCCCGTGCTGATCGTCGCGACCCTCGCACTGGGTCTCGTCGCCACCGCCGGATTCACCACGGCGGCCCCTGCTTCGCAGGCCGAGGCATCCGGCTCCACGCCGGACTTCGCGCTCGCCTCGTACTCGACGCCGATCGTCGCGCAGATCTCGGGCACGGACGCCCAGAGCGAGGCCGACGACGCCGTCACCGCCGCGAACGCCGCCATGACCGCGGCATCGACGGTCGCCTCCGACATCACCGCGTCCGGACTGGACGTCGGCACCCCCGACACCACTGTCGACACGACCGAGCTGTCGACGGCCGTCGAGCAGCTGCAGCGCGCACAGGCGCTCCCGGCGATGTACTCCGCCGACTTCGAAGACACCGTGACGACGCTCACCGCCTCCGTGAGCGAGCAGGCCGCGGGGCTGCGTGGCAAGCTCGACGCCGCCGTCGCCCTCAAGGCGCAGCAGGAGGCCGAGGAGAAGGCCCGCCAGGAGGCGGAGGCCGCAGCCGCCGCCCAGGCCGCCGCGGACGCGGCCGCCGCCAAGAAGAAGTCCAGCAGCACGTCGAAGTCGTCATCGTCGTCGTCGTCCGCCCCGAGCCCCTCGTACGCGTCCAGCGGCACGAGCGCCGGCGAGGCGCAGGCGACCGCGCGCTCGATGATCGCCGGCTACGGCTGGGGCGACGACCAGTTCGCGTGCCTCGTGTCGCTGTGGAACCGGGAGTCGGGCTGGCGCTACAACGCCGGGAACGCGAGCGGCGCGTACGGCATCCCCCAGGCGCTCCCCGGCAGCAAGATGTCATCGGCCGGTGCCGACTGGGCCACCAACCCCGCGACGCAGATCGCGTGGGGCCTCGGCTACATCTCGGGCCGCTACGGCAGCCCGTGCGGCGCGTGGGGTCACTCGCAGTCGACCGGCTGGTACTGACACAGAAGTCTCATAGGCGCTCCATAGGAGCGACCCGCTTCGTTCGGAGGGGGCACGTCCACACTGAGGACGTGCCCCCTCCGTCGTCCTCCCCCGTCGCCCCACGGCTGCTGTACGTGGAGGACGAGACCGAGATCGCCGCGATCGTCGTGGAGATGCTCGGCGACGAGTACCGCGTCGACCACGCCGCGACCGGCGAGGAAGGACTGCGGCTGGCGCTCGGCCGCCGCTACGACGTCATGGTGGTGGACCGCCGCCTGCCGGGGCTGTCGGGGGTCGAGCTGGTCGACGCCGTCCGCACGGCCCGCATCGCGACGCCCGCCCTCATGCTCACGGCCCTCGGCTCGGTCGCCGACCGCGTGGCCGGCCTCGACGCCGGCGCGGACGACTATCTCGTCAAGCCGTTCGACGTCGACGAGCTGCGCGCGCGCCTGCGCGCCCTGCGGCGCGGACGCGGCGCGGGCGATCGCCGCGAGCTCGGCGACTGGGTGTTCACGCCCGCCTCGCAGGCGCTGTACTCCCCCGCCGACGGCCGCATCCCGCTGACGCCCGCCGAGACCGAACTGCTGGAGCTGCTCACCTCCAGCCCCGAGCACGTGTTCACGCGCGATGAGATCCTCGAGAGCGTCTTCCCCGGCGGATCGGCGACCACCGTCGACACCTATGTGCACTACATCCGCCGCAAGTCGACGCCCGAGATCATCGAGACCGTGCGCGCCCGCGGCTATCGCAGCGGGGAACCGCGATGAGAAGAGTGGATGCCGCCACCGCCGCCGACCGTCGGCGCGTGCAGCACGCGGCAGTGCGGGCGGGGCTGTGGGTGGGCGCCGCCTCTGCGGCAGTCGTCGCCGTCGTCACGATCGTGATCGTTTCGGTGATGTTCGCGACGGCCCGCCCGGAGCATCGGCCGCCGCACGGATACGACGGCGGCGACGGCGGAGGCGGACCGGGGCCGCAGGTGGTCGACATCGACGATGTCGTGCCGGTGGCCATCGTGGTCGGGCTCATCGGGGTCGTGGCACTGGGGTTCATCGCCTGGTACGCATCGCGCCGCGCCGCGCAGCCGCTGGCGGACGCGCTCGAGGTGCAGCGCACGTTCGTCGCCGACGCGAGCCACGAGCTGCGCACGCCGCTGACGACCCTGACCAGCCGCATCCAGCTCGCGCAGCATCGCGCCGAGCGCGGCGGCGACGTGGACGAGGTGCTCGCGCGGCTGCGCCACGATGCGGCAGTGATGGATGCCGTCCTCACCGACCTGCTCGTGAGCGCCGAGTCGGCGGGCACCCGCACCGGCGACGCGACGGCGAGCGCGCTGGTCGCCCAGGCGGCGCACGACGCCATCGCCGTCATCGAGCCGCGCGCCACCGAGCGCGGCGTCGGCCTGGTGGCCGAGGCATCCCCCGCTCTCGACGCGGCCGCCGACGGGACCTCGCTCACGCGCGCGCTCATCGCGCTGCTCGACAATGCGGTGCGGTACTCGCCCGCCGGGTCGACGATCGCGGTGCGTGCGCACGCCGTGGGGCGCCGCGTCGAGATCCGCGTGACCGACCAGGGCTCGGGCATCGCCGGGATCGACCCCGAGCGGCTGTTCGAGCGCTTCGCCCGGTCGGCCGAGGTCAGCGGCACGGACGGACGCCGCGGATTCGGACTGGGGCTGGCCCTGGTGAGCGATATCGCGACGCGCTTCGGCGGATCGGTGAGGGTCGAGAGCACGTCTTCTCAGGGCACCACGTTCCTGCTCGAGCTGCCGGCCGCCGCCGCGCGCCGCGCCTGACGTCGCTCGACTGGGCGTTCGCCGGGCGAACCTATGAGAACGCCCAGATCGCCGGACTCTTTGAACAGTCTTGGAACCGCCGCGGGAGGGTGTGGGCATGTCCGACAGCACCCCTGACAACATCCCCGCCGCGGGCGAGCCGGCTGCACCCGCGGCATCGCCTGCCGCGGCCACGACGCCGCTGCCGCCGCAGCCGCCCGTGCCCGCCCCCGCCGCGCCTGCGGCGAACGACGCGGCCCCGGCCGCCG
>NZ_BAABLG010000010.1:0-15622 GCF_039544225.1 Microbacterium jejuense
CCGGCTGGGCACGTATCAGTACCTCGACATGCACATGGCCATCGGCTCCGCGCTGTCCATGTGGAACAACCAGCTCGCATGAATCGGATCTGGTTCCGAAGGGCGAAGAAACGGACAGGCGACCGGCAGGCGGTCATCGTCGGGCCGTATCGGGTGCACAACTTCGGAGATGACCTGATCGGCGCGATCGTCGCGAAGCACCTCCAGGCGCGCGGCTACGAGGTGACGATACCGCGGCTCGGAGCCGAGAACGCCGAGTGGCTCGGCACGAGATATGCAGAGGACTACAACGGGATCTTCGAACGCTCCGAGCTGGTTGTCGTCGGTGGTGGCGGCATCATGTCTGACACCGCAGGAGCGAAGCCGGGAGCGTCGTACCTCGAGATCGTCTCCCGAGCGGTCGCAGATGGACGGATCGCGGGCAAGAAGGTGCTCGTGACGGGCGTCGGAGCCGGTCCGTGGGTTCGGGAGAAGTCCAAGCGTCTCGCACTGGAAGTGTCGGACATGGCTGAGAAGGTCGGAGTTCGCGACGAGGAGTCACGCTCTCATCTGGTCTCGCTGGGCGTCCCCTCCGAGAAGATCGTGGTCGGCGCTGACGTCGCCCTCCTGACCTCGGAGTACCTGCGATTCCGCCCGCGCCCAGTGCGCAAGATCGGGCTGCAGTTCGACATCGCGAACTTCGCGGACGTGCATGAGAACCCGGAGATAACGGCCGTCTCAGACGCCATCTCGCGCTATGCGAACGCGAATGCCCGCCACGTCACGCTCGTGTCCAACGGGCGGCATCGGTCGCAGCTTGCGGACGGTGCTCCGTCCTGCGATCTGATGCGGTATGCGACGTTGAAGGACTTCCTCCCGCAGCTCGCCGGGGTCCGGGCAATGTTCACCTCGCACCTCCACCTGGCGATCACCGCCTACTCGCAAAGAGTCCCAACGTTCTCGCTCTACGTGCGGGAGAAGACAAAGCGCTTCTACGACCAGATCGGTCGTCCCGAGCGTGCTCTCGATCTGCGCACCGCCACGGCGGCCGACTTCGAACGAATGATCGCCGAAGCGGAGGTCGCGAAGTGGACCCCCGAGGACGAGCAGACGCTGATCAGGTTGCAGTCGAAGTCGCGGGCCCTTCTCGACTTCGTCGAGTAAGACGGTCAGCCGCGCGAGCGGCCGCGCGCCGACATCATCGCTCGGAGGGCGATCTGCGCGTCCAGGCTGCCGTCGAGGGACTTCAGAAGAGTGATCGCGCCGGCGGGAAGCACCGTGATGCGCTTCTGCGCGCCCTCGAACACTCCGTAGACCACTTCGCTCAGCATGTCGGTCACGTATGGCGAGAACGTACGCCCGTCGACTTCGCGAGTCATCGCGACGTAGCTCAAGTAGTAGCCTTTCGCAGATCTCTCGTCGTCGAGTGTCGTTATCGTGGAGCCGGGGCGGATGCGGCGTGCGTAGATATCCGACTTCACGTGAGCGGTGCGCTCCGCACCGAGCAGCAACGCGAACGTGTACGGGTTGTCCTGGTGCACGATGCCGGGAATGAACCGTGCACCGCTTCTCCGCACGTAGTCTGTGCGGGCGATGTACATCCCGACGTGAGGCCGATAGTCGCGGTGCCGCCTCATGTCAGCCATCATCTCCGCACCGGGTCGAACCAGGTCGTATTCACGTGATCGCTGGTAGTAGGTGGAATAGCGAGCCCACGTCGCACTCGAGACGTCCCCATCGCGGAACGCGAAGCAATCGAACAGCAACACGTCGAGGTGTTCCTCGTCGGCTTTGCTGACCAGCGTCTTCAGTGTGTCGCCGGGCCAGAAGTCGTCACTGTCGAGGTAAACGAGGTAGCGGCCCGCCGCGACGTCGAGTCCGGCATTGCGACCCACCGATTGGCCGGAGTTCGGCTGGTCGATGATCGACAGCCTCGGATCCTCGTCCGCGTATCGCTGAAGAACGTGTCGTGACTGGTCTGTCGAACCGTCATTGATGCAGATCACCTCGACGGTGATGCCGGTCTGGGCAAGCACGCTCGACAAGCAGTCGTCGAGCCATGGTTCGGAGTTGTAGACGGGGATGACAACCGAGACATCCGGCGTCGCGACCCGCTCTGGCGTCGGTCGTGGGCCGGCCGCCACGAAGTAGCGCGGGGCTTCCGGTGCCGATGTCTCGGGCAGTGAGCGTTTCGACGCGGAGCGTCGTTCCGCTCTGAGCCGCCTCAGGGCGCGCGGTGCGTTCTTGAGCTTGCGTGGAAGCCACGTCATCGCTTGGCCGACGCGGTAGGGAGCTGACCGCTGTACTCGCCGCAGTTGTCGCTGAGCGGCGTCACGCTCGTCCCGCAGGACGCGGAGCTCGTGCTCGATACCGCTCGCCGCATCGACTGCGCCTACGTCCAGGTTTGCGGAATCAGCGTTAGACGTCGGTTCTGGACTACTGGCCACTCTCATACTCTTTCGCCGAAACGGGCGTGCGGATCGATGCTACCCGGGCTCAGGGCGCCTCTCGGGCTCGGCCAGGCCATCCATGAGCACGGCGCTGCGCCGCACGGTGGGTGCGTGGTCAACCCGCTCGCCGGCAGAGGCTGCGCTTCGCTCTCCGCTACGCCTGCTTCGCGGTCGTGCCGTCACCCGCGGGCTGTTTGCCGGCCCTCCGGCACGGCTCAGCCACTAACAGGTGATCGTGACGTTGGCCCAGTAGTCCGCCGCCGTGCCCGCGTTGTTGTACACGTAGACGTACGCGGTGTTCCCTGATGTGTAGACGCTCTCGATGTAGCCGCTGATGTCGGAGCCGGCGAAGCCCGCGCAGATGCTGATGTCTCGATCCCAGACGAGCGTGTAGACACCGGTCCCGGTCTTCGTCACGGAGACGAGTCGACCGGACTGATCGATCACGGTGCCAATGGAAGAGATGTACGCCCACATCTGCGGGACGAAGTAGCCGTTGACGTCGACGACGATGTTGGCCGACGCCACCCTGTTCTTCACGAGCAGGTCTTTGCCCGCCCCGGACCTCATGGAGAGAGTCGTACCCACGGCGAGCTCCAGTGAGCCGTAGCGCATCACCGTCGCCTCGGGCTCAGGCTGCCCGGATGGCCACGCCCGCACATACCCGCCGGTTCCCGAGACGTTCAGTGCATGGACTGTGGCCGCAACCGCGGTAGCACCCTCAGGGATGCCGCAACCCCCGGTCTTTCCGCCCTGGAGGCTGATGCCGAACGTGCCTGCCACGTAATACTCTCGCGTCTCGCCGGCCGCGAACTTGCCCCCACCGGTGCGGGTATCGACCACGCGGCACGGAGTGATCGGAACGTACTGGAGTTCGGCCGGCGACGCCGCCGACGGTACGGCGTTCGGCGTGACGGTGTCGTCGGGTCGTGCACCGTTCGGGTCCGGCGGTGGAGCGGGCGCCTCCACTGCCGCAGCCACCGAATTCGGGTGCGCCACGGTCGCGGCGTCACGGGACGCGGTCGTCGATGCGCCCGCGGTGAAAGAAACGGCGACGAGCAATGCGGCAGCTCCGGCCGCTGCGAACGTCGAGGTGAATCGAGACACGAGTGCTCCCCTCTGCACCGGCCCGTGTCGGATGGCACGGACGGTCCAGCGCCGTCCCCAGCACCGCCGCAGCGCTCGACTAGCCGGATGCTAGTCCCAACCGACCCGGGCGACAAGAGGGCGATCCTACCCGGGTCGCCACCTTCCGATGCCAGCCGTCGCGATCTGGTTGATCGCGCGCATCGGTGCAGTTCGGTAACGTGTGGGCGGTGACTGACGTGAGCGAGTCGATGTCGACCGGTTCCGAGCCAGAACCCGTCCCCGCCGACAAAGATGACATCCGCGAATTGCGCGCTCAGCTCGATGCGATCACCCAAGAGCTGAAGCGTCTCAACGAGCGGGTGCGGACCGTCGATCAGCGAACCATGATGATGCCCCGCGGGCTGCTCACCGACATCCAAGCACTTCAGCAGTTGCTGCAGCGGTACGAGCCGCGGGCGACCCTGCCTCAAGTTGCGGGGTGGGCGCTGAGCCCGCGGGGACTGCTGACGCTGACGGACCTCATCGAATCGACGGACGCACGCACGGTGGTGGAGTGCGGGAGCGGCACATCGACTCTGTGGATCGCCCTCGCGCTGCGCAAGCTCGGCAGGGGCAAGGTGATCGCCCTGGATCACCTGCCAGAGTATGCCGAGCGAACGCAGGCTCTGATCGACGCCCACGATCTCGGATGGTTCGCCGAGGTGCGCCTTGCTCCGCTGGCTGAGCGTGCCACCCCGCGAGGGAGCTTCCTCTGGTACGACGTCGATCCCGTGACGTTCCGGCATCCCATCGATGTCCTGCTCGTAGACGGGCCCCCACAGAGCACAGGTCGTCATGCGCGATACCCCGCATTACCGGTGCTTACTCCGTACCTCGCTACGGACACCATGATCATCTGCGACGATACGAGCCGCCGCGACGAGCAGGAGATGATCGACTTCTGGATCGAAGAGGATCCACGGCTGCAGCGTCTGCCGTCGCCAGGTCAGGATCTGGAGTTGCTGCGACTGTCTTCGTGAGCGCCGGAGCGTGAGCGGCGTAAGAGCTCAAATCCGAGATCAAGTAGGCTCTCGCATGTGATTCCTGCCGAAGACTTGCCCGATCAGAGATGGCATTCGAGCGATCTGCTCGTTCAACTCGAACAGGGCAGGATCGTCGGAACCTCCAGCGCGACCACCGACTTCGGCGGTACCGGCGAGTCGAGCGCGGCAGCGGACGTGAAGTTCGGCTCGACCACGCTCGCGCTCGTCGCAGCAGACTCCGAACGCCATGAACGCCTCACGGTGCTGCGGTCTTCGGCCTTCGATGATCGTGACCTCATCGTGTTCGGCGCTCGCGCGAAGTCGGTCTGGGCGCTCGATGCCGTCGTCGGACGCCTCACGAACCAGGCGCACGATTGGTCCTCCTTCCGAGCGGCCGTGTTCAATGCGGTCTCCCGTGCTGAGACCCGTGAGTCCGTGCTCACCGGAATCCCGCTGGACCGCCTCTACAACGTCTGCGAGCTGCTGCACGAGCGCAACCTCGACAGCGAGGCCGAGCGGGGCCTGCTGCAGTTCGTCGCCGCGCGGACGCTCTCGGGAGGTCAGCTGACGAAGGGAACCGTCCAGCCGCTCATTGAAAGGCTCCTGCAGCACGGCCTCGCGGAGCAGGCGCGCGCTCTGCTGCCGCGGTTGTCCGACAAGGACTGGATCTCGCATGCGTTCGCCGTCGAGCTCGAGCATCCACGATTCGGCGGCAGCTTCGACTCGATGCTGGCGCTGCTGAACGAGCCCTACCGTCAGCTCGGACTCGAGCCTGTCACGCTCGACGCGCCGGGGCCCGTTCCGTATCAGCGTCTCGACGCCGCACCGGCATCCACCGCTCGACCCGGACCGCTCATCACGGTGATCATGACGAGCTGGTGTCCCGGTGAGGAGATCCTCACCGCCGTGCGGTCAATTGTCGGGCAGACCTATCAGGAGTGGGAGCTCCTGATCTGCGATGACGCGTCGCCCGCCGAGTACGACTTCATCCTTGAGCGGGTGGCCGCCCTCGACCCGCGCGTGCGTGTGATCCGCAACGAGGTGAACGAAGGCACGTACGTCCGCAGGAACGAAGCCATCCAGGCCGCCCGCGGCGAGTTCGTGACCATGCAGGATTCGGACGACTGGTCTCATCCGCACCGACTCGAGATCCAGGTCCACGACCTGCTCGTCAACCCGGCCAGGCTGGCAAATGTCATCCACGCGGCCCGGGTCACCGAAGACTTCTCGGTGGTCAGCAGCCGGGGTGCTCGCCTCTACGTGTCCGAGCCGTCGCTGATGTTCCGCCGCGAGCCGGTCACCGCCGCCGTCGGCTACTACGACTCGATCCGCAAGAGCGCTGACACTGAGTTCCGCAAGCGCCTCGAGTCTGTGACGCGGCGTGCGATCCCCGCCCTGCTGCCGGGCGCCCCCCTGATGTTCATGCTCGCTGACCCCGCGAGCCTGTCGGGTGCAGACTTCGGCACGAACATCTGGAATCATCCGGACCGGTTGACCTACTGGAGCGCCACCAGACGATATCTTCAGCGAATCGAGTCAGGGGCGCTGGACCCTTACCTGCCGTTCCCGCTGTCGGAGCGGGTGTTCCATGCTCCGGCGGCCTGGCTGCCGGGGCCGCGATCGCAGCAGTTCGATGTGCTCGTCGTGCTGGACGGTCGGGAATGGGCCGACCGATCGGCATTCCACGCGGTTGTCGCCGAGGAGCTCAACGCCGCTGTGGCAGCGGGTCTTCGCGTCGCCCTCCTCCAGTCCGACACGGTCGTCGGCCCGCGTGGCATGGCCTTCTTCCCGCCTGTCCTGCAGGCACTCGTCGATTCGGGCGCTGTGGCGCGTATCGGGGCCGATCAGGACATCACGGCAACGGTCGCCGTCGTGCGTCATGCGGGCGCCGCGCAGGGTCATCCCGCGCGGCGACTCTCGGCCACGGTGACGACGGTGGTGGTCATCGAGGACGTGGAGGCAGGGGACGCACGCGGGCGGACGATCGCCAAGCGCGACGTGATGGACACGGCGACCGCGTGGTTCGGTGTCGAACCGACGTGGGTGGTCGCGCTCCCGACTCTTCCTCCTCCGACGGTCTCTGCGGTCGCCTTCGACGGCGGCGTGCGACTGACGATCGCCACAGGTGTTCCCGCGAACATCAAGGCGATCCGACTTCACGACGGGTCGGACGAAAGGGAGCTCAGGCCGGATGTGGTCGGCGCCGTTTCTGCGATCGGCTCCAGCCAGGACCCGCTCACGCCGGGCAACTGGGGCGTCATCGTCGACTACGACGCCGGCGCGGGTCGCGTTGTCAGCCGGCCCTGTGCGATCACGATCGAGACCGTGATCTGGAACAGCACCGACCGAGTGGGCGTTCGCACCGAAGAAGGCAGCCTCATGGTGCTGCCCGCGGAGTCGTCCGTCGACCAGCTGGGAAGCCGTGACTTCGCCGCCGAGTATCTTTCCGCGGAGATCTCGCTGGCGAGTGTGGTCGACGAGCGCTTCGAGATCACGATGGTCGAGCACCGCGCAGCCGTCCTGGCCGGTGTCTACGCGCTGCGCGAGGTCGATGGGGCCGTGGTGCGTCGACGGGACTTCACAGCGGTGACGGCATCGACCGGCAGCCGGTTGTGGCGTCGGCCTCTGTCGAAGTTCGCGGACTCGCGCTGGCAGATCTTCGGTTCGTTCCGGACTCCACGCGGTCTCGTCGAGTTCCCCATCCCGTTCGGCGATGCGCTGAAGGTCGAGGGCACGGACGCGTGGCAGCCGCAGGTGCTGTCGGGTGGCCGGCTGATCGTCACCGCACCTCCTGCGGGCAAGCTGACGAGGGTCGCGCAGCGCGTAGGCCGTGCTGTCGAGACCCGCTTCGGGGGACGGGCTGACAAAGGATCCCGTCGCGGGACCGCCGTACCCGCGTCGTCCGGTCGACGGGCGGATGAGAGGATCGTGTTCGATGCACGTCACTCCGTCCCGCGCGACAGAAACGCGCCCCGGGTTACGGTCGTCATGCCCGTCTACAACGTCGAACCGTTCCTCGACACGGCCATCTCGTCCGTGCTCGGTCAGGACTTCACGGACCTCGAGCTGATCATCATCGACGACGCGTCGACCGACAACGGCCGCCGCATCATCGAGAAGTACTGGCGCAAAGACCTGCGTGTGCGGGTGTTCGCGCTCGACCACAACACGATCGGTGGTGCCGGCGTACCGAGCAATGTGGGGATGCGGGCGGCGCGTGGCACATACGTGGCGTTTGCCGACAGCGACGACCATGTCACGAAGACGGGGCTCGCCAAGCTCGTCCAGCTCGCTGATCATCACAATGCGGAGCTGGTGATCGGCGACTTCCGGACGTTCTCGGACAAGCTGAAGGACGGTGCCGTCCCGTACGACCACGCGGCCTGGAGCGAAGTCCCGTTGAACACGCCGATCTCGGCCTTCAGCCACCCTGCGCTGATCAAGCTGTCACCCGTGCCCTGGCGCAAGCTCTACCGGCGCGAGTTCCTGAACGAGCACGGGATCCTCTACCCGGAGGGCGACTACTTCTACGAGGACAATCCGCTTCATTGGTTCGTGCTGTCCCGCGCGCACCGGGTGGTGGCCTGCGATGAGGTCGTCAGTTACCACCGCCAGGAGCGCGAAGGCCAGACGATGAGCGCGCAGGCGTACAAGCTCGGTGCGTTCGTGAGCCACGCCAACACGATCCTCAACTTCCTCGATGAGAGTTCTGACGACCGTCGGGATGTGCTGTTCGAGTCGTTCTTCGAGTATCTCGACCGCTGCCATTGGACGGTCGCCAACCAGACGCAGCCGATCGCCGCTGCGCTCATCCGCCGCGGACTCGGTGACATCTACCATCGCGCTGTCGAGGCCGCGCCCGCGGCAGAGGTGCCGGCGCGTGTGCGGCCCCGGCTCGCGACGTACCGTTCCGCCTATCGCGACATCGACCTCACCGTCGTGATCCCGGTGTTCAACAGCGCGGACCTCCTCCCGCAGACTCTCGATTCGGTTCTCGCACTGACCGGCATCCGCTTCAATGTCCTCTTGGTGGACGACGGATCGACCGACGACTCGCTCACGGTCCTGCGTCAGTACGAGAGGCGGCACTCCAATGTGCACGTCTTCGCGCAGGGGAACCGCGGCGCCGGGCGGGCACGGAACTCGATCATCCCGCTGTCTACCGGGCGCTACACCTTCTTCCTCGACGCCGACGATGTGATCGACGCTGAGTCGCTGGTGGCTGCCGTCGCCCAAGCTGACGCCGAGTCAGCCGACCTGTTCCTGGTCAAGTACCGCATCGAATACACCGATGAGGGCCGCTCTCAGGGGATGTTCGGCGGGGATCGCCAGATCTGGGAGCAACTGCCCCAGACCTCGAGTAACGCAGAGCGTCAGCAACTCGCGGCCCGACTTATCAACTACCCCTGGAACCGCTTGATCCGTACCTCGCTCCTGCACGACGCGAACATCTTCTTCGGTGCGACGGTGGTGCACAACGACGTCCAGTTCCACTGGCACAGCGTGACGAGTGCGACCAGCATCGGCTACCTGGACGTCGAGGTGTGCACGCATCGGAAGTTCGCGACGAGGGATCAGGTGACCAATATCAGTGACGCCCGGCGCATGGCCGTGCTGGAGGCGCTGCGAGCCACGCACGAACGGATCTCGGACCTGCCGTCATACCCGAACGTGCAGGACGAGTGGGAGAAATTCGCACTCCATCTCTTGGAATGGGCCAAGAGTCGCATCCCCGATGCCTTGCAGGCGCGTTACGGCGTGCAGAGCGAGGCGCTCGCGCAGTCGTTCGCGGGTTGAGGCCGATCCGGGTGCCGTCCGATCCGGGCGGCGCCCCGGTGCGGACTACGATCCGGCGTGGCGCGTGAAGTGGCGCGACGGGAGCACCCGGATCAGCGGGTGACTTTGGTCGCGGAAGCGGACATTGCGGACGATGGTGTGATCACCATGTGCAGCGACCTTCTCCGCGACGACGACCTCGCCCGCGGAGACTCGCACCAGGAGCTCGGCCGGGATCCGCGATGAGTGCGCGGGGAATCCTTTCAGATAGGTGTCCCTGGTCGCGGTCCAGCGGCGTTCACGGGCGCTCGTGATGCGCCCCAGCTCCGGTGTCAGCCGGCGCGCCCAGTACGCCGCGGCGACCGCCACGTTCATGTGGTGGTCTGCTGGGTTCGGGTTGCGCATCTTCGTGTGCACGACGCCGGTGGTGGGATCGAGGACATCCTCCGCGATGTCGACGAAGGCCAGTCCGCGCGCCACGGCGCCTTGCGCCAACAGTCGGTTGTACTCCAGAGTCAGTGCGGTGCGCTCGGCCATCGTGGCGGCGATCGAGCTTCGCGCGACGACTACCTCACCGAGCTGATCGTCATCCGTGATCGTGGGCAATGTCGCACCTGTGATGATGATCCGCGTGAAGCCGTGCTGGCGCAGTTCATCGACGAACTCGAAATAGGCACCGATTGACTCGCGCATCTGTATCTCTACAGGCTCGTCATACCTGTCGGCTCGGTACCAGATGACGTATCCGCAGTCGACTTCGCCCAGATGCACGACGACGACCGAGTCGCGGTCCTTGTCGACCACCCACTTGCGGAATCGGCCGATGGCGTCGGTCTTCGAGTTCGGGTTCCGCATGCCGACGGCCGTGGCGCCACCGACCTCGATTCCGTCTGTCACATAAGGGTGCAGGAGATCGAACGCCGCCGCCTTCGCGAAATAACGGACGTGGCTGTCGCCCAAGTACAGCAGTGACGGTGCGGTGGTCATCGGGGCATCGTTTCCGACGGGTGATGCGGCGTTAGGCCGCGGCATCCTGTCCAGTCAGGCGTGAAGGCCTTGAGCCCACTGCTCGCGCAGCTCGGTGTACCGCCCGAAGTAGGAGTTCATGCTCTCTTCGGTCTTCGCGCCGCCGTGATTGTAGAAGTGCGGCCCGTGAATCCAAGACCGGTCGATCGGGGTAAGCGCATACGGCGAGGATGCCAGCCAGTACGAGACGAAAGACTGGTCGTAAACGGGCCACCGGACTGTGAGTCCGTCCGTCTTCCAGTAGCGACCACGATCGACCTGCATGTCTGCAACATCGAGTACCCCGCGAAGATACTGTCGGAACTCTCTCGACATCATGAGGATGGCGCCGTTGACGTAGTTCTTCAGGTAGCGCTGCGGGTCCGGGAACTCGCCCTTCAGCCAGCCTTCTTCGAGTCGCATCCTGTCTTGGCTGTGGTTCTGATTGTTGCCGGCGATCACCGCACCGGAGTACTCGGCGAAGATGTCCGGCGCGTCGGGCGAGATGAGGATGTCGGTGTCGAGGTAGAGAATGTACTCGTACTCGTCGTACTTCTCGTCCAGCAACTGGAAGCGTTCGATCGCAGGACCACCGTGGTAACCGTTGGCCCACCATCGTGAGTGCGTCGCGATCTGGTACTCGGCGCCGTGTTTCATGGCGTAGAGCGCCGCGAGTTCGGCCGAGGCCATGGCCATCGCCTTCCGGTTCGGGCCGTCGTATCCGCGATTGGCGTCGATGTGGAACTGCCAGATGAGATTCGTCACGATGCATGCACTTTCGTGATTCCGACATAGTCGTAGGACTTCGATGGATCTTCGATGGTCGCCTTGGAGGCTGCCAGATCTGGCGCGACCTCCGCCCAGTACGCCTGACGGACCTCCTCCGTGGAGTCTCCGCGAAGAATGGAGTCGAGGAGCGCCCCGACGATCTGAGTGATGCGCGCTCTCATGAGTTCGCGAGGCGCTTCGGTCGGGCCGATGAGCCCGTCGAACCGTCGATCGTCCGCCTTGTGAGGTCGCCACTCGACCGCGACTCCGCAGGACTCGGCAGGGAGGAACGTGTGGAGGCGAGAGGTGACGACGCGCGAATAGTCGTTGCGGTAGGCGTCGATCCGTCGAACTGCCTGCTGGAGGGATGCCGCCAGCGGCCGCTCGCGCAGGCCGTCATCGAGGTTCTTCAGACGCACTGCCCCGGGTTCGACGTGCTCGGGTCCCACATCGACGAACGCCGCAGGCTTCGACGCATCGATCTGAGCGCGGGGGAACAGTCCGCCGATGGTGGTGGTGACGCAACCTGAGAAGTAGGCGGGCACTCCCTTCGCGAGCAGGAGGCGGACAGTGTGCCAGTCGCGACAGCCGATCGGCCCGTTCGCCTTCAGGTACTCCACAGCGGCGGGGGTGAGCGTTCGTCCGCTGCTGATGTGGAACGAGATGAAGAGCGGACGGATGTTCGGGTTGAGTGGGAACTGTTCGCGCCCGCCGTAGATCCGCTTCATGTACCAGCCGAACACGAACGCCCACATGTCTTGGGGAATCGCGTCGTACAGTGTCGAGTCGCGGTTGAATTCGATCAGGCTCACCCGGGCGCTCGGCCCGTGGATCACATTCTCGGCAGGAACCGACTGTCGCAGCTGCTCGAATACCTTCACCAGCTCGGGGTCGCCAGTGAACTGCACGTCGGCGCGACGGATCAGGTGCGACGACATCGAGACGGTTTGGACCCAGTCCCCGATGTTGCGCGACGTGGCAGACGGATCTGCGGTGTGGTACCCCATCACCCCCATCGCTATCTCGCCCGGCGCTACAGCCGGCGCGGGCTTGGGCGTGGCGTTCGCTCCCACCCACGGAGCCAGGCGGACGAGTGCAGCGCGCTGATCGGCGGACCACTCATCTCGCACGATCAGCCTCTGATAGAGAGCGCCGGCGAGCGGAG
Source organism: Microbacterium jejuense (assembly GCF_039544225.1). NCBI lineage: Bacteria > Bacillati > Actinomycetota > Actinomycetes > Micrococcales > Microbacteriaceae > Microbacterium > Microbacterium jejuense. The sequence continues at coordinate 12,255 of NZ_BAABLG010000010.1, forward strand.
AGCGCACCGCGACGAGGTTGGCCAGTGTTTCAAGCCAGGCATCGGTAACGCCGGCGGAAAGCGGGCTGTGGTCCACGATGAATATCTCCGTATGGTCGACGGGGTGGTGCGCGCGTTCGAGCCTTCACGCAACATCGGCCGGGATCAGACGTCTGCGAGGTGGATAACGCAGCGAGCCCCTGCGCCGCCCATACTACTGGTCCGCGCTGAGCCACAGTCTCGGCACAGGGATGCCGGAGATCGCCACTGTAGGATCATGGGCGCCCCGGGCGTCGCGATACCGCACGGTGAGCCGTCGCGAACCTGGAGGTGGCGAAGTCGTGGGACCCGAGCACGCGCAGCATGCTGCGGACGGCCTGTACGAAGTCGGCCGGCGACCGCCTCTCGGTGCCTACCTCGCCGAGGCCTGGCGTCGTCGCAGCTTCGCACTCCGACTGGCGGGTTATCGACTGGTCGGTGGGTTGTTGCGCAACCGTCTGGGTCTGCTGTGGATCGTCCTGCGTCCGCTGCTGATGGCGATCATGTACGGCACCATCTTTCACTTCGTGCTTTCGGGCTCTGCACGACCCCAGGACTTCGTGCAGTACCTCCTCGTCGGCGTGTTCATCTTCGAGTTCTTCACCGGATCATTCGGCGGCGGCGCCAAGGCGATCACCGGCAACGCGAAGCTCGTCCAGAGCCTGGGGTTCCCGCGGATCCTGCTGCCGGTCTCGATCGTCGCCGAACAGGCGATGCGGATGATTCCGGTCCTCGTGCTGCTCGGCATCCTTCTCGTCGTTCTGGGCGAGCCGATCACCTGGTCGTGGCTGGCGATCATCCCGATCCTTTCGGTGATGGCCATCTTCAACCTCGGTGCGGCCCTGATCGTTGCGCGCATGTCGGTCCACGCACGCGACGTGCAGCAGATCATCCCGATCATCAACCGCGTGCTGTTCTACGTCACGGGGATCTTCTTCAACGTGGACGGTGCGCTCGCGGGTTACCCTGTGGCCTTGACCATCGCACATCTGGTGCCGACATACGGATTCATCGCGATCTCGCGCGATGTGATGTTGCAGTCGTACACCGCGCCGACGCTGGCGTGGATCGCTGCGCCGGCGTGGGCGATCATCGCGATCGTGGTCGGCGTCATCTACTTCTGGCAGGCCGAGGCAAGGTATGGCCTCAGTGACTGAGCCCCGATCTCCCGAGACCGACATGCGTTCGACGGCGGGACCGCGTCCCATGATCATCGCCGAGGACGCGCACGTCACGTATCGGGTGTTCGCGTCGGGCAAGCGATTGAGCGCACGTGACAGCCTGCTCAGTCTGAGTTCTGTTCGCGGCGGACGCACTCTCAAGTCTGTGCCGGCGCTGCGGGGCGTGAGCTTCACAGCCAGCGAGGGCGAGACGATCGGCGTCGTCGGTCACAACGGCTCGGGCAAGTCGACGCTGTTCCGGGCGATGAGTGGTCTCATCCCGACGTCCGAGGGGGCGATCTGGGCGCGGGACCGACCGGTGCTGCTGGGTGTCAACGCGGCGCTGGTTCCTGAGCTCTCCGGAGAGAACAACATCAAACTCGGCCTGCTGGCCATGGGGTTCACCGAGGCTGAGGCCGCTGCGCAGGTCGACGAGATCGCTGACTTCGCCGAGCTGAACGAGTTCATCCATCACCCCATGCGCACCTATTCATCGGGGATGGGTGCCCGTCTGCGGTTCGCGATCGCCTCTGCGAAGGCGCACTCGATCCTGCTCGTGGACGAAGCGCTCGCAGTGGGTGACCGCCGCTTCAAAGCGAAGAGCGAGGAGCGCATCCGCGAGCTGCGTGACAGTGCGGGCCTCGTCATGATCGTCAGTCACTCCGTCGGATCGCTGAAGGACACGTGCGAGCGGGTGCTCTGGATCCACAAAGGCGAGCTGCGTGCCGATGGTCCCGCTGGTGCGGTGATCGACGAGTACGTCAAGTGGACGAAACAACCGGGTGGTGCCGTGGGCGCGGCATCCACAGCGAAGACGAAGGCAGCAGCGCCGTTGTCGGCCGTCGGGGCGGTCAAGACGCCCGCAGCGAAGGAGGCCGTAGTCGCCCCGGCCGGGGACGGCCCCACGACAATCGCGGAACGGCAAGACGGGCTGTCGCTGTTCGATCAGATCCTCCAGGGGCCGCCACCGGTAGCGAATGCTTCGCCAGTGACCGCTTCCACGAAGACGATCTCCCTACCTCCCGAGAGTCCGCGCGATATCGCTCGCCGAGAGCGCTACAACCGAGCGGCGCGGCAGCGGACGCGGCGAAGGATCATCGCACTGACGATCACGGGGATCTCCCTTCTTCTGGCAATCGGCGCGGGTGCAGCGATTGCGATCGTCGCGAACCTGCCCGATCCCGACGAGCCCAAGCCGTCTCCCAGCGCATCGGCGTCGGTGCAGGCCGCCGCCGATCTGCCCAGTATCGTGAGCTTCACCACCGGAGCTCCGACCGTCGTGTGCAACAGCGTTGAGGGCGAGGCCGACGTCCAGCTGAACTGGGAGGTCGACGATGCGACCCGCATCGAGGTCGGGGTAGGGACGCTGGGCCTTCCGGCTGCTGCTCCGTCCGAGCTGCAGGCTGCCACGTCCGCATACGTGGTGCCGTTCTCATGCGCAGGCGAATCGCAGGACTACACGCTCGTCGCCGAGAACGCCGACGGCTCTCGTGTCAGCTCGATCGTCACGGTCACCCGTGAGCTGGCCGCCGAGCCGTCAACGTCGGTCGCCGAGCCGCCATCGGCCCCGGCCGATCCTGGGGCGGAGTCCGAACCGGTTTCCGAACCACTGCCCGAACCTGCGCCCGAGCCCACACCGGTCGTCGAGCCGTCGATCGAGCCGAGTCCCACGCCCACGGTCGTTCCCGAGCCGTCCTCGTCGCCGACGCCGGATCCCACATCGAAACCGGGGAAGAATCGCTGAAGACGAGACCCTGCCATCGAGCCCGCTTCGGGCCAATGGTGATCTTCCCGGACACCGCAACTGAGGAGCATTCGCCCGATGTCTGACCTACCTGTTGATGGCCCCTACGAGCGAAACGAGATCTGGGTCGGTGAGGAGAGGGTGCGTTCCACCGAACAGCTCCCCGAAGGTATAACCCTGGTCTTCCACGATCGGTCCCGGGGGAACAAGGTGCGGTTCGCCGCCGGAAATCGGTGGAAGGGAGTGACTGTCGATCTCAACTCGGCAGTCGAATGCACGATCGACATCGGGAAGATCCGCGTTCATTTCGGTGGTGTGCGGGTCTCGTTCGTCGCCAACAGCGGGCGCGTATCGACAGGGGTATGGGACTGCCCCGAGTTTGGTTGACGATCGGGGGTTGGGGTAGTCAGGCCGCGATTGCGGTCGTGTAGATCATCTCAAACTCG
>NZ_BAABLG010000011.1:0-95183 GCF_039544225.1 Microbacterium jejuense
CCTGTGGGAGAGTAGGACACCGCCGGACACCCATTCACGGAATGGCCACCCACACCCTGGGTGGCCATTCCGCGTTAACAGCCCTTCGCCCTCGGGTATTTTTGAACCTGGTGCAACGACAGGAGGGGCGACGATGCCGGACCTCGACTCCGCCGACGTGCCCGCCGCTGCCGGCCTCGGTGTCGTCGCGATCGTCGGCGACGGCCGTATGGGCCGTGCACTCGCGGCAGGCCTGCGCGCAGCGGGCGCCGCGGTCGATGGACCCCTCGGTCATGAGGCGACCGGCGAGGGCGCCGACATCGTCGTGCTGGCAGTCCCGGACTCCGAGATCGCGGGGGCTGCGGCATCCCTCGCCCCTGGACCGGTGGTGGGGCACGTGTCGGGCGCGACCACGCTCGTGCCCCTCGCCCCGCACGAGGCGTTCGGCCTGCACCCGCTGATGACGGTGACCGCGGCCGGCGTCGACTTCGCCGGCGTGCCCGCGGCGATCGCAGCCACAAGCGCTCGCGGCCAGGCGGTCGCACATGCGCTGGCGAAGGCACTCGGCCTGCGACCTTTCGAGATCGACGACGACGACCGTGCCGCCTATCACGCCGCCGCGTCGATCGCGTCGAACTTCCTCGTGACGCTCGAGACCTTCGCTGCCGAGCTGGCCGCGACCGCCGGCATCTCTCGCGATGCCCTCGCTCCGCTCGTGCGCGCGACGGTCTCGAACTGGGAGACCTCGGGCGCCGCCGCGCTCACCGGCCCGATCGCGCGCGGCGACCACGCCACTGTCGCACGCCAGCGCGCGGCGGTCGCCGAGCGGATGCCCCACCGCACCGCACTCTTCGACGCGCTCACCGACGCCACGAGCGACCTCGTCCGCAACGATCGGGAGCCCGCAGCATGATCGTCGTCCGCACCGTCGCCGACCTGCGCGCCGCCCTGTACCCGCGGCGCACCGGCGCCGTCGGGCTCGTGCCCACCATGGGTGCGTTGCACGAGGGCCACGCGACGCTGCTGCGCGCGGCGCGTGCCGCCGACGACACCGTAGTGATGTCGCTCTTCGTCAACCCCGCCCAGTTCAACGAGCAGGCCGATCTCGCGGCGTACCCGCGCACCGAAGAGGCCGACCTCGCCCTCGCCGCGAGCGAGGGCGTCGACATCGTGTTCGCCCCCGAAGCCGCCGAGATGTATCCGGCCGGCTTCGCCACGACGGTGTCGGTCTCGGGCACTCTCGCCGACACGCTCGAGGGCGCCGAGCGCGGTCGCTCCCATTTCGACGGCGTCGCCACGGTCGTGACGAAGCTGCTGCTGGCAGCGCTCCCCGACCACGCCTACTTCGGCGCGAAGGACGCCCAGCAGGTCGCGGTCATCCGCCGGTTCGTCACCGACCTCGGCATCCCGGTCGAGCTCGTCGTGTGCCCGACCTCGCGCGACGCCGACGGGCTGGCTCGGTCGAGCCGCAACACGCGACTGTCGCCCGACGAGCGCGCGCAGGCGCTCGCGATCCCGCGCGCCCTGAGCGGGATCCAGGATGCCGCCACCGCCGGCTTGCGCGACACCGCGGCGCTGCGCGCGCAGGGGCTCGCGCACCTCGAGGCCGCAGGCATCCATCCCGAATACGTCGCGCTCGTCGACCCTGTGACCTTCGCGCCCGTCGACGAGGTGGCTCAGCCCGTGCTCGTCGCGATCGCGGCGCGCGTGGGCGCGACCCGGCTGATCGACAACATCGTCCTAGGAGGTGCGTGATGCCCGCGAACGTCACACTGCAGCGGCTGGCCGAGATGAAGGCCCGCCGTGAGCCGATCGTCATGGTGACGGCATACGACTATCCGACCGGTCGCACCGCCGAGCAGGCCGAGGTCGACATGGTGCTCGTCGGCGACTCGGGCGCTCAGGTGGTGCTCGGCCACGACTCCACCGTCGCGGTGACGGTGGACGAGATGCTCGTGCTCGCGGGCGCGGTGCGCCGCGGTGTGCGGACGGCGTTCGTCGTCGCCGACCTGCCGTTCGGGTCGACGGAGGTGTCGGACGAACAGGCCGTCGCCACCGCCATCCGGTTCGTGAAAGAGGCCGGCGCCGACGCCGTCAAGCTCGAGGGCGGGGGCGAGGCGCGGCTGTCCCGCATCCGCGCGATCGCCGAGGCCGGGATCCCGGTCGTCGCCCACGTCGGTCTCACGCCGCAGACCGCGGTCGCGCTCGGCGGGCTGCGCGCCCAGGGGCGCACCGCGGAGTCGGCTGCACGCATCGTGCGCGAGGCGCTCGCCGTGCAGGACGCCGGCGCGAGCATCGTCGTGATCGAGGCCGTGCCCGCCGACGTGGCAGCCGTCGTCCTGCCGCACCTGCACATTCCGGTGATCGGCATCGGCGCCGGGCCCGCGGACGGGCAGGTGCTCGTCATCCACGACCTGCTGGGCATCACCGAGGGCAAGACCGCGGCGTTCGTCAAGCGCTACGGCGCGATCGGCCCTGACATGGTCGCCGGCGTGGCCGCGTACGCGCGCGAAGTGCGCGGCGGTGTCTTCCCCGGCGCCGAGCACGGCTACTCCGCCACCGAGGTCGCCGTCGACGCGGCGCGTGCGGCCCTCGGGGATCGCGAGGCCTGAGCCGGCCAGACTGACGCGCGAGGGCATCCGGATGCCGCGGGCCGCGGCTTCCGGATCCCTACGCCGCGCGCCACAGACGCAGCTTGTCGGGGTTGCGCATCGCCCAGATGCGCACGATGCGGCCGCCGTCGACCTCGAACGCGGCGACCGTGGCCGGAGCGCCCGCGCGTTCGGCGACCAGACCCGGCCGGCCGTTGACGGTCTGCTCGCGGAGCGTGAGCCCGCCCGCCTGCTCGGCGATCGTCGCGAAGTAGCGCGCCACCGCGTCGGCGCCGCGGACCGGGCGCCGCGCCGCGCCGACCACCCCGCCGCCGTCGGCGACGAGCGTCACGTCCGGGTCGAGGAGGCCGACGAGTCCGCCGATGTCGCCGGACTCCCACGCCAGGCGCAGGCGGCGGATCGCGGCGGCGTGATCCGCGGTCGCCCCGCGCGGCCGCCCGTCGGTGCGCAGCTGGCGTCGTGCCGACGATGCGAGCTGCCGCGCGGCGGCCGGGCTGCGCTGCAGGACCTCGGCGATCTCGGGGAACGAGTACGCGAACACGTCATGCAGCACGAACGCCACCCGTTCGGCCGGGGTCATCGACTCGAGCATCACGAGGAACGCCATCGACAGCGACTCGTCGCGCACGACCTGATCGGCCGGGTCCCCGGCGCGCAGGACGGAGAGTGTCACGGCCACCTCATGGGGGAGCGGCTCGGGCAGCCACTCGCCGACGTACCGTTCGCGGCGCACGCGCGCCGATCGCAGCAGGTCGAGGCAGAGCCGCCCCGCCACGGTCGTGAGCCACGCCTCGGGCGAGCGGATCTCGGAGCGCTCGTCGGCCGGGAGGGTGTGCCAGCGGGTGAAGGCGTCCTGCGTGACATCCTCGGCATCTGCCCACGACCCGGTCAGCCGGTACGCCAGGCCGGTGAGGCGGCGTCGCTCGTCGACGAACAGATCGGTCTCGCTGAGGGGCACTCGTCCATTCTGCGAGGCGACCTCACACTTCCGGGCCGAATCTCGTCATTCGGGTGAAGACCTTAGTGAGGAGACCCCATGTCCGTACCCCGTGCCCTGACCCCCGCCTCCCTCGCCGCGATGCGCGGTGTGATCACCCTGCAGACGGCGGTGACCTTCGCCGCGGCGATCGCGGCGGGACTGCTGCTGTCGATCCCGGGCGGCAAGGCGCTGCACAGCGCGACCTCGTACACGCTGTTCGTCGTCGCCGTCGTGCATGTGGTGATCGCCGTGCTGGCGTGGCGACCGGGGCGGGGACCCGGTGCCCCCGCGGTCTCGGCGCTGCTGTTCCTGCTGGGCGTGTCGGGTCAGGTCGCCCTGGGCCTCGCACACCTGAAGGCCTTCCACGTGCCGCTCGGCGTGCTGCTCTTCGGGTTCACGGTCTTGCAGTGCACGTGGGTGTGGACCTGTCGACCGGCCCCGGCAGGCGCGCTCACGGCGTGAGCAGGGTGGATGCCGAGCGCCCGGCATCCACCCCCTGGAATCGGCGGAACTGCGCACGTTGTGCGAGAACGTGTCGGGGCCCGGTTCCTCAGGCCGAGAAGGCGAACCAGATCCCCACAGCGAGAGCGGCGAGGGTCAACAGAGCGACGCCCACGACGACGCGGATGGCCACGTCGGGCCATCGCAGCCGAACGTCGACGCCGGCGACGCGGGGACGGGTCGCGGCGAACACCGCGACACTCAGGATCGCGAACGTGATCGCGAACGCGAGGATCAGCATTCCTGGCACGGCACCTCCATTGGCCCGTTTTCGTAGACCCTACAGGTCCGCGTCCGTCGAAGCGCATAACTTCCGGATGGAGGTTTCTGCTACTCTGACTGCGGGCAGCATCGCGTGCCCCGCATTCGCACATGAAAGGAAGGTCGACGTGGCCCTGCCAGAAGCCTCGGTCCAGCTCTACACACTCGCTGCGGAGTTCACCGCAGACATGAAGGGATCGCTCGACAAGCTCGCGGCGATCGGCCTGCGCAACGTCGAGGCGTTCGACTTCGTGCGTCGTCCCGACGAGATCCGCGCGGCGCTCGACGCGTCCGGCCTGGCCTCCCCCACCGGCCACGCACCGCTGCTCTCGGACGAGCTGTGGACCCCCGACGGCTCGATCCCCACGCCCGCGCCCGAGGTCGTCTTCGAGGCCGCGGCGAAGGTCGGCATGAAGACCGTGATCGACCCGTTCGTCCCGGTGGAGCGCTGGCTCACGCTCGAGGGCGTCACCGACATCGCCGACCGGCTGAACCGGCTCGCCGACACCGCGGCGACCTTCGGCCTCGAGGTCGGCTACCACAACCACGCGCAGGAGTTCATCGCGGACTTCGACGGCAAGACGGCGTACGAGCACTTCGTCTCGATCACCGACGAGCGCGTCGTGCTCGAGCTGGATCTGTACTGGGCGCTCGTCGGCGGCCAGGACGTCGTCGGCCTCGTCTCGCGTCTGGGCGACCGCCTCGTCGCCGCCCACGTGAAGGACGGCATCGCCCCCGCGCGCAACCCGTTCGCGCCGGGCGCGGAGGAGTTCGGCTCGGGCGCCCTCGACCAGCGCCGCGCCGGCGAGGGCGAGGTCCCCCTCGCCGACGCGCTGCGTGCGGCATCCGCCCTCCAGTACGCCGTGATCGAGTACGACAACAACCCCGGTGACGACGTGTTCGCCGACATCGCCGCCAGCTACGCCTTCCTCATCGAGGGCGGTTTCGCCCGATGAGCGCGGTCGGAGTCGGCATCATCGGGGTCGGTGTCATCAGCGACACCTACCTCGCCAACCTGTCGTCGTTCCCCGACGTCGAGGTGCTCATCGTCGGCGACCTGCTGCTCGACCGCGCGCAGGCGCAGGCCGAGAAGTACGGCGTCCCCGCCTCCGGCTCGGCCGAGGACGTCCTCGCCCACCCGGGCGTCGACCTCGTCGTGAACCTCACGATCCCGGCCGTGCACGTCGAGGTGTCGCGCGCGGCCATCGCCGCGGGCAAGCACGTGTGGACCGAGAAGCCGCTGGGCCTTGACCGCGATGGCGCCGCGCAGCTGCTGCGCGAGGCCGAAGAGGCAGGACTCCGCGTCGGCTCGGCTCCCGACACGCTGCTCGGCCCGGGTTTCCAGGCGGCGCGGCGCGCGATCGAGGGCGGTCTGATCGGTCGTCCGCTGTTCGCGCTGACCACCTTCCAGACGCAGGGCCCGGATCTATGGCACCCGAGCCCGGCGTTCCTGTTCGCGAACGGGGCGGGCCCGCTCCTCGACATGGGGCCGTATTACTTCTCGGCCCTCGTCAGCCTGCTCGGACCGGTGGACCGCGTCGCGGCCGTCGGCACGAAGGCGCGCGAAGAGCGCCAGATCCACACCGGCCCGAACGCGGGGACGACCTTCCCGGTCGAGGTGCCGTCGACGATCCAGATCGTCACGGCCTTCGAGAGCGGTCAGCAGGCGCAGAGCCTGCTGAGCTTCGACTCCGCGCTCGAGCGTCACGGCATCGTCGAGATCCACGGCACCGAGGGCACGATCGTGATCCCCGACCCGAACCAGTTCACGGGCCGCATCGCGTACGTCAAGCCGCTCGGCGTGATCCGCGACGGCATGTCGTTCGAGCAGGAGTGGATCGAGATCGAGCACGCCGACGTCGAGGTGGGCCGCGGTCTGGGCGCCCTCGACATGGTCCGCGCGATCGCCGAAGGCCGCCCGCACGTGGCCTCGGGTGAGCTCGGCTTCCACGTGCTCGACATCCTCCTGTCGGCCCAGGAGGCCGCCGCGACCGGCACGACGGTCGTCGTCGAGAGCACCGTCGCGCCGGTGCCGCTGCTGCCTGCGGGCTTCGACCCCTTCGTCGCGACGCTCTGACCTTCGCGCAGGACGCAACCGCGGGTCCTGTCGGCACATGCCGGCAGGGCCCGCGGTTTCGCGTCGGCATGGGCGCCCGGCATCCATCGTCCGCGACGCGGTTCTCGCCGAGAACCCATACTTTCCGCGCGGGCGAGGTGCGTCCTCGGCGAGAAACCGCGATCGCGACGGTAGGTCAGTTCGTGGATGCCGGGTGGGTCAGGACGCCGGGCGGGTCAGGCGGCGGGGCCGCCGCGCAGCAGGCGGTCGAGCATCTCGAGCGCGGCTTCGTGGTCGACTGTCGCGTCGAGCAGCCACTGCGTCTGCAGGCCGTCGGAAGCCGCGATCACCAGGGCGGCGACGAGCGTCGGGTCCAGGTCGGCGCGGACGTGGCCGGATGCCTGCAGTCCGCGCACCTGCTCGCCCATGTCGTTGCGCAGCCGGGCGAAGCGGTCGGTCGCGAACTGCTGTGCGGCCGGATGGTTGTCTTCGAGCGCCATCGCGACGAGCGTCGAGTACAGCTGCACGAGGCCGGGGATCGCCCGGTTCTCTTCGGCCGCGAGCTGCATCGCCGCAGCGGGGCTCGAGTCCGCCGGCGGAGCGTGCTTCTCGATGCTGGGCTTGCGCTCCGATTCGCGGTAGACCTCGACGAGCAGCTCTTCGAGCGAGCCGAAGTAGTGGGTGAGCGCCGCATGCGTCACACCGACCTCCTGCGCGATCGCGCGCAGGCTGGTCTTCTGCGAGCCGCGCTGCGCGAACACCTCGATCGTCTTGTCGAGGATCTCCTGGCGCCGTGCGATGCCCTTCGGATAGCGGCCCCGCGTGCGGGGCGCATCGGCGGGCGAAGCGGTCATAGGCCGATGATACCGAGTTCGAGGGCGAAAAACCTCCAATCGGAAGTTCTGTGCCGCGGCGTCAGGCTCCCATCGCGAGCCCGAGGCACGGACCGATGATGATGAGCCACACGGCGGCGCTGATGATCAGGACGCCCGTCGCGAAGCGCCGCCAGCGCCACGAGATCATCAGCAGCGCCGGTCCGATCAGCAGCACGATGAACGGCAGCAGCAGGATCACGATGCCCCAGTAGCCGGGGGTCGAGATCGAGAACGACACCGTCAGCAGCATCACCATCACGATGAGCCCGGCGATCTGCAGTCCCACTCCCGCGAGCAGCCCCGCCCACACCGGCGGCCGCTTGGGCGAGGCGGGGGGCGGCCCGCCGGCGACGGGGGAGCCGGATGCCGGCACGCCGCCCGGGTAGGCCGCGGGTGGGCCGTACGCGGCCGGGCCGGGCTGCCGCTCCCCACCCGGCGGTGGCGGTGCATAGCCCTGCGGCGCGGCGCCCTCCGGGGGCGCGTAGCCGGGCGCCGGCGCGTAGCCCTGCGGAGGCTCGGCGCCAGACGCCCCGGGCGCCGGGGGTTCGGCGGGAGGCCCATCGTCGGGCGCTGCGGCGTCTGGCGCGGCATCCATTCCGGGCTCGGCTTCCTCGGGTGCGGTCTCGGGGGCCGATTCCGGGTCGTCGCCGGGCGCCGGAGGTTCAGGCGTGCTGCTCACGGGGGACCGTCCTTTCGGTGCGCGAGGTCAGGGCGCCGCGCCGCGCCTTGTAGATGATGCGGGCGAGGAGCAGCGGGATCGTCACGAGGAGGAACAGCTGCGGCCGGGTCAGCCCGAGCCACGCGACCTCGTTGCCCCGGACGAACTCCACGCCGAAGCGGAAGATGCCGTACGCCGCGATATAGAGCGTCAGCGTCTCGCCCGCGGCGATCGGGCGGTGCCGCAGCCAGAACCACAGCACCGCGAACGCCGCGAGGTGGAACCCGATCTCGTACACGAAGCTCGGGTGCAGCGGCACGCCGGCGTGCGACCCGGTGTACGCGGCGGCATCGGCGTCGAGCACGATGCCCCAGTCGGCGCCGGTCGGCGTGCCGGGGCGCTCGGTGAACAGGCATCCGATGCGTCCGACGGCCATCGCGAGTGCCACGGCCGGCGCGAACAGGTCGCCCGTACGCAGCGGATACCGCACGATGCGCTTGGCCACGTGAACGCCGAGCCATGCCCCGACGAGGGCGCTGAGCATGGACGCGTTGCCGTGCAGCAGCTGCTCGGTGAGGCTGAGGTTCTGCGACGGGTCGAGGTGCTGCGCCCAGGTGCCGAGGCGCGAGAGGAGCGCGGCGCCGGCGAGGGCGCCGAGCACGATGTAGGGGATGCGTTCGTCGGTGACGCCACGGCGGCGCTTCTCGACGAGGAACACGATGCCTGCGGCGGCCAGTCCCAGTGCCACGAACGCCGAGTGGGTGTCGATCGGCGGGCCCCACCCCAGCAGGTCGTGCAGCGTCGGGAACATGTCGTCTCAGGCCTATGCTCCGGTGATCCAGCGCACCCAGAACGCGATCCACAACGGCGTGGCCACCGCCGCAGCGATCGCGATCACCGACAGGTACAGGAGCACCAGCCGGGTGTCGCCGAGTTTGCAGCGCGATCGCAGAAGGCCGGCGCGGCGGGCGCGGGCGTAGCCGGCGATCGCGAGCAACGCGAAGCCGAGCAGCGCGATCGGGCCGAGCAGGCACGCCAGGAGCGCGACGGTCGTGTAGACGCACAGCCGCAGCGGATCGAACGGCGGCGCCGGATCGGGCACCGTCGGGTCGCGCCGGTTGAGCCCGTCGAACCCCGCCGCGCTCATGACACGGCCATCGGCAGCAGCTCGCGGCCGCCGGTGGCGGTCGACAGCTTGCGACGGGCGAGCGGGGCCCACGCCTGCACCGCGCAGAACGGGGCGCACTGGTGCGCGTCGGTCGTCTCGTTCACCGTCGCGACGTGCACGCAGCACTGCGTCAGGCGCTCCTCGATCATCGTGTTGATGTCCATGAACGGCTTGACGGTGATGCGCAGCACGCGGTCTGCCAGCATCCGGCGAAGTCGTTCGTGCTGGCCGGGGAGACGGGATGCCGCGAGCGTCGCGAGCGTGCCGATGCCCAGGTCGCAGTTGACGCAGATGTCGCGCCAGATGTCGCTCATCGACGGATGCGACAGCGACGACTGCTCGCTGAGCAGATCGAGCAGCGAGTTCTTGACCACGTCGCGGATCGCCTTGTTGACATTCGAATCGGCGATGCGGTTGGCCAGCAGATCGGGGTTGAGATCGAGGAACTCCTTGAGCCGCTCGTGGCCGATGAGCCCCACGAGCGACTTCCACTGGCCGGTGTCGTCCTTGAGCAGGTAGCCGACCGAGCAGCAGTGCGGGTGGCTGCAGGGGAGCGCGGTGAGGTCGCGCCACGTCACCTCGTCGTCAGTCTGCGGACCGAGACGTGCGAGCACGCCGGTGTGGGTGAGCCGGTCGCCGGGGTCGATGCCCGAGGACCGCCCCGACCCGAAGACGGGCTGGACCGTCACACCGCCGACGTACGGCGTGGCCATCGCGCGACGGATGACCGCGCCGATCTCGCCGTCGTTGACCCCGAGGGTCGCCGTCATCGTGAGGGTCGTGAACACGCCGGCCTCGCTCAGGCGCTCGAGGGCACGCTCCTTGAAGCGGCGGATGTCGGCGCCGCGGTGGAAGCTCGACGCCTCGGCGCTCTCGCCGTCGTACTGCAGGTAGATCTCGACGCGCTCACGGTGCTTCTTCAGCGTCTCGACGAAGGCGTCGTCCTGGGCGATGCGCAGCCCGTTGGAGTTGATCAGGATGCGCACGATCGGCCGCGCGACGAGGTGCTCCAGGAGCTGCTCCAGCCACGGGTACAGCGTGGGCTCGCCGCCGGAGAGCATCAGCACGTCGATGCGGTCGTTCTCGCGCGCGAGGCGTGCGTCCACCGAGGCGAGCACCTCGGCCAGCGGCGCGACCGCGGATGCCGCGGGGCCGGACTCGGCGAAGCACGTCGGGCAGCGGAGGTTGCAGTGATCGGTGAGGTCTTCGAGCAGGATGCACGTGTGCTGAGTCTGCATCTGCGGCAGGCCGTCCTCGTACGCCGACGGCACGGGCTTGAAGTTGCCGGCGAGGTCGGGCGTGTGCACCTTGGTGGGCGCCGTCCACTGCTCGAGGTACGACAGGATGTCGGCGTCCTCGTCGTAGAGGGTCCGCACGAACCCGTGGTCGGGGCATCCGCGTTCCAGCCAGACCTTGCCGCCTCGCACCGCGAGCCATCCGGACAGCCGTCGCACGTCGGCGAGCGACCGATCCGGATCCTCCTCGTGGCAGTGCGGGCAGAAGGCGTTGACGTAGCGGTGGACGCGATAGTCCCGCAGGGGCATTCCGGCGCCGGCAGTGGCGGTCATGAGGTGACGATAGCGTGCGGACACCGCACGGCGCCGGACTGCGGACGAAGCTGCCCTGCGCATCCGTGAGACGCTGGGACTGTGAAGCTGTCGGACGATGCGGGGCGCACGCGATGAGTGGCCACCGCGGCGCGACGGTGCTGTTCGTCATCGCGCTGCTCATCGACGCCTTCGGGTTCGCCCTCGTGATGCCACGGCGCCAGGGCGGCGGGTTCGTGGTCGACGACCTCGGCACCGCGCTGCCGTGGGCGGGCGCGCTGATGCTGGTCGGCACTCTGGCGACGCTCGCGGTCGCTCGCCGGCTGCCGCGATCGTGGGCGGGCGTCGGCGTGCGCGTCGTGCTGGCGAGCATGGCGGCGGTCGCGCTGGTCGTGGTCCTCCTGCGTGCCCCTGAGACGTCCCTCGAGCTCCCGCAGTGGCTGGGCCTTGTGGGGATCGTCGCCTCAGGCATCGTGGCGGCTGCTGACGCCGTACACCTGCGTCGCGCGCGCGGCTGATCCCGGTCGAACCACGAGACGAGAGCGAGAAGCGGATGCCGCATCACAGCCCCGCGCGGCGGTTCGCGGCAGACCTGCAGCATGCCGTGACCAGCCTGTTCCGGCTCACCCCGGCGCCGGGGCCGCGCTGGGCGATCGGACTGCGCGCCGCGATCGCGATGGCGGTGCCGATCGCCCTGATGTCGCTGCTCGGACGCCCCGACCTGGGCTTCCAGGCGGCGACCGGAGCCTTCGTCGCCCTCTACGGCACGCATCTGCCGGTGATCGAGCGCGTGCGGGTGGTGCCGTTCGTCGCGGGGAGCCTCGTCGTGGCCGCGGGGCTCGGCGCGCTCGCCGGGCCGTCGCAGGCGGCCACGCTGGTCGGTCTCGCCGTCGTCTCGATCGCGGCGGCCGCCGCGATGTTCGGGTTTCGCGTCGGCCCGCCCGGCCCGCTGTTCGTCGTGCTCGTCTACGGGTTGTCATCGCACATCATCGCCTCGGGGGCGGACGCTGCGACCTACGTCGCGACAGTGGCGTGCGGCATCCTCTTCGCCTCCGTGGTGTCGCTCGTCCCGCTGGTGCTGCCCAGCAGGCGCCGGGCGACGGCGCGCCCGCTGCGAGACATCCTCCCGGGTCCGGCATGGTCGTCCGGCGAACGGATGCTGCTCGCCCGGGTCGCGATCGTGACAGTGGCCGGCATCGGACTGGGCCTCGTGCTCGATCCCGACCGTGCGTACTGGATCGTCGGCGCCGCGATCGCCGTGATCGGCGTCGCCGCGGACCGCCGGGCCGCGTTCACGCGGGGCCTGCACCGCATGATCGGCACGATCCTCGGTGCCGGCGTGTATCTGCTGCTGGCGCCGCTGCCGATCCCGTCCCTGTGGTTCGCGCTCGTGCTGGGCGTGCTGCAGTTCACGATCGAGCTCTTCGTCGTGCGCAACTACGCCCTCGCCCTGGTGTTCATCACGCCGCTCGTCCTTCTGCTCACCGGCGCCGCCACGGGCGCCGTCGACACCGTCGCGGTCGCGACCGAACGGGTCGTCGACACGCTCGTCGGCGCCGCCCTCGGGGCGCTGAGCGGGGTGCTGCACGGTCGCGAAGACTGAGCCGGCACGCGCACCGGCCGCCGGCATCCATCGATCGGTTGACAGGAGAGTCGACCCGCCGCGCGACGCGTGAGCGGCTCGCCCCGCGTGGACTGGTGGCGTGCACCGCTTCACCGACTCCCTGTCCCGCGCCCTGACCTCACGCCGCGGCGCGTGGATCTCGCTCGCCCTCGGCATCGCCGGCATCGTCGCGCTGCTCGGCGTGTTCGGCCGCGCCGATCTTGCAGGCGGTGGCGCGACAGTGCCGCCGCAGTCCGAGACGGGGCAGGTCGCCGCACTCGCGGACGAATTCCCGGACGCCGCCGATCAGAGCCTGCTCGTCGTCGCGTCGCGCACCGACGGCGGCGCCTTGACGGCGGCAGACCTCGACGCCGTCGGCGATCTCGGTCCCGCGCTCGACGCCGTGCCCGGCGTGCAGGCGGGAGCGCCGATCCCGAGCGAGGACGGCGAGGCGGCCGTGCTGCCGACGACCGTCACCGTCGGCGACGAGGACGATGCGGCGAAGCAGATGGTCGCCGACGTGCGCGGCGCGGTCGCCGCGCACCCGATCGACGGGGTGACGGTGCAGGTGACCGGCGGCCCGGCCTTCGGCGCCGACATCTCGGCGGCCTTCGACGGTGCCGACCTGACGCTGCTGCTCGTCACCATCGGGATCGTCGCGCTGCTGCTCATCGCCACCTATCGCTCACCCGTGCTGTGGCTCGTGCCGCTGGTGGTGGTCGCGTTCGCCGATCAGCTCGCGAGCAAGGCGACCGCCGCGCTCGGCACGGCGCTCGAGCTGTCGTTCGACACCGGCATCGTCAGCGTGCTCGTGTTCGGCGCCGGCACGAACTATGCGCTGCTGCTGGTGTCGCGCTACCGCGAGGAGCTGCTCCGCGACGACGACCACCGCACGGCGCTGGCGCGGGCGTGGCGCGGCAGCCTGCCGGCGGTCGTCGCCTCCAATGCCACCGTCGTGGTGTCGCTGCTCACACTGCTGCTCGCGGTGATGCCCGGCACCCGCGGCCTCGGCGTCGCCTCGGCGCTCGGCCTCGTGATCGCGCTCGCGGCGGTGCTCCTCGTGCTGCCGCCGGCGCTCGCCGTGTGCGGGCGCGGGGTGTTCTGGCCGTTCGTCCCGCGTCCCGGGCGCCAGGAGACCGCCGGGAGCGCCGCCGGGCGCGTCGGCCCCTGGCGTGCGATCGCGGCGCGGGTGGTGGCGCGACCTGTCGTCCCGGTGCTCTCGGGACTGCTCGTGCTGGGGATCATGGCGGCCGGCCTCATCGGCACGCAGCTGGGGCTGACGCAGGCGGAGCGATTCCGGGTGCCGTCGGAGTCCGCGGCCGGGCTCGAGGTGCTGGGCGACCACTTCCTGCCGGGCGAGGCCGAGCCCATGGTCGTGATCGCCGAGGCGGGGGACGCGACGGCGGTGGGCGATGCGATCGCGGCGGTGCCGGGCGTGGCGCGCGTCACACCCGTGTCGCAGAGCATCGACGGCGAGCTGGCGAAGCTGCTGGTCGTGGGCGACACCGAGCCCGGGTCGGCCGAGAGCCGGCAGCTGGTCCGGGACGTCCGCGGCGTCGCGCAGGAGGCATCCACGTCCGCCCTCGTCGGCGGACCGGCCGCCGCCGACGTCGACGCACGCGACGCGAGCGTGCACGACTTCGTGCTGATCGCGCCGCTCGTGCTGCTCGTGACGCTCGTCGTGCTGGCGCTGCTGCTGCGCGCCCTCGTCGCGCCGATCGTCCTGCTGCTGGTCAATGCGCTGAGCGCGACGGCGGCGATCGGCGCCGGTGCCTGGCTCGGCCGCACGCTGTTCGGCTGGCACGCGCTCGATCTGCAGGTGCCGCTGCTGGCGTTCCTGTTCCTCGTCGCGCTCGGCGTGGACTACACGATCTTCCTCGTGCACCGGGCACGCGCCGAGGCGCTGCGCGTGGGGACGCGTCCGGGCATGGTGAACGCCGTCGCCGCGACCGGCGGCGTGATCACGAGCGCCGGCGTCGTGCTCGCCGGCGTCTTCGCGGCGCTGGGCCTGCTGCCGCTCGCCACGCTCGGCCAGATCGGGCTGATCGTCGGCGTCGGGGTGCTCGTGGATACCCTGGTCGTGCGCACGCTGGTCGTGCCGGCGCTGTTCTCACTCGTGGGGGAGCGCATGTGGTGGCCCGGTCGTGTCGCCCGCCGTCAGGGGGCGGCCCGCGAAGAGGGCGACGCGACCCCTGGCGAGCGCGGTGAGGAAGAGGGGGTGCCGGATGCCGCAAGCCTGGGTGAACCGGTCGGCTGAGCCCGACGAACCCGCTGCGCGCCCAGCGCGGTCGTGGCGGGGCCTGGTCGGGTCGATCCGGCTGGGGCAGACGATCATCACCGCGGCGCTCATCGTGATCGGCGCGGTCCGGGCGGCCGGAGACGGCACCCCGGTGCCATGGGTCGTCGCCGTGTCGGTCGTCTTCGCCGGGTGGTACTTCGGCGGGCTCCTGCTGAGTGAGCGCACCCGCGACCGGGGCCTCGCCGCAGGGTGGCTGGTCGGGCTCGCGCTCATCTGGATCGGCGCCGTCGCGATCTCGCCGGAGTTCGTGTGGCTCGCCTTCCCGCTGTGGCTGCTCGCCGGATTCGTGCTGCGCATGAGGTGGGCGATCCCCTTCAGCGTCGCAGTGCTGCTCGTCGTCATCGCCGCCCCGCTGCTGCACACCGGCACGACGAGCTACGCGAACGTGATCGGCCCGGTCGTCGGCGGCGTGTTCGCCCTCGGCATCTCGCGGGGCTATCTGGAGCTGGTGCGCGACGGTCGAGAGCGGCAGCGGCTGATCGCGTCGCTCATCGCTGCTCAGGACGAGACCGCGGCGCTTCAGGACGAGCTCGCACTCGCCCAGCGCGATGCCGGCGCGATCGCCGAGCGCACCCGGCTCTCGCGCGACATCCACGACACGGTCGCGCAGAGCCTCACGTCCATCCGGATGCTCGCGACGACGGCATCCCGTGCCTCCGAGCCGTCGAGCGAGCGCCGGCGAGACGGAACGCCGGATGCCGCGACACGGGCTCTCGCGCAGATCGGCGAGCTCGCCCGCGAGGGCCTGGCCGACACGCGGCGCATCGTCGACGCGCTGATGCCCGCCGAGCTGGAGGGGTCGCCGCTCGCCGACGCGCTGGGGCGCATGCTGGTCCGGCTGCAGGACGAGACCGGCATCCGCACCGAGCTGCGCGTCGACGACGAGCTCCCGCCGCTCGGCGTCACCGCCGAGGTCGCCCTGCTGCGGGCGGCGCAGTCCGCGCTGGCCAACGTGCGCCTGCATGCGCACGCCAGCCGTGTCGTCGTGACGATGGCCGACGGCGGTGACACGGTCCGGCTCGACATCGTCGACGACGGGGTCGGATTCGACGCCACCGGCTGGGCGTCGCGGCCGGCGGGGCCGGCGGGCGGCTACGGGCTGCGTGCGATGCGCGAGCGGCTGCGCGAGCTCGGCGGCGCACTCGACGTCGAGAGCACGCCGGGCGAAGGCGTCGCCCTCTCAGCGTCCGTGCCGATCGGCGGAGGCACCCGATGACCGCGCTGCGCGTGCTGATCGCCGACGACCACCCGATCGTCCGTGCCGGGGTGCGGTCGCTGTTCGCCGGACAGGCCGACATCGAGGTCGTCGGTGAGGCCGCCACCGGCGAAGAGGCCGTCGCGCTGGCGCGTCACCAGCGCCCGCACGTCGTGCTGTGCGATCTGCGCATGGGCGAGGGGATGGACGGCGTGCAGACCACGGCGGCGCTGCGCGCCCTCGACCCGGCCCCCGCCGTGGTGATCCTCACGACATTCGACCGGGACGCCGAGATCCTCGGCGCGATCGAGGCCGGCGCGGCGGGGTACGTGCTGAAGGATGCGCCGCCCGACACCATCGTGCGCGCGGTGCGCGACGCCGCCGCCGGCCGGCTCGCCCTGAGCCCCGAGCTGAGCGCGCGGGTCGTGGAAGTGCTGCGCGCGCCGCGCGTGCGGCTCACCGGCCGCGAGCTCGACGTGCTGCGGCTGCTCGCGACCGGGGCGTCCAATCCCGAGATCGCCAAGGCGCTGTTCGTGACCGAGGCGACGGTCAAGACCCACCTCGTCCACATCTTCGGCAAGCTCGGCGTCGACACCAGATCCCGGGCCGTCGCCGTCGCGCAAGAGAGAGGCATCCTGTGAGCGCCGTCCCCGCCCCGCAGACCGGCGCCGACGTCGTCGCCGCGCCGCGCCGCCGTGACTGGCTCGCGCTCGCGGTGCTGTCGATCGGCCTCGGCATGATCGTGCTCGACGGCACCATCGTCGGCGTCGCGCTGCCCGACATCATCGCGGACCTCGGGATGGACCTCACCGACGCGCAGTGGGTGAGCAGCCTGTACGCGGCGGTGCTGGCGGCGCTGCTGCTGTCGACCGGACGTCTCGCCGACCGCTGGGGGCGCCGCCTGCTGTTCCTCGTCGGGCTCGGCGTGTTCGTCGGCGGCAGCGTCCTCGCGGCGATGGCCGAGGCATCGGGCCCGCTCATCGGCGCCCGGGCCGTGCAGGCCGTGGGCGCCGCGCTGATCATGCCCTCCACCCTGTCCACCGTGAACGCGGTCTTCCGCGGTCGCTACCGCGCCGCGGCCTTCGGCGTATGGGGCGCCGTCATCTCGGGCGCCGCGGCGGTGGGGCCGCTCGCGGGCGGTGCGCTCACCGAGTACGCGTCGTGGCAGTGGATCTTCCTCGTGAACGTGCCCGTGGGTGCGCTCGTGTTCGTGGCGGCGCTGATCGTCGTCCCCGAGACCCGCGGCGGGACCCCTGGTCCGGGCGCCGACGTCGACGGCGCGCTGCTGTCGGCCATCGGATTCGGTGCGCTGGTGTTCTCGATCATCGAAGGCCCCGACCTCGGCTGGTGGGCGCCGAAGGCCGAGTTCCAGATCTTCGGCTGGACGTGGCCGGCCGATGCGCCGATCTCGATCATCCCGTTCACTCTCGCGATCGCGGTCACGTCCCTGGTGCTCTTCGTGCTGTGGGAACGCCACCGCGCCCGCAACGGGCGATCGGCCCTGCTGGACCTGAAGCTGTTCCGGCTCCCCACGTTCACGTGGGGCAACGTGACCGCCGGCGCGGTCGCCGTGGGCGAGTTCGCGATCATCTTCGTGCTGCCCCTGTACCTCGTCAACGCGCTCGGCATGAACGCGATGGGCGCTGGACTCGTGCTGGCCGCGATGGCGCTGGGCGCGTTCGCCTCGGGAGCGGCCGCCCGCCACGTGGCGGCGCGGTTCGGAGCCCCGGGGACGGTCCTGGTCGGGCTCGGCCTCGAGGTCGCCGGCGTCGTCGCCGTCGCGCTGGTGGTCACCGCGACCACGCCGGGCTGGCTGGTGGCGGCGCCGCTCGTGGTCTACGGACTGGGCCTGGGACTGGCATCCGCGCAGCTCACCGGCACCGTGCTGCGCGACGTCCCGGTCGCCCAGTCCGGCCAAGGATCGGCCACGCAGAGCACCGTGCGCCAGGTGGGCTCGGCGCTCGGCACGGCGTTCGCCGGCGCGGCGCTGTCGATCGCGCTGGCGCTGACGCTGCCCGCCGCGCTGGGCGCTGCAGGGTTCACGGGCTCCACGGCCGACAGCGTCGCCGAGGCCACGCGGCAATCGGCTGGGACGACCATCACGCAGCTGCGCGCGCAGGGGGACGCCGGCCCGCTCGGCGACCAGACCTCTGCCGCCGTCGACGCGCTCGCCGCCGGGTTCGCGGACGCGACGCGCTGGGCCCTGCTGGTGGCGTCGCTGTTCCTGCTGCTGGGGCTCGCCGGCGCGCTGCTGCTGCGCCGGGCGGCCCGACGGGCGCCCGCGGACGGCTGACGCCGAGATCAACCTTTCGGTGGATCCCGCACGGCCTCGCCCGAGCGACGCTGGAAGGGACGATCGAGAGGAACGCCATGCGCAAGCTCTACTACGCCGCCTTCGGCTACATGATCCTGGGGGTCGCCTCCGGCCTCTTCTACCGCGAGTTCACGAAGCTCAACGACTTCCCCGAGGGGCGGTTCACGCAGCTCGGGCTCGCCCACACGCACCTGCTGACCCTCGGCTTCATCATCCTGCTCATCGTTCTCGTGCTCGAGAAGGTGTTCGCGCTGTCGCGGTCGAAGCTGTTCGGCTGGTTCTTCTGGGTCTACAACGCCGGAGTCGTGGTGACCTCCGCGATGCTCATCTGGCACGGGTCGCTGACGGTGCTCGGCCAGGAGTCGTCGAAGGCGATCGCCGGGATCGCGGGCATGGGGCACATCCTCCTCTCGGCCGGCATGGTGCTGCTCTTCCTGGCGCTCGGCACCGCCCTGCGACGCGCGCAGCCTTCGGCCGAAGGGATGCCGCGGGCCGAGGTCGCGGCGGCGGCGCAGGGCTGACGGCGGGGCGGCCCGGTTCGGTCGTCACGGGACGGAGCAGGTCGAGAGGAGCCCCGTCGTGAACGACAGCGATCCCGTCTTCGCCACCGACGCCCAGCCCCCGGGACCGACGGCAGAGAGCGAGAACGTCCCGGCGCCGATGCCCAGCAGACCGCTGCCGAGGCTGACGGTCGTCGCGCCGGCGGCGAGCGTGCCCGAGCCGGCGAGTCCGCCGGTCACCGTCCAGCGATAGCCCGTGCGCGCGAGGCCGCCGGCGGGCGCCGTCCACGTGAAGGCGACGGGCTGACCGAGGCCCGCCGTGCAGCTCATCTGGGTCACGGGCGCCACCGTGCCCGCCTGCAGCGCGGTGCCGCTCGCGACCTCGGTGCGCGCCCACGCGGCCTCGGTCGGCGCCGGCTGCAGCATCGCGACGCCCAGCAGACCGGCCAGCGCGAGCGCCGTCGCCAGGCCTCGCCGTGGGCGGATCACGTCCGCCTCCGGAACCGCAGCGCCGCTCCGGCGCCGATCGCGAGGAGGACCACACCCACGGCCACGGCGCTCGGTCGAGTGTCGAGGCCGGTGCCGGCGAGCTCGCCGCCCGGACCGGTCGACACCGTGTCGCCGGCGCCGGTCGCGCGCACGGTGAGGAGGACCTCGGGAAGGGCCGGGCCGGCGTCGGACGGCATCGAGACGACGATCCGCAGCCAGAGCTGCGCATCGTCGCGCATCGTCTGCAGCACGCGCGACGTCCCGTCGGTCGGCACCGCCGCGTCCGCCACGAGCACATCCGATCCGGGACAGGAGTCCGTGGTCCAGCGCGTCGGGCAGCCGCGCACCTCCAGGCGCAGCGGGGCGGGTGCGGCGGCGGTGCCCTCCAGTGCGACCGCGATGCGGCCGGGGGTCGCGGCATCCGCCGACACGCCCACCTGCCAGACGGCGGCCGTTCCCGGCGCGAGCGTGCGCATCCGGGCGGACTCGATCGAGACGAGACGGATCACCTCGCCCTGCACGATGGTCTCGGTCCCGACCGGCGCGGCGCGGGCGGGCGGTGCGGTGCCGAACACCGCGGCGCCCGCCACGAGCACGATCGCGGCACCGACCCCGGTGGCGCGACGGGCCCGGCGGGTGGCGTCGTCGCCGGGGTCGTCGCCGGGCGCCGGATGGGTGGATGCCGCCTCCCGGCGACCGCGGCGCGGCCAGAACACGACGACGATCAGGGTGGTGGCCGCGAGCGTGAGCCCGCCGAGCACCCATGGCGAGCCGGCGGCCGCGAGCGCGGGCGCCGCGCCCGGCACCGAGAACAGCACCCGGCGCACGTGCGTCACCTCGTACGGCGCCGGGTCGTCGGTCGAGTTGGCGTCGCCGCGCATCGTGAGGCTGCGGGCATCCCCCGCAGCGGGGACCGCCGCGACCGAGACCACCCGGTGCGTGATCGGCAGCTCGCCCTCGCGCTCGACCATCACGACGTCGCCCACCTCGACGTCCGACGCGGGGATGCCGCGCACGACGGCCGCAGACCCCGCCGGGATCGTCGGCTCCATGGAGCCGGTACGGAACAGCACGATGCGTACGTCGAACAGCGCCGCCGCGATCGCCAGCACGATGCAGACGGTGCCGAGCACCGCCGCCACCGTGAGGGCGCCGTCGGCGACCGCCGTCAAGCCGCGCCGTGCCGCTCTGCTCCGAGTCATGTCAGCTCGCCGAGGTCGCCGTGAACGTCCAGGTCGCGGTCGCCGTCTGCCCCTGGTAGGAGTCCGCCGAGCCCGGGGCGATCCGCACCTCGACGCAGAAGCCGAGCTGCGCACCGGTGGCGCCGATGCTGCTGGCGACCGGCGTGCCGGGCACCTGCGACACCGCGAGGTAGGTCCCCGCCGCGCCCGCGATGAACACCGGGGAGCCCGAGAACGCCGTGGCGTCGCAGACGGCGCCGGGGCTCGGCCCGGTCAGTCGCACGGCGCGGTACTGCAGCGCCGGGGCGAGCCCGCCGCTCGGCGTCGCCGCCGTCAGCATCACCGTGCCGCCGACCGTCGACGCCGCCGTGGTGCGGATGTTGACCCACGCGTAGAACGAGGTGCCCGGCGACATGGCCGTCGCGTTGAACGTGAGGGTCGCGCCGGGAGCGGTCGGGTGACCGGCGTACGTGGGCGACCCCTGGCTCTGCGATTCGGTCGCGAAGATGCTCGCCCCGAAGCTGCCGGTGGCGTTCTCGGTGCCGGTCCACGCGGCGAGGGTGGCGATCGTCCCCGCACCGAGCACCAGCCCGGCCGCCAGCAGCACGCGCAGGCGCCGCAGGCGGACGCGCCGGCGATGGTCGCGTCTGGTCTCCATGGGGCGGCTCAGGGCAGCGGATCGCCGGACGTGCCGGTGAACTGCCACGTGACGGTGCCCGCGGCTCCCTGCGGCAGGCCGCCGCCGGCGGTCACCACGAAGCACAGGTTCACCGGTGTGGCCGCCGCGGTCACGTCGAACGCGTCGACCGTCCCTGTCGCCGTCGCCGCGCGGTCGGCGACGAGCGCCGTACCGGTCGGCGGGGTCTCGGCCGAGCAGGTCGCTCCGAACGTGTCGCCGACGTCGTACACCGAGTACGTCAGGCTCTCGCCGATGGCTCCCGAGATCGACTGCGCGAGCGTCACGGCCGCCGAGTAGTCGGAGTCGGTCGACAGCTGCACGGCGAACGGCGCGTACACGACGGCGCCCGGTGAGAGCGTGTCGGCATCGAGCGCGAACGTGAGCGTCTTGCCGGGGCTCTCGGGCGAACTGTCGAAGGCCGTGCCGTCGATGCTCCCCTCGAGGTCGAACTGCCCTGACGAGAACGTCCCGGTCGCGAACTCCGAGTCGTTCCAGACGGCGAGGGTGACGGCGGTGCCCACGCCGAGCACGACACCGCCGGCGAGGATCGCCAGCAGCATGCGCCGCCGGTCTGAGCGTCGGCCGTCCGCGGGCGCGGTCGGCTGTGGGGAGAGGTTCATGTCCAGCCCTTCTGTGAGATGACCTTCGTTCGTCCCCAGGGCGGTGGTCCTCCCCGACCGCGTGGCGCCAGGATATGAGGCTGACCAGGTGATTTCAAGGGGGTTTACGTCGTCTCTCAGGTCGTCGCGAGGGGGAACCGCCGCCGCAGCGCGATCCGCTGCACGAGCGTCCACGCGACGGTCGTGGCGAGATACAGCGCGGCGGCGAGCGGGACGAACAGTGCGAACACGGCTGTCGTGAACTGCAGGACCCCCGCGACGCGTGCCATGCCGGCGCCGGCGAGCGGCGAGGCCTCCGGGGATGCGTCGACCGGCGGACGGAACGCGCGCCGCGTCAGCTCGGCGACCACGACGATCACCGCGATCACGGCGGCGTACACGCCTGCCGTCGCGAGGGTCGCCGTGCCGGAGGCCGCCGCGCCGACCGCGCTGAGCCCGAGCGGCACGCCGAGCAACTGCTGTGTCAGCAGCGTGTTGGCGTGACCGGCGATCGCGGGGTGCAGGAAGAGCGCGTAGACGATCGCCACCACCGGTGCCTGCGCGAGCATCGGCAGACAGCCCGCGAACGGCGACGTCTTCTCGTCGGCGTACAGCTTCATGGTCTCGCGCTGCAGGCGCTCGGGGTCGCGCTTGTGGCGCTTCTGCAGCTCGCGCAGCTTCGGCGCGAGCCGGCTGCGCGTCTGCTCGGCCTTGGCCTGCGAGATGCCGACCGGGATGAGGGCGGCGCGTACCAGCAGGGTGAGAAGAATGACGGATGCCGCAGCTGCGGCGGTTCCGGCGACCGGCTCGAGCAGCGCGATGAGGTGCATGAGCAGGGCATAGGCCGCGTCGAGGATCGCGGCGATGGGTGGGAAGGCGTAGAGGTCCAAGGGTGTGTCCGTTCGTCCGGTGTCGTGTCGTGGCATGCGGCCACGAAGGCACCGGCGGACGCCCGCTCGGCGGGGACGTGCGCGGTGGGCTACGCGGCCGGGGCCGCGAGACCGGGTGCGCGCGGACGGGAGTGGCCCGGCGCGTCGGGGTGCGATGCGGTGAGGCGCGTCGCGTCGGAGATCGCCCGGTGCGGGTGCGCACCCGAGGAGGACGTGCGGGCCGGGGCGCGGAACAGCGCGATCGCGACGGCCAGCACCGCGAGGGCGGCGACGAGTGTCGCGGCGAGCACCAGTGCGCCCGCATCGGCGGTCAGCGGAGCCGTCTCGAACAGCGGACGGGCCACGGCGGCGATCAGCTCGATCGCGGGGCGCAGCACGGCCGTGAGCACCTCGACGAGGGCGCGCAGCGTGGTGCCGATGGCGTCGAACACGGGGCCTCCCTCCGTCGCGGCCACGGTAGCACGCGCGTGTCGGCGGCATGAGGCAGGGTGGAACGCGTGACAGCGACGACCGACACCCGCACCGAGGCCCTCGAGGTGCTGCGCGCGCTCGTCGGCCGCGACGACGCCGACTTCCACGACGGCCAGTTCGAGGCGATCCAGGCGCTGGTCGACGACCGGCGCCGTGCGCTCGTCGTGCAGCGCACCGGGTGGGGCAAGTCCGCGGTCTACTTCGTCTCGACCCTGCTGCTGCGCCGCCGCGGCGCCGGGCCGACGGTGCTGGTCTCTCCGCTGCTCGCCCTCATGCGCGACCAGATCGCGGCGGCCGCGCGGGCCGGGGTGCGCGCGGTGAAGATCGACTCGACGAACGCGCACGAGTGGGACGACGTGCTCGCGCAGCTCGACGCCGACGAGGTCGATGTGCTGCTGGTATCGCCCGAGCGGCTCAACAACCCGTCGTTCCGCGACGAGCAGCTTCCCCAGCTCGTGGCCCGCATCGGCCTGCTGGTCGTCGACGAGGCGCACTGCATCAGCGACTGGGGGCACGACTTCCGCCCCGACTACCGCCGCCTGCGCGACCTCATCGCGCGCATGCCCGCCGGTGTGCCGGTGCTCGCCACCACCGCCACGGCGAACAGCCGTGTCGTCGCCGACGTGGCCGAGCAGCTCGACGCGGGGAACGGAGCGGATGCCGCGAGCCCGGCGTCGCCGGGCGTGCTGACCATCCGCGGGCCGCTCGCCCGTGCGTCGCTGCGGCTGGGCGTGCTGCGGCTGCCGAACTCGCCCAGCCGGCTCGCCTGGCTGCTCAGTCACCTCGCCGACCTGCCGGGGTCGGGCATCATCTACGCCCTGACCGTCGCGGCCGCGAACGACACCGCGCGGCTGCTGCGCGAACGCGGGTACGACGTCCGCGCCTACACCGGGCAGACCGACACCGACGAACGCGAGGAGTCCGAGGCGCTGCTGAAAGACAACAGGGTCAAGGCCCTGGTCGCCACGAGCGCGCTCGGCATGGGATTCGACAAGCCCGACCTCGGCTTCGTCGTGCACCTGGGGGCGCCCTCATCGCCCGTCTCGTACTACCAGCAGGTCGGCCGCGCCGGCCGCGCGACGGACTCGGCGGACGTGCTGCTGCTCCCCGGCGCCGAGGACCGTGACATCTGGCACTACTTCGCGACGGCGTCGATGCCCGACCGCGACCGCGCCGAGCGGGTGATCTCGGCGCTCGCACAGGCGGGCGGGCCGCTCTCGACGCCCGCGCTGGAGGCGATCGTCGACATCCGGCGCACCCCGCTGGAGCTGCTGCTCAAGGTGCTCGACGTCGACGGCGCGGTCGCCCGCGTGCGCGGCGGCTGGATCGCGACCGGCCAGGCGTGGGCGTACGACGAAGAGCGCTACCGGCGCATCGCGGCCGAACGCATCGCCGAGCAGCAGCACATGATCGAGTACGAAGAGACCTCGGGCTGCCGCATGGAGTTCCTGCAGCGCTCGCTCGACGACGACACCGCGGCGCCCTGCGGCCGCTGCGACAACTGCGCCGGGGCGTGGTTCCCCACCGAGATCGCCGCGAACGCGACGGATGCCGCCACCGCCGCGCTCGACCGCGTCGGCGTGCCGATCGAACCCCGGCGGCAGTGGCCGACCGGCGCCGACCGCCTCGGCGTCGCGGTCAGGGGCCGGATCCCGGCGGACGAGCAGGCGAGCGAAGGACGCGCGCTCGCCCGCCTCACCGATCTCGGCTGGGGCGGAGCGATGCGCGACCTGTTCGCCGCCGGCGCCGCCGACCAGCCGGTGCCGCAGAACGTTCTCGGCGCGTGCGTACGGGTGCTCGCCGACTGGGGGTGGAGCGACAGGCCCGTCGCGGTCGTCGCGCTGCCGTCGCGGACGAAGCCGCTCCTCGTGGACTCGCTCGCTCGCGGCATCGCCGACGTCGGCCGCCTGCCGTTCCTGGGCACGCTCGACCTCGTCGACGGCGGGCCCACGGGGCAGCCCGGCGGAAACAGCGCCTTCCGCGTCGCCGGCCTGTGGGGTCGGCTGTCGGCGGCCGGGCTCGACGTGCCGCCCGGCCCGGTGCTGCTCGTCGACGATCGGGTCGACAGCGGCTGGACGCTCACCGTCGCCGCCCGCGAGCTGCGTCGTGCTGGGGCGTCCGCAGTGCTGCCGTTCGCGCTGGCGCTGCGCGGCTGACCTAGATGGGCACCCATCTCGGTCGTTGAGCGGGCGAAGCGAGACGAAACGTCGCGAGCAGCAGGGATGACTCTCTTTGTTCCGCCGACTCCGCGTGGGGTCGTGTTCTCGAGAGCGTCTTGCCGCGTTTCGTCTCCGCTCGTTCCTCGCTTCGCTCAACGACCGGTCGGGGGCGGGCCGTGGCGCCTCGGGCGGCGCACGATCAGGTACGTGACCGCGCCGCCGACCAGCAGGAGGAGCAGCACGACCCAGGGAACCCAGCTCGCCGGCGAGACGTCGGTGTCGGCTGCCTCCGCGGTGGGTGTCGGTGTCGGTGTCGGAGCGGGTGTCGGAGTGGGGGTCGGCGTCGGACTCGGCGCCGGGGTGGACGTCGGCGTGGCCGTGGGCTCCGGGGCGACCGTGGGCTCCGGCTCGGGGGCGATGGTGGGCTCCGGGGCGACCGTGGGCTCCGGCTCCGGGGCGACGGTGGGCTCCGGCTCGGGGGCGACCGTGGGCTCGGGCGTCGGAGTCGGCTCTGGCGCCGCGGTGGGCGTCGGCAGCGGCAGGATCCCGGTGCGCGTCGGAGTCGGCGTCGGCTCGGGCGTCGGGGTGCGCGTCGGAGTCGGCGCCGGCGACGGGCTGCGACTCGGGAGCAGGTCCGTCGGCAGCGCGGTCGGCACGTTCGTCGGCGTCGGGAAGACGCCGGCGCCGCAGCCGGCGAGCAGGCTCACCGCCGTGACGATCGCGAGACCCGCGATCGCGCGCCGTGCGCGCAGACCGCGCCGTCGATCCGGGCGAGGAACCTGGGCTTGCGGCATCCACTTCTCCTGACGTTATGCACGGATCGTAGGGGCCCGCCGTCGCCGGCCGCGTCACTCGCTGAGGGTGACCGCGACCGTCGCCTCGCGAGAACCTGGGCGTTTCTTCATCGTTTCTTTGCGAACGAGGACGAGGGCGGGCCGCACGGCGCCGCTACTGTGTGGCACAGACCGCATGGGTCACTGGGGATGGACCACCGATCTGGGGAGATCAGCATGCAAGACGACGTTCTTCGCGCGCCCGCAGCACGCATCAGCGCCGTCTGGGTGGGGGTGCTCGGGCTCGCGCTCGCGCTCCTGGTGTCGTTGCTCACGGCGCCACCCGCGCACGCCGCGTCCGTGTCAGAGGTGGAGCCGAACGCGACCACCGCGCAGGCCCAGAGCCTGCCGCTGTCGACCACGGTGAACGCCTCGTTCCGCACGACGGGGGACTGCGACAACACCTTCTACGACTGCGACGTCTACCGCATCGCGGTCGCGGCGTCGGGCAAGCTCACGATCGACCTGCGGTTCTCGGACGCGCTCGGGCTCGACGGCTCCTTCCAGCTCACGCTGACCGGGCCCGACGGCACGACCATCGACAACGAGACGGTCAGCGCCACCGACTACAACGGCAGTCGCCTGCGCAGCGTTGCGATCTTCGTCGGAGCCGGCAACCATTACCTGACGCTCAAGGCCCGCGTGAGCGGGTTCGGCAGTGGCTACATCTGGAGCGGCCAGCCCTACACGCTCGCGGTGAAATCCACCGCGGTGAGATCCGAATCGGAGCCGAACAGCAGCTCTGCGACCGCGGACGCGATCACGCTCGGCAGTACGACCAAGGGGTCGGTGCTGTACGGATCCAGCGTGTGGGGCTTGGACGCCGACTACTACCGGCTCTCGGTGCCCGCCCAGACCAAGCTCACGATCGACTTCCGCTTCGCGTGCGACCTGGGCGCGGGCAGCGACCTCTACGACATCGAGGTGCACACCACCGCCGGCTACCTGTGGACCTTCTCGCCGCAGGGCGGCGACTGCGAGGGAGCGGCGCTGCGCGCCAAGACGTTCACGGCACCCGCCGGGAACGTGTACATCATGGTGGACTCCTCTTTCCGCACCGGGCGGGTCGTGCGAGGCAAGGAGTACTCGCTGACGGTGCGGGGGATCCTCACGGCGCCGGCTCCCACGATGTCGGGCACGGTCAAAGTCGGGTCGACGCTGACCGCCGTGCCGGGTACGTGGGGCCCGAAGCCCGTCACGCTCTCGTACCAGTGGCTGCGCAACGGCGCCGCGATCAGCGGCGCCACGGGAACGACCTACAAGCTCACCACCGCTGATGCGGGCAAGAAGGTGTCGGTCAGAGTCACGGGCAGGAAGACGGCGTACAGCACGAAGTCGATGACGAGCAGCGCGAAGTCGGTGCCGCTGCTGACGCTGAAGGCCTCGACGCCGACGATCTCGGGCACGCTGAAGGTCGGCTCGAAGCTGACCGCCAAACCCGGGACGTGGACGGCGGGTACGACGTTCTCTTACCAGTGGTACAGCGGCGGGACGAAGGTGAGCGGTGCGACGTCATCGACGTACACGATCCGCTCCGCCGACAAGGGCCACACGCTGAAGGTCACCGTCACCGGCAAGAAGGCCGCCTACGCGTCGGTGTCGAAGACCTCGGCGAGCACCTCGACCGTGAAGTGACCGCGACCGCCCTCCGGGAGTCTCCCGGAGGGCGGTCCCCATGGCCGGCAGCGCGGAGCTGCGTCGGGACCGTGACCGCGTGTGACGCCGCGTGACGCCGTATCGCGGCATGTGACGCTCTATCGCAGCGTGTGTCGTCACACCGTTCCCGGTGCGCGCAAGGCGGAACAGCATGACACCATGCCTTCCCCACTCATCTCGCCGACCGAGCTCGCCGACGTGATCCGCAGCGGCACCCCGCCACGGATCCTGGACGTGCG
This sequence comes from Microbacterium jejuense, assembly GCF_039544225.1. Lineage (NCBI taxonomy): Bacteria > Bacillati > Actinomycetota > Actinomycetes > Micrococcales > Microbacteriaceae > Microbacterium > Microbacterium jejuense. The sequence continues at coordinate 27,744 of NZ_BAABLG010000011.1, forward strand.
CTGGCGTCTCGACCAGCCCGAAGGGCGCCCTGCATATCTCGACGGGCACCTGCCGGGCGCCGTGTATGTCGACCTCGACCACGAGCTGGCCCGGCGCGGCGATCCGCGTGAGGGGCGGCATCCGCTTCCGTCCCGCGAGCAGCTGCAGGCCGCGGCCCGCCGGTGGGGCATCCACGAGGGCGACACCGTCGTCGCATACGACGATGTGCACTCCGTCGCCGCGGCGCGCGCATGGTGGGTGCTGACGCGGTCGGGCATCGCCGACGTGCGCGTGCTCGACGGCGGTCTGCGCGGGTGGCTCGCCGAACGCCTGCCCCTCGACACCGGGGACGTGCTGCCGCGGCCGCCGGGGGACGTGGCGCTCGACGAGATCACCGAGGGCGTCGCCGACATCGACGGTGTCGAGGAATGGCCCGACCACGGACTGCTGCTCGACGTGCGCGCGCCCGACCGCTACCGCGGCGACTCCGAGCCGCATGATCCGGTCGGCGGACACATCCCGGGTGCGGTGAACCTGCCCACGACGGTGCACCTGACCGCCGGCAGGTTCCGCTCGCCGGACGAGATCCGCGCCGAGTTCGCCGCGGCGGGCGTGGCGGAGGGCGTCTCGGTCGCCGCGTACTGCGGCTCGGGCATCGCCGCCACGCACACGGCCCTCGCGGGCGCCCTCGCCGGCATCGACGTGGTCGTCTACCCGGGCTCGTGGAGCCAGTGGTCGCGTTCGCGCGGCCGCCTCGCCGCCGTCGGCTCGGCCCCCTCGCTGGACGTGGTGCCGGTATGACGGATGCCGCCACCGGGCCCCTCATCGTCGGCGCGATGGTGCGCACCCTCGGTGCGTATCCGTCGGGGTGGCGGCACCCCGGTGCGCACAGCGACCCGCGGACGGACGCCGCCGTGCTGCGCCGCATCGCAGAGCTTGCCGAGGGCGCCGACCTCGACTACCTGTTCTTCGGCGACTGGCTCGCCACCGGTCCCGACCTGGAGTTCCGCGACCCCTACCTGCTCGCGCGCATCGATCCGGTGAGCGCCGTGCTGTTCCTCGCGGGCATCACCGAGCGCATCGGGCTCATCGCCACCGTGAACTCCACGTACGCCGACCCCTACGCGACGGCCCGGGCGACGGCATCCCTCGATCTGCTCACCGGCGGACGCGCCGGGGTCAATCTCGTCACCGGTGCCGAGCCGCGGGCGGCCGCGAATCACGGCCGCGACGTGCACGCCGACAACGAGACGCGGTACGACCGCGCCGAGGAGTTCGTGCGCGCGCTGCGGCTGCTCTGGGAGTCGTGGGACGACGGCGCCTGGATCGCCGATCCCGACACCGGCGTGCTGATCGACGCCGACCGGCTGCGGACGGCGTCGCTGCACGGCACGCAGGTGCGCGTCGAGGGGCCGTTGAACGTCGAGCGCCCGCCGCAGACGCATCCGCCCATCGTCCACGCCGGCACCTCGCCTCGCTCGCGCGCGCTCGCCGCCACCGAGGCAGACCTCGCACTCATCGCGGCGGGCGACCCGGCGGTGGCCGCAGCCACCCGGGCCGAACTGCGGGCGCTGGCCGCGGCGTCCGGTCGCGATCCCGAGGACCTCAAGGTGATCGTGCCGGTGCTGCCGGTGGTGGCGGAGACGGATGCCGCGGCCCGGGCGATCGTCGACCGCCTGCTGCTGCTCGTCCCCCTGGACGACGGGGCGTCCGGCCACGCGGAGCGCCCCGGCTTCCCGACGAACCGGTCCCTCGCGTCATTCCTGGACGTGGCGGACGTCGCACCGGACGATCCGGCGCGGGCGGCGTCCGTCGACGACCCGGTGCCGGCGGCGCTCGCCGCAGCATTCGGCGAGGCGGCTGCGCGCACGCTCGACACCGTGCGCGCCCGGACCGGTCGCGACCTCGGCGGCGACCATCCCGTCACGTGGCGGCACCTGATCGCGGCGCACGCCGTGCCGGCGAACTTCGTCGTCGGCGGACCCGCCCTGATCGCCGACCATTTCGAGCTGTGGCGCGACGCCGGCGCGGCCGACGGGTTCAACGTGCTGTCGGCCTTCCAGCCGGCGCAGTTCGAGGCGTTCACGGCGCTCGCCGTGCCCGAGCTCCGCCGTCGAGGGCTGATCGGACGCCAGGGCGCCACGCTGCGCGAGCGGCTGTCGCTGGGGGCCCCTCGACTCGCGCACGTCGAGGCGGTCGCGGCACCTGGTCGTTGAGCGGAGCGAGGAACGAGCGGAGACGAAACGCGGTGGGACGCTCTCGAGAATCAGCCCCTTCGCATACGTCGCGCGGGTGGCTGAGTCCGACGGGCGGCTCGCGACGTTTCGTCTCGCTTCGCTCGCTCAACGAGCAGGGGGTGCGTCTCTGTTACGCCGCGTGAACCACGGTGACTCCGCCTTGCGGCGGGTGAACCGCCGTGACGCCTCGGCCGGCGGCATCCCGCACCGCATCCCTAGCGTTGCCCACACACACCTTGCCGCACCCTTCCCGAACCCCAGGAGAACCACATGTCCCGTCCCGCATCGCGAGTCCTCGCCGGTGCCGTCGCGGTGCTCGTCGCCGCGGCATCCCTCACCGCTTGCGCGTCACAGCAGCCCGCCGCCTCCGGCGGGGACGCCACCGGAGAGCCGGTCACCGGCGGCGCGCTCACGTACCTCGAGTACCAGACGTACACGAACCTGTACCCGCCGCAGGCCGGCTTCTATCCGAACGGCGGCCTGGTCAACAACATCACCGCGCGCCTGACCTGGCAGAACCCCGAGACGCTCGAGATCGAACCGTGGGTGGCGACAGACTGGACCGTGAACGACGACGCGACGGAGTACACCTTCGACCTGCGCGACGACGTCACGTTCTCGGACGGCACGCCGCTGGACGCCGCCGCGGTCGCGAAGAACTTCGACACCTACGGACTCGGCAACCCCGCGCTGGGGCTCACCGTGTCCGAGGCGATCAACAACTACGCGTCCAGCGAGGTCGTCGACGCCGACACTGTGACGTTCCGCTTCAGCGCTCCGGCCCCCGGCTTCCTGCAGGCGACGTCGACCATCAACTCCGGCCTGCTGTCGCCGGCCACGCTCGACCGCACGCTGGAGGAGTTCGGCGCCGGCAACGCCGCCGACATCATCGGCACCGGTCCGTTCACGATCACCGACGAGAAGCTCGGCACCGAGCTGACGCTCGAAGCGCGCGACGACTACGACTGGGCGCCCCCGAGCTCGGAGCACCAGGGCCGCGCGTACCTCGACACGATCCACCTGATCGTCACGCCCGAAGACAGCGTGCGCATCGGCTCGCTGCTGTCGGGCCAGGCTGATTACATCCGCTACGTGCAGGCCTTCGACGAGGCCCGCGTCGAGTCCGGCGGCTTCGACCTGTACGCGCCGCAGACCCGCGGCGTGAACAACTCGCTGAGCCTGCGCTTCACCAACCCGATCCTCAGCGACATCAAGGTGCGCCAGGCGCTCGTCGCCGGCGTCGACAGCCAGGAGGTCGTCGACACCGTGTTCACCGGCAACTACCCGCGCGCCACGTCGGCCCTGAGCTCGACCGCCCTCGGCTACAAGGACGAGTCGGACTACTACGAGTACGACCCGAAGAAGGCCGAGAAGCTGCTCGATCAGGCCGGCTGGGAGGAGGGCGCCGACGGCATCCGCGAGAAGGACGGCCAGCGCCTGTCGCTCGACGTCTACGAGGCGAAGGCACAGCCGCTGTCGAAGCAGACCCTGGAGCTCGTGTCGCAGCAGCTCAAGAAGATCGGCGTCGAGCTCAACGTGAAGTCGGCCGATGCCGGCAGCTACGCCGAAGACATCACCGACCCGCTCAAGACCCCGCTGTACCACTCGATGGTCGGGCGTGCGGACCTCGACGTCATCAAGAGCCAGTACTACACGAAGAACCGGAACACGCTGCTGTCGGACGACGCGAAGCTCGACGAGCTGCTGCTCGCCGTCGCCTCCACGGCGGACCCGGACGCCCGCGTCAAGGCGTCGCAGGCCGTGCAGGACTACCTCGCCGAGCAGGCGTATGTCATCCCGCTGTTCGAGGAGCCCCAGGTCTACGGCGCCGCGCCGTACGTGAAGGGCATCGAGTTCGAGTCTGTCGCACGTCCGCTGTTCTACGACGTGTGGCTCGACAAGAAGAAGTAGGACACCAGAGCCGATGAGCCACGCGCTGAGACGCGCCGGGCAGGCCGCGATCGTTCTGATCGCGGCCTTCACGGCCACCTTCATCCTGCTGCAGCTGCTGCCGGGCGACGCGATCCTGATCAAGTACCAGGATCCGTCGCTCGGGCTGAGCGCCGACCAGATCGAGCAGATCCGCGTCGCATACGGCGCCGACTCGTCGTGGTGGGAGCAGTACTGGGCGACGCTGTCGGGGTATGCGACCGGCGACTTCGGCTACTCGACCCAGTACGGCACGCCCGTGCTGCAGCTCATCGGCGAGGCGCTTCCGGCGACCGCGACGCTCGCCGGCCTGGGCTTCGCGCTGGCCGCCGTGATCGCGTCGGCCATCGCGTTCCTCTCGACGCTGTCGCCGTTCGGCTGGCTGCGGCAGGGGCTGCAGGCGCTGCCGGGCGTGTTCGTGGCGGTGCCGGTGTTCTGGCTCGGGATCCTGCTCATCCAGGTGTTCTCGTTCGGCCTCGGCTGGGTGCCGATCGTCGCCGCCGATCCGGCGGTCGGGCTCATCCTCCCCGTGATCACGCTGGCCGTGCCGATCTCGGCTCCGCTCGCGCAGATCCTCGTCCGCAGCATCGACGACGTGCAGCTGCAGCCGTTCGTGACAGTTGTGCGCGCCAAGGGCGCGTCGCCGTCGTGGGTGCTGTGGCGTTCGGTGGCGCGCAACTCGCTGCTGCCGACGCTCACGATCGCGGGCGTGCTGTTCGGCGAGCTGATCGGCGGCGCGGTCGTGACCGAGACGGTGTACGGCCGCACCGGCATCGGCCGCATCACCGAGCAGGCGGTCTCGAGCCAGGACATCCCGGTGCTGCAGGGCATCGTCGTACTCGCGGCCCTCACCTTCGTCGTCGTCAACCTCATCGTCGACCTGCTCTACCCGGTCCTCGACCCGCGGCTGCGTCGCGGTTCGCGCTCCGCACGTCCGTCCTCCGCCCCCGTCCTCCAGGAGGCCTCCGCATGAGCACGCAGACCAGCGAAAGAGCAGATGCTGCCACCGCCGAGAGCGCGCGGGACGAGGCATCCCGAACCGTCCTCGACCCGGTCGCGCGCGACGCGGGCGCTCTCGACGGACAGCCGGCGCGGCGCTCGTCGGCCGCGCGGCTGTTCGCGCGCGGCCGACGCCCCTCGTGGACCCTCGTGGTCGCCGTCGCGGTGATCGTCATCGCCGTGCTGTGGGCGGCGGTGCCGTGGCTGTTCACGTCGTACGACCCGATCGACGGCGTGCCGGCGCAGAAGCTGCTGCCGCCGAGCGCCGAGCACTGGTTCGGCACCGACGCGATCGGCCGCGACCTGTACGCGCGCGTCGTGTACGGCGCGATCCACTCGCTGTCCGGCGCGCTCATCGCGGTGACCGTCGGCCTGGCGGCAGGCACGCTGCTCGGCGTCGTCGCGGGTTCCGTGGGCGGCTGGCTCGATGACTTGCTGATGCGGGTCGTCGACGTGCTGCTGTCGATCCCGGGCCTGCTCCTGTCGCTGTCGGTGATCATCCTGCTGGGGTTCGGCACGGTGAACGCGGCGATCGCGGTCGGCATCGGCAGCGTCGCGTCGTTCGCGCGGCTGTCACGGTCCGAGGTGGTGCGCGTGCGGCGCACCGACTACGTCGAGGCGGCGTTCGGCAGCGGCGGGTCGTTCGTCTCGGTGCTGCGGCGGCACGTGCTGCCCAACTCGCTCACCGCCGTCGTCGGGCTCGCCGCGCTGCAGTTCGGTGGAGCGATCCTGGCGATCTCGACCCTCGGCTTCCTGGGGTACGGCGCTCCGCCGCCGACGCCGGAGTGGGGTCTGCTCATCGCCGAGGGCCGCAACTACGTCGCGACGGCGTGGTGGCTGACGACGCTGCCCGGCCTCGTCGTGCTCGTCGTGGTGCTCAGCGCCAACCGCATCAGCCAGTCCATCGGAAGGGGAACGCGATGAGCGTGCTCGAGGTGCAGGACCTGCGAGTGTCGTACCAGACCCGCACCGGCCGGCGCGAGGTCGTCCACGGGGTGGACGTGACGGTCGAGGAGGGCGAGGTCGTGGCACTCGTCGGCGAGTCCGGCTCGGGCAAGTCGACCACCGCGCATGCCCTCATCGGCCTGCTGCCCGAGGGGGGCAGGGTCGACGGCGGTTCCATCGCGCTCGGCGGCGTCGACATCGCCGGCTGGAACCAGAAGCGCCTGCGCGGTGTGCGCGGCGCGCAGGTCGGCCTCGTGCCGCAGGACCCGGTGTCATCGCTGGATCCGGTGCGTCCGATCGGTGTGCAGGTGGGCGAGATCCTCCGGGTGCACGGTGTCCGGGATGCCGCCGCCCGTCGTGGGCGCGTGCTCGAACTGCTCGACCGCGTCGGGCTCGACGACCCCGCACTGCGGGCGCGGCAGTACCCGCACGAGCTGTCGGGCGGCATGCGCCAGCGCGTTCTCATCGCGACCGCGATCGCCCTGCGGCCACGGCTGATCATCGCCGACGAGCCGACGAGCGCGCTCGATGCGACGGTGCAGCGGCGCATCCTCGACCTCATCGACGACCTCCGCCGCGAGGAGGGCACGTCGGTGCTCCTCGTGACGCACGACCTCGGTGTCGCCGCCGATCGCGCCCAGCGGCTGGTCGTGCTCAACCAGGGCCGGGTCGTCGAGCAGGGGCCGAGTGCCGGCATCCTCTCGTCGCCGTCCGACCCGTACACCCGGCAGCTGCTGGCCGACGCTCCGGCGCTCGCGACGGAGGACTTCCGTCGTCCGGCGCCGCCGCTGTTCATCCGGGATGCCGCAGCCGCTGCCGCCGAGAACCCCTACGCGATCGTGGCCGAGGGGCTCGTGAAGGAGTTCGGCGTGCGGGGGCGCGAGGCGTTCCGCGCGGTGGACGACGTGTCGTTCCAGGTGCGCCGCGGCACGACGCATGCGCTGGTGGGGGAGTCGGGGTCGGGCAAGACGACCACAGCACGCCTGGTGACCCGGTTCCTGCAGCCGGACGCCGGCCGCATCGAGCTCGCCGACGCGTCCGGCGACCTCGCCGACATCGCGGGGCTGCGCGGCGAGGGGCTGCGGCAGCTGCGACGGCGCATCCAGCTCGTGTACCAGAACCCGTTCTCGTCGCTGGACCCGCGCCAGAGCGTCGCGCAGATCGTCGCCGAGCCGCTGCACAACTTCCGCGAGGGCACCCGCGCCGAGCGGCACGCGCGGGCGGTCGAGCTGATCGATCGCGTCGCACTGCCGGCCGACGTGCACGAGCGCTCGCCGCGCGAGCTGTCGGGCGGGCAGCGGCAGCGGGTCGCGATCGCCCGGGCCCTCGCCATCCGCCCCGACGTCGTCGTGCTCGACGAGGCGGTGTCGGCGCTGGATGTGACAGTGCAGGCGCGCATCCTCGAGCTGCTCGAGTCGCTCCAGCAGGAGCTCGGCCTGACGTACCTGTTCATCTCGCACGACCTCGCCGTCGTGCGGCGCATCAGCCACACCGTCTCGGTGATGCGCCGCGGCCGGGTCGTCGAGACCGGCAGCACCGAGGACCTCTTCTCGGCCCCCACCCACGAGTACACGCGCGAGCTGCTGGAGGCCGTGCCCGGACGATCGGAGGTCGCGGCATGACCGCAGCACCCACCCTTGCCTTCTTCACGCGCCTGCTGGACGACGCCCCCGCGGCCGAGCGGTACCGCCTCGCGACCGACCAGATCCGTCATGCGGAGCGGTTCGGTGTCGGGCGGGCCTGGGTCGCGCAGCACCACTTCCGCGCGGCGGAGGGCGGACTTCCGTCTCCGTTCGTGTTCCTCGCGCACGTCGCTGCGGCCACGAGCGAGATCCGACTCGGCACCGGTGTCGTCACGCTGCCGCTGGAGGACCCGGTCCGCGTCGCCGAGGACGCCGTCGTCGCCGACCTGCTGTCGGGCGGACGCATCGACCTCGGGCTCGGCAGCGGCGGCACGCCGTCGTCGTTCGTGCCGTTCGGACAGGACGTCACGGCGAAGGCGGCCGTGTACGACGAGAAGCTCGCACTCCTGCTCGACGCGCTCGCCGGTCGCGAGATCGGCGGCGGCAACACGCTGTACCCGGATGCCGCAGGCCTCGCCGACCGCGTCTGGCAGGCGACGTTCTCGCCCGCGGGCGGCACCCGGGCCGGCGTCCACGGCCACGGACTGCTGCTTTCGCGCACCCAGCCGCGTCCCGCGGACGCCCTCGGCGCGAGCCTGGCCGAGCTGCAGCACCCGATCATCGACAGGTACGTGGAGGCGTTGCCGGACGGCGTCGCACCGCGGGTGACGGCATCCCGCACCGTCTTCGTCGCCGACGAACGCGCCGACGCGCTGCGGTTCGCCGAGGTCGGGCTCCGACGCGCGGCAGAGGGCCTGCGGCGCTCGGGGCACCACCTGCCCGACGACGCGCTCGACGACCTCATCGCCGCGACCGACACGCACCTGGGCACGCCCGAGGAGGTCGCGGCGTCGCTCGCGGCCGACTCGACCCTGTCGCGGGCGACCGAGGTCGCCTTCCAGGTGCACTCGGTCGATGCCCCGCACGACTTCGTGCTGCGCTCGATCGAGCTCTTCGCCACCGAGGTCGCCCCGGCGCTCGGCTGGGCCGATCGCGACCGCTCCCTCGAAACCCTCGGCCGTCTCGGAAAGGAGACCTCATGACCACCCCAGAGCTCATCGACGTCGTCGACGACCTCGTCGGCGTCCGCGCCGGCGACCCGCTCGACGCCCTGCGCCGCCGTCGCCCCGTCACGCGCGACCAGCTGCAGGCCAGCTACGACGCACTGTTCGCCCCGCTCGACGACGCCGCCTTCCCGCTCGACGAGCGCGTGCTCGTCGCCGCGTTCGCGACCCGCTCGACCGCCGACGACACCACCGCGTCCTCCTACGCCGACGCCGCAACCGCCATCGACGCCCGTCGGACCGAGATCGTCCTGGCCGAGGCATCCGCCGCCGCCACCGCGGGGCCGTTCGGGGCCTATCGCGAAGACGGCCTCGTCGGCGAGAGCACTGACGGGCGGCGCTACGAGCCCGGCATCGCGGCCCGCGATGCGCTGGGGGAGCGCCTCGCCGCCGCGCTCGCGCACGCGCACCTGCTCACGTTCCGGCCGCGGGAGGCGGATGCCGCAGCCCAGACCGGCCTCGTCGACGCCGGCTGGAGCGCCGACGGCATCGTGACCCTGTCGCAGCTGGTGTCGTTCCTGGCGTTCCAGCAGCGCGTGGTCGCGGGACTCCGCGCGCTCGCACCGTCCGTCGCCGCACCCGTCGCAACGTCCGCATCCCCCGAGGAGGTCTCCGCATGACCGGCACCACGACCGCAGCGACCGGAGCCGTCGTCCTGACGCACGACGCGCCGCACCCCCACGCGTTCACGCGTGCCGAAGTCGGGTGGCTGCCGTGGCTCGAGCCGCTGCCCGTCGACGAGCTCACCGAACGCCATTACGACGGCCTCGTCGACCGGCCGCGCGCGTCGAGCGACTACTTCCGGCTGCTGGCGCGCGACCCCGAGATCCTGCGGGCGCGCACGCTCGTCGACAAGGACATCTTCTACAACACCGCCGAAGGCCTGCCGCGGGCCGAGCGCGAGCTGGCCGCGACAGCCGCGTCGCGCGTCAACGGGTGCGTGTTCTGCGCTTCGGTGCACGCGCGGTTCGCGACGCACTTCTCGAAGTCGCCCGAGCTCGTCGACCGGCTGCTCGCCGAGGGCATCGACGCCGACCTCGGTGAGCGGTGGAACGCGATCGTCGCCGCCGCGGCCGCGCTCACCGCGACCCCGCTGGCCTTCGACCAGACCCACGTGGCGCGCCTGCGCGCGGCGGGCCTCGACGACCTGGAGATCTCGGACGTCATCCACGGCGCCGCGTTCTTCAACTGGGCCAACCGGCTGATGCTCTCGATCGGACGCCCGGTCGCGCCTCCGGAGGACGCGTCGTGAGCGCCGTCGAGCTCGCGGCTGCCACGGCGGCCGGGGCAGCCGCCCTGCCGGGCGAGCCGCTGCGGCCGCTGCGGGTCGTCGGGGTGTCGGGGTCGCTGCAGGAGCCCAGCCGCACCACGGCGCTCGTGCGCACGATCCTGGCCGGTGTCGCCGAGCGCGTCGCGGCCGAGACCGAGCTGGTCGAGGTCGCTGCCCTCGGCCCGGGGTTCGCCGGGGCGCTGCGCCGCGAAGACGTCGCGCCCGAGGTCGAGCAGGCCCTGCAGGCAATCGAGGCCGCCGACCTGCTGGTCGTCGCCAGCCCGGTATATCGAGCCTCGTTCACCGGGCTCTTCAAGCACCTGTTCGACTTCGTCGGGCAGTACGACCTCGTCGGCACGCCGGTGCTCCTGGCCGCGACCGGCGGCGGCGAACGCCATGCGCTCATCATCGAGCACCAGCTGCGCCCGCTGTTCGGCTTCTTCCAGGCGCTGACCCTGCCCATCGGCGTGTACGCGTCCAACAGCGACTTCACCGATTACCGGCTGAGCTCGCCCGAGGTCGCCCGTCGCGTCGTGCAGGCCGTCGACCGCTCGCTGCCGCTCGTCGAGCAGGCCGCCCTCGTGCGGCGGTCCGAGTACGTCGCGACCTGGTGAGGGGCGGGTGGATGCCGGCGACCTCGGCCGCCGGCATCCACCCGTCCTTCCGGTGCCCGTCATGAAACGCTCTCGCGCGCGTCTTGCCCGGTGTGAGCTTCGATGCCCTCCCCACCCGCCGCGGCGGCGGCGCTTCGCCGTTCCTCACGACCTCTGCGGCGGCGAAGCTCGCCGGGCTGACGCCGGCGACCCTGACCCGCCGCCTCGCGAACGGCGACCTGCCCGGCTACCGGTTCGGGCGGCGCTGGTTCGTGCCTGAGGCCGAGTTCCGCCGGCAGCTGCGGCGGCGCGCCTGGATGGTGCGCGCGGATGCCGTGCCCGAGGTCATCCGCGAGCTCACGCACCCGCTGCCGCCGTTCCTGACCGCCGACGAGCTGGAGCGGTTCTTCGCGGTGCGCCGCACCCTGCTGGCCGACGTGCTGCGGATGCCGTCGTTCTCGGGGCGCGGCGGCGGCACCACGATCGCCGTGCTCGAGCGCACGCTGCAGGGCGCGCGCAACGGCTGCGCGCCGTGCGTCGCCGAGGTCGTCCCTCACGGCGTGTGCGGCGCAGCCTGACCACGACACCGCCGAGGGTCCGGCTCGGGCGGCGTATCGTCGGGGGATGACCGCGAGCCCTCCATCGCCGTTGGCGCAGCCGCTGCGGATCGGCGCCGTCACGGTGCCGAACCGCATCATGCAGACGGCGCACTCGAAGCAGTACTCCGACCGCGTCGAGTCCGATCGCGAGACGGCGTACTACGTCCGGCGGGCGCGCGGTGGCTGCGGCCTGTTCGTCGCGGGCAACCACTTCGTGCACCCCACCGGGTCGATCAAGGGCTTCGAGGACGCCTACCGCCCCGAGGGCGTGGCCGCGTCGAAGCAGATGACGGATGCCGTGCACGAGGCCGGCGCGAAGGTCTTCGTGCAGCTCAACCACCACGGCGCGCAAGCCCAGGCCGACAGCCCGGACGGGCCGCGCACGGTGTATGCCCCGTCGCGCATATTGTCGCCGTCGACGGGGCACGCGACGCGCGAGATGGACCGCGACGACATCGCCGCGCTTGTCGAGGGCTGGGCGCTGTCGGCCGAGCATTCCCGAGCGGGCGGCTTCGACGGCGTCGAGATCCACATGGCCCACGGGTACCTTCTGCACCAGTTCCTCTCGCCGCTCTACAACGCCCGCACCGACGAGTACGGCGGCGACCTCGGAGGGCGCACGCGCTTCCCGCGCGAGGTGCTGCGGGCCGTGCGGGCGCGCGTGGGCGACGACTTCACCGTCGGCATCCGCATCGTCGCGAACGAGTTCCACCCCGATGGCCTCGACGGTCCGGCGATGCTCGAGGTCATCGCGCGGCTGCGGGCCGAGGCGCGCATCGACTTCCTGGATCTCGCGGCCGGCGGGTACCACAACGTGCACTACGTCTTCCCGTCGTCGCCGATGCCGTACGCGTGGCTGCGCGACGACGTCGCCGCCGTGAAGGCCGCGAACCCCGACGTGCCGGTGTTCGGCGTTGGGGCGGCGCGCTCGGTCGAAGCCGCTGAAGAGGTCGTCGCCTCCGGCATCGCCGACATGGTCGCCCTTACACGCGCGCAGATCGCCGACCCCGACCTCGGCCGCAAGCTCCTCGGTCTCGCGCCGGTCGACGCCGCCGAGCCCGGCATCCGCCACTGCATCCGGCTGAACCAGGGATGCCTGGGCCGCGGCAGTCGCGGACTCCCGATGTCGTGCACCGTCAACCCGCTCGCCGGCCGCGAAGCGGAGCGCGGCCCGCGCCCGATGGCCGACGCGCCGCAGCGGTGGGTGGTCGTCGGCGGAGGACCGGCCGGCATGCGCGCGGCGATCGAGCTCGGCCGCGACGGCCACGAGGTCACGCTGCTGGAGCGGTCGGGTGAGCTCGGCGGCCAGCTGCGGCTGGCCCGGCAGGTGCCGGGACGCGAGAGCGTCGGCCTGCTCGTCGACGATCTGGTGCGCGACCTCGCCCAGGCCGAGGTCGACGTGCGGCTCGGGGTGCTCGCCACGGCGGACCTCCTCCGCGGGTTCGGCGCCGACGGCATCGTCCTGGCCACCGGCGCGGCGGCGCCGGCGACCACCTCGCTCGCGCTGGGCGGCGCCTACGCGGGCGGGTTCCCGGCCGGCGGCACTGTCGACGCGTTCGCCGCGGCATCCCACCGCGCTGCGCTCGGCCCCCGCATCGCTGTTGTCGACGCCGACGGCACCGCCTACGCCGCCGGCATCGCGCTCATGCTGCTGCCGCACGTCGAGGTGCTGGAGCTCGTGACCCCGTTCGAGACGATGTTCCCGCACATCGGCGCGGGGTACGACCGCCCGCTGCTGCTGGAGCGCCTCGGCGCGCCCGGCGGCTTCCGGCGTCACGCCGCCCACCGGGTCGAGCGCATCGCCGGACGCGAGGTCGTCGTGCGCGACGTGCTCACCGGCGTGGAGTCGACCCTCGCCGACGTCGACGCGGTCGTCGCCGTCGAGCCACGCGCATCGGTCGTCATCCCCGACGCCGTGGACGCCGCACCCCGGGTCGTCACGATCGGCGACGCGTTCGCGCCCCGCACGATCGACGCCGCGATCTTCGATGCCGTGGAACTCGCCTACGACGTCGCCGGCCTCGCCGTGCTGCGCGGCTGACACCGCCGCGGCCGAGGGTGGCGGCATCCACCCGACCGCTGGCTACGCTGGGGCCGTGGACCCCGTCGCCGCTACGCTCGTCATCCTGGTCCTCGCGGTCATCGCGTTCGTGAGCAACCGCGTGCCGATCGGGGTGGTCGCGATCGGTGTCGCTCTGGCGCTCTGGTTCACCGGAGTGCTGACGCTGCCGCAGGCGCTCGCGGGCTTCGGCGACCCGACGACCCTGTTCATCGCGGGGCTGTTCGTGATGAGCGAGGCGCTCGATGCGACCGGCATCACGGCATGGGCGGGGCAGAAGGTCATCGGCCGGGCGGGCACCAAGCGCAACACCCTGATCATCGTGATCGCGCTGCTCGTGGCGGGGCTGACGGCGCTCATCAGCATCAACGGCGCGGTGGCCGCGCTGCTGCCGCTCGTGGTCGTCGTCGCGGCGCGCGCGGGCATCGTGGCCTCGAAGCTGCTCATGCCGCTCGCCTTCGCCGCCTCGGCGGGGTCTCTGCTGCTGCTGACCGGCACGCCGGTCAACATCATCGTGTCGGAGTTCGCTGCCGGCGCCGGCGGGCGCGAGTTCGGGTTCTTCGAGTTCGCGCTGGTCGGCATCCCGGTCCTGGCCGGAACCATCGTGATCCTGCTGCTCGGCGACCGCCTGCTGCCCGAGCGGCGCGGCGCCCTCATGCCGAAGGACCTCATGCGGCACGCGCGGCTGCTGCGCAGCCAGTACTCGCTGTCGCTGGACACCGGGACGCTGCTGGGCCCGGTCAACGGAGTCACCGAGGTGGTGGTGGCGCCGCGGTCGCCGCTCATCGGCAAGACGCTGTGCGCCGGCATGACCACCAAGAAGGGCGACCTCGTCGTGCTCGCCGCCCGTCGCGGCGACGACCAGCTCAAGGGCGCCGAGTTCGTCGTTCAGGCAGGCGACGCGCTGCTGCTGCAGGGCGCCTGGGACGACCTCGCCGCTCGCGCGAACGAGCCCGGCGTGCTCGCGGTCGACGACCCGACGCAGCTGCGGCGGTCGGTGCCGCTCGGGCGGGGCGCCAAGCGCGCCGCGGTGATCCTGCTCGCCATGGTGGTGCTGCTGGCGACCGGGCTCGTGCCGCCGGTGGTCGCGGCGCTGCTGGCCGCGTGCGCGCTCGTGCTCACCCGCACGGTCACCGTCACGCAGGCGTATCACTCCATCTCGTGGACCACCGTCGTGCTGATCGCCGGCATGATTCCGCTGTCGACGGCATTCATCAACACCGGCACGGCCGACATGGTCGCCGGATGGATGCTGTCGGCCCTGGGCGACGCCGGCCCCCAGCTGGCGCTCCTCGCCCTGTGCGCCCTGACCGTCGTGCTCGGTCAGCTCATCAGCAACACCGCGACGGTGCTGATCGTGGCGCCGATCGCCATCTCGGTCTCGCAGGCCATGGGCGTCTCGGTCCAGCCGTTCATGATGGCGCTGACCGTCGCGGGCGCCGCCGCGTTCCTCACGCCGATCGCGACCCCCGCAAACCTCATGGTGATGGATCCCGCCGGCTACCGCTTCGGCGACTACTGGAAGCTCGGACTGCCGCTGGCGATCTTCTTCCTGCTGATGGCCGTGTTCTACGTGCCGCTGATCTGGCCGTTCTGACTCACGCCGCGCCGCTCGACATTCGGAGATCACGCGAGACTCGGATGCTTGTGGCCCAGGCGTCCGAGATCCGCGAGATCTCCGAGCCTGGCCCGGACACGGCGGCGCCCCGGCCGTCGGGTCGGCCGGGGCGTCGCGGTCAGGGGGTCAGGCGGCCGACCAGCCTCCGTCGCTCGCGAGGTTCTGACCGTTGACGTTCACCCCGTCGTCCGACAGCAGGAAGGTGATCGACGCGGCCAGGCGGTCGGCGGCGACCGGCGGGGTCATGACCGACATGCCCGCGCGGACGCGGTCGGCGCCCAGCGGCGAGTTGAACTTCGCCTCGATGTTGGTGATGACGGCGCCCGGCGCGACCGCGTTGACGCGGATACCGCTCGGGCCGTACATGAACGCGCTCGACTTGGTGAGGCCGACCACGGCGTGCTTCGACGCGGTGTAGGCGGCGCCGGCGGCCGAGCCGCGCAGCGACGCCTCGGACGACGTGTTCACGATCGAGCCGCCGCCCTGGGCGAGCATCGCGGGGATGACGGCGCGCATGAGCTTCATTGTGCCGGTGACGTTGACGCGGAACACGCGGTCCCACACGGCGTCGGTGACGTCGCCGACCGGGGTCATGTCGTCCATGATCCCGGCGATGTTGGCCAGGCCGTCGATGCGGTCGCCGGCGGCCTCGACGATACGGGCCACGCCCTCGTCGTCGGTGATGTCGGCGGTCAGGGCGACGACGTCGGCACCGTCGTGCGCGGCGACGAATTCGTCGAGGCGCTCCTGGCTGACGTCGACCGCGATCACGCGGCCGCCCTCGCGCGCGACGCGCGACGCGGTGGCACGGCCGATGCCGGAGCCGGCGCCCGTGACGATCACGGTCTGGCCCGTGAAGCGGCCGGCGCTGATCTTCTCGGCCCACTCGGACTTGGGGGTCTCGTCGGCGGGCGTCTCGGGCACGCCGTCGGGGTTGACCTGAGCGACGAGGGCGTCGAGGGCGGCCTGCGGGAACGCGCCGCCGCTCATGGCGACGAGGTTCGAGATGGGCAGTGCGGCGATCGGCGCGAGCGCTTCCGCGGACTGGCCGCCCTGCGCGAGGAGGCCGCGCAGCGCGACGCCGCCGGCGGCGTCGTCGAGCCAGGTCTGGATGGTGGAGGCTCCGGTGAGAGGAGCGGGGGTGGTGCTCATTTTCGTGTCTTCCCTTTCTTCATGCAGTGCGTGGGGGCTGCGGGTCCGGGGATGAGGATCCTTCGGGGCGGCTCCTACCGGACAACTATGTCCGGTACTAGGCTACACCCGTGCACAGCACCGCATCCCCCCGTGCGGAAACCCGCCAGAACCGCGGCCCCGCCGCCGCCGCCGACAACCGCCGCGCCCTCATCGCCGCGGCGCGAGAGGTCTATGCCGAAGGGGGCCTCGGAGCCCCGTTCAGTGCCGTCGCCAAGCGCGCCGGCGTCGGACAGGGCAGCCTCTACCGCCATTTCCCCGACCGCACCGCGCTGGCCGTCGCCGTGTTCGAAGACAACGTGCGCGACCTCGAGGAGTACACGGCGTCGCCCGATCGCACCATCGAGGACCTGCTCGACCGCGTGGTCGATCAGGCGGTGGTGTCGACGGCGTTCATCCAGCTGGTGACGGCCGATCTCACTGATCCCCGCGTGGCGGTCCTCGGCGAGCGGTTCTACGGCGTCGTCGAGCAGCTCGTCGCGCGTGACCGCGCCGCCGGCCGCATCGGCCACCACGTCGAGATCGAGGACGTCACGATGGCCACCGGCATGCTCGCGACCGAGCTGGCGAGGACGGATGCCGCCGCCCGGCCCGCCGCGTCGGCCCGGGCCCGTCGCCTCTTCCGGGCGGCGTTCGCCCCCCGCTGATACGGCCGCGCGTCAGGGATCGAGCCGAGCCGTCTCGTCCCACGCGATGGTGTGGTTGTACAGGTGGTTGTTGCGGGTGTTCTTCGTCGCGCTGCGGAGGAACAGCGGCAGCATCAGGTCGCGCATGGCGACCGCGAAGCGGGAACCGCCGGGGGCCTTCTGCCGGCCGATCGCCCGCGAGTACTTCACCACCTCCTCGGCGCGCGGTCGGCGTTGCTGCTCGTACGCCTCGAACGCCCGCGCGTAGGTCGACGCATCGCGCAGGCTCCGCGCGAGGATCGCCGCGTCCTCGAGGGCGAGCGACGCCCCCTGGCCGGCGTTGGGCGAGGTGGCGTGCACGGCGTCGCCGGTGACGACGACGCGACCGCGGTGCCAGTGCGGGACGTGCGGCAGATCGTAGATCGGGTACGCGCCGACCTCGGTCGCGGCGTCGAGGATCTGCGGCACGGGGTAAGGATCGTCGGCGTGCAGCTCACGCAGTTCAGCGAGCCAGGCGTCACCCGGGATGCGGCGAGACGCCGCGCGATCAGGCTCGGGGCTCGTGGGGTTCGCGAACCAGTACACCTCCCCGTCCTCGCGCACCAGGTAGCCGAAGAATCCGCGGGCGCCGAAGATCATGCGCTGCAACCTGGGCGTCGGCTCGAGTCCGGGGACGCGCGAGAACCCGCCCACGCTCAGCAGTCCGGAGTACTGCGGGTCGGGTGCCGCAGGGTCGATCCAGCGGCGTGTGACCGACCCGACGCCGTCGCAGCCGATGAGGACGTCGCCCGTGGCACTCGTGCCGTCGGCGAAATGGGCGGTGACGCCGTGCGCATCCTCATCGATGCGCTCGAGGCGGGCACCCCAGGTCGTGTCGAGTCCGTTCTCGACCAGCGCCTCGCGCAGCACGGTGTGCAGCTGGTCGCGGCGGACGACGACGCTGCCGCGCTCGGGGTCGCCGGCGGGCCCGTTGGGCACCGTGCCGAGCAGCCGGTCGCGTCCGCTCCACATCTGCATGTACGGGCTGCGGTGTCCGAGTGCGACGAGCTTGTCGCGCAGCCCCAGCAGGTCGAGCACGGCGAGGCCGTTCGTGGCGACGTTCAGGAACAGTCCGCCGTGCGCCTCGGGATGCGGCCGTGCTTCGAAGAGTGCGACGTCCCAGCCGGCCTTCTGCAGGAACAGGGCGGTCGCGGGGCCGGCGACCCCTCCGCCGATGATGAGCGCCTTGGGCATGTGGGCGGCCTTTCGATAGTCTGAGAGCGAAGCAGAGAGTCTCTGAATCAGAGTATCTCGATAATAGAGAGAATAACAGATGCCGGATCCTTCCTCCACCCGTGCCGCGGCGATGGCTCGGCAGGGCGAGGTCATGCGCGAGTTCATGGCCCGCGCCGTGCTCTTCCAAGATGCTGTCGCGCGGTCGGGCGGCCTCAACGGATCCGACCTGCAGGCAGTGGGACTGCTGCTGAGCGAGGGACCCGCGACGCCCGGCGAGCTGGCATCACGCGTCGGGCTCACCGCCGGCGGTGCGATCACCGCGATGCTCGACCGACTCGAGCGCGCCGGCTACGTCACGCGCACGCGCGACGCAGCCGACCGGCGAAAGGTCATCGTGACGGCGATCCCCGAGACCGTGATGGCCCGCGTCGGTCCGGTCTACGCCGGCGTGACGGCACGCTGGAGCGCATACCTCGACACGCTCACCGACGAGCAGCTCGAGTTCGCCAACGAGTTCCTCGCGCGCGCGGCCGCGTTCAACCGCGACGAGGTCGAGGCGCTGCGCCGCACCCCGTAGGGCCGCGATGCGGAGAGGAGTGGATGCCGCGGGTCGCGGCATCCACCGATCAGAGGCGGGTCCACGCCTCCGTGAGCACGCCGCGCAGGATCTGCTCGATCTCGTCGAACTCGGCGGGGCCGATCGTCAGCGGCGGCGCGAGCTGGATGACGGGGTCGCCGCGGTCGTCGGCGCGGCAGTAGAGGCCGGCGTCGAACAGCGCCTTCGAGAGGAAGCCGCGCAGCAGCCGCTCGGACTCGTCGTCGTCGAAGGTCTCTTTCGTCGCCTTGTCCTTCACGAGCTCGATGCCGAAGAAGTAGCCGTCGCCGCGCACGTCGCCGACGATCGGCAGATCGGTGAGGCGCTCCAGGGTCGAGCGGAACACCGGCGAGTTCTCGCGCACGTGCGCGGTGAGCCCCTCCTCCTCGAAGATGTCGAGGTTCTCCAGCGCCACGGCGGCCGAGACGGGGTGGCCGCCGAACGTGTACCCGTGGTAGAACGAGCGGTCGCCGTGGGCGAAGGGCTCGTAGATCCGATCGCTGACGATCGTGCCGCCCAGCGGCGAGTAGCCGCTCGTGACAGCCTTCGCGAACGTGATCATGTCGGGCTGATAGCCGTAGGCGTCGCACGCGAACATGTGTCCGATGCGGCCGAAGGCGCAGATGACCTCGTCCGATACGAGCAGCACGTCGTACTTGTCGCAGATCTGGCGCACGCGCTGGAAGTACCCGGGCGGGGGCGGGAAGCATCCACCCGAGTTCTGAATCGGCTCCAGGAAGACCGCAGCGACCGTCTCGGGGCCTTCGAAGAGGATCATCTCCTCGATCCGGTCGGCCGCCCACACGCCGAACGCCTCGAGGTCGTCGGCGGGGGCGCCCATGTCGCCGGCGCGGTAGAAGTTGGTGTTGGGCACGCGGAACCCGCCCGGCGTGACCGGCTCGAACATCTCTTTCATGGCCGGGATGCCGGTGATCGCCAGCGCGCCCTGCGGGGTGCCGTGGTAGGCGACGGAACGCGAGATCACCTTGTGCTTGGTGGGACGGCCCTGGATCTTCCAGTAATACTTGGCGAGCTTGAACGCCGTCTCGACGGCCTCGCCGCCGCCGGTCGAGAAGAACACCTTGTTGAGGTCGCCCGGTGCGTAATCCGCGAGCCGGTCGGCCAGTTCGATCGCCGCGGGGTGCGCGTACGACCAGATCGGAAAGAACGCGAGCTCCTCGGCCTGCTTCGCCGCGGCCTCGGCGAGACGCTTGCGGCCGTGACCGGCGGCGACCACGAAGAGCCCCGCGAGCCCGTCGATGTACTTCTTGCCCTGCGAGTCCCAGATGTGGTGACCCTCGCCCTTGACGATGATGGGCACGCCCGGGCCGTCGGTCATGACGGACTGCCGGGCGAAGTGCATCCAGAGGTGGTCCTTCGCCATCTGCTGCAGCTCCGCCTCGCTGCGCGCGGGGCGGCCGGTGCGGGCGGTGCGTTCGGTCGATCCAGACATGAGTGGCCTTCCGTCAGACGTGCCCTCACGTTATCGGGGCGGCCCGCCCGCCCGGTAGGTCGTTCTGTGCTGAGTGGATGCCGCTCCCGTCGGTCCGTCCGGATGCCGGGGCCGCGGCATCTCCGTCTCGCCAGAGTGGGTGGGACTCACGTGGAGCCGCGGGGGATGAGGCGCGTCGGCAGGAAGATCGGCGCCGGGGGGAGGGCCGCGCCGGCAGCGGCGTCGGTGAGCGCCGTCACCGCGGCTGCGGCCATCTCGCGGATCGGCTGGCGCACTGTCGTGAGCGGCGGGGTCAGCCAGCGGGCGCTGCGCAGGTCGTCGAAGCCGACGACCAGGACGTCGTCGGGGATGCTGCGCCCCGTGGCCACGGCGGCGGCGTAGACGCCGGCGGCCATCTCGTCCGAGCACGCGAACACGCCGAGCCTGTCGCCCGGCCGCAGCCGGCGCAGCAGCGGGATGGCGGCCTCGCGCGCCGCGACGGCGCCCCAGTCCGCTTCGAGCGCGACCAGGTCGGCGTCCGGCCGGACCGACCGCAGCCCCTCGCGGAAGCCCTCATGCCGCGCGCGTCCGTACCGGTACGGCGGCGAGCCGAGCACGATCGCGAACCGCGTCGCACCCCGGTCGGCCAGATGCAGCGCCGCCGTGCGTGCGCCGGCGCGGTCGGTCGTGCGCACGCTCGTGAGCCCGCGCGAGGTCTCGGCCTGCGGGTCCATCAGCACGACAGGGATGTCGGCGTCGGTGAGCGTCGCCAGCTGCGACGCCGTGGGCGAGATGAGGCCCAGCATGACGCCGGCCGAGCCGCGGCGGCGCACACGCATGGGCCAGTCGTCGTCGGGGATGTCGCGCTCCTCGGTCAGCACGAGGTCGTAACCGGCGGCGGCCGCGGCGCTGCGGGCGCCGGCGGTCACCTCGTCGGAGTAGGCGTTGTGGTACCCGCCGAGCACGAGGTCGACGAGCCGCGCGGAACCGGCGGGCCGGCCGCCCACGGCAGGGTCTCGCGCGTAGCCGAGGCTGCGCGCGGCGGCCAGCACCCGGCGCCGCGTCGCGGGCGCGAGGTCGCCGCGGCCGGACAGTGCGCGCGAGGCCGTCCCGACGCTCACGCCGGCGTGAGCGGCGAGGTCGGCGAGGGTCACGCGTTCGGGCACGCGACTACCCTCGCGCACCTCCGAGGTTTTGCGCAAGATTGTCGCGGCCCCGGGACGGCGGTGGCATCGTCGGTGCCTGGAAAGGGCACCTCCACGATGACGACGACGACATCGCCGCTGCGGATCGCGCTGATCGGCACCGGCTTCATGGGCCGCATGCACACGCAGGCCTGGCGCACCGCCCCGCGGTTCTTCGACCTCCCGCTCGATCCCGTTCCGGCGCTGCTGGTCGGGCATCGACCCGAAGCGACGGCCGGCATGGCCGAGCGGTTCGGCTGGCCCGAGCACTCCGTCGACTGGCGCGAAGCCGTCGAGCGCGACGACATCGACGTGATCGACATCTGCACTCCGGGTGACACGCACGCCGAGATCGCGCTGGCCGCACTCGCCGCCGGCAAGCATGTGCTGTGCGAGAAGCCGCTGGCGAATTCGGTCGCCGAGGCCCAGGAGATGGTGGATGCCGCCACCCGCGCGCCGGGGGTCGCCATGTGCGGCTTCAGCTACCGTCGCACCCCGGCGCTCGCCCTCGCGAAGCAGCTCATCGCCGAGGGACGCGTCGGCGAGATCCGCCACGTCCGCGCGCAGTACCTGCAGGACTGGCTGAGCGACCCCGACGCGCCGCACACATGGCGCATGGACCGCGACCGCGCCGGCTCCGGTGCGCTCGGCGACATCGGCGCCCACTCGATCGACACCGCGCAGTGGCTCGCGGGTCAGCGCATCGACGCGGTCTCGGCCGTCATGCGCACCTTCGTCACGAGCAGGCCCCGGATGGGTGCCGCCGAAGGCCTGGGCGGGGTCGCCGCCGACCCGACCGACAGGCTGCCGGTCACCGTCGACGACGCCGCCGCGTTCACGGCGCGCTTCGACGCCGGCGCCCTCGGCGTCTTCGAGGCGACGCGCATGGCCACCGGCCGGCGCAACGCCAACCGCATCGAGATCTCGGGCGACCGCGGTGCGATCGCGTTCGACTTCGAGCGCATGAACGAGCTCGAGGTGTACGACGCCGCGGCCGATGCGGCGCAGGGCTTCCGCCGTGTGCAGGTGACCGAGGCGCGCCACCCGTATGCCGGCGCCTGGTGGCCGGCGGGCCACGGCCTCGGCTACGAGCACCTGTTCGCCCACCAGGCCGTGGACTTCGTCCGCGCCGTCGCCGGCGAGATCCCGGTCTCGCCCACGTTCGCCGATGCGGCGCAGGTGCAGCGGGTGCTCGCCGCGGTCGCGCAGAGCGCCGAGCACGACAGCATCCTCACGCGCGTTCCGGCCGCCCCGCGAGCGGAGCGGGACGAAACGCAGCCACCGACCGAAGGGACCCCCGCATGACCCGTACCGCTCTCGTCGTCCGCGGCGGATGGGACGGCCACCGTCCCGTCGAAGCCACGGACCTGTTCATCCCGTTCCTGCGCGACAGCGGGTTCGACGTGACGATCGAGGACGACCCGCAGGTCTACGCCGATGCCGACCGGATGGCTGCCACGGATCTCGTCCTGCAGTCCGTCACGATGTCGCAGGCGTCGCACGAGGCTGTGCGGGGCCTGCGCGACGCGGTCGCCGCGGGCACCGGACTCGCGGGCTGGCACGGCGGCATCGCCGACTCGTTCCGGGCGAGCTCGGACTACCTGCAGCTCGTCGGCGGCCAGTTCGCGACCCACCCGTCCAAGCACCCCGACGAGGTGCACGGCGACCAGACCGACAACTACCTGCCGTACACGGTCGAGCTCACCGACCTGGGCCGCGGCCACGAGATCATGGCGGGGCTCGACGACTTCGCCCTGACCACCGAGCAGTACTGGGTGCTGCACGACGATCTCATCGACGTGCTGGCGACGACGACGCATCCGGTGCAGCCGTACCACCCGTGGCACCGGCCGATCACCTCTCCTGCGGTGTGGACGCGGGAGTGGGGCGCCGGCCGGATCTTCGTGTCGACCCCGGGGCACAGTCTCGACGTGCTGCAGGACGACAACGTGCGCACCATCATCCGGCGCGGACTCCTGTGGGCAGCCCGATGACCGGGACGCTGCCGACGAACGTCGGCGTCGTCGGCCTCGGCGTCATCTCGGGCCAGTACCTGTCGACGCTCGCCGACGCGGCGGGCATCCGCATCGCCGCGGTCGCCGACCTCGACGTCGCACGCGCGCAGGCCGCGGCCGCGAACCTGCCGGGGTGCCGCGCGCTCTCCACCGACGAGCTGCTCGCCGACGACGGCATCCACACCGTCCTCAACCTCACGATCCCGGCAGCCCACGCCGAGGTCGCGCTCGCGGCCATCGCGCACGGCAAGGACGTGTACGGCGAGAAGCCGCTGGCGGCGACGTTCGCCGACGCGGAGCGCGTGATGGATGCCGCCACCGCCGCCGGTGTGCGCGTCGGGGGTGCTCCCGACACGGTGCTGGGCACCGGCGTGCAGACCGCGCGCGCCGCGATCGACGACGGGCGCATCGGCCAGCCGGTGTCGGCGTCGGCGATGTGGATCTCGGCGGGCCATGAGTCGTGGCATCCGCAGCCGGACTTCTACTACCGCGAGGGGGGTGGGCCGCTGCTGGACATGGGCCCGTACTACGTGACCTCGCTCGTGCAGCTGCTCGGACCCGTCACCGCGGTGTCGGGCGCCGGGTCGCGCTCGCGCGACGAGCGCGTGATCGGCTCGGGGCCGCGCGCCGGCGAGCGGGTCGCGGTCGAGGTCGACACGCACCTGAGCGGCATCCTGCACCACGCGTCGGGAGCGATCTCGACCGTGACGATGAGCTTCGACGGCGTGCGCTCCACCGCGGAGCCGATCGAGGTGCACGGCGTCGACGGATCACTCGTCGTGCCCGACCCGAACGGGTTCGCGGGAGATGTGCGCCTTCACGAGCGCGGCGGCGAGTGGCAGACGCTCGAGCCGTGGGCCGGCTACGTCGACGCCGGCCGCGGCATCGGGCTCGTCGACCTGGCACGCGCCGCGGCCCCCGGCGCCGATGGGCGCGCGAGCGGTGCGATGGCGCTGCACGTGCTCGAGATCATGACGGCGCTGACCGCTTCGGCCGCCTCCGGCATCCGCGAACCGCTCCGCACCACCGTGGAGCGCCCCGCCCTCGTCCCCCTCACCCCCGCAACGACCTGGAGAAGCCTGTGACCACGGCCCGCGCCGTCATCGACCTCGACGTCCCCGGCGACGTCATCAGCCGCCACCTGTACGGCCACTTCGCCGAGCACCTCGGGCACTGCATCTACGGCGGGTTCTGGGTGGGCGAGGACTCGCTGATCCCGAACGTGCGGGGCATCCGCTCCGACGTCGTCGAGGCGCTGCGCGCGCTCGGCATCCCGAACCTGCGCTGGCCGGGCGGCTGCTTCGCCGACGACTACCACTGGCGCGACGGCATCGGCCCGCGCGAGAGCCGCCCGACCATGGTGAACACGCACTGGGGCGACGTCGTCGAGAACAACCATTTCGGCACGCACGAGTTCATGGACCTGTGCGATCTGCTCGGCGCCGACGCGTACGTGAACGGCAACGTCGGCAGCGGCACCGTGCGCGAGATGAGCGAGTGGGTCGAGTACCTGACGCGCGACGGCGACTCGCCGATGGCGCGCCTGCGCCGCGAGAACGGACGCGACGAGCCCTGGAAGGTGCCGTTCTGGGGCATCGGCAACGAGGCATGGGGCTGCGGCGGCAACATGACGGCGCAGCAGTATGCGCTCGAGGCCCGCCGCTACGGCACGTACTGCCGCAACCACGGCGGCAACGAGCTGTACCGCATCGCCGCCGGCGCCTCGGACGACGATGTCGCGTGGACGCGCGCCCTCATGGAGTCGCTCGGATGCCTCACCTGCGGCTCGAACCCGACCCCGGTGTTCCAGGGCGTGTCGTTCCACTACTACTCCCACGCCGGATCGGGCATCAACACCGAATCCGCCACCTCGTTCACCGAGGAGGAGTTCTACGGCACGATGCGCAAGGCTCTCGACGTCGAGCGCGTCATCCGCCGCCATGAGGCCGTCATGGACTCGTACGACCCCGACCGCAAGGTGGGGCTGATCCTCGACGAGTGGGGCACGTGGTGGAGCGTCGAGCCGGGCACGAACCCCGGATTCCTGTTCCAGCAGAACACCGTGCGCGACGCGCTCGTGGCCGCGGTCCACTTCGACGCGTTCCACCGGCACGCCGGGCGCCTCAAGATGGCGAACATCGCGCAGACGCTCAACGTGCTGCAGGCGATGATCCTCACCGACGACTCGGGCGCCATGGTGCTCACGCCGACCTACCACGTGTTCGAGATGAACCGCGGCCACCACGACGCGACGGCGCTCGCCGCCCACGTGCTGCAGACGCCCGTCGCCGCCGGCGACGTGCCCGGCCTGTCGGTGTCGGCCTCGACGCGGGACGGCGGCGCCCTCGTGTCGCTGTCGAACCTGTCGATCGACGCAGCGCTGGACGTGCGGGTCGACCTGCGCGGCCGGGCGGCGTCGGTGCGTCGCGCCCGCGTGCTGACGGGGGTGGATGCCGCCGCGCACAACACTCCCGATGCCCCCGACGCCGTGGCGCCCGTGGCGCTGGACGCATCGATCGAGACCGGCGTGCTCACCGTCACGCTGCCGCCGCACTCGTTCGCGACGGTCGAGCTCGACCTGGTGTAGTCGCGCGGTCGAACACCTCGGTCGTTGAGCGAGCGGCGCGAGACGAAACGCCGTAAGCCGCCCGTCGGACCCAGCCATCCCGGCGACGCATGCGCGGGGCTGCGTTCGGAGGGTGTCTTGCGGCGTGTCGGCTTCGCTGCTTCGTCGCTGCGCTCAACGACCGAGCGGCCGGCGTCGGGCCGGGGGCCGGCGTCAGGCCGAAGGGTCGCGCAGCAGGTCGGCGAAGGCCGCTTCGGCGGCGCCGATCAGCAGCCGGTCCTCGGCGAGCGAGGCGACGCGGATCTCGAGCTCTTCGGCGTTGGCCGACATCGCCTGACCCTGCACCAGTGCGGTGAGTCCCGGGAGGTCGACAGCGGCGATCGTCGCGAGGAAGCCGCCGAGCACCACCGCCGCGGGATTGAGCGCGTTGACCGCGTTCGCCAGCGCGGTGGCGAGGATGCGGCGCTGCCGGGCGACCTCGTCGCCGGCCTCGGAGTCCGGCCCGGCCTCGGCCAGGGCCGCGGCGAGCGTGGGGTCGTCCGCGCCGCGCAGCCGCACCGCCGCGAGCAGGCGCGCGCGGCTGACCTCGTCCTCGAGCACGCCGCCGTCGGCCCGGCGATCGACGGGCGACGCGATGCCCGGGCGGTTCTGCCCGAACTCGCCGGTGTAGCCGCCGGCGCCGAGCAGCGGCATCCCGTGCACGATGAGCCCGCCGCCGATGCCACTCGCGCCGCCGTTGAGGTAGACGACGTCATCGAGCCCCTGCGCGGCGCCGAAGAGATGCTCGGCCGTGGCGCCGAGGGTGGCGTCGTTGCCGACCGTGGTCGCAAGGCCCGTGGCCTCTGCAACGAGGTCGCGCACCGGCGCGTCGGTCCAGCGCAGGTGCGGCGCGTTGCGGACGAGGCCGTCGCTCGCGCGGACGAGCCCCGGCACGGCCAGGCCGACGCCGACGATCTGCGCGTCGGCGAGCGGGCCGCGGCGCCAGGCGGCCACGCGCTCGGCGATCAGTGCGGCAGTCTCTTCGGGGCTCAGCAGGCGGTCGACGTCGACGCGCTCGCGCAGCGGGATGCTGCGGTCGAGGCTCACTGCGGCGATCGTGAGCGCGTCGACCTCGGGGTTGACGGCGATCGCGACGACGCGGGCGTCGGCGACGACGACGGGGGAGGGGCGCCCCACACGCCGGGAGGGATCGGGGGCGCGCTCCTCGACGAGCCCGAGCCGGCCGAGCTCGCCGACGAGGTCGGCGATGGTCGAACGGTTGAGCCCGGTCGTCTCGGTCAGCGAGGCGCGCGAGAGGGGGCCTTCGAGGTGCACGAGCCGCAGCAGTCGCGCGAGGTTTCGCTGGCGGACGCCTTCTGTCGGTGACGGATCGCTCACGCCTTTCACTGTAGGGCCGCCGCCGTTGCCGAGCCGTTATTTGTTGCGCTTGACCGCAAATCCCTTTCGTCATACTCTTGCCACGTCCACATCACTTTCGACGTAGAAGTCGAAACTTTCGAGAGGTTCGAAGATGAACACACGCAGCAGGATGCGCGTCTTCGCCGGGCTCGCCGCGGCAGGCCTCGCCGCCGGCGTGCTCGCGGGCTGTGCCGGCGGCGGCGACAGCGGCGACAGCGGCGACGAGGTCACCCTCACCTGGTGGCACAACGCCACGTCCGGCCCGATGCCCGCCGTCTGGGAAGAGGTCGCCGCCCAGTTCGAAGAGGACCACCCGGGCATCAAGGTCGAGCAGACCGGCTACCAGAACGAAGAGCTCCAGCGCACCCTCATCCCGAACGCGCTCGCGGCCGGCGACCCGCCCGACCTGTTCCAGGTGTGGCCCGGCGGCGAGCTGCGCGACCAGGTCGCCAACGGCTACCTCCAGCCCCTCGACGACAAGCTCGCCGACACCATCACGAGCGTCGGCGCGACAGTCAACCCGTGGCAGGTCGACGGCAAGACCTACGGCATCCCCTTCACGTTCGGCATCGAGGGCTTCTGGTACAACACCGACCTGTTCGAGCAGGCCGGGGCCGAGGTGCCCACGACCTTCGACGAGCTCGTCGACACCGTCGGCAAGCTGCGCGACGCCGGCATCACGCCGATCGCCGTCGGCGCCGGCGACGGCTGGCCGGCCGCGCACTGGTGGTACCAGTTCGCCCTCAAGTCGTGCTCGCCCGAGACGCTCGCCACCGCCGAGACCGAGTACGACTTCTCGGACCAGTGCTTCGTCGACGCCGGTGAGAAGCTGCAGGAGTTCCTCGGCATCGAGCCGTTCCAGGACGGCTTCCTCGGCACGTCGGCCCAGCAGGGCGCCGGCAGCTCGGCCGGCATGGTCGCCAACGGCCAGGCCGCGATGGAGCTCATGGGCCACTGGAACGCCGGTGTCATCGGCGGCCTCACGCCCGACCAGAAGGTGCCCGCGTTCCTCGGCTGGTTCCCGGTCCCCGGCATCGACGGCGCGGCAGGGGACCCGACCGCGGCCCTGGGCGGCGGTGACGGCTTCGGCTGCTCGGCGGACGCCCCGCCGGAGTGCGCGGAGCTGCTGGAGTACATCATGAGCCCCGAGGTCCAGAAGAAGTTCGCGGCCAGCGGCTCGGGCATCCCGACCGTCGCCGAGGCGCAGTCCTCGCTCGAGGACCCGAACCTCAAGATGGTCGCCGAAGGCCTGTCCGAGGCATCCTTCGTCCAGCTCTGGCTCGACACCGCCTTCGGCACCACGGTCGGCAACGCCATGAACGAGGGCATCGTCAACCTGTTCGCCGGCACCGGCACGCCCGAAGACATCGTCAAGAAGATGCAGGACGCGGCGGCGACCCTGTAGACATGGCGACCCTCACCACCCCCGGGCCCGCGGTCTCCGCGGGCCCGGGCCCCACCCCTGTGCGCCGGGTCCGGCGCGGCTCCGGGCGCAAGCGCCTCGAGATCCTCCTGTTCGTCTCGCCCGCGCTCATCCTGTTCGTGGGCTTCGTGATCCTCCCCGTCGTGCTCGCGGCGGTGTACAGCTTCTTCAACCTCCCGCCGGCGTTCCAGTGGAGCAACCTGGCCGACGACGGACGGTTCGTCGGCTTCGACAACTACGTCCGCGCCCTCACCAGTCCCGAGTTCCAGAAGGCGATCGGCAACACGTTCTTCATCCTGGTGATGTCGCTGATCGTGCAGGGCCCGATCGCCATCGCCGTGGCGCTGCTGCTGAACCGCCCCCTGCGCGGCCGCAGCGTGTTCCGCCTGCTCATCTTCGTGCCGTACGTGCTCGCCGAGGTGATCGCGGGTCTGGCGTTCAAGCTGATCCTGCAGCCGAACGGCGCGGTCAACGCGACCCTCGAAGCCATCGGCCTCGGGTCGCTCGCGAAGAACTGGCTCGCCGACCCGGCCATCGCACTGTGGACGATCTTCTTCGTGCTCACCTGGAAGTACATCGGCTTCGCGATCCTGCTCTTCCTCGCGGGCCTGCAGGGCATCCCCGACGAACTCGCCGAGGCGGCGCAGATCGACGGCGCCAGCTGGTGGCAGATCCAGCGGCACATCACGATCCCACTGCTCGGACCCACCATCCGGATCTGGGCGTTCCTGTCGATCATCGGCTCGCTGCAGGTGTTCGACATGGTGTGGGTGACCGTCGCGCCGGCGGTGCGCCGCATCGCGACCGAGACGATGGCGACCTACATGGTGCAGCAGGGCCAGTTCGCCGGGCAGCCCGGCTACGGCAGCGCGATCGCCGTGATCCTCTTCGTGATCTCGCTCGTCATCGCTCTCGTCTACCAGCGCTTCGCGCTCCGCCGCGACCTCAAGGGCGCCCTCACGAACGGAGCCCGCTGACATGTCGGCCACCACCACTCTCGTCACCGGCGCACCGCGCGCGGCGGAACCGGCCGGACGCAGGTTCGACTGGGGTCAGCCGTTCGTCTACCTCGTGGCGCTCGTCGTCGCGGCGGTCGCCATCGGTCCCGTGCTCTACGTCTTCCTCGGCGGCTTCCGCACGACGGCCGACCTCAATGCGAACCCCGCCGGCTTCCCGGACCCGTTCACGCTGCAGAACTGGGGCGCAGTGCTCGGCTCGACCCGGTTCTGGGGCAACCTGTTCGCGAGCACCCTCCTCGCGGTCTGCACGACCGCAGGCGTCGTGGTCGCCGGGCTGATGGCGGCATTCGTGCTCGCGCGCTACGACTTCAAGGGCCGTGAGGGCCTGTACACGCTGTTCGCCGCGGGGCTGATGTTCCCGCTGACGGTCGCGGCGCTGCCGCTCACGCTGCTGCTGCGCACCCTGGGCCTGCACGGCACCTACCTGGGGGTGATCATCCCGGGCATCGCGTTCGCGCTGCCGACGACGATCATCATCCTGGTGCCGTTCCTCAAGGCCATCCCCGACGAGCTCGAGGAGGCTGCCATGATCGACGGCGCCTCGCGCCTCGCGTTCTTCTGGCGCATCCTGCTGCCGCTCGCGAAGCCGGGGCTCATCACGGTGGGCATCCTCGCGTTCGTCGCGAGCTGGAACGGCTACCTGCTGCCGCTGCTCGTGATCTCGACCGGCACGCTGCCGCAGGAGCTGTGGCCGCTGCCGCTCGGGGTGACCCAGTTCTCCACCCAGTACTCGCAAGACACCGGCGCGGTCCTCGCGTACACGTCGCTCGCGATGATCCCGGCCCTGGTGTTCTTCCTCCTCGCCGAAAAGCGCATCGTGGGCGGGCTGACGGGAGCCGTGAAGGGATGACGATGAAGGAACAGACGATCGTGGATGCTGCCACCCGGCGCCCCTGGACCGATGAGGCCGCACCGCTCGACGCCCGCGTCGACGAGCTGATCGCCGTGATGACCGTGGCCGAGAAGGTCGCCCAGCTGTACGGCGTGTGGGTGGGTGCGTCGGCCGACGGCGAGGACGTCGCTCCGCACCAGCACGACATGACTGTCGAGATCGACCTCGACGCGCTGCTGCCGGCGGGCCTGGGCCAGCTGACCCGGCCGTTCGGCACCGCGCCGGTCGACCCCGCCGCCGGCGCGCTGTCGCTCATGCGCGCACAGCAGCGGATCGTCGCGGCGAACAGGTTCGGCATCCCGGCGCTCGCTCACGAGGAGTGCCTGGCCGGCTTCGCGACGTGGGGGGCGACGGCCTACCCGGTGCCGCTCAGCTGGGGCGCGACGTTCGACCCTGCGCTGGTGCGCGAGATGGGCGGCCGCATCGGCGCCGACATGCGCTCGGTGGGCGTGCACCAGGGCCTCGCCCCTGTGCTGGACGTCGTGCGCGATGCCCGCTGGGGCCGCGTCGAAGAGACGATCGGCGAGGACCCGTACCTCGTCGGCACGGTCGCGACCGCCTACATCCAGGGCGTCGAGAGCGCGGGCGTCGTCGCGACGCTCAAGCACTTCGTCGGCTACTCGGCCTCGAAGGGCGGCCGCAATCTCGCACCGGTGTCGGTCGGTGCGCGCGAACTCGCCGACGTGCTGTTGCCGCCGTTCGAGATGGCGATCCGCGAGAGCGGCGTGCGCTCGGTGATGAACTCGTACACCGACCTCGACGGCGTCCCGACCGCGGCCGACGGACGCCTGCTCACCGAGCTGCTGCGCGACGAGTGGGGCTTCGAGGGCACCGTCGTCGCCGACTACTTCTCGATCGCCTTCCTCAAAGACCTGCACGGCGTCGCCGACGGCTGGACGGATGCCGCGGCCCGGGCGCTCTCGGCCGGCATCGACGTCGAGCTGCCCACCGTGAAGACGTTCGGCGCAGAGCTGGTGCGGGCCGTCGAGGACGGCGAGGTCGACGGAGAGATCGTGGACCGCGCCCTGCGCCGGGTGCTGCGGCAGAAGGGGCAGCTGGGTCTCCTCGACGAGGACTGGTCGCCCGTGCCCGCCGCGCTCGCCGGCGCCGACACCGGTTCGGTCGAAGCCGTGCGCGGCACCGTCGACCTCGACCCGCCCGCCAACCGCGACCTCGCGCGCCGCATCGCCGAGGCGGCGATCGTGCTCCTGCGCAACGACGGCGTCCTGCCCCTCCCGGCGGCGCCCGGTCGCATCGCCGTCATCGGCCCCGTGGCCGACGACCCGTACGCCGTGCTCGGGTGCTATTCGTTCCCGTCGCACGTCGGCGTGCGGCATCCCGAATTCCCGCTGGGGATCGCGCTGCCGACCCTGCGCGAGGCGCTCGAGGCCGAGTACCCCGGCGCCGACCTCGTGCACGTCGCCGGCACGTCGATCGACGGCGGTGAGACGGAAGGGATCGCGGATGCGGTCGCCCTCGCCGCCGACGCCGACATCGTGGTGCTCGCCCTGGGCGATCGCGCGGGCCTGTTCGGCCGCGGCACGAGCGGTGAGGGCTGCGACGCCGCGGATCTGACGCTCCCCGGCGCGCAGCAGCAGCTGCTGGACGCCGTGCTCGACGCGGGGACCCCCGCTGTCGTGACGCTGCTCGCCGGACGCCCGTACGCGCTCGGCGCCGCGCCCGACCGCGCAGCGGCCATCGTGCAGAGCTTCTTCGCGGGCGAAGAGGGCACCGGCGCGATCGCCGGCGTGCTGAGCGGACGCGTGAACCCCAGCGGACGCCTGCCTGTCAGCATCCCCCGCGACCCCGGCGCGCAGCCCTCGACCTACCTCGCCTCGAAGCTCGCGCGCCGCAACGAGGTGTCGAACATCGACCCCACCCCGGCGTATGCGTTCGGCCATGGGCTCGGCTACTCATCCTTCGAATGGGTGGATGCCGCAGCCTCCGCCGACACGCTGACCGCCGACGGCGAGGTCACGGTGTCGATCGAGGTCGCCAACACGGGCGGCCGCGATGGCGTCGAGGTCGTGCAGCTGTACCTGCACGACCCGGCGGCCTCGGTCGTACGGCCCGTGCAGCGGCTGATCGCGTACGCGCGTGTGCCGCTCGCCGCCGGCGAGAGCGTGCGGGTGTCGTTCGAGGTTCCCGCCGACCTCGCATCGTTCACCGGCGTCGACGGCCGCCGCATCGTCGAGCCGGGCGACCTCGTGCTCGGGTTCGGCCGCTCCAGTTCCGACATCGTCGAGACGCGCACCGTGCGCATCGTCGGCGAGCCCCGCCATCTCGACCACGCGCGCCGGCTGCACGCCGGCGTGACGGTCGAGCCACTCCCCGTTCGTTGAGCGGACGAAGCGAGACGAAACGCCTTCGCGCACGAGGTCGCTCGTCGTCCCAGGCGTTTCGTCTCGCTCGCTCCTCGCTCGCTCAACGACCGCGTCCGCAAAGCATCCCGTTCGACCCCACCGCGCAAAGGAGCGCACCATGCATCGACGCAGGATCCTGCCCATGATCGCCGTGGCGGCGGCGACGGCCGTGACGGCCGTCCTGGGCCTCGCGGCCCCCGCCGCCGCCGCACCGACCACCGTCAGCGCGGTCGACTTCGAAGACGGCACCACCGGTCCGTGGGGCGCCCGCGGCGGCGTCACCCTCACGGTGACCGACGCCGAGGCGCACGGCGGCGCGAAGTCGCTCGCCGTCACCGGCCGCACCGCCAACTGGCAGGGGCTCTCGGCGAGCTCTGCAGGCCTGCTGGCGGTGGGCTCGGTGTACCAGGTCTCGGCGTGGGTGAAGCTGCCTGCCGGCACGACCGGGACGAGCGGCATCCACTTCACCGCCGAGCAGACCCCCACCACCGGATCGACGACGTACTCGTGGATCGGCGGTGCGGTCGAAACCACCGCGGGCGGGTGGGTGCAGATCGGCGGCGCGTACACCATGCCCGCGGGCATGACGTCGGTCAACGTGTACATCGAGGCGGCGGCGATCGGCGACCAGAACCCGTCCTTCCTCGTCGACGACATCGTGATCACGACCGAGAGCGGAGGTGCTGTGCCCGACCCCGACTTCGTCCCGGGCGGAGCGATCAACCCGGTGCCCGCCCCGGTCTCGCTCGCCGACGGCACCGGCGACGTCGCCGCGCTCACCTTCGACGACGGTCCCAACCCCGGCACGACGCCGGCGCTGCTCGACTACCTCGCCGAGAAGCACCTCACGGCCGTGTTCTGCGTCATCGGGCAGAACATCCAGGCGCCCGGCGGCGCCGCGATCCTGCAGCGCATCGTGAACGAGGGGCACACGCTGTGCAACCACTCGACGAGCTACGCCGACATGGGGTCGTGGACGGCGGCGCAGATCGAGACCGACCTGAAGGCCAACCTGCAGATCATCCGCACGGCGCTCGGCAACCCGAACCAGGCCGTGCCGTTCTGGCGCGCGCCGAACGGCAGCTGGGGCGCGAGCCCCGCCGTCGCGGTGGCACTGGGCATGCAGCCGCTCGCCGTGGTCAACACCATCAGCGACTGGGAGACGCAGGACGTGGCGACGCTCACCGCCAACCTCCGCGCCGCCATGAAGCCGGGTGAGATCGTGCTGGCCCATGACGGCGGCGGCGACCGCAGCGGCACCCTCGCGGCGATCGAGACCGTCGTCGACGAGCGCCTCGCCGACGGCTGGAGCTTTGTGCTGCCGAAGGGCGCGCCGCCCGTCGCCGGCGAGGT
This sequence comes from Microbacterium jejuense, assembly GCF_039544225.1. Classification (NCBI taxonomy): domain Bacteria; kingdom Bacillati; phylum Actinomycetota; class Actinomycetes; order Micrococcales; family Microbacteriaceae; genus Microbacterium; species Microbacterium jejuense. The sequence continues at coordinate 61,931 of NZ_BAABLG010000011.1, forward strand.
CGTCATCGACACCGACTTCGAGAGCGGCCTCGACGGCTGGAGCCTTCGCGGCGGCAGCGGTTCGACCACCGCGACAGTCGGGCTCTCGACCGCGACCGCACACGGCGGCGCGCAGTCGGCGGTCGTCACCGGTCGCGTCGGCCAGGGCGACGGCATCGGCCACGACATCACCGGCCTGCTCGATCCCGACGTCACGTACGAGCTCTCGGCGTGGGTGCGCTTCGGCGACGGCCAGCCGGTCGATGACGTGTGGCTGAGCCGCGCGAACACCGACGGCGGCAGCACCGCGTTCGCGACCCTCGCGCAGTTCGACTCGGTGACGAACACCGGGTGGACCGAGGTCACCGCGCGCTTCACCGGATCGGCGGCCGCGCAGTCGCTGCTCTACTTCGAGACGCGGTGGCGCAGCGGCGAGACCGGCAACACGAGCGACCTGTACATCGACGACGTGACGCTGCGCGTGCCCGCTCCGGCGGTCGTCGAAGACCTCACCGGGGTGAAGGAGACCGTCGGCTTCCCGGTGGGCGTCGCGATCGACAGCCGTGAGACCACAGGTGCGGCATCCGAACTCGTGCAGCGCCACTTCGACCAGGTGACACCCGAGAACTTCATGAAGCCCGAGGCCTGGTACGACGCGAACGGCGACTTCGTCACCGAGAACGCCGAGGCCGACGCGCTCATGGACGACGCGCAGCAGAACGGCCTGCGCGTCTACGGGCACGTGCTCGCGTGGCACAGCCAGACGCCGGCCTGGTTCTTCCAGGACGACGCCGGGCAGCCGCTCGCGGCCGACGATGCCGGACGCGCCGTGCTGAGCGAGCGCCTGCGCACCCACGTGTTCGACGTCGCGCAGTACCTGTCGGACCGCTACGGGCTCTTCGGCAGCGACACCAACCCGCTGCGCGCGTTCGACGTGGTCAACGAGGTCGTGTCGGACGGCGGCGAGTCCGCCGACGGCCTGCGCCGCAGCGAGTGGTACCGCATCCTCGGCGAAGAGTTCATCGACCAGGCGTTCGCCTACGCGGAGGAGGCGTTCAACCGCACTTACGCCGCGCCCGGCGCCGATCGCCCGGTGGCCCTGTTCATCAACGACTACAACACCGAGCAGGGCGGCAAGCAGCAGCGCTACCACGCGCTGGTCCAGCGGCTGCTCGCACGCGGCGTGCCGGTGGACGGCGTGGGGCACCAGTTCCACGTGAGCCTCGCGATGCCGGTGTCGGCGCTCGAAGCCGCGATCACCGCGTTCGAGGACCTTCCGGTCACCCAGGCGGTCACCGAGTTCGATGTCACGACCGGCACCCCGGTCACGCAGGCGAAGCTCGTCGATCAGGGGTACTACTACCGCGACGCGTTCCGGGTCTTCCGCGCGCACGCGGACGACCTGTACTCGGTCACCCTGTGGGGCCTCACCGACGGCCGCAGCTGGCGCAACAGCTCCGGCGCTCCGCTGCTGTTCGACGACGGCTACAAGGCCAAGCCCGCCTACTACGGTGCGGTCGACGGCGAGCTGGCAGCGCCCCTGCGCACCGCGAACGTGTTCGCCGGCGACGTCGCCCTCGACGCCGCGGCCACTTCGTCGCCCGAGTGGAAGCGCCTGCCATTGCACCGGGTCGAAGGCACCGCGTCGTTCCAGCTTCGCTGGGCGGCCGATCACCTCACGGTGTACGCGAGCGTCGACGACGCCTCGGCCGATGCCGCGGACGGTGTCGAGCTCGCACTGGGCGATGCCGTCCTCCGCGTGGCGCGCGACGGCACCGGCGACGTGCCGGCGGTCGTGACCGAGCGCGCCGGCGGGTACGACGTCGTCGCTCATCTGCCGCTCACCGCCGCTGCCGCCGGTGCCACGCTCGCGTTCGACCTGCGGGTCGCGACGGGCGCGGGCACTGTCGCGTGGAACGCGGCGGGCACGCTCGGCACGCTCACCCTCGTCGAGCCGCTGTCGTTCCTCGAAGTGGTGCAGACGGATTCCGCACCCGTCGTCGACGGCACGGTCGACGCCGCATGGGCCGAGGCCCGCGCGGTGACCACCGACAAGGCCGTGTCGGGCTCGGCCGGCGCCGTCGCGACGGTGCGCACGCTGTGGTCGGGATCGACGCTGTACGTGCTCGCCGAGGTCGCCGACCCGACGATCGACGTGTCGGGATCCGATCCGTGGGTCCAGGACTCGGTCGAGGTGTACGTCGACCCGGGCAACGCCAAGAACGGGTCGTACCGCTACGACGACTCGCAGATCCGCGTCAGCGCGGCGAACGCGGTGTCGTTCGGCACCGGCGACGAGGCGTTCCAGCGCGGACGCGTGAGGTCGGCGACCTCGCTCGTCGACGGCGGGTACGTCGTCGAGCTCGCGATCGAGCTCGGGGATGCCGCCGGCCCCGGCACGTTCCACGGCCTCGACTTCCAGGTCAACGACGCGTCGGGCGGTCAGCGCACCGCGATCGGCAACTGGGCCGACCCGACGGGAGCCGGCTACCAGTCGACCGCCCGCTGGGGCGTCGGTGAGCTCGTCGGCACGGCCGGCCCCGTGAACACTGTCGCGCCGTCCGTCAGCGGCCTGGCGGCCGTCAACGGCAAGCTCGTCGCCACGCCGGGCGAATGGCGCGGTGACGGCCTGACGTACACGTACCGGTGGCAGCTCGACGGCGTCGACATCCCCGGCGCCACCCGCGCGCTCTACCCGGTGCGGGGCTCCGACCGCGGCCATGCCGTGAGCGTCGTCGTGACCGCGACCGCTGCCGACGGCCGGACGGCGTCGGCGGCATCCTCGTCGGTCTCGATCCCCCCGAAGCCCGCGAAGTAGCCGAGCCCCCGATGTGGCAGTCGCCGCCCCCGGGCGACTGCCGCATCGGCGTGCACGCACGAACGCCCCGCCGGTCGTTGAGCGAGCGAGGAACGAGCGGCTTTCGCCTGCTCAAACGGTCGGGTGGTTGCGCTGCGCCGTCGGGATGACCGCAGAACGGCGTCAGCCGCGCGGAGCAGCCGTGCTGCCGCGCACCACGAGGTGCGTGGCGAGGTCCATGCGCAGCGTGTCGGGGACGACGCCGTCGGCCAGTCGCAGTGCGAGGCGCGTCGCCTCCTCGCCCATGCGGCGCAGGGGCTGGTGCACGGTCGTCAGCTGCGGGCTCATCCACCGTGACAGTGCGATGTCGTCGTAGCCGACGACCGACAGGTCGTCGGGCACGCGCAGGCCCGCCGCCGAGCCCGCGGCGATGACGCCCAGCGCCTGCAGGTCGCTGCCGGCGAAGAAGGCAGTGGGCGGCTCGTTGAGCGCCAGCAGCTCGCGCGCCGCGACCTCGCCGCCGCCGGGGTGGAAGTCGCCGAAGCGGATCAGTTCGGGGTCGATGGGCAGACCCGCCGCGTTCATCGCCGAACGGTAGCCGTCCACGCGCGCGAGCGAGCACATCATGTCTTCGGGGCCGGTGATCGCGGCGATGCGCCGATGCCCGAGCTCGATGAGGTGGCGGGTCGCCATCAGCCCACCCGACCAGTTCGCAGACCCCACCGAGGGTACGTCAGGCGAGGGGTCGCCGGCCGGGTCGACGATCACGAACGGGATGCCGCGCGAGCGCAGCTTCTCGCGATACTCGGGGGCGATGTCGCTGAAGACGAGGATCACCCCGGCGGGCCGCCGACGCAGCACGCCGTCGATCCACTCCGGGCCCGGTTCGTGGCGGTCACCGCTCACGGTGAGCACGACCGACAGGCCCGCGGCGTGGGCGACGTCCTCGACGCCCTCGATCACCTCCATCGACCAGCTGGCCTCGAGCTCATGGAAGACGAGCTCGATGAACTCGCTGCGCTGGGCGGTGCTGCGACGGGTGTAGCCGTGCCGGGCGAGGTGCTCCTCGAGCCGGGCGCGGGTGGCGGGGGCGACGTCCGTGCGGCCGTTGAGCACCTTCGACATGGTGGCGAGCGACACGCCCGCCTCTGCCGCGATCTCGGCGAGCGTCACGCGCTGTGGGGCCGTCATGGTGCGATCGTAGTCCGAAAGTTTCTGGTGGAGGCTGTGGCGGCTCCGGCATCCGTTCGCGCACGCAGCCACGCGAGCTGACGCTGCCAGTGGACGCCCTCACCGCCCTCGTGGCCGTTCCAGGGATACCCGATCACCTCGGCACCGCCGCGCCAGTGGTTGGCCGCCGCGTAGACGCCCGACGGCGGCGCGACGGTGTCCATGAGCCCCGCCCCGAACAGCGCCGGAGCGGTCGCCCGGCGCGCGAAGTTGACGCCGTCGAGGTACGACAGCGTGCGGAACACCTGCTCATCGGCACCGCGGTGCACAGAGAGGTAACGGGCGATCTCGGCGTGCGGATCGGTGTCGGTCAGCCCGACGGTGCGTCGCACGTGCGCGAGGATCGGCGCCGTCGGCAGTGCCGCGACGAGTCCGTCCGAGAGTCCCGCCGCGGCGATGGCGATCGCGCCGCCCTGGCTGTTGCCGGTCACCGCGATGCGCGCGGGGTCGATCTCGGGCATCGTGCGTGCGGCGTCGACCGCCCGCGCGGCATCGGTGAACACGCGCCGGTAGTAGTGCGTGGCCGGGTCTTCGACGCCGCGGGTGAGGAATCCGGATGCCGCCGGCCCGGCCCCGTGCGGATCCGGGGTACTGCCGCCCGTGCCCCACGTCGACCCCTGGCCGCGCGTGTCGACGATGAGCTGCGCGAAGCCGGCGACGGGCCAGTGCAGGCGCTCGAAGGGGAGGCCTCGGCCGCGGCCGTAGCCGACGAACTCGACCACCGCCGGCAGCGGTCCGTCGGCGCCGCGGGGGACCACCAGCCAGGCGTGGACCGGGTCGCCGGCGTAGCCCGGGAAGACCACGTCGTCGACGTGGACGAGAGTCAGGCCGCAGTCGACGGGCGTGCGCCGGATGAGGGCATCCACCGCCCTCGAGTCCGCGAGCGTCTCGCACCAGAACGCGTCGAAGTCGTCGGGCTCGGCGACCTCGGGTCGGTAGGCGGCGAGCTCGGGCTCGGACAGGTCGAATCGGGCCATCGGCGACTGCTCCTTCGCGGGTCGTGATGAAAATGTTGTCGGCTCTGACGAAATGTCGGATGAAAACGTTGACATCGAGTGTCGGCCCAGACTACCGTCATCGTGTATCGAAGCGGAAGACGAAACTTTCGCATCGCTTGAGGCGAACTCGTCGCCTCCGGACAGTCGCGAGGGAGCGCATGTCGGTCAACAGCAACCTCGTCGTCGCCGAGGCGGTGGAACTGCGCTCGGAGGTCGACGAGGCCCCGCCCTCGTCGAAGCGACGGCAGAAGCAGCCACGACGCCCGCGCACGACGCGCACCACCTGGCGCAAGGCGCTCAAGAAGGACTGGCGGCTCTACACGCTGCTGATCCTGCCGATCGTCTTCCTGCTGATCTTCCGGTACATCCCGATGGCGGGGAACATCATCGCGTTCCGCCGCTTCCGCCCGGGCGGCTCGATGTTCGGCGACGAATGGGTGGGCCTGCGCTACGTCGAGCTCTTCATCAACGACCCGACGTTCTGGCGGGCCTTCTGGAACACCCTGATCCTCGGCGGGCTGACGCTGCTCATCGTGTTCCCGCTGCCGATCGTGCTGGCGCTCATGTTCAACGAGCTGCGCTCGCGCTCGTTCAAGCGCGTCGCGCAGTCGATCTCCTACCTGCCGCACTTCATGTCGATCGTGATCGTGGCGGGCATGGTGCTGCAGCTCACCGCGCTCAAGGGCTCCATCAACCAGGCGATCCAGTTCTTCGGGGGTGACGCCATCCCCTTCATGCAGCTGGCGCAGTGGTTCCCCACGATCTACGTGGGGTCCGAGATCTGGCAGACGGTCGGATGGGGCACGATCCTGTACCTCGCCGCGCTCACCACGATCGACCCGCAGCTGTACGAGGCGGCCCGCATCGACGGCGCGAGTCGCTGGCGGCAGATCTGGCACGTGACGCTGCCCGGCATCCGCCCGACGATGATCGTGCTGCTCATCCTGAACATCGGCACGTTCATGGCCGTCGGGTTCGAGAAGATCCTGCTGCTGTACAACCCGCTGCTGTACCCGACCGCCGACGTCATCTCGACGTACCTGTACCGCGTCGGCATCATCTCGAGCAACTTCTCCTACGCCACCGCCATCGGCCTGTTCGAGTCGCTCATCGGGCTGGCCCTGATCCTGACCGCCAACGCGATCTCGCGTCGAACCGTGGGGACGAGCCTGTGGTGACCGAAAGCCTCCGCACCGCACCGCGCCGCATGTCGGAGCGGATCTTCCGCCCGGCCACGCAGGGCGGCATCAAGGACTCCCGCGGTTACACGGTGTTCCGCATCGTGAACGGCGCGCTCATCGTCGCGCTGTGCTTCCTGACGCTCTACCCGTTCCTCAACGTGGTCGCGCAGGCGTTCAGCTCCGAGGCGTACATCAACTCGGGGCAGGTGAGCCTCATCCCCAAGGGGTTCAACGTCACGACGTTCGGCTACGTCATGGGCGACCCGCTGTTCTGGCGCAACTACGGCAACACCGTGCTGTACACGGTCGTGGCCACCGCCATCGCGATGGTCCTCACCACGTCGTTCGCGTACGCACTGTCGAAGAAGCACCTGAAGGGCCGCGCGTTCTTCATCGGCATCGCGGTGTTCACGATGTTCTTCAACGGCGGGCTCATCCCGAACTACATCCTGATCAACGAGCTGGGCTTCAAGAACACGCTTTGGGCGATCGTGATCCCCAACGCCATCAGCGTCTTCAACCTGCTCGTCATGAAGTCGTTCTTCGAGGGCTTCCCCGAGGACCTCGAAGAGGCCGCGGCGATCGACGGCCTCACGACCTACGGCATCCTCTGGAAGATCGTGCTGCCGCTGTCGAAGGCGGTGATCGCGACGATGGTGCTGTTCTACGCGGTGTCGTTCTGGAACTCGTGGTTCGCTGCCTTCCTGTACATGGACAAGGCAGAGCTCTATCCGGTCACGGTATATCTGCGCAATCTGCTGGCCGCCGCGACCGGCGGCGAGGCGCTCGGCGCCGGCGCCGGATCGGGCGAGGCCACGCAGGTCGCCGCCAACGTCAAGGCCGTCACGATGCTCCTCACCGTCCTGCCGATCGTGTGCCTCTACCCCTTCATCCAGAAGTACTTCGTGTCGGGCGTGATGCTCGGCTCGGTCAAGCAATGAGAAGCGGATGCCTCGGCCCGAGGCATCCGCTCGCCCGATGGATCCCCCACGAAAGGAAAACCTCATGACACAGCACATGCGACGGAGCGTGCTGCTCGCGGGCGCCATGCTCGCCGCGGGCGCGCTCGTCCTCAGCGGTTGCGACTCCGGCGGCGGCAGCGGCGCCGACGGTGACGACACCGCGGCGTCGGAGTTCGACTTCACCGGCAAGGACGTCGGCGCGATGAAGGACTTCGGCGTCGGCGACACCTTCCAAGCGACCGAGCCGGTCGAGTTCGGCCTCTTCTACCGCGATCACCCCAACTATCCCCTCAAGGACGACTGGCTGCTCCTGTCGGAGCTGGAGAAGAACCAGAACGTCACGTTCGACATCACCTCGGCCCCGCTGAGCGAGTGGGACCAGCGCAAGTCGCTCGTCATCGGCGCCGGCGACGCGCCCGACATCGTGTCGGTCACCTACCCCGGCCAGGAGGTGCCGTTCGTGGCCGGCGGCGCGATCCTCGCTGCCAGCGACTACGTGCAGTACATGCCGAACTTCATGGACAAGGTCAAGAAGTGGCACCTCGAGCCCGACCTCGACCAGCTGCGCCAGGAGGACGGCAAGTACTACCTGTTCCCGGGCTTCCGTGAGCTGCCCCGGGCGGAGTACTCGTATGCGGTGCGCACCGACATCTGGAACGAGCTGGGCCTGAGCCTGGAGCCGGCGACGTTCGACGAGTTCGCCGAAGACCTGCAGAAGGTGCACGAGGCCTACCCCGACGTCTACCCGCTGACCGACCGCTGGTCGGCGAACGGCCCGCTGGAGGCGACGCTGTCGTTCGCGGCGCCGAACTTCGGCACGCTCGCCGGATGGGGCTTCACCCAGGGCCTGTGGTGGAACGGCGACGAGTTCGAGTACGCCGGCGCGTCCGACGGCTACCACGACCTCGTCGAGTACTACGCGGGTCTCGTGAAGGACGGTGTGCTCGACCCCGAGGCCGTCACGCAGGACGACGACCAGGCGATCCAGAAGTTCGCCTCGGGCGAGGCCCTCGCGATCGGCGCGAACGACCAGGAGATCGTCCGCTACCGCTCCACGATCGAAGAGCTGGGGACGGATGCCGAGATCGGCCTCATCCGGGTGCCCGCCGGCCCCGCGGGCGACAACTTCGCCTCGGGTCAGCGTCTCGTGAGCGGCTTCATGCTGTCGTCGAAGGTGGCCGAATCTGAGAACTTCAAGGCGCTGCTGCAGTTCATCGACTGGCTGTACTACTCGGACGAGGGCCTCGAGTTCGCCAAGTGGGGCGTCGAGGGCGAGACGTACTCGAAGGACTCCAGCGGCACGCGGACGCTCAACTCCGACATCACCGCAATGGGCCTGAACCCGGGCGCGCCGAAGAACCTGCAGGCCGACTACGGGTTCTCGAACGGCGTGTTCATGCTGGTGCACGGCTCGACGGTCGACCTCGACCGCTCGATGCTGCGCCCCGAGGTGCAGGACTTCGTGAAGTCGATGGAGACCAAGAAGATCCTGGAGCTGCCGCCGCCCGCCCCGCTGAACGAAGTCGAGCGCGAGCAGGTGTCGCTGTACCAGTCGGCGCTCAAGGACCACGTGTGGACCAACACGGCGCAGTTCATCCTCGGCCAGCGGCCGCTCTCGGACTGGGACGCGTACGTCACCGAGCTCAAGGGCATGAACATGGACACCTACCTCGACACCGTCAACGAGGCGCAGAAGCGCTACGCCGAGGCGAACGGCTGATCCGACGGTCTGATCGGATGCCGCGACCGCAGGCTTCTCGAAGCGCCGCGGTCGCGGCATCCACTTCTGCAGAGAGACTTCTCACGTGGCACTTCCCGATCTGCGCAAGATCCCCTACGGCGGCGACTACAACCCCGAGCAGTGGGGCGAGGAGGTGTGGGACGAGGATTACCGCGCGTTCGACCTCGCACACATCGACCTCGTCACCGTGGGGGTGTTCTCGTGGGCGCTGACGCAGCCCGACGAGGACACCTACGATCTGTCGACGCTGGAGCGGATCATCGACCGCGCGCACGCGGAGGGTCGCAAGGTGTGCCTGGCCACCGGGACGGGAGCGGTGCCGCCGTGGCTGGCGCACCGGCATCCCGACGTGTGCCGCACGGACTTCGAGGGCAGGCGGCACGTGTACGGCGGACGCCACAACGCGTGCCCGTCCTCGCCCGCGTACCGGCGGCTGTCGGCCGCGGTCGCCGGCCGCATCGCGGAGCGCTTCGGCGACCACCCCGCGGTCGTCGCATGGCACGTCAACAACGAGTACGGCGGCCAGTGCTACTGCGACCTGTGCGCGGCGGAGTTCCGGGTGTGGCTGCGCGAGCGCTACGTCACGCTCGACCGGCTGAACGACGCGTGGAACACCGACTTCTGGTCGCACCGGTTCACCGACTGGGAAGAGATCGTCCCGCCGACGATGCTGTCGGAGCACTGGCGCGGGCCCAACCACACCGCGTTCCAGGGGATCTCGCTGGACTACCTGCGGTTCAACAGCGACAACCTGCTGCGGTCGTTCCGCGACGAGAAGCAGGCGATCCGCGAATTCTCGACCCTGCCGATCACGACCAACATGATGGGGATCTTCCGCCACCTCGACTACCACCGGTGGGCGCCGTACCTCGACTTCGCGTCGTGGGACAACTACCCGACCGACGGCTCGCCGGTCTCGCGCATGGCGCTCTCGCACCGTCTCATGCGCGGGCTCAAGGACGGGCAGCCGTTCTGGCTCATGGAGCAGACGCCGACGATGACCGCCACCCGCGACTTCAACCCCGTCAAGCGGCCGGGCGTCATGCGGCTGTGGTCGTGGCAGGCCGTCGCGCACGGCGCGGACTCGGTGCTGTTCTTCCAGCTGCGGCAGAGCCGCGGCGCGTCGGAGAAGTATCACGGCGCGGTGCTCAACCACGCCGGTCGCACCGACACCCGCGCGTTCGACGAGGTCGCGGCACTCGGCGCCGAGCTGGAGCGCGTGGGCGATCGGCTGCTCGGCGGCCGCACCCCGGCGCGCGTGGCGCTGCTGTTCGACTGGGACTCGTGGTGGGCGCTGGAGATGACCGACGGTCACAGCCGCGCGGTCGGCTACGAAGGACAGCTCGTGGCCTATCACGAGGCCCTGTGGCAGGCAGGGGCGCTCGTCGACGTCGTGCCGACGACCGCGGACCTGTCGGGGTACGACGTCGTGGTCGCGCCGCTGCTGCACGTGCTCAAGGGCTCGATCGCCTCGCGGCTCGAAGACGTCGCACGGCGGGGCGGGACCGTGATCACGACGGTCATGTCCGGCCTCGTCGACGAGGACGACAACGCGTTCCTCGCCGACGTGCCCGGACCCCTGGGCGCGCTGTGCGGGGTGCGGGTCGACGAGACCGACTCGCTGCCGCCTGAGGAGCCCAACGCCGTGGTGCTCGCGCTGCCGGGCGAGACTCCGGTGCGCGTCGGGGCGCGGCACGTGTTCGATCTCGTGATCCCGCAGGGCGCGACGCCCGTCGGCACGTACGAGCACGAGTTCTATGCGGGGGAGGGGGCCGTGACCCGGAACGCCTTCGGCGCGGGCTCGGCCTGGTACGTCGGGACGGTGCTCGACCAGCCCGGCGTGGACTGGGTGGTGCGCCATGCCCTCGCCGAGCACGACGCCCTCGGCCCCTTCGCCGAGGTGCGCGACCTCGAGCACACCACCCGCATCGTGGACGGCCGCCGCTACGAGTTCGTCCTCAACCACGGCGCTGACGCGGTCGAGGCGCCCTCGCCGTTCGCCGGGACCGATCTGCTCACCGGTCTCGCCATCGCCGCGGGCGAGCCGCTGCGGCTGCCGGTGGCGGGCGTGGCGGTCATCGAGGTCGCTGTCCGGTGAAGATGGAGGCGATGAACGAACAGACGCCGCGCCGCCACGGGGCGCTGGGCCGCGTGACCGGTGCGGTCTACTGGTTCGTGGTCGTGGAGCTCTGCTTCCTGCTCGCGGCCTCACCGGGACTGATCGGGATCCTGCTGCTTGCGCGCGATGCCAGCAACCTGCCGCTCTACGCGCTGTGCCTCGTGCCGGTGGGGCCGGCGTTCTCGGCGGCGATGTCGGCGATCACGGCGCGGTCCGACGAGCTGTCGGTGTGGCCGAGGTACTGGCGGTCGTACGCGAACAACGTCGTCGACGTGCTGTGGATGTGGGTGCCCGCGCTGGTCGTCGCGACGGTGCTCGGCACGACGATCGCGTTCGCCGGGGGAGCGGGCATCGACGCGTTCTTCGTGGTGGTGGCAATCGTGTTCCTCGTCGTGCTGGCGGTGTGGACGTCGCATGCGCTGGTCATCGCGTCGTTCTTCTCGTTCCGTGCGCGCGACATCGCCCGCCTGGCGCTGTACTACGTGGCCGCGCGACCCCTGGTGAGCGTCGGCGCGCTGTCCTATCTCGTGCTCGCGGCGGCGCTCGTCGCCTTCACGTCGGACTGGGTGCTGGCCCTCAGCGCCGTGTTCTTCGCGGCCATCGCCCCGATCAACTCCCGCGCGATGGACCGCGACATCCGCTCCCGCTTCGTCGGGGCAGGGGACGGATCCTGAGGCCGCACCCGAGCCGGCGATTCCCTGGTCTCGGCGAGACCGAGGATTCGCGTCGAGACCGAGGGCGTCGTCACCTGCCTCACCGTGAAACCCCTGGTTGGGCTCGCGAATCCCCTGTCTCGACCCGGGCCCGTACCTGCGCTCAGTAGTTCGTGCGGCCGCGTTCGTCGGGGATGCCGGACGCGCGCCAGAAGTACGTGTTGATCTGGTCGCGCCACTCGGCCGCCGATCGGGTCTGCTCGGCGAACCGCTCGGCGCCCCGCATCCACACTCCCTCATCGATGCGCCCGCGCAGCGCGTCCCACTCGGCCGGCAGCTCGGCCGCCCGGGCGGCGCCCGCGAAGTGGGTGTCGTAGATGTGCTGGATCACCGTCGTGCCGCTGCTCAGCCGGTGCCCGTACGGCACGTGGTGGAAGAACAGCAGCACCTCGTCGGGCACCGTGTCGAGCGACTCGAAGCGGGACGCCCACGGCTCGGGGTACTGCCCGGCGTAGCCGGTGCCCGTGGCGACGGTGCGGTCGACGCCGATGCCGTCGCGATCGGCGAAATGGTACGTGCCCCACGGCGAGTACTCGTACCCGTCGACCGAGGGCCCGTAGTGCGAACCGGGCGTCACCATGAACCCGACACCGAGCGGCGCGGTGTACGCCTCGTAGGTCGCCCACGACTCATCGAGGATCGAATGGATGCCCGCGGCCACGGTCTCGTCGTCGCCGAAGGTCAGCGCGCTCCACTCGTCGAGTACGTCAGACGCGTCCAGTGCGGCATCCCACGCCAGGCGTCCGTACGCGTACAGGTTCGCCTGCGCGAGTGGGTGACCGGTCCAGAACGCGTCGTCGCCGACGTTGGCGACCGCCGCGATGCCGCCCCGGACGAGGTCGGAGAGCGGCGGGTCGTCGCCGCCGAACGGGCGGAAGCCGAGGATCCCGCTCCACTGCGGGGCGAGGTACACGGCGTGGCGCTGGTGGCCGGTGTACTCCTGCGTGACCTGCAGCTCGAGGGCGATCTTCGTGCGCGTCATCGCGGGGATGACCGGCGACAGCGGCTCGCGGGTCTGGAAGTCGAGCGGCCCGTACTTGACCTGCAGCACGACGTTGTCGTCGAACCGGCCGTCCAGCGGCACGAACGTGTCGTACGCGGCACGCGCGCGGTCGGTCGAGCGGTCGCGCCAGTCCTGGCGGTGGTTGTAGACGAACGCGCGCCACCGCACGATCCCGCGGTGCGGCGCGAGGGCGCGGGCGAGCATGTTCGCGCCGTGCGCGTGGTCTCGGCCGTATGCGTGCGGGCCCGGCTGCCCCTCGGAGTCCGCCTTCACGAGGTAGCCGCCGAAGTCCGGGATGCGGGCGTAAACGCGTGCGGTGGCGTCTGCCCACCACTGCGCGACGCGCTCGTCGAGCGGGTCGGACGTGTCGAGGTCGCCGAGGTTCAGCGGAGCCGCGAAGTCGATCGACAGGTGGACGCGGATGCCCCACGGGCGGAACACCGCCGCGAGCCGCTCGACCGCCCCGAGGTCATCGGCCAGCAGTCGCGCCTCGCGGCGTCCGACGTTGACGTTGTTCACCGTGACCGCGTTGATGCCGATCGACGCGAGCAGACGGGCGTACCGCCCGACGCGCGAGAGGTCGTCGCGCAGCTCCCCGTCGGCGTAGAAGAGCGAGCCGCCGGCGTATCCACGCTCGACCTGGCCCATGACCGGGTGCACGGCGATGTTGTCCCAGTGGTCGAGCACGCGCAGCCGCTGCTGCGGCTCGAACCGCGTCGAGCCCTCGCGGCGCACACCCTGGGCGCGGTCGCGCACGACCTGGAACCAGCCGTACAGCGCGCCGCGCGGACCGCCGTACGCGACGATCGTGCGCGCACCGTCGGACGAGATCTCGAAGCCCTCCTCGCCCAGGCCCGACGAGGCGTCGGCCGGCACGATCGCGAGGGCCGCGGCATCCACCGATCCAGCCCCGACCGCGCCGGCGCCGGCGGCCTCGGCACGCACCGAGTCCAGCAGCGGGCCGTCGCCGACCACGTGCACGGGCAGGCGGTCGAGGAACGCGAGCGCGCCGTCGGGCAGCCACATCGGATGCTCGGTCATCGGGTCACCAATCGTGGATCGTGCCGTCGAGCAGGCGCGCGGCGGGCAGATAGGCGGGTTCGTACGGGAAGCGGGCGGCGGCCTCGTCGTCGTACTCGACGCCGAGTCCGGGGGCGTCTCCGGGGTGCATCGACCCCGCGTCGAAGCTGTACGACGTGCGGAACACCTCACCGGCCAGCGGGGCGTGCGCCATGTGCTCCTGGATGCCGAAGTTGTGGATCGCGAGGTCGAGGTGCAGTGCGGCCGCCATTCCGACGGGCGAGATGTCGGTGGGGCCATGACTGCCCGAGCGCACCTGGTGGAGCGCGGCGAGCTCGAAGATGCGCTTGAGGTGGGTGATGCCGCCGGCGTGCGTGACGGACGCGCGCACGTAGTCGACGAGCTGCTGCTGGATGAGCGTGCGGAAGTCCCACACGCTGTTCAGCACCTCGCCGATCGCGAGCGGCGTCGTGGTGTGCTGCCGCACGAGCCGCAGCGCCTCCGGATCGTCCACCGGGGTGACGTCTTCGAGCCAGAACAGGTCGTACGGCTCGAGGCTCCTGCCGAGCCGGGCGGCCTCGATCGGGGTGAGCCGGTGATGTGCGTCGTGCAGCAGCATCAACTCGGGTCCGAACTCGGCGCGGGCCCACTCGAACATGCGCGGCAGGTACGACAGGTAGCGGCGGGTGTCCCAGCCCTCCTCGACGGCGAGCCCGGCGCGCTTTGCCGGCTCGTACGTGTAGCGGCCGCCGCTCGCGCGGGCGGACGAGATGCCGTAGCCGCCCCCCATGCCGGGGATCGCGACCTGCAGCCGGATCGCCCGGTACCCCTCGGCGAGGCGCGCGCGCACCGAGTCGCCGAGGTCTTCGAGGTCGGCGCCCGACGCGTGCGCGTAGACGAGCGCGCTCGCGCGAGACGCGCCGCCGAGCAGCTGGTACACCGGCATGCCGGCGAGCTTGCCCTTGATGTCCCACAGGGCGACGTCGACGGCGGCGATCGCAGTCATCGTGACCGGACCCCGGCGCCAGTACGCCGAGCGGTACAGGAACTGCCAGGTGTCTTCGATGCGCTGCGCGTCGGTGCCGACGAGCAGGGGAGCGACGTGGTCGCGCAGGTACGACGCGACCGCGAGCTCGCGGCCGTTGAGGGTCGCGTCGCCGAGACCGACGACGCCGTCCTCGGTCGTGATCCGCAGGGTGACGAAGTTGCGCGACGGGCTCGCGACCAGCACCTCGGCCGATCGGATGGTGGTGGATGCCGTCATGCCTTGCTCCCGTGTCGTCGGCGTCGATCGATGTAAACGTTATTACCCTAGTGTTCCGGGGGAACAGACAGTCCATTCCAGGTGGAGAATGGAACCCGGTTTCTCTCTCCAGATGGGGGTGGACGATGGTGACCGTTCACGATGTCGCCGCGCGCTCCGGCGTGTCGATCGCGACGGTCTCGCGCACGCTGCGCGAGCCGCACCGGGTGTCGGACGACACGCGCGTGCGCGTCCTGGCGGCCGTCGACGAGCTGGGCTACCGCCCCAACCGGGCGGCGAGCAGCCTGCGCCGCGGACGCACCGGCGTGATCGCGCTGGTCGTGCCCGACATCGAGAACCCGTACTTCGCGTCGATGACGAAGGGCGCGCAGGTGATGTGCCGTGCGCGCGGCTACGGGCTGGTCGTCGTCGACACCACCGAGCGCGCCGAGATCGAGGACGAAGAGGTGCGCGCACTGCGCTCGCAGACCGACGGGCTGATCATCGCGTCGTCGCGCCTGTCGGACGAACGGCTGACCGAGATCGCGGATGCCGCCCCCTGCGTGCTGGTCAACCGCCGGCTCACGGGTCCCGGCGAGGCCGTGCCCTCGGTCACGATCGACGAGGAGACGGGAGTCGAGGCCGCCGTCGCGCACCTGTACGACCTCGGGCATCGAGGGCTCCTCTACGTCGGGGGACCGTCGCGGTCCTGGTCGCAGGCGCGGCGGTCCGCCGCGATCGCCGAGGCGGCGGCATCCCGTGCCGGTCTGCATCTCGTCCAGGTCTCCGACTGCGTGCCCACGTCCGAAGGCGGCCGCGCCGTCGCGCGCGAGGCGCTCGCCACCGGAGCGACCGCGGTCATCGCCTACAACGACCTCGTCGCGGCGGGGCTGCTGGCGCAGTGGACCGAGCTCGGCGTGCGGGTGCCCGATGACCTGAGCCTCGTGGGGTTCGACGACACGTTCGTCACCGGGCTCGTCACACCGCCGCTGACGAGCGTGGGCGTCGACCTGCGCGAGCTGGGCGATGCGGCGGTGGAGCTGCTGCTCGACCGCATCGACCGCCCCGACGCGAACGCCGAGGGCAACGATCGCACCGTCGTGCCGCGGCTCGTGGTGCGGGCGTCGACCGCGGCGCCCGGCGCCCGCTGAGCCGACCCGGGCGGCTGCCGAATCGGCTGGACGCGGCATCCGATCTGGTATAGGTTGTCGTCAGCAACATTTACCGCCCGCCGCACGATCGCGGCTGCCCGCCGCAAAGGAGCGTCATGCCCACCCCCACCCGCGCCGACAAGTTCTCGTTCGGACTCTGGACGATCGGCTACAACGGCACCGACCCCTTCGGCGGCCCGACCCGCCCGCACCTCGACGTGGTGCACGCCGTAGAGAAGCTCGCCGAGCTCGGCGCCTACGGCCTCACGTTCCACGATGACGACCTGTTCGCCTTCGGCTCGACCGACGCCGAGCGCCAGACGCAGATCGACCGCCTCAAGGGCGCGCTGGCCGACACCGGCCTCATCGTGCCGATGGTCACCACCAACCTGTTCTCGGCCCCGGTCTTCAAGGACGGCGGGTTCACCTCGAACGACCGCGACGTCCGGCGCTTCGCGCTGCGCAAGGTCATCCGCCAGCTCGACCTCGGCGCTGAGCTCGGCGCCAAGACCTTCGTCATGTGGGGCGGCCGCGAGGGTGCCGAGTACGACTCGGCGAAAGACATCCGTGCCGCGCTCGAGCGCTATCGCGAGGCCGTGAACCTGCTCGGCGACTATGTCGTCGACAAGGGCTACGACATCCGCTTCGCGATCGAGCCGAAGCCCAACGAGCCCCGCGGCGACATCCTGCTGCCCACGCTCGGCCACGCGATCGCGTTCATCGACTCGCTCGAGCGCCCCGAGCTCGTCGGCCTCAACCCCGAGGTGGGCCACGAGCAGATGGCGGGCCTCAACTTCGCCGCCGGCATCGCACAGGCGCTGTACCACGGCAAACTCTTCCACATCGACCTGAACGGCCAGCGCGGCATCAAGTACGACCAGGACCTCGTGTTCGGTCACGGCGACCTGCACAACGCGTTCGCGCTCGTCGACCTGCTCGAGAACGGCGGCCCCGGCGGGGTTCCGGCCTACGAGGGCCCGCGCCACTTCGACTACAAGCCGTCGCGCACCGAGGACGAGAACGGCGTGTGGGACTCCGCCGCCGCGAACATGCGCACCTACCTGTTGCTCAAGGAGCGTGCCGCGGCCTTCCGCGCCGACCCCGAGGTGCAGGAGGCGCTGGCCGCTGCGAAGGTGCCCGAGCTGTCGGTGCCGACGCTGAACCCGGGTGAGACGATCGAGGACCTGCGGGCCGACCGCTCGGCCTACGAGGACTTCGACGCCGACGCCTACCTCGGCGGCAAGGGCTTCGGCTTCGTGCGTCTGCAGCAGCTCGCGACCGAGCACCTGCTCGGCGCCCGCTGAGTCGGTCTGCCCGCGCACATCGCTCGCCGAGCCAGGGGATCCGCGCCGAGACCGGGGGCCATACCCTCGGTCTCGTGCCGGATCCCCTGTCTCTGCCCGTACACAAGGAGCACCGATGACGCTCGTCATGGGAGTGGACTCGTCCACGCAGTCATGCAAGGTCGTGATCGTGGATGCCGCGACAGGCGCGATCGTCCGGCAGGGGCGTGCCTCGCACCCCGATGGCACGGCCGTCGATCCCGAGGCCTGGTGGACCGCGCTGCAGGCGGCGATCGCCGAGGCGGGCGGTCTTGACGACGTCGCGGCGTGGGCGATCGGAGGGCAGCAGCACGGCATGGTCGCGCTCGATGCCGACGGCCGGGTCGTCCGCGATGCGCTGCTGTGGAACGACACCCGCTCGGCCGGTGCGGCGGCGGACCTCATCGCCGAGTTCGGCGCCGACGAGCTCGCGCGGCGCACCGGGCTCGTGCCGGTGGCATCCTTCACCATCACCAAGCTCCGCTGGCTGCGCGACACCGAGCCCGACAACGCCGCGCGCGTCGCGGCCGTCGCCCTGCCCCACGACTGGCTGACCTGGCGCCTGCGCGGGTTCGGCCCCGGCGGCGCATCGCCCCGCGGCCCTGTGCTCGAAGAACTCACCACGGACCGATCGGATGCCTCCGGCACCGGTTACTGGAACCCCACGGACGACTCCTACGATCGTGACCTGCTCGTCGCTGCCCTCGGTCACGACGCCGTGCTGCCGCGCGTGCTCGGGCCCGACGCGTGGGTCGCCGACGCCGAGGGCCGACGGGTCGGCGGCGGTGCGGGCGACAACGCCGGCGCTGCGCTCGGACTCGGCGCCGGACCGGGCGACGTCGTCGTGTCGATCGGGACGTCCGGAACCGTCTTCGCCGTCAGCGAGCGGCGCACGATCGATCCCACGGGCACCGTCGCGGGCTTCGCCGACTGCACGGGCCGGTTCCTGCCGCTCGTCGCGACGCTCAACGCCGCGCGTGTGCTCGACGCGATCGCCCGCGTGCTGGGCGTGGACCACGCCGAACTGTCGCGCCTCGCCCTGGCCGCCTCGCCCGGTGCGGAGGGGCTCGCGCTGGTGCCGTACTTCGAGGGCGAGCGCACTCCGAACCTCCCCGACGCGACGGCGTCGCTCACCGGCATGACCCTCGCCTCGACGACCCGCGAGAACCTCGCGCGCGCCGCCGTCGAGGGCATGCTGTCGGGGCTGGCTGCGGGACTCGAGGCGCTGCGCGGCCTCGGCGTGCCCCTCGAGCGTGCACTGCTCATCGGCGGTGGCGCGCAGTCCGAGGCGGTGCGGCAGATCGCACCGCTCGTCCTGGGATTGGCGGTCGCGGTGCCCGAGCCGGGCGAGTACGTCGCACTCGGTGCGGCACGCCAGGCGGTGGCGGTCCTCGCCGCCTGACCCGCGCGCCGGCCGAACGGCCGAAATGGGCAGAACTGCCGATGTATCGCCGGGGCCCGCGAGGGCATCTTCACTGTATGGACGCTGCGCTGCTCGCCGGGACGGTCTCGACCGTGCTGTTCGCCGCGGCCAATCTGCCGATGCTCGTCAAGGCGGTGCGCTCGCGCGATCTGCGGTCCTACAGCCTGAGCGCGCTCGTGCTCGGCAATGTGGGCAACCTCACGTACACGATCTACGTCGTGAGCCTGCCGTTCGGGCCGATCTGGGTGCTGCACGGGTTCTACCTCGTGACGATGGCCGTGATGCTGGTGCTGTACGCGGTGTCGGCGCAGTCGCAGCGGCGCGAGCCCCACACCCGGACCTCGCCCACCACCCCGTCCGCCGCCCCCGACGTGTTCGCAGCCACCCCCGACGTGTTCGCAATCCCGTCTGCGCGAGCCGGCTCATCGCGCCGCGCCGCGTGATTCCGCGGCGCGCCGGCGGGTCGGCTGACACCGGGACTGAATCGTGGACCGTCCTACGCGCCACAATGGACGAATGGATGCCGTGGCCGAGGGCGATGCGGGGCTCGACGAGATCGCGAGCGAGCTGTACGCCCTGACCCCGGCCGAGTTCACGGCGGCGCGCAACGAGCGGGCCGCGGCATCCCCGCCGGCACTCGCGAAGCGGGTCAAGTCGCTGCGCAAGCCGTCGGTGGCGGCGTGGGCGGTCAACCTGCTCGCGCGCGACGGGCAGCTCGCCGATGCCGTGGAGCTCTCGGCGGCGCTGCGCGAGGCGCAGGACGACCTCGACGCTGCCGAACTGTCGCGCCTGGGCGCCCAGCGGCGGCAGCTGGTCGGCGCCCTCGCGAAGCAGGCGGTCGGCCTCGCCTCCGACGCCGGCGTGACGCTCAGCGCGGGCGCGCGAGACGAGGTTGAGAAGACCATCAATGCCGCCGTGATGGATGCCGCAGCCGCCGCCGCGGTGCTCACGGCGCGGCTCGTCACGACGCTGGAGGCCGGAGACATCGATCCTGCCGCGCTCGCGGATGCCGTGGGCGGGACGCTCCCCGGAGCGATCGAACCCCCACCCCGTGACGATCTCGCCGAGCGCCGTGCCCGCAAGGCGGCCGAGAAGGCCGCTCGCGAGGCCGAGCGCCTCGCGAATGAGGCCGAGCGCGAGCTCGCCCGGATCGAGGCGCGGCGCGCCAAGGCGCAGGAGCGCGTGGACCACGTGCGCGAACGCATCGACGACCTGCGCCGCGACCTCGCCGCCCTCGAAGCCGATGCCGAGGCGGCGGGCGCCAAGCTCGATGCCGCCGAACGCGAGCACGCCGAGGCGGCGACCCGCGCCCGCGCCGCGGCTCAGGCGTCGGAGCGGGCCGCGCAAGCCCTGGAAGACCGCTGACGCCGGCCGCCGGCCGCCGGCATCCGGCTTCACAGGACTCTCGTAGGAGGCCTGCCTAGCGTGGAGGGCATGGCGACTCCTGCTCCGCTGGTGCCCGCGACGACCACCGAAGAAGGCGAGATCACGGTCTCTCCGACCGAGCTGCGGGAGCTGCGCGACGAGCTGCAGCGGTTCATGATGGAGTACCGCTTCGGCCTGCAGGAGGTCGAGACGAAGATCGGCATCCTGCGCGACGAGTTCCTGCTGACGCACGACTACAACCCGATCGAGCACGTCTCGAGCCGCGTGAAGTCGCCCGACAGCCTCGTCGAGAAGGTGCAGCGCAAGGGCATCGACGGCGACTTCGCGTCGATCCGCCGCAGCATCACCGACATCGCCGGCATCCGCATCACCTGCAGCTTCACCGCCGACGTGTACCGGCTGTTCGATCTGCTGACCGCACAGGACGACGTGCGCGTCATCCAGGTGAAGGACTACATCGCCGATCCCAAGCCCAACGGGTACAAGAGCCTGCACGCGATCCTCGAAGTGCCGGTGTTCCTGTCGACCGGCCGCATCGAGGTGCCCGTCGAGGTGCAGTTCCGCACGATCGCGATGGACTTCTGGGCGAGCCTGGAGCACAAGATCTACTACAAGTACGCCACTCGGGTCCCCGACGAACTGCTCGAGAGCCTCAAGGACGCCGCCGACACCGCCGCCGAGCTCGACGCCCGCATGGAGCGGCTGCACCGCCAGATCCGCGGCACCGCCCCGGCGTCGGCCGTGACAGTGCACGAGCTGCCTGCTCCCGTGTCGTCGGAAGAACCGGATGCCGCACCCACGGGCAGCGGTGACGCCGGGCTCAGCGCAGTCTGAGGTCGAGCTGACGGACGCTCAGCTCTCCAGCACCGCGATCGCGCTGGAGATGTAGTCGTCCACCTCGCGCGGGCCGAAGACGGCCACGTTGGCGATGTACCCCTGGGCGAGGGCCGCGATCGACCGTGCCGCCGCGGCGGCGAGGGCCGCGGCATCCGTCTCGTTCGCCGTCTGCGTCGCCGCCCAGGGCCCGATCGCGGTCTCGAGCGAACCGCGCAGGCGCGCGGCGGTGACCAGGAGCTGCTCCTGCAGCCCCGGCTCGACCATCGCCTCGCCCCAGAACTGCAGCACGAGCGAAGCCTTGAGTCCGGCTTCGTCGAACACCCCGAGCATGCCGCGCAGCGCGGCGCGGGGCGGCAGGATCTCGCCCCGCGCCCCGGCGGCTTCGAGTCCGTCGATGCGGGGGAGCAGGAACCGCCCGACGATGTAGCGCGCGAGCTCGCCCTTGTTCGTGAAGTGCGAGTAGATCGCGCCCGTCGACAGGCCTGACTCCTCGACGATGTCGGCGATGGACGTGTCGCGCACGCCCTTGCGCTCCAGGCAGCGCAGGGCTGCGCGGGCGATCTCGTCGCGGCGGGCCTCTCGATACTCCTCCGACACCTTCGGCATGGAAACAGAATACCGATTCTGTTATTCTCGCAAACAGAATCGGTATCCTTTTTAGGAGCACGTCATGTCCGAGGCATCCAGCCGTCCACGTCCCACGAAATGGATCGTCGCCGCAGCGTTCGGTCTGCTCGGCTCGCTCATCGTCGCCGTCATCGTGATGGCGTTCGTGTGGCCGGCAGCCACCTCGCAGCCGCAGAACCTGCCCGTCGGCATCTCGGGTCCGTCCGAGATGGTCGGCGCCGTCGAAGACAAGCTGGCCGAGCAGGACCCGGCGCCGTTCGACCTGTCCGACGTCGACGACCGCGACGACGCCGTCCAGCGCATCCAGTCCCGCGAGCTGTACGGCGCGATCCTCCTGGGCGACGAGCCCGAGGTGCTGATCGCGACCGCCGCGAGCCCCGTCGCCGCGCAGGCGCTGCGTGGCGTCGCGACGCAGCTGCAGTCGCAGATCGACGCCACCGCGCAGACCGCGCTCACCGATCAGCTCACCGCGATCGTCGGCGCACTCAAGAGCGGACAGCTCCCGCAGCTGCCCGCCGGAGCCACGGACGGCGCCGCACCGTCGATCCCGAAGGTCACCGTGACCGACCTCGTGCCGCTCGCCGACGGCGACAAGACCGGGGCGGGCCTTGCCGCATCCGTCTTCCCGATGGTGCTCGGCGGTATGCTCGGAGGCATCCTGCTGACGCTGCTGGTCCAGGGCGTCGTCCGTCGCCTGGTCGGGCTCCTCGTGTTCGGGATCGCGGCGGGCGCGCTGATCGCCCTCGTGATGCAGACGTGGTTCGGCATCCTCACCGGGGACTGGCTGCTGAACGCCGCGGTGCTCGGACTGGGCGTGACCGCGACCTCGGCACTCGTCGTCGGGCTCGCGGCGCTGATGGGCCCTCCCGGCATCGCTGTCGGCGCGGTCATCACGATGTTCATCGCCAACCCGATCGCGGGCGCTGCGACTCCGCCGCAGTTCCTGCCCGAACCGTGGGGTGCGATCGGGCAGTTCTTCGTGCCGGGCGCGTCGGCGAACCTGCTCCGGTCGGTGATGTACTTCCCGGATGCCGCGACCGCGACGCAGTGGATCATCCTGGGCTGCTGGCTCGCCGGCGGTGTGATCCTCGCGCTCATCGGCCACTCGCGCAACCGCGCCGAGCTGACCCCGCCTGCCCGCCAGCTGGAGGTCTGACGCCGGAGGGGCGGCGGGTGCCTCGCTAGTCTGTTCGCGTGGAAGAGCTGCACCCGCTGACCCTGCTGTTGATCCCGCTGCTGGCGGTGCTGGCGCCGCTGCTCGCTCGCGGTCTCGGGCGCTGGGTGCGCATCCCGGTGGTCGTGTTCGAGCTCGTCCTGGGCATCCTCGTCGGACCCTCCGTGCTCGGCTGGGCGACAGCGAACGGGTTCGTCGACACGCTCTCGGAGTTCGGACTGGCGATGCTGTTCTTCGTCGCAGGCACCGAGATCCAGTTCTCGTCCTTCCGTGGTCGACTCGGCAAGCGGGCCTCGCTCGGCTGGCTCATCAGCCTCGTCGTGGGTGTCGCGGCCGGCTTCGTGCTCGCTCCCGGCGAAGCGGCGATCGTCATCGGCGTGGCGCTGTGCTCGACCGCGCTCGGCACGCTGCTGCCGATCCTCCGGGATGCCGGCGAGCTGCGCACCCCGTTCGGCCAGGCTGTGGCCGCGATCGGCGCCGTCGGCGAGTTCGGGCCCCTGATCGCCATCTCGCTGTTCCTCGGCGGACGTGACCTGGGGGTGGCCACGATCGTGCTCGTCGCCTTCGCGATCATCGCGGGGTTCGCGATCTGGCTGGCGGCGAAGCTGCCGCAGGGAGCCCTGCACGAGTTCGTCAGCTCCACCCTGCACACCTCGGGGCAGTTCGCGATCCGCGTCGTCCTGCTCATCCTCGCCGCCCTCGTGGTGCTGAGCATCGTGTTCGACCTCGACATGCTCCTCGGTGCGTTCACGGCCGGCATCATCTGGCGGCTCCTCATGCGCGACGCGTCCGAACACGACCGCGAAGCCGTCGAGAGCAAGATCGAGGGCGTCGCGTTCGGCTTCCTCGTGCCGATCTTCTTCATCTACACCGGCATCACGTTCGATCTGAAGTCGCTCATCGAGCAGCCCGTCCTGTTCCTCCTCGTGCCCGTCGTGCTGGTGATGCTGTTCCTCGCGCGCGGCCTGCCGTCGATGCTCGCCGCGCCCGAAGGCTCGACGCGTCGTGATCGCCTGTCGATCGCGCTCCTCGGCGCCACCGGGCTGCCGATCATCGTGGCGGTCACCGCGATCGGCGTCGACGAGGGCATCCTCACGACGAGCCAGCAGACCGTGCTCGTGGCGGGCGGAATGCTCTCGGTGCTGCTGTTCCCGCTCATCGGGATGTCGATCCGCGGCGAGAAGCTCCAGGCATCGCCGACCCTGCAGGACGACATGGCGTGAACGCACGCGATCTGATCGACGGCGCCAGGGCACGCCTCTCGGCAGCGGGCGCGCCGCGCGAGGCGCTGGGCGAGCTCGTCGTGCCGCGGCGCATCCTCGGGATCGCACGCGCACCGCGCATCGAACGGCGCAGCTCGGCGTGGCACCTCGGCGTGCTGCTGCTCACCGACGACGCGGTTCTCGCGACGGGCGAGATCGTCCGCGCCCGGCAGGAGGCCCGGCGCGGCTACACCGCCGAGTCGCAGCGGCAGCGGTCCGAGCTCGCCTTCGCGGCCCGGCGCGGCGGCTTCGCCGAGGGGGAGACGGTGCACGTGGGCTGGCGGACGCTGAGTGTCGACACCCCGGACGCGCCGCTCGCACCGCACGAAGGCATCCCGAGCATCCGGTGGAGCGGCGCCGGCGCGCTCATGCCGCTGCAGGCCTACCTCGACGAGCGCGTCGCGCTGCTGCTCGACCCGCCCGCCGGAGCCTGAGCGGGTCTTTCACCCCGGCCGTTGAGCGTAGCGACGAAGGAGCGAAGACGAAACGTGAGACGCTCTCGAGAACACGCGCCGACGCGGACGTTGCGGCCGTGACGGGGTCGTACGAGCGGCTCAGCGCGTTTCGTCTCGCTGCGCTCGCTCAACGACCGGGGTGCTGGTGCTCGCCCGATCAGCCGGCGAAGCGGGCGGCGAAGGCGCGCAGCAGCCGGGCGGGTTCGGTGATGGATGCCGCCAGCACGCGTCCTGCGATGGCGTCGTAGTCGCTGGACTCGAAGTATCCGTCGTCGCGGTACACGGCCATGCGCTCGGTGAAGGCCTTCGCCGTCGGCTCGGGGTGGAACTGCGTGGCGTAGAGGCGGTCGCCGGCGCGGTACGCCTGGACGGGGCATCCCGTGTTCTTCGCGAGCAGCACCGCACCGGGCGGGAGCTGCTCGGTCCCCTCCTTGTGGGCGGTGAGGGCCGTGAAGCGGTTCGCGAGGCCGCCGAACAGCGGATCCGCCGCCGCCGACGACGTCAGGTCGATCGCGACGGGGCCGGTGTCTTCGGGGAACCCGCGGCTCACGGTGCCGCCGAGGGCGCGGGTGGCGATGCCGATGCCGTAGCAGGTGAACATCGCTGCAGGGCCCTCGCCGGTGGCAGTGCGCTCGGCGATGCGGGCCAGGTCTGATTCGAGCCGGCGCTGCGCGTCGGTCTTCGTCGATTCGGGGTCGGCGACGTTGAACGGGCTGCCGCCGATGACGAACCCGGCGTACCGCTCGAAGGCGTCGTCGGGGAGCGGATCGCGCACCAGGTCGTGACGGTCGAGCACGTCTTCTTCGAGGTGCATCGCGGTGCGGAACGACTCGTACTCGGCGGCGGCCGCACCCAGCTGCGGCCGCACGCAGACGTAGAGGAACGAGGCGGTCGTCATGCCCGAAGTCTAGGTGTCCGGGCCGTCGCACGGGGAGGGCCGCGGCATCCCGAGAAATCTCGCGGGTGCATGTATCAAGAACCCTCTATCGCGCTCGGGCATGGTGTGGACAGAATTGGCGCTATGACGCAGCCGGGCGCCGAAGCATCCGTCGACTCCGTGGAGCCGGCGCGATGGGAGCGCGCGGCTGCACTGTTCGTGCGCTGGCGCGAAGGCGACAGCCGTGCGATGGATGAGCTCGTCCGTCTGATGACACCGCCCCTGTGGCATGTCGTGAGGGCGTACGGGCTCGATCATGCGCTCGCGCAGGACGTCGTGCAGACGACGTGGCTGACGCTCGTGCGCCGTCACGAGACCATCAACGACCCGCTCGCGGTGTCGGGGTGGCTCACGATGTGCGCGCGTCGCGAGGCGTGGCGGGTCGGCAAACAGCATCGGCGAGCCGATGCCACCGAGGCCGAGTCGCTCGAACCGCACCTTCCGGTCCACGAATCCGCCGAGCAGACCGCCGCACAGGACGACGAGACCCGTCGCCTCTGGGACGCGGTCGGCACGCTCAACGACCGATGCCAGCGCCTGCTGCGGATCGTCGCGTTCGAGGACCGTCCCGACTACGCCCGCATCGCCGAGGATCTCGCGATGCCCGTAGGGTCCATCGGACCGACCCGCCAGCGCTGCCTCGCTAAGCTCCGCGCCGTACTCGAGGGCGACGGATGGAGGGGTGATCCAGATGGAGACTGAGGACTTCGCGGCCGATGCCGCGCTTTTCGCACGCATGCGCCGCATGTGGGAGGACGTCGATCCGGTGCCCGCCGACCTCGTCGACCGGATGGTCGCCGCGGTCGCGGTCGAGGATCTGTCACGCGAGTACGCCCTGCTGACGCTCGTCGAGGGGACGCTGGCCGCCGTGCGCGGCGAGAGCGACACCGCGACCCTGCAGTTCAGCGATGGGACGACGAGCGTGCTCGTGCACGTGACCGACACCGAGACCGGTGGTCGTCGCGTGGACGGATGGGTGGATGCCACCGCCCTCGCGATCCGCCTGATCCAGGCTGACCGCGAATGGGCGACGGATCCCGGCGAACACGGACGGTTCGCCTTCGACGAGGTCACGCCAGGGGTGGCGCGGCTCCGTCTTGTCGTGCGCGACGCCGACGGCGCGCTGCGCGACTTCCAGACCCCGCAGTTCGAGGTCTGACGCAGTTTCGTTTTGGGAATGGATGCCGCGGCCTGGGGGTCGCGGCACCCGTTATGTGTGAGGGGAAGACATGAGCGACAGCGGCTCGGACGACAACGACCAGATCGAATTGAGGACTCCTCGGCTGACGTGGCGGGAGCGCATCGATGCGCGACGCAGTGTCGGCGTCCCCCTGGACCCATCGGTCGAACGACTCGAAGAAGTCCCCGCATATCCGACGCATTACCTTCCGGATCGGCTCCTCGTGACGCAGCCCGAACTGCTCGCAGACATCCAGACTCTGCTCCAGGACGCCGCAGCCGAGTTCGGATGGAGCATCGAGGCCAATGCCACGCAGGGCGATGCCGGGGCGGACCGTGCAGCAGGTCGCTCGGCCCGGCGCGCGCTGGATCCTCGCAGGGAGAACACTGTCCCTGTCGACCTGCACCCCGACACGCTGCGGCGCGTCCGCATCTTCCGTGATCCGAAGAAGGGCGTCGACGACCAGCCCGTGCCGCCCATCGACGCATGGCGTGTACTGCAGCGCGCGCGAGCGCGGCTCCTTCGACCCGAGACGGAAGGCGGTGCGCCCGACAACCTGCCGTCCGGCGGCGGCGGCACGCCGGCGTCCCGGACCTCCCGCCCGGCCAGGGGGCGCGCGGCAGCTGGGTCCACAGAGCCGGTCCGTGAGGCACCCGATGCAGAGAACGCGCTGGCGCCGGAAGCAGTCGACGAGTTGCTGGACAAGCTCAGCAGCGTGGGCCTCGACCACGTCATGCACATCGGCCCCTACCCGAGAACCAACCCGTATACGCGGACGAACCCGTACCCGAGAACCAACCCGAACGGGCCGGGCGCAGACGCGTACGGAGAGCCCGGCAGCGGTGGCCGCCAGGTGGTGGACTACATCGGTACGGCACCCGCACCGCTCCACGCGAACCTTGTCCGTCGACCGGTCGTGGGAATCCTCGACACGGGATGCGGTTCTCACAGATGGCTGGATGGCGTCGTCACCCGCATCGAGGATCTCCCGGTCGAGCAGCAGTTCGGCATCACCGATCACGAAACCGACCCTGAGGAGTGGGGCGACGTCCTGGGACCCTACGACGGATACCTCGACGACGCATCCGGGCACGGCACGTTCGTCGCCGGGATCGTGCACCAGACCTGCCCGGACGCGCAGATCCTGTCCGTCCGGGTCGCCGACAGCGACGGGACCGTGATCGAGAGTGAGCTCATCGAGGCGCTCAAGGGCCTCGTCGACTGGGTCGACGAATCGAACGGCCGCAACCTCGACGTCGTGAACCTCTCGCTGAACTACTTCCATGAGACCCCTGTCCGCTCGCTCTTCGATCGCAAGCTCTCCGATCTGCTGGGCGAACTGCGGGCGAAGGGATGCGCCGTGGTGTGCTCGTCCGGCAACGAGTCCACAGATCGTCCGGCGTTCCCCGCTGCGCTGTGGAACTGGCACGGTGCGGAGTTCACGCTCGACGACGCCGAGACCGTGGCTCCTCACGTGTCCGTCGGCGCACTCAACCCGAACGGGTCGATGGCGTTGTTCAGCAATCTGGGACCGTGGGTGCGCACGTACGCACCCGGCGCCGCGGTGCTGAGCACGTTCCCGCCACTGAACGGCGATGTCCAGCCGGGAACGCGCGACACCGAGTGGGGGGTGCTCCGGGAGACGATCGACCCCGACGACTTCAGCGGAGGATTCGCGATCTGGAGTGGCACTTCGTTCGCGGCCCCGTACGTGGCTGGATCACTCGCCGCCACCCTTGCCGCAGCGTTCGCCGAGGCTGAGGCCGCTGCCACGCCGCAGGCACGTGTGGTGACGCAGCAGGACGCGGCCGGTGTGGCTGCTCGTGTGAAAGTGCTGCACGAGGCCGTTGGTGGCGCGATCTCGAAGAACAAGGAGCGTGGGCCGCGAACCGCATAACGGGTGCGGGCACACATCGGTGCGGCCAAGATGGTGTCTGTGGAGACCGACCCTGATCAGCTGCACCGGCGCGCTGTGGAGTTCGTCAATCAAGGTCGGCTCAGGGAGGCGCGCGATCTGCTCGACGCAGCGTCGAGATCAGCCACGGACGCCGATCTACGTGCGCGGGTGGAGGGCACCCGCGCGATCATCCTCGTGCGGACCGGGAGCCCTGAGGAGGCGGAGCAGGTCTGCGAAGCTGCGATGTCGATACCGGGTCTCCAGCCGCGATCCATCGCTCTTCTGGCCGGCCAGCTGGGCTCGGTGGCCGAGCGGCTCGGCAAGCTTGACGTTGCCGAGCGCTGGCTCACCCAGGGCATCGACGGGTTGAGCGAATTTCCGGCCGAGCGCGCGAACCTGCTCGTGAATCGCAGCCTGGTCAACATCCATCGGCGCTCCGTGCCGGCGGCGGCAGCCGATGCGGCAGCGGCGACGGAGATCTTCTCCTCCCTCGGCGAGGAGATCGATGCTGCACAGGCGCGCCACAACGAGGGATACATCCGTCTCCTCGGGGGCGACCTCGTCTCTGCCTTGACTGAGATGGTGAAGGCACGCGCGACTCTCGTGGGGGTCTCGCCCGTCATGGCGGCGATCGGTGATCTGGACCGGGCAGAGGTCCTGCGTGAAGCGGGCCAGACGACGGAGGCTGAGCGCATTCTTCGCCAGGTGGCCGAGGTGTTCGGATCACAGGGCATGCCCCAATCCCGCGCTGAGGCGGAGTTCCAGCTTGCACGATCGCTCCTTTCTCATGACATCGCCGCGGCTGAATCGACGGCTCGCGCGGCGGCAAGACGATTTCGCAGGCTTGGCATCGATCTTTGGGCGACTCGCTCGGAGGGGGTGCGGTTGCAGGCGGCCCTCCAGTCCGGCCGGGTCGAGTATCGCGGCAGCACCGCCGCCGTCGACCGACGTCTGCCCGGCGACGCGCGAGTCGCCGAAATCGTGAAACGCCTCGAACGCTACGGCCTGCGCGGTGAGGCCCGCGAACTCCGGCTGACGAGGTTGCTCTCGCGCGCGCGCAGAGGTCACAGCGACGCTGGCCTGATCCGCGTGTCGCCCACCGATCCGTTGGAGGTGCGGATCCTGGCCTACGAGGTGCGCGCGGAACGCGCGAGTGCACGGGCCGAGGGAGGCGCGACCCGCAAGTATGCCGCGGCCGGCCTCGACCTGCTCGCGGAGTGGCAGGGGGCCTTCGGCAGCATCGATCTTCAGACCTCGGCGAGCATGCACGCTGCGGGCCTGATGTATCGCGGCCTGGCGTCGGCTGTTGATTCAGGTCGTCCCGAGGTCGTCTTCGACTGGTCGGAGCGCGCCCGACATATGAACCAGCAGGTGGTCCCGCTTCGACCGCCGCCCGACCGGGAGCTGGCCGATGATCTCGCCGAGATCCGATTGGTGCGTGCCGAC
Organism: Microbacterium jejuense; assembly: GCF_039544225.1. Lineage (NCBI taxonomy): Bacteria > Bacillati > Actinomycetota > Actinomycetes > Micrococcales > Microbacteriaceae > Microbacterium > Microbacterium jejuense. The sequence continues at coordinate 92,014 of NZ_BAABLG010000011.1, forward strand.
GATCCGTCGGGTGACTGGATCTCATCCTCGCGGGTCGCGGAATTGCGGGAGCGGGTTCGCGAGCGGCAGTGGGCACACACCGGTGCGCGGGCGGGGAGTAGACGGGTATCCCTGGACGAGGCGCAGGCCGGGCTGTCGGATTCTGCCGCCCTGCTGTCTTACGTCTTCACAGGTACGTCGATGGTCGCGACCGTCATCACGTCCGCGGGCGCGCGTCTGGTCCCCGTCGCGCTCTGGCCTGAGGCGGCCCGCCTCATGACCGGCCTTCGCGCCGATCTCGATATGGCGGCGTCCGTGCGCTCAGGGCCGCTGCAGCGCGTTGTCGCCCGGACGCTGGACGAACGGCTGGCTGAGCTCTCGCGGATCCTGCTCGACGAGCCGCTCCGCGGACTCGATGTCGAACGGGTCATCCTCACCGTGCCAGGGGTCCTGAACAGCATTCCGTGGGCGATGCTCCCCGCCATGAGGGCTCGGCCGTTCGCCGTCGCTGTGTCTGCGACGCGCTGGCTCTCGTATGAGCGTGATGCGCGGCGGGCTCCACCAGCACGCACCGGTTTCGTTCTCGGGCCGCGGGTCGCCCGTGCGCACGAGGAAGTGAAGACTGCCGCTGAAGCCTGGGATCGCCCGAAGATCCTTGGCGCCGCGACGGCGTCCGCCGTTACCCGACTGGCAGGCGAAGTCGACGTGCTGCATATCGCCGCGCACGGGCGCCATGCGGTGGACAACCCCATGTTCTCGGGCCTCGAGCTCGCCGACGGTACCCTCTTCGGCTACGACATCGACCTCATCGAGAACGTCCCCGATACGGTGATCCTCTCGGCGTGCGAAGTCGGCCGCTCGTCGGTCCGTTGGGGCGAAGAGGCAGTGGGCATGACGCGTGTGTGGCTCCATGCCGGCGCGCGCTGCGTCGTGGCTGCCCCGGTCGTCGTGGCCGACGATGACGCGTGCGAGCTGCTCGCGGCGATGCACGACGGTCTGGCAGCCGGCATCCCGCCGTCCGTCGCGCTCGCCGAAGCGTCGCAGCGCACCGGGATCGTGGCACCGTTCCAGGTGCACGGTGCGGGCTTCTGAGATCCTCAGAGAATTCCTGAGTCCGATGTATCAGGGCGGATGCCGCGCGCTCCTGCTCTTCGGAACCGCTCGTTGCCGCCCCACCGGGGGGTCGGGCGCACGAGCAGAAGACGTCTGGGGCCGCACCTGGGGATGCGGGTCTTCGCGACGGTTTCTCGAGGGGTGTCGCATGGGGACCTGGCGGCACCCCTCGCACCGTGTCCGGGTCAGCCGCGGGACGAGTTCGCGGTGCGCCCCCGCACGATCCCGACGAATGCGTCGACCGCGGGGGTCGTGTTCTCGGCCACCCACGCGAGGGCGACAGTCGAGGTGGGGCCGTCCAGCAGCACGCGGTACTCGGCGTCCTTGCGGCGATGCAGGCGTGCGAGCGACATCGGCACGATGACGATCCCGACGCCCGCCGCGACGGTCGCGATCGCCTCGGCGGTGTCGGCCGGGGGCGCGAATCGGGGCTCCACAGCGCCCCGGATGTGGCTGCCGAGCACGTCGTCGCGCGGAACGACCAGCACCTCGCCCACGAGGTCGGCGGTGTCGAGTTCGTCGACGGCGAGAAGGTGCGAGTCCTTCGACGTCACCACGACCGGCACCTCGTCATACAGCGGGATGATGTGCAGGCCGTCCTTGTCGATCGGCAGTCGCACGAGGGCCGCGTCGACCTCGCCGTCCACGAGAGCGCGGCGCTGGTCCGAGACGGCCAGGGGCACGAGCTCGAGCGCGGTATGCGGCATGCGGTCGTTCCATGTGTCGATCCAGCGTCCGGGGGTCGCCCCGGGGATCGCGCCGAGTGTGAACGTCGTGGGCATCGGCGGCTCGACGGGAGCGGGTTTCGGGGCGCGCGGCTGAGCGGGCTTCGGCTTGCGCGGCTGAGCGGGCTTCGGCCTGCCCTTGCCCGCCGAGGCGGAGCCGCCTCCTGGTCGCCGGGACGCGGCATCCCGACCCCGTCCTTTGCCCGACCCGCCCTTCGCCATACCGATCAGCGTAGCCGGGGCGCTATCGTTCGCTCATGGTGGGGATTCTCGCGACGGTCTTCGCAGCGCTGGCGGCGCTGCTGCACGTGTACATCTTCGTGATGGAGAGCGTGCAATGGACGCAGCCCAAGATCTGGAAGCGGTTCGGCGTCGCCGACCAGGCGGCGGCCGAGATCACGAAGCCGATGGCGTACAACCAGGGGTTCTACAACCTGTTCCTCGCGATCGGCGTGGTGATCGGCATCGTGCTGTTCTACGCCGGGGGCAGCATCGCGCTCGTGCTGTTCGCGCTCGGCTCGATGGTCGCGGCGGCGCTGGTGCTCGTCACGACGGGGCTCAAGTACCTCCGCCCGGCGCTCATCCAGGGCACGCTGCCGCTCATCGCGTTCGTGCTCTTCCCGTTCGCCTGATCCGTCAGCACGCGCCCCACCGCCCGGCTTGGGATGCCTCGGCCTCCGCCTGCGCGGCGGCGAACAGTTCGGCATGGGCGGTGTTGGGCGCGATGCGCAGCGCCTCGGCGTCGCCCGCGGCCATCAGCTCGTAGTTGACGAAGCGGCCGTCGTCGGTCCAGAGGTACAGAAGTGCGCGGTCGTACCGGTCGCGCAGTTCGGCGTCGGGCGAAGCCCACACCGTGGCGCCCTCGGGCAGCAGTTCCGACAGGTGCGCGCGGGCCTCGCCGGCCCAGCACTCCGGCGTGGGCGTGCCCTCGGGTGTGTCGATGCCGATCAGCCGTACGCGCGTGCGCTCGTCGGTCCCGGGGTCGACGGCCTCGATCGTGTCGCCGTCGAACACATACGTGACGGTGAGCGCGATGGCATCGTCGGGCCGCGAAGGGATGCCGGCGGCCGGGGCCGACGGCCCGGTGGAGGGCGTCGGCAGCTGGGGCAGCCGGCCGGGTCTCGGTGCGACAAGACCCCAGTCGCGGTCGGGCGCCGGCCCCTGCTCGGGAGGCCAGGCCACCACGGCGAGCACGGCGAGGAACAGCACGAAGCCGACGGCGATGAACACCTTGGCTCGCCGCAACCACCGATGCTCGTCCATCGCGTCAGGCTAGCTGTACTGCCCAGGCAGGTTGGTTAACCGGGTGATCGGTGGGACCTTGCCGATGGCGGTGTGGGGCCGGTGGTGATT